>CADBYT010000039.1 GCA_902798975.1 uncultured Bacteroidia bacterium | reverse complement strand
CAAGGTACAGGTCCCCACGGCCGACGAAATCATGCGTACCATCAAGAGCACCAAGTGGATGACGGAGAAGCTGAACGGCGAGATCGCCCTCACCAACGAGAAGGCCGTGTTCACCTTCTTCTCCAGAACCCAGGCTGCCATCAGCGCTTCGTTTGTGGAAACGCTCTCCGGCGAGAAGGAATGGGCCACCCAGCGCGAGTTCGACTATGTGATAGAGAACAATGTGATTACCCTCACCTGCAAGTTGGACGAGAACACCACCTTCGTTGACGAGATGAAGGTCGGTTTCATCGACGATGAGAACATCCACTGTATGTATCGGCGCACGCTGTATCAGGACGGAAGGACGCTCCCCTATCCCGCAGTGAGCCTCGAGCTCAGGAAGCAGGAAAAGACGCCGGTCAATTACGGGTCCTACATTCTGGGCACCTGGGAGGGCCGCGCGACCAGTGACCATTCCCAGTATGACGACGGCCAGGTGCACCGCTGGAAGTATGAGGGCAAAAACTATGTTTACTACGTCAAGCAGGGCAATAACTGGGTTCCCAGCTCCAACACGGAGAATGAATACTACGTAGACGGCCGCCTGCTTCTCACGCGTTGGGTTGACAACGGCGTCGAGTACCGCGAGTGGTGGGAAATCATGTCCCTGGACGATCAGACCATGATCTGGGGCGCCATCCGCGAAGATGAATACGGCAAGCGCTATCCGGCGTCCTTCGCCTTGACCAGAATTGAATATTGGGAAGAATAAATAACGCACAACCATGAAGAGACGCTTGCTGTTATTCGCCGTTTTATTATTGGCCTGCGGATGCAGACAGGTGCCGCCTTTGACCTTCCTGGCCGGCACTTACGAGGTGACCACCCCGGGGCATAACGGCGATATACGCCTAAGTGTCTCTTTCAGCGATTCGTGTATCACGGATATCCAGGTGCTGGATCAGTACGAGACCCCGCACGTCGGGGACGTCGTCTTCGACCGGCTGATCCCGCAGATTATCCAGGCCAACGGCCTGGGCGTAGATGCCGTGTCGGGCGCTTCCGTGACCAGCCGCGCGCTGCTGGACGGCGTGATGGACGCTGCCGTCCAGGCGAAGGTGTCTGATCCCGGGCAGTTCCGGACTCAGGCCGTGTCCCGGGAGCAGCGGAAGTCCGTGGAAGGCACGTGGGATGTGGTGATCGTGGGCGCCGGCGGCGCCGGACTGGCAGCAGCCGCCGAAGCTGCCCAGCTGGGCAACACAGTGCTGGTGATCGAGAAAAACGCCGAGATGGGTGGCAACACCCTGGTCTCGGGCGGGATCTTCCAATGCGTGATGCCTTATCTGGTCTGGGAACCGGCCCGTCCCGAAGCGACGGAAGGCGTGGGCTACGACGGGGTGAGTTACCCGAAGACGAAGTCCGGCCCCGGCTGCATCAAAGAGCTTGAGACCATCCTCCAGTGGGAAGAGAAGGATTTTGACGAGGCCTACTATGCCACGCACGCGTTCGAGCCGGGCGATATCGCCCAACTGGCCCGTCACGGCGTACACGGCGAGTATCTCCCCGTCCTTCAAGACCTGAAGAAGGAGATTGCAGAGTACCTGGCCTGGGCCCGGCCGAAGCTGGCCCGCGGGCCGGAGACCGACCTGGCACTGTTCTCGACCCAGAACCTGCACATCTTCCAGACCTACTACGGCGGCCTGCGCCAGAGCGCCGACAAGACGGAGTGGGTGTACAGCGACCTGCGCATGGCACGCCAGATCGTGGAGAAGGGACAGGAACTCAAGCCCTGGCTCTCCGCGATGGGCGTCAGCTTCCTCGAGCGGCAGATCATCATTGTCGGCGCCCTGTGGTTCCGTGGCAACAAGATGCTCGGAGCCGACATCGACACGGACGGCGACGGCATCGCCGAGCACTACGACGGCAACCTTGGCGCCTACATCATGGCGCCCTACACGACCTTCATCCAGGCCAGCCCGGAGAACCGCGTCCTGACCTCCACCGCCGCGCGGGAACTCATCGTGCGGCGCGGGAGGGTCCGGGGTGTCAAGGCCCTGATGGATGACGGCACCCCCGTGACCGCATTCGCCCGCAAGGGCGTCATCGTCGCCACGGGCGGCTACGCGGCCAACATCCGCAAAGTCATGGAAACCAACCGTTTCTGGGACAGCCAGTACCTGACCGCCGGGATGGCCACGACCAACTCCGCCTCCCAGCAGGGAGACGGTCTGGACATGGCGCAGCGCGTGGGCGCTGCCCTGACGGGCATGGGCTGGACCCAGCTGATGCCCCTGTCCTACATCGACAACGGCAAGCTCGCCTTCGGCAGCGTGTCGGATGCCGTGTTCATCAGCCCCCGCAACGGC
>CADBYT010000038.1 GCA_902798975.1 uncultured Bacteroidia bacterium | reverse complement strand
CCCGGGCGCCTTCACCGAGCTCGTCAAGGACGGCCAGGCGACGCAGCTGAAGGTCTTCTTCGGCGAGATGCGCTCCGACCTCCACGCCGCGCCGGGCACCGTCCTTTCCGACGGCAAGACCTACCTCGCCGTCGCCACGCAGGACGGCGCGCTCGCGCTCACCGACATCCAGCTCGCGGGCAAGAAGCGGATGGACGTCAAGGCCTTCCTCCTGGGCTTCCGCGAGCCGGAAACCTACACCACCTCGAAGGGTACTTCCAAGGCCGAAATTCTGAAGACAAAACCCGAAGAAGAAGATGCATAGCATCGTTATCCTGTGTAATGGGGAATTTCCTCGGAAGGATTATCCTTTGTACCTGTTAGAGAGTGCGGAGGCGGTGGTGTGCTGTGACGGGGCGGCGGTGAAGTATCTGCGGAAGTTCGGGGAGAAGAAGTTGCCGGAGGCGGTGATCGGGGATATGGACTCGCTGCCCAGGCGGCTGCGGGAAAAACTGGCGCCGATTGTCATTCCGGTGGAAGAGCAGGACTACAATGACCTAACAAAGGCGATGCGGTATGTGCTGGATCATCATCCGGACGTGACCGACATCCATATCCTGGGCGCTTCGGGACTCCGCGAGGACCATACCGTGGGCAACCTGGGACTGCTGATGGAATACACCCGGATGTTCGACCTGGAGGGCATCCGCGTGGAGATGGTGTCGGACTATTCCACGGCTTTCGCCATCACGGACAGCTGCGAACTGCACGTGGGCAAGGGACGGCGCGTATCGCTGTTCTCCCCCGATAATTCTTTGACTATCAAGTCCGAAGGGCTCCACTGGTCGACGGATGGGGTTGTCTTCGACAATTGGTGGCCGGCCACGCTGAACCGCGCCGACGCGGACGTCATAAAGCTCACGTTTTCACATCCCTCCCGCGCGCTGGTCATTCTGGATTGAGTATTTTTTCCTAAATTTGTCTGATAAACAATAAAAGGGCAAATGCTTAGGAAAATACGCATCGCGCTGGCCGTTGTCTTCTGGCTGGGCATCACGCTGCTGCTCCTCGACTTCACGGGAGCGTTGCACGGATGGCTGGGATGGATGGCGAAGATCCAGTTCCTGCCGGCCGTGATGGCCCTCAACGTCGCCGTCATCGTCGGCCTCGTCCTCCTGACCCTGGTCTTCGGACGGGTCTACTGCTCCGTCATCTGCCCGCTGGGCGTGTTCCAGGACGGCGTGGCGCACCTCAACGTGGCGCGCAAGCGCAAGAACAAGAACCGCAAGCCGTACAGCTACAGCCCGGAAATGAAGTGGCTGCGCTACGGCGTGTGGGCGCTCTTCGTCATCGCCCTCATCGTGGGGGTGCAGGCGCTCGTGGCCCTGCTGGCCCCGTACAGCGCCTGGGGACGCATCGTCCAAAACCTGTTCCAGCCGGTCTACCTCTGGGTGAACAATCTCTTCGCCACCCTGGCAGAGCGGGCGAACAGCTATACCTTCTATGACAAGGAGGTCTGGCTCCGCAGTCTGCCCACCTTCATTGTGGCTGCGGTCACGCTTGTAGTGGTCGTCATCCTGGCCTGGCGGAACGGACGGACGTATTGCAACACCATCTGCCCGGTGGGGACGACGCTGAGCTTCTTCTCCCGCTTCGCGATGTTCCGTCCGATGATCGACGCGAACGTGTGCAAGGGCTGCAAGCAGTGCGAACACAACTGCAAGGCTTCCTGCATCGACGTGGAGAACCGCAAGATCGATTATTCCCGCTGCGTGGACTGCTTCAACTGCATCGACACCTGCAAGTTCGGCGGGCTGAAGTATCGGTACGCCTGGGGGAAGAAGGAAGAGATTCCGGGTCAAGCCCGGAATGAGGGAAAGGGTCAAGCCCGGAATGACGCGAACCGTCATGCCCGACCCGATCAGGCATCTGAACAGGGCGACGCGGGCCGCCGGGCATTCATCGCCGGCGCCGCGCTGGCCGTGGGAACGGCCGCGCTGAAGGCGCAGGAGAAGAAGGTGGACGGCGGTTTCGCCACCATCCTGGACAAGGAAGTGCCCGAGCGGGACATTCCCCTCACGCCTCCCGGATCCAAGAGCGTCAAGGACTTCTACCGCCGCTGCACGGCTTGCCAGCTGTGCGTGGCTGAGTGCCCGAACAACGTTCTTCGTCCGTCGACGGACCTCAAGCACTTCATGCAGCCCGAGATGTCCTACGAGCGCGGCTACTGCCGCCCGGAGTGCACCCGCTGTTCCGAACTCTGCCCGACGGGCGCCATCAGGAAGATCACCAAGGAGGAGAAGACGCAGTACCACGTGGGAACGGCCCGTGTGAACGCGGAACTCTGCGTGGTGGAGAAAGGCGTGGAATGCGGCAACTGCGCCCGCCACTGCCCCGCCGGCGCCATCCGGCTCGTCAAGGACCATCCGGCTCGTCAAGGACGAGGCGACCGGCTACCGCCGGCCCGTGGTGAACGAGGAGCGCTGCATCGGCTGCGGCGCCTGCGAGAACCTGTGCCCGGCACGTCCGATCAGCGCGATCACCGTCAATGGACGGCATAACCATATCGAGGAATAGATTTCTCGGCAAGCTCGAAATGACAAGTATGGAAAGAAGAGACTTTATCAAGATATCGGGCGCGGGGGCGCTGGCCCTCGGCGCCGCCGCCGTGGGATGCGCGCCCAAGAAGGCCGCGACGGCCCCGGCCGAGGAAGGTCCGGAGGAGATGGTGCTCCGCGAGAATCCCGTCAACGGGGACAAGGTTTCCCTCCTGGGCTTCGGCTGCATGCGCTGGCCCATGATTGAGAAAGACGGGCAGCGGGTCATCGACCAGGAGGCCGTCAATGAGATGGTGGACTACGCGATCGAACACGGGATCAATTACTTCGACACCTCCCCCGCCTACCTGATGGGTCAGTCGGAGAAAGCCGCGGGCATTGCCCTGAGCCGCCATCCGCGCGAC
>CADBYT010000037.1 GCA_902798975.1 uncultured Bacteroidia bacterium | reverse complement strand
GGCGGTGAAACGGTGAAGGCGCTGGACGGCGTTTCGTTCACGATCCGGAGGGGGCAATACGTCGCGATCATGGGCCCTTCGGGATCGGGGAAGTCAACGCTCCTGAACATCCTCGGCTGTCTCGACCGCCCGACTTCCGGCACGTATCGGCTCAATGGCACGGACGTCTCGCACATGAACGACAACGACCTCTCCGACCACCGGCTGAAGAATCTCGGCTTCGTGTTCCAGAGTTTTCATCTCATCCCCCAGCTGACGGTGCTGGACAATATCGAGATGCCGATGTTCTATCTGGGGTTGCCCAAGGCCGAGCGCACCCGCCGCGCGAAAGAGCTGGCGGCGCGCGTGGAGATCGATCATCGCCTGTCGCATCTTCCATCGGAACTCTCGGGCGGGCAGCGTCAGCGTGTGGCGGTGGCGCGGGCTCTGGCCAACGATCCGGCCGTCCTGCTCGCAGATGAACCTACAGGCAACCTTGACTCGAAGACCTCTGTGCAGATCATGGGACTTTTCCAGGAGCTGTACGAGCAGGGAAAGACCATCATTGTGGTCACGCATGAGCCGGATATCGACGCCTACGCGAAGAGCCACATCGTGGTGAAGGATGGCCGCATCCTCAAGTATGAAGTGTAGCGAGGTCACGTCTCCGTCTCCGGTTGTTTCGCAGGGATCTACTACACGGAAAACCGGAGGTCCGGCCCCCAGTTCGTCAAATAGAACGGACACTCTTTGATTGAAGGCCTGTACATTACGTTCGTCAAAAGCTGGACACTTTCCTGAGGGGTTGAGATGGTGGGATGTGGCGTTGTTCTGCCCCGTCCCCGGAAGCGAAGGCCGTCCCCGGAGGGGTGGCGCCGTCAGGCGCCAAGGCCGAGCGGACGGGGACGGGGGAAGGGTCTGTCGGAGTTGCCTGAAGCCGCCTGATCCGGCGTAGCCTTTTCAGGATGCGGTGATAGAGCTCGATGCCGTTGATCTTCGCCTTGCGTCGCCGGAGAGCGTCCTTGGCCTCTTCGGGCACAGCTGGTTCTGAGATGGCCCTGGCGTATGGTGTCTGCGGCCTGTCGTAGCGGCATGTGAATCCTTTGCCGTCCGTGCGCCTGATCTTCGCCACGAGCATCTTGCAGGGGACGCAGAAGTTCCTGTAGTCCGAATAGTCTTCGCACAGGCGCCGCAGCTCCGGCTCCAGCTCCCGTCTGTCCAGACGGCTTTCGCCGAGCAGGGTTCGCACGACGGAGCCGTTTTTCTGCTCGACATGCGCGTTGTCGTTCTTCTGGTATGGGCGCGACCTTGAGAACGGCATCTTCCAGCGCACGCCACGCCATTCGGCGATGGCGTGGCTTACATACTCCTTGCCGTTGTCGTGGTGGACGCTCCAAGCCTCGAACGGGATGCGCCTCAGCGCGGCATCCAGCGCGTCGCGCGTGGCGTACATGCCCCTGTTCCACACCGGCTGCAGCTCCGTCCACTGGGTCTTGCGGTCGGTCGCCGTGAGCGTCCACCAGAAGTTCCCGCCCATGTCTCCGCCGCAGTGCGCCACCGTGTCGGTCTGGATGTCGCCCGGCGGCACGCCGCATCCCATGACGATCTCCCCGGACCTGCACGCGATGGCCTTGAGCAGCTCCTCGTTGCGTCCCGACCTGCGGTTTCGCTGCATGGACCCCGGCCTGTCGCGCTTCACGCCCTTGAGCAGGCGGTCCATCGTCGAGGCGCTCATCGCGAGCAGATGGGCTGCCACGTCGTCGGGGACATGCGCGACGCAGGTGCGGTACTCCCGCAGCCATTCGTCGATGTTTGCGCGGAAGTAGGTCGTGCAGGGACATCCCACCTCTCGCCATACACGAATGAGAACCGCCCTGTCGCGGTCCGTGTACTTCGGCCCGCGCCCTTTGCGCTCCTTGAATTTCCGGTTCCCCGTCAGCAGCCGGTTCGCGTGCTTGCGCGAGTAGCCCGTCGTTTCGCACACTTCGTCGAGGATGCGCCTGCGCCTGTCGGGTTTCGATCCCGCATACGCACGGCGCTTTGCCCCGATGTATTCGCTCGTTGCCATCCGTGACATGTTCATGCCTCCCATGATACCAAGGGTGCCCAGTATTTGACGAACGGGCCCGCCAGAATCCTGATATGGTCTTCAAAGGAGTGTCCGTTATTATAACGAACTGCGAGGGTCGGCGAGGGCCGCAAATCCGCTTGACAAAAAGAGCAGATGTGATACATTCATGCTGTCTTTTTGTTTTTCAGGAGTGGACCCATGACACGGAGATTTTTTATCGGCACGGCGGCGCTCTCCGCGCTTGCTGGGTTGGATGCTGTGGCCGGAACCGCCGTGGCGAAGAAAAAATCCGTTTCCCCGCGCAACCGACAACCCTATTCTGGATTGGACTGGACGAGTGTGAAAGAGGTCCACACCACCTCCCACGGACACTGCGATGACCAGAAGATGCTCGATGCCTACATCGACCGGGGCTTTGAGCTGCTGACCGTATCGAACTATTATCCGTCCGCGCCGACGATGCCGCTCAAGACGTTTCGCGAGCACCACTACCGCGTCCACCACGATTTCCCGGTCGTGGTGAACGGCAAGCTCACGAACGAC
>CADBYT010000036.1 GCA_902798975.1 uncultured Bacteroidia bacterium | reverse complement strand
CCTGGACCTGTATAAATAATGGATTCCAAGCGGCGCAAACGCATTTTCCGGGCGGTCACGATCCTCACGGTCGTGGCCGTCCTCGGTTGCGCCGGCTGGATCATGGCCTGCCGGTTGGGCCTCTCGCCGGACTACGACTTCGGCGCCGGGGCCTACTATTATGCCGACATCCCTGGTTTCGAGTCCGTGGTCCGGGACGACGCCTACCGGACGGAGGTCCCGCTCTGGGTCCATATCGTCCTGTTCCTGGGCTGGGGCTGGCTGATGTACCGGCTCTGGGTCTGGATCGACAGCCGGAAGTCCTAGGACTTACGATTTTTAGGGATATAACGAAAGTTTTGTTATATTTGCCTGCTGAACCGACATAATTGATAACAGATATGAAGAAATTATTCCTAACTGTCCTCGCCCTGCTCGCCGCAGGCGCGATGCTCACCCTCTCCGCCCAAGAAGAAGAGAAGGAGATGAAGACCGGCTGGAGCTTCGGCCTCCTTCCGACCGCCACCTGGTCCACGGACAACGGTTTCCAGGCCGGCGCTTTCGGCGACGTTTATTATTACGGCGACGGCTCCACCTATCCGGATCCGCTCCACAAGATCAGCTGGGAAGCCTCCTATTTCACACACAGCCACCGCATGCGCCTGTACCTGGCCTATGACTCCAAGTACCTGATTCCCAACATGCGCGTGAACGCCTCCGTGACCTACATGAACGACCCGTTGTACAGCTTCTGGGGCTTCAACGGTCCGGCGTCCGTGCAGGATTACGACCTGTGGTCCAACCGCCACACCGGCGCGGGCAATCACCTGAACTACTACGGCATGAGCCGTGACATGCTCCGCCTCCTGGCCAATTTCCAGGGCCGCATCACCGACAATCTGAACTGGGCCGCCGGTGTCAACTTCTGGCGCTGGAAACTCGGTGACATGAAGGACAACGGCGTCAAGGGTACTGGAGATGCCAAGGAGTACTATAAGACTGACCTGACGCTCTATGACACGTATATTGCGCTGGGCGCCATTACGGAAGCCGAGAAGAAAGGCGGCAACGCCCTCGAGCTGAATGCCGGTCTGGTGTTCGATACCCGTGACATCGAGGCGGCGCCGAACCGCGGCATCTGGGCGGAAGCCTACCTGAACGGCAACGTCCTGGAGCATCGCTACCTGAAGGCCTGCGCCTATTTCCGTCATTACATCGACATTCCCATCCACATTCCCGCCGGAGACCCGGTGTTCGCCTACCGCCTGGCCTGGCAGCAGACCATCGCCGGCGAGACGCCGTTCTACATGATCCAGAACATTCCGCTGCTGGTCCAGCGCAACATGATTTCCGAGGGTTTCGGCTCCAGCGGCACCATCCGTGGCCTGCGGGAGAACCGCATCCTCACCGAGGGCTTCGCCTGGGCGAACACGGAACTGCGCGTGAAACTGGTGAACTTCAAGCTGTTCAACCAGTACTTCTACATCGCCGTGAATCCGTTCTTCGACGCCGGTGTCATCACCAAGCCCTATCGCACGAAATTCCTGCCGGGAACCATCTACGACGAAGATCTGAAGGATTTCGATTTCACCGCTTACCGCAAGTATCTGGAGGGGGATCCCAAGAATGCCGCGACGCTCGAGCGCTTCAACAAGGTCCATGGCGCCGGCTATGACGGCAAGATCTACGACGCCGCCCGCGTGAAGGACTTCGTGTACAGCGGCGGTATCGGCCTCAAGATCGCGATGAACCAGAACTTCATCGTCTCCGCCGAGTACGCGCACTGCTTCTACACGCCGATGAACGCCGACCCTTGGATTGGCATTGGCATGAACTATCAGTTCTAAGAAAGGCTGAAAACGGAAAACGGCTGACTGTCACGGTCAGCCGTTTTTGTTTCAATAAGTCAGGAATCCGTGCCGGAGGCGCTCCAGGCCTTCCAGCAGCGTCTTTCTGGGACAGGCGATGTTCAGGCGTTCGAAGCCTTCCGCATCGGCCCCGTAGATGGTGCCGGTGGAGAGGATGAGCTTGGCTTCGTAACGGAGATGCTGAGCGAAGCGCTCGGAGAAGCCCTCGAGCGGTTCGTCCGCGTGACGGGCGGCGCGGCAGTCCAGCCACATCAGGTAGGTGCCTTCCAGCGGGAGGGCCGTCACCTGCGGGATTTCCTCCTTCAGGTACTTATACACCAGCTGCGCGTTCTCATAGAGGTACGCGCGCAGGGCGTCCAGCCACTGCTCGGATTCGTTGTAGGCCGCTTCCAGGGCGACGCAGCCGAACACGTTCACGTCGCAGCACTCGTTGTCGTTGATGGCCCGGTCGATGCGGCGGCGGACCTCCGGATCCGCCGCGAAGATATTCGCGATCTGGATGCCGGCGATGTTGAAAGACTTCGTGGGGGAGATGCAGACGGCGGAATTCCGCACCAACTCCTCCGGCAGGGTGGCCCACGGCGTATAGTCGTGGCCGGGATAGGTGAGCTCGCAGTGGATTTCGTCGGAAATGACGAGAACCCCGTGCTTCAGGCAGATCCGCCCGATGCGCTCCAGCTCCTCCCGGGTCCATACGCGGCCGGCCGGGTTGTGCGGGTTGCACACCAGCATTACGGTTGTCTTGGGATCGGCCGCCTTCCGCTCGAGGTCTTCCCAGTCAATCGTATAGGTATTGTCCTTGTAAATCAGCGTATTGCACAGTTCCCGGCAGCCGTTGTTCCGGATAGCCGGGAAAAAGGCGTTGTACACCGGCGTCTGGACGATGACATTGTCCCCGA
>CADBYT010000035.1 GCA_902798975.1 uncultured Bacteroidia bacterium | reverse complement strand
CCACCTGCCAGCCGATGAAGACAAGCATGGTCAGCGGCAGCAGGAACGGCACCAGGCTCGCGGGCAGGAAGATCGCCCGTAGCAGGATGACCAGGAAGGCCAGCACCAGCGTGGGAAGATACAAGCCCAGGGAATGTCCCAGCTCCTTCTTCCCCACCCGGATCAGCAGCGAAATGATAATGGCTATGATGAGCCAGAAGAACTGGTTCAGCAACCTGCCGGCCATGCGCCAGTACTGACGCCGCTGTTCCATCCCGATGCGCTGGCCGAACCGCGTCTGCAAGTCCCCCTTGGCGATCTCCACATAGAAGTCCCAGTCCTTGAACAGGGAGACGACGTTCACGTTCCCCCCGATGAAGATGCTCTTCTGCGTGGCGGCGTAGTTCGACCGCGCATAATCATACGCCTGCCGGAGCTTCACCTCCGTCTCCGCGAAACTGACGCTGTCCTGCAAGGCCAGCATCAGGGATTTCCCGTACAGGAAGGTCAGGGAGTCGAGATAATTCAGGCAACTGTCCAGCATGGCCTTCTCCGTCCCGTCCATCTTCACCAGGGGCTCCAGCTGAAGGGAGGAATCCTGCAGCAGCAGTGAATCCGACACAGCCAGCGAATCTATCTGGTGGCTGTTCGACAGATCCTGCAACGTCTCTTTCAGCAAGACGTAGCGACGAAGCCCCGAGCGCGAGCGCGTCAGGTACGTGTCGGAAAGGCGGCTCTGCTCGTGGAAAGAATCATAGACCGCCGACACCCGCTCCAGCGCGAACGCCATGTCGAAGGCGAAATCGGGCCGCTGGGTATAGAGCATGATCGTAACTTCGTCGGCGGCACGGATCATGTCGGAAAGCTGCTGTCGCCGGGCATTGTTCTCCAGCAACAGGGAATCCAGATCGACGGCCTGGCCATACGACGCGGAGTTCGTCCTGCAGCGGTTCCTCATCGGCCCGGGCCGGGACGGCCAGCAGGAAGGCCGCCAGCATGGCGGCAAAGGACAGGAAAAGACGGGAATGATTCATCATAAGCCGTTAAAAGTCAAAACCAATGGAAGCATACACGCTGAAGCCGCCGATCCGACCCCACTGGGCGGCAAGCCTGAGCGGACCGACCGGCGTCTGGCGGGCGTATTCCGCGCCGAAGGCCCAATACTTATAGTTCTCTGCAAAATCCCGCAGTTCATCGCCCCGGACCAGCACACCGCTCCGGATGCTGACGTAATTCTTGCGCGCGATGCAGTAGCGCAGGTCCAGCTGGGCCATGGCCGTGTAAGGACTGGAGTTCCGGGTATTGGCAGGCCAGAGGAAGAACGGAATCTGGAACTCCGTATAACGGTCCGGCATGAATCCGCCGAGCATGGTGGTATGCTTCATATTCATGTAATCCCGGGCAAGGTACGACATGATATTCACACCGAACGGCTGGTACCAGGCAGCATACAACTTGGGCAGGATGGTGAAATGATTACCGATGGAGAAAGCCGCTTCGACACTCGCCAGGGTCGAGATGTAACGCGGAACGCGCCCCCCTTCCGTCAAGGCGGGATCTTCTTCGAGTACGGCGTAGTTTTTATCCAGGTCAATGCTGTATCCCGCGAAATTATAACGGCCCTTCAGGGTCAGCCGGACGCCGCGCGTCGGGAAATAACCGTCGTCGAAGGTGTCGAACTTGAAGTTCGCAAAGGCGGACAGCCAGTAGCTCTTCCAATCCCAGTCCTTCCACGTTTCCCCGTAGGACAGATACTGCTCGTAGGGATCCATTTCCGCCGTGAGGCCCACCCGGAACGTACCGCGGGTCATCCGCGAATCCTCCAGATAGACATCGGCGGCTATGCTCCAGAGCCGTTCTTCGACGGAGTTGTCCCAGCCAATGTTCGTCCGCATCAGACGCGTGCGGAAATCCACCCCGATCGTAGGGATGCCTTTGGCGAATTTGCGGGAAAAGTCCAGCGTCAGGGCCGGGTTGGTGCCCAGTTTGAGGTCCGCCGTGAAGCGCGGACCCATGAGCCGGCGGGTGCCAAGGCCCAGGTGCAGCGCGAGCGCCACGGTCTCGTCCGTGTCGGCACGCACGCCGATGGCGAAATCGTTCACCTGCCCCTTCTGGCAGTCGAAGACCAGCACGTACGGCTCTTCGCGGCCCTCCAGGTGGTAAGTCACAGACTCAAACACGTTGGAGCCATAGATTTTATTGAGCAGGCGCTCCACCTTCTCGCGGTCAAACTCCATATCCTTCGGATAGTCCTTCGGATGCAGGACCGCGCGCAACTCCTGTTGCGTAATCCCTTCGAAACGGATGGAGCCGACCCGGACCTTCTTCTGGGCCAGGTTCACGGCCGGGGCCGGCCGCCGCACGGTCGGGACGGCCTTGCCGGCCACCAGCGCAGCCACGGCCTCGAAGGACTCCTTGTTGGCCAGGGCGTTCTGATAGCCCTGGTTGATGATGTCGTCCACGCTCTTGTCGTCGAACGAGAGCATATTGTAGCCCTTCAGCTCGTGATATACCTCGAAATCAACCATTTCCCGGGCCGGGCCGGCCGTCTCCTTGGACAGGAGGGTGATGGTCTGGAAGAGCAGGTCCACCGGGGAATTCAGCTCGTCCAGCTGGCGCGGAACGGACATTTCCGAGCCGATGATGATGTCGGCGCCCATCTCCTTCGCCAGGTCCACCGGGAAGTTGTTGCGCATGCCGCCGTCCAGCAGCACCGCCCCCTCCGTGCGAACGGCGCGGAAGTAGAAAGGAATGGCCATCGTGGAGCGCATCGCGTCCGGGAGGCTGCCGGAGGTCCAGTACTTCGGCGTCATCGTGTACATGTCCGTGGCCACGCAGGCGTACGGAATGGGCAGTTCCGCGAAACTCAGGCTGTCCTGGTAGCCCACGCTCACGGAGCTGAGCATGTCGCGGACGTTGAGTCCGAAGAGATATCCGTCCGGCATGCCGATGCCCATCTTGGTGACAGCCTCCTTGAGCATGTCGTTCGAACCGTGACCGGCTTCCTCCCCCAGCTTGTCCACCAGGCGCTCCCGGCGGAAACGCTCCTCCAGATCCTCGTCGTCGTAGTGGAACGGGATGCGGATGACGAAGCGGTCGCGGTACTTGCGCAGCCGGTAAGAGATATTGGTGTTCGGGATGTTGTCCGACATCATGACCGGCCAGTCGATGGCGCGCACCAGCGAATCCAGCTGGTCGTGCGTGTAGCCCATGGCGTACAGGCCGCCCACGAGGCCGCCCATGCTGGTGCCCGTGACGACGTCGACCGGGATCCCCAGTTCTTCCAGGTACTTGATGACGCCAAGGTGCGCCAGGCCGCGCGCGCCGCCGCCGGCGAGCACGAGGCCCACCGTCGGGCGGTACTGGCGGATGGAATCCATCCGCTCCCGGACCCGGGCGAAAGCCGCGGAATCCGCCGCCGGGTTGGCACTCTCCAGAATTTGCGCCTGCGCGCCCAAAGTCAGGGAACAGGCCAGGAGAATTGCGAATATCAGTTTTTTCATGTCGAATGTAATTAGCGTTGAATGTGAAAGCCCAGCGCGGCGAGCGCGTCCGCGAGCGCGGGGTCGCCGCCCTGCAGCCGCAGGGTGAAGGCGGTCGGCTCGCGCCGCACGGGATAGTCGCCCCGGAGCTGCTCGAAGCGCTCCGGGTGCGCGCGCAGGGCGCGGTCGTCCGCAAGGATATCGTAAGTGTGCAGGATGGCCTCGGAGAGGACCTCCTGTCGGGAT
>CADBYT010000034.1 GCA_902798975.1 uncultured Bacteroidia bacterium | reverse complement strand
CATGCTGACGCAGCCAGCCAGCAGGACAAAGCCGAAGAAACGCCGGGGACAGATCATTCCAGCATGGAAACGGCTGATACGCAAGGTACGAAAAGGGAATTCAAGGATCTGGTTATTTATGAGCCTTATGAGTACCTGAACAGCGAAATCACAGGAGACTACGACGAGGCCCATGCCGTGAAATGTGTGAACGGCACCTTCGTCGGAACTGAGGAGAACGGGGTTGCGTCGTGGCTGGGCATCCCCTACGCGAAGCCGCCAGTGGGAGAGCGCCGCTTCAAGGCACCGGAGTACGTGGACGCGAGCGACCGGGTCTTTGAGGCGAAGTACTACGGAAAGAGTGCTTTCGGCGCAGAAGGCTATTCTGATACCATACAGAAGCAGACCTCCGAGGACTGCCTCTACCTGAACATCTGGCTTAACGCCGACGACAAGACCGAGAAGAAGCCGGTGATGGTCTGGATTCACGGCGGAGCTTATGCCGTCGGTTCGGGTTCGCAGTTTGGCTACAACGGAGCCAACCTCGTTCAGGCGCAGAGCGACATCATCCTGGTGAACATCAACTACCGCCTGAACATGTACGGCTTCATGGACTTTACGTCGGTACCCGGCGGCGAAGACTTCGAGACGGCACCCTGCAACGGCCTGCTCGACCAGGCGATGGCGCTCAGATGGGTGCACGAAAACATCGCCGCCTTTGGCGGCGACCCTGACAACGTGACCGTTTTCGGGCAAAGCGCCGGCGGCGGGTCGGCCTCCATTCTGTCGGTCATGAAGGAGGCAAACCAGTATTTCCAGAAGATCATCGCCCAGAGCGGCTCGGTCTACGCGGCCATGCCGGTCGGCTGTGAAACTGCGCAGAGCAGGACGAAGGCACTGCTCGAGTACACCGGCTGCAAGACCATGGACGACATCATGGCTCTGACCGAAGAGGAACTCCATGAGGCGTATGTCAATGCGGTCAACAAGTTCATGAGCAGCCCCTACTACGGAAATGAGGTTCTCCCCGAGGCACCCATCGAGCTGTACAAGAAAGGCTACGCAAAGCACATATCCATCATGGCAGGCAGCACGGCCGATGAGTCCAGACTGTTCATGGGCGAGGGCGTGAATCTGAGTCTGGAAGAGCAGAAGATACACGCCCAGCACAGCGTGGGTGAGGCACTCCGCTACCTGAAGGAAGAAGATAAGAAATCTTATGAGGAATTCCAGAGGGTCTGCAGGCTTCAGGAGCCGGGACTGATCGAGACGGAGTTCTTAAGTGAGGTCATATTCAGGGTTGCCCTGCTTCAGCAGCTCGACGTGCAGAGCGCGTTCAACAAAACGTTCTTCTACTACTGGTCGTACCCGGGCAGCAATCCGGATATTGGGGCAGCACATTCCGTAGAGCTTTCACGGCCGTTCAGCAGATGTGGACCAATTTCGCGCGCTGCGGCGATCCGTCGACAGACCAGATCGAATGGAAGGCGTACTCGGCCGGCGACCAGAACGTTCTGGTCATCGCCGGGCCTGATGACATTCATATCGAACAGGACCATCTGATCGACCAGTACAAGGCCGTGCTCCCCTTGGTTGGCTACTACCAATTCATGGACAAGTTCTTTACCCCCGAATACCTTATGGATATCATTGCCGCGCGCGAGCAGAAATCCTGAGAAACGCTGATTCATTCGGCGGCGCGTGCCCGGGGGGACGCGCTTCGCGGCGCTGACAGCGCCTTTTCCGACGCGAGGCAAGTCCCTCAGGGCGATCCTGCCCATATTATATCCGGAATACAGAACAGAGGATTACATTGATGAAGATCAGAAAAGCATTATTTGCGCTGTTCCTGGCGGGCGCGATGGCACTGAACCTGATGCCGGGCATGAGCCTGACGGCCCAGGCCAGCGGCGCACAGGCCACCCCGTCCACGCTGAATGTTACGACGCAGGTCAGGTGCAACAACGGCACCTTCGTCGGCAGTCAGACCGACGAGCTGATCATCTGGAAGGGCATCCCCTACGCCACTCAGCCGGTGGGGGAGCTTCGCTGGCAGAAGGCGCTCCCCGCGGCGGACGATGACGGCGTGTACGACGCGACCGAGCCCGGCCACATTCCCATCGGCCCCGTGAACGACTCAATAGGAACGGCGGAGTTTGGCGAGGACTGCCTCGTGCTGAATATCTATTGCAATACCGGCAACACGGACAGTAAAAAGCCGGTCATGGTGTGGATTCACGGCGGCGGGTTCTGCGCCGAATCCCAGGCGTCGCCCCTCTACGACCTGACCAACATCGCCAGACAGTACCCCGACATCCTGTTCGTGTCCATCGATTACCGGCTCGGCTTCATGGGCTTTATGAATTTCGAGCGTGTTCCGGGCGGAGACAACTTTAAGGATGCGGGCAACCTCGGCCTGCTCGGCCAGCTGGAGGCCCTCCGGTGGGTGCAGAAAAACATCGCCGGCTTCGGCGGCGATCCGGACAACGTGACGATCTTCGGCGAATCGGCCGGCTCGGCCAGCGTCACGTTCCTGCCGCTCATCGAAGGCAGCGAGGGGCTCTTCAAAAGGTGCATCGCCCAGAGCGCCAACATCGCCTACTGCGACACCATGGAGCACGGCATCCATGTCACGCAGAACTTCCTGACCGCCACGGGCTGCCAGACCATGGACGAGCTGATGGCGCTCACCACCCAGGAGCTTGTGGACGCCTATCTGAAGGCCAGCCTCATCGACAAGAACTGCCTTCTCGGAACGGCCAACTTCCCGCTGCTCGACGGCATCACGCTGCCCGAGGACCGGGCGGAGATGTACGCCATGTGGGGCGACGAAAAGCGGGCCAAAATCGATCTGATGATTGGGTCCAACCTGGACGAAATCCGGTACTTCGTTCCGACCGAGGGCGGCGAAGAGGGCTTCGCGGATACGCTGAGGTGGATCGCCAAGCGGGACCGTGCGCTGCTGAACGATCAGGAGAAGGCCATGTACGACGAATTCATGGCCACGCTCGCGGACGAAAGCGAAGTGAGCCGACTGGAGCAATACTGCAACGACATCAACTTCCGCGCCGGCAACACCAATATGGCCATCCGGCACGCGGCCGCCGGCGGCAACACCTACATGTACTTCCTGCGAAAGCCGGTGACGACCCCCGAGCTTGGCGCGATTCACGCCGCCGAGATTCCTTACCTGTTCGACACTTACACAGAGGACCCGATGGGGAGCGGCAAGGTCGTCAGTGACGAAGAGTGCGAGTTCCGCCATGTCGTCAAGGAGATGTGGGCCAACTTCGCCCGCACGGGCAACCCCTCCACCGGGAAATACGAGTGGAAGCAGTTCTCGGGGGAGGATCGCCAGACCATGGTCTTCGATGATGTCATCGGCATGCAGGCGGATCTGTTCGACAGGCGAGAGGACCTGATGATGTCCTGGGCCGAGCGCCTTGGGAACGGGTCGTCCAAGAGGGTCTGCTAAATCAAAACACTCGGGGGCGGTTCTCTGCGCGGACGTAGAGGATCGCCCCCATGTTTAAGCGACTTTTCATGGGCTCTTACCCTTGTCAATCCCCGACTTCTATGGTAAAATGAGAACACCAAATCCTCGAAAGGAAGACGTGTTCATGCCAGAGACAGAGCAACAGCGGAAAGAACGGGAACGACAGGAAGATTTGGCGAAGCTTCGAGGCCTGCGTCCGATGGACGACGATTTCATGCGCTGTATCTTCAAGGATAACATCCCGCTTGCGGAGTTGGTGCTGCGGATCCTCCTGCGGGAGCCGACCCTGACCGTGGAGAAGGTGGAAACACAGCGGGACAATAAGCGACTCGTCAGTGGTCGATCCCTTTCCTTCGACGTCTATGTCGGGGATGCGAAGAAGCGCAAGAAAATGTGGAGATACATCGTTCCGATAAAGGCGCGGGAAAACAAAGATCGAGATACCATTCCAGCGTGATGGATGTCGAGAACCTCGATGCCGGGCAGGATTTTGATGAGTTGCCGGAGACCTGTACGATCTTCATCACGGAAAAGGACCAGTTCGCCGATGGAAAACCATACCACAGGATAGAGCGTGTGGACATGGACACGGAAGGAAAGCCGCTATGGGACGACGGAGAACATATACCCCAGGCGCTCATCGTCGCGGACGGTAAATTCGCGTGCGATACGATTGAAGACAGGATAATAGAGCTTAAAGGCTTATTGGACTTTATCTAAAGAGAG
>CADBYT010000033.1 GCA_902798975.1 uncultured Bacteroidia bacterium | reverse complement strand
CACGGAGTCACGATGGTGGGGTACTTCTCGTTGACGTAGAGGTAGAAGTTCTCCATAGCGGTGTCCTGATCGACGGAGCCGCGGTAGTACTCCTGGAGGGAGTTCTGCAGGCCCTCGTTGAGGAGCTGGTCGTAGATGGTATGGTTCTGCCAGACGATGTTGTCGGTCATCTCGGAGAAGACAGCGACGTCGTTCTGGCCGCCGAGGAAGGCAGAGCCGTAGTTGGGGTCAGCGGCAAACTTGGCGTTGACTCGTTGTTGATGAAGGTGTTCATCACGTCAGCGAGCATGGTCGGGTTATCGGTGCCGGCAGGCGCGAGCAGCCAGGTGCCGCCCCAGAAGTGAGCAGCGGGGCCTTCGCAGATCGCCCAGTCGCCGGAGCAGCCCTTCTCGGGATCCTGAGCATTGCCCATGCAGAAGTTGAAGTACCAGGCCGGGCCGAAGAAGCACATGGTCTTGCCGTCAGCAAACATCTGGACGTTCTTCTCGTCGTCCCACACGCCGGCGGTCAGGGTGTAGCCGTTCTTGATGAACTCATCGGTCTGAGCCATCCAGGCAGCGATCTGGGGATCAATCTGGAGGTTGTTGTCAGCGTCAACCCAAGGCATGGTGCAGTTGTTGGAGAAGGGGCGGAAGGTCTCGGCAAAGGAGGCGGTCATGTAGTAGCCCTTGGCCTTGGCGTCGGCGGCGACAGCGTTGAACTTGTCCCAATCGGACAGAGCGGCCTGTACCTCGGCGGGATCATCGGTGCCGAGCACGTCCTTGGCGATGGAGCGGCGATAGATCAGCGCGGAGGGGCAGCACTGGAAGGAGACGCCCTTGACAACGCCGTTGGCGTCGGTCGCGGCCTGCACGGTGTACTTGTAGGCGTTGGAGAAATCGTTCACACCCAGAGCCTGAATATCCTGGGTGAAGTCGGAATCGACATACTTGAGAATGTAGTCGGCCTCGGCCAGGAACAGGTCGATCTTGTCGTCGTCCTTGGCGTCCGCCTGGTTGATCAGGGCGGCGTCGAGGGCGTCCTGATAGGCGCCGTTGTCGCTGGGAACGATGACCCAGTTGACGGTCACGCCTTCGGGGACGGTGTAGTACTTCTCAAAGAAGCCTTTGAACTCTTCGTTCCATGCGTAGATGTTGAAGACTTTGCCCTCGGGAGCATCCGCGTATGCGGCGGGGACGCACAGAGCGAATGCCAGGACAAGAACCAGAAGCGATGCAATGAGCTTTTTCATGATTATTTCTCCTGTCAAAAATATATTTTTTGCGGGACACCCGCCCGCAGATTAACAGATTTGCCGGACCGAGCCGCCCTCCTGCAGTCTTCCCTCCACGATCACGCGGTCGAGGATCGCGGTGCGCGGATGCTCGATCTGCTCGATGAGCCGGGCCGCCGCCAGGGTGCCGAGCGCTCCGGTGTCCTGCCGCCAGGTTGCGAGCACGGGACTTACGATCCGGGAGAGGGGGATGCCGTCATAGCCCACGGCGGAGATATCCTCCGGCACCCGCAGGCCGGCATCGTGGATCGCATTGAGCCCGCCGATGCAGGAGTAGTCGTCCGGGAAGAAGATGCAGGTCGGCCTGTCGGGGTCTTCCAGCAGCTCCCTCGTAATGGCGCTGCAGCTTTTCGGATCATGGAACACGCCCTGGCGTATCCATTTGTCCGGGATCTGAATGCCCAGCTCCTCACAGGCCCGGTGAAAGCCCGTGAGCCGCCCCACGGTCACACTGGTGGGTTCCCCGTGGATCAGGGCGATTTTGCGGTGGCCCTTCGCCGCGACGAAGCGCACCAGCGCATCCATGCCCCTGAGGTTGTCGGACAGCACGGCGATGCGGTCGTTGAACACATGGTCGATGGTCGCCACCGGCAGATCCGACTGCACCAGCTCCGTCACCATGGGATCCGTGAAATCCGCCGACGCGATCACCACTCCGTCCACGCCGCGGTAGCGGCAGTGCTGGAGATAACTGGTCTCGCGCTGACCGAGGCCCCGGTTGATGAAGGTGATGTCATATCCGTGCCGCTCTGCCTCGCTGCGGATGCTGTCGAGCACGGTGGAGAAGAACTCATGCGCAAGGCCGCCGTGCATGGGGTCCACGAACAGGACGCCGATGTTGTAGCTGCGCTTGGTCTTCAAGGCCCGGGCTGAGGCGTTGGCCATATAGCCCAACTCATCCGCGATGCGCAGGATGCGGGAGCGGGTCTCTTCCCCGATATCCGGCTGGCCGTTGAGGGCCTTGCTGACCGTTGCCGTCGAAACGCCGCAGCGTTGGGCAATGTCCTTCAGCGACACCATGGGGCCAGCTCCTTTAACTTAATCGTTTTCGTGATCTCAATGTAACTCAATTCTTCAAAAAATGCAAGTCCTTTTTCAAGAAAAATCCTCGTTTTCAAGAATATTGGCATACTTCCACAAAACGGGCTTGAATCATTTGGCGAATCTCAACAAAAGCAAAGCGCATGATATGACGTCGGACTCTTAAAATACGGATTTCTGCGTAAAATTCATAAAAAACTACTGATTTTCAAAAAGGCACTTGCTTTTTTCCAAAAAATGCGGTACTCTCTAATATACTTAAACGATTAAGTGGAGGCGACGAAATATGCAATACGGACACTTTGACGACGCACGGCGAGAATATGTGATCACCACGCCGCGCACTCCCCTGCCCTGGATCAATTATCTGGGGAGCGAGGATTTCTTTACTCTGTTTTCCAATACGGCCGGCGGGTACAGCTTCTATCGGGACGCGCGCCTGCGCAGGCTCACGCGCTACCGCTACAACAACGCGCCGCTGGATCAGGAGGGCTTCCACCTTTATATAAAGGACGGGGCGTGCGTCTGGAATCCCGGCTGGCAGCCGGTACAGGCAGAGCTTGACAGCTACTGCTGCCGCCACGGTCTGGGCTACTCCGTGATCGAGGGGGCCAAAAACGGCGTCAAGGTCACGCAGGAGCTGATGGTGCCTCAGGGGGACAACTGCCTTCTCATGCGTGTGAGCGTGAAGAACGAAGGGACTGAGACGAAAGCGTTTTCTCTCTTCCCCTATGTGGAGTTCTGCCTCTGGGATGCGATGGACGACTCCTCCAACTTCCAGCGCAACTACTCCATCGGCGAGGTGGAGGCGGAGGGCACCGCCATCTACCACAAGACCGAGTACCGCGAACGCCGCGACCA
>CADBYT010000032.1 GCA_902798975.1 uncultured Bacteroidia bacterium | reverse complement strand
CGGAAGTTGATGTCGTTGCAGTATTGCTCCAGCCGGCTCCCCTCGCTTTCGCCTGCGAGCGTGGCCATGAACTCGTCATACATGGCCTTCTCCTGCTCGTTAAGCAGCGCGCGGTCCCGCTTCGTGATCCACCTCAACGTATTCAGGAAGCCTTCCTCGCCGCCCTCGTACGGGACGAAGTACCTGATTTCGTCCAGATTGGACCCAATCATCATATCAATCCTGGCCCGCTTCGCGTCTCCCCACATCTTGTACAGATCCGCCCGGTCCTCGGGCAGCGTGACGCCGTCGAGGAGCGGGAAGTTGGCACCTCCCAGAAGGCTGTTCTTGTCAATGAGCGCCGCTTTCAGATAGGCATCCACAAGCTGCCCGGTGGTGAGCGCCATCAGCTCGTCCATGGTCTGGCAGCCCGTCGCGGTCAGGAAGTTCTGCGTAACGTGGATGCCGTGCTCCATGGTGTCGGTGTAGGCGATGTTGGCGCTTTGGGCGATGACTCTCTTGAAGAGCCCTTCGCTTCCCGCGATGAGCGGCAGGAACGTGACGCTGGCCGAGCCGGCCGACTCGCCGAAAATGGTCACGTTGTCCGGATCGCCGCCGAAGCCGGCGATGTTCTTCTGCACCCACCGGAGGGCCTCCAGCTGGTCCAGCAGGCCGAGGTTGCCCGCCTCCTTGAAGTTCTCTCCGCCCGGGACCCGCTCGAAGTTCATGAAGCCCAGGAAGCCGAGCCGGTAGTCAATGGACACGAACAGGATATCGGGACTCTGCTTGGAGATGCCGGTAAGGTCGTAGAGGGGCGAGGCCTGGGATTCTGCACAGAATCCGCCGCCGTGAATCCATACCATGACCGGCTTCTTGCTGTCCGTGCAGCGGGTATTGGAATAGATGTTCAGCACGAGGCAGTCCTCGCCGAACTCCGCCGTTCCCTCCGAGTCGTTTGCGGGACCGATGGGCACGTGGCCGGGCTTGGTGGCATCGTACACGCCGTCATCGTCTGCGGCCGGAAGGGCCTTCTTCCAGCGAAGCTTCCCCACCGGCTGCGTGGCGTAGGGTATGCCCTTCCAGACAATCAGCTCGTCTGTCTGCTTGCCGACAAAAGTGCCGTTGTTGCACCTGACCGCCGTCATTTCATCCAAAGTTTTCATGGGCATGTCCGGACTTTAGTTCACTTTCTTTCCGCCGATGTACACCTGGGCCGGGGCATTTTGGCTGAAGCCCTCGGATTCCGCCTCCAGAAGGTTGTTGTCGAACACCAGGAAGTCGGCATCCTTGCCGGCCGCGATGGAACCCTTGGCGGACTCGATGCCCAGCTGCCTCGCACCGTTGATGGTGTAACCCAGGAGCATTTCCTCGACGCTCATCATTTCCTCAGGCTGGGGATTGGGAGCCGGGGTGATGCAGTATTCCGGAGCGCGGGTCTTGGCCGTAACCTGGCGTGTCATACCGATTTCCATACCCAGGTAGGGGCTCCAGGTCATGAAATCACCGTAGGCCACATTGTCGCTGGACCAGGCCACCAGGGCGCCGGACCTCCAGGCCGTTCCGCAGCGGTACATGTGCGTGGCCCGCTTCTCACCCAGCATGAAGGAGAAAACGCCGGGACCACCGCCGAAATGCCACCAGGGCGTGAAATTGGCGAACACGCCCAGTTGGGCGAAACGCGGAAGATCCGCGTCGTCCTGCACCTCCAGGTGGGCGCAGGTGACCTTCACACGGTATTTGTCGCCCAGCTCCTTCCGGGCCAGCTCCACGCCGTCCAGCACCACGCGGGACGAGGCCTCGCCCACGGTGTGTACGTGCAGATCCAGCCCCGCCTCGTTGAGCGACTTGAGGATCTCGGCCACCTGCTCAGGGCGGAAGGCCGTCGTCCCCTTGGCACCCGTGTCCTCGTAGGGCGTGACCATCGCGGCGGTTTCGATCTTCAGCGTGCCGTCCATGAAGATCTTCAGGGTATGGACCTTCAAGTGCTCCGAATTGAACTTGCGGTGGAAGCGCCTCACCTCATCCAGGGCCTCGTGCATCTTGCTGGGCCGCGTGAGCACGTAGCAGCCGTCGATGTAGATGGGGAGTTTGCCCTGCCTGTCCATTTCGCACAAGCGCTCATACATCCGCTCGTGGACGGGATTGTGCTCCGGGAAACCGGCGTCGAAGACCGCGCTCACACCGGCTTTCCTGGAGAACTCTATCCAGCGCTGGATGGATGCGTCTATCTGTTCGTCCGTGAGGTCATTCACCCCGTCGAAAAGGATGGGCCAGCTGGCGGTTTCGTACGAATTGCCAGTCAGGTGCCCGTCCTTGCGGACGTAATAGGCCAGACCCGGGACGGGATCCGGCGTGTCATCGGTGATTCCCATCCTTTCCAGGACCCTGGAATTCACCCAGTTGCTGTGGCATTCGCCCTCCAGGAGGATGAGTTCGCTGTCCGGGCAGATGGCATCCAGTTCTTCCTTGGAGAAATCCTCGCCGCCCAGGTAGATCCGCTCCACCATGAAGCGGTAGCATTTCTCGCCGGGATGCTCCTTGATGTAGTCTGCTATGAATTTCAGGGATTCCTGCTTGCCGAGCGGGCCCAGACGAATACCCAGGTTCACGTAATCGAAAGCGACGCCGATGGTCACGTGGACGTGGCTGTCGATGATGCCCGGCATGATGAATTTGCCGCCGAGGTCCGTGACCGTGCCTTCATAATCCTTCAGACCGGACTCGTCGCCCACGTAAACGAATTTGCCGTCCTTTACCGCCAGGGCAGTGGCCTGCGGAGCACTCTGGTTGGACGTAAAAATTTTCGCGTTTTTAATGATGTGGTCTGCTTTCATGGTTATATTCTTTTGTTTATGTGTTGGTTATTTATTGTTTTTGTAAACTTCCTCGCCGTCTACGACGGTGGCGACGAGCTTGGCTTCAGCCACCTTCTCCAGGTCATCGTGCAGGAAATCGCAGTCATACACCGTCATGTTGGCTATCTTTCCGAATTCGATGGAGCCCACGCGGTGCTCCTGATGCCAGGTACGGGCCACGTTGATGGTCATCGCGCGCAGGGACTGTTCGCGCGTGATGGCTTCGGAGGGGTTCAGCGGCATGGCGCCCAGGCCCGGGAACAGATCCTCGGGAATATTGCGCGCCTCGGCCATATAGAAACTCAATTTGACGTTCATCATCGGCGACACCGGATAGTCCGAATGGAAGACCACGTTGGCTCCCGCGTCGAAGAACGACTTGATGGGATAGGCTTTGTTCGCCAGCGCTTCACCGACATAAGAGGACTCTATCGCGAAGGCGGCCGGGATCTTGGTCACCCACAGCGGCGCCACGGCAGGGACGGAGCCGGTTTCCGCCATGCGGCGGATATCCTCTTCCGTAACGAAGTGCAGGTGCGCCAGCACGTTGTTCTGCTTCTTGTCTCCGGTAATCTTCAAAGCGTCCTCAATGCAGCCCAGCATAAAGTGGGTCGCGCCGCCGCCTTCGGAGTGACAATGGACGGCCAGGCCTTCCTTATCGGCCTCCACGATGAGCTGCACCATTTTGTCGTGGTCGTTGAAACGTTCCACGCCATGATAGCCCGGCTGGTCGGCATAATCCTGGTTCTGCCAGCCGGTATGCGCCTCCGTGACACCGTCCAGGAAGCACTTGATGCCCACAATGTGCAAATAGTCGCTGTCATACCGGGCGCGCAGTTCAGCAGCACGGGCCACTTCCGCCTTAGGGTCTTCCACGTTGTCGGGAGACAGTGCATACGCATACGTGCGCAGCTTCAGTTTGCCCTCCTCCTCCAGTTCGTGGAATGCCTGGGCGCATTCCGGGTAGAACAGTTCCAGACCCGCATCGGCCACACCGGTGAAGCCGCTGCTCAGGGCGAAATCCTGCCAGGCGAGCAGGTACTTCTTCGCATCCTCCATACTCTTGGGAAGATTGTTGATCACCTGCAGGACCGGGGTTTCGCAGATATAACCGTCCGGTTCGCCATTCTTGTCCACATGCACCTGGGCGTAGCCCACTTTCCGGGCATATTCCGCATCGATGCCGGCCCATTCCAGTGCCTTGGAATTAAGCAGCATGGAATGTCCTCCGCCGGTTTGCATAATCAGGATCTTATCCGAGCAGATTTCGTCCAGATACGCTTTGCTCACATATTCTTCCGTTTCATTCCATCCCGAAGCCACATAATAGGAGCGCTCAGGATTCCTGGCGATGAAGTCCTTGATGATCTCCCGATACTTGGCGTAATCGGCCAATCCCACTTCTGCCAGGTGGGCCTGCCCGACAAGGCGGTCACCTGCGAAATACGGGTGACAATGGGACTCCAGGAAGCCGGGATAGATGAAGTTCGCTCCGTAGTCCAGCACCCTGGCATCCGGACCGGCGATTTTTTTTGCCTCTTCCGCGGTACCGACATACGAAAATACGCCGTTCTTAACGACTGCGGCCTCGGCAAAAGGCCTCCTTTCATCTACTGTAATAATGTTTCCGAGGACAAGAGTCTTTTCCATAATTGTTTTAGTGTTATTTGGTTTTGTGTAACGCTATTGTTCTTGGGCGCCCTTTACATAGCAGGCCACCAGGCCGTAGCTGATGGTGGGCCGGATCCAGATTTCCACCATCATGTAGGTGGTGAATTCATCGCTGGGCTCCAGCAGGATGTCGATGTTGTAAAGGAGCGCGATGAGCAGGTCGATGATGCAGATCATCCAGAGGTTGCGTTTGGAGTAGGTTTTCCATTCCTTCCGGGCATAGAAAAAGGTAAGCAGCAGGATCAGCGCCACCGAGAGCGTCAGACAGGCCAGGTGCAGGGAGTAGTAGGCCAGGGGCGGTGCGAACAGGATATCGCGGAGCAGCACCGTGACACCCAGGCAGACGGAGCACCAGTAGTAGAACTGTTTGGTGGTGATGCCGCCCTGGAAGAAATACATCCCGATCATCACCAGGCAGGCGATGTAGAAGAGGTTGAGCACCAGCTCCGGCCAGGTCTGTCCCAGGCCGAAATGCAGGACACCGAAGAGCATCATCCCCACGGAGACAATCGCGAAAAGGATGGTCAGGAGGATATTGAAGATGTCCGACTTGTTTTTGAATCTGATCTTCATGATATTGGGTATTATTTATTGTCAGCAATCATGTGCACGTCCCGCTGCGGGAACGGGATGGTGATGTTGTTCTCCGCAAGGATCTTATAGATAAGCTCTTTGCATTGATACCTGTATTCAATTTGCTCTGAGACCAGCACATACTGTCTCACCGCCACATTCACGGAACTGTCACCGAAGTCGTCGAAACGGATATAATGCCCATACGTGGGCTCAACGATATCCCGGCCGAATTTGTCCTTGGTCTTAAGTACCTCCAGCCCCTTCTCCAACGCTTCCCTTACTTTCTGGAAGTCGGTGCCGTAAGCCACGCCCACCTTGATGATGGTGAGTTCGTAAGCATTGTTACGGGTCAGGTTGGTGAAGTTCTTGCCAAAGAGGGAAGCGTTCAGGAAGGCGACCTGGGTGCCGAAGAGCGTTTCCACCAGGGTGGTCTGGTAGTTGATGTCTACCACCTTGCCCCGGATGCCGTCGCAGTCGATCCAGTCTCCGACCCGCAGGCGGCCGCCCATGAGCTGGATGCCGTAGATGAAGTTGTTCAGGATATCCTTGAGGGCCAGACCGACACCGGCCGACAGACCGCCGGCGACGAGCCCCAGCGAGTCGATACACGAACCAGACGAACACGCTGATGAGGCTGTTGCCCAGAGCCAGGTTGATCTCGTTGCCCCGCACCGTCTTCCGGTTGTTCTTCCGCATGAAGCGACGGTACTTGAACGTCTGCCACAGGGCGTGGATCGCTTTGTTCGCGTAGCGGAACACGACGAAAACCGCACCCAGGAACAAGAGGCTGTAGATGGATGCCTGGAATCCGCCCTGCGTATAGAAGGGCTCCTGGAACAGGGCGCGGTAAAGGTCGTTGAATTCGAAAATGTTCAGCGCCCAATAGACGCAGATGGGAATGGATCCGATTACGAGCAGCGGAATCGCGACCTCCCGGATGAGATCATAGAACCAGGTGGCGCCGAACATCAGATTGTCCTTGGTCGCTCCCGCCACGTAGGTAATCTTGGCTTTTTGGGTCGAAATCCGTCTGTCCAGACGCTTTTTCTTATAGAGTTGCGTCAGATCCCAGATGGAGGCGATGGCCAGGATGAGCGCCAACTGGAAGTACCACCACGCCAGGACGATGAGCGCCAGAAAAATGAAGCCGCGGCAGGCGATGATCAGGGAGATGGCCGTGACGCCAAAGGAAGCCCACGCAATCGCGACATCGGTCTTGTCCGTCTTCCCGCTGTGCCTCAGGTTTACCAGCAATTGCCACAACGCCATCGCCAGGAGCAGCGGCGTGAGGATGACATTCAGGAAGGCATTGGGCATAAACAGCACCCGGCAGCTGATTACCACCAGGGCAGTAAAAATGGTGGGCAAATAAATCCGGACGCTGTATTTGAGCTTGACCGGGTCCAGCCGGACGAGCAAGGCCGTGTTGATGGCCAGAAGCAGCCAAATGAAGGTGTGCGTAATGCTGATGCTCTTGCGCGCAATATCGTCCTGCATACTCTCATTGCTGAGAGTAATGAACAGGACGCAGGCCAGCAGGAGGGCCAGGAAGAGTTTCTGCTCCTTGGCCACCTGATTCCCCAGCGGCTTCACATAGCGATACAGCGGCAGCAGCAGGAGGTAGGACAGGCCCCACAGGACAAAGAACGCCAGACAATAGACGAACAGCCAGTAAATCCTTGCTGAATTGGTCAGTTGATTATCTTTTGCAATCTCTCCATTCCTGTCGATCTGCTCCTTCTCAGCCAGCTTCTTCATGAAAGAGGAGAAGTTGTATTTCTCGGCCATGGCCCGCCAGGCTTCTTTCCAGTACTCTCCGGGATGGGCCAGGATGGTCTTCCAGGGAGTCTGCCCCTCCTTGAAAACCTTGTCTTGAAGAAGTGCGGAGTAATCCCGGGCGTAGTTGTACGATTCCGCCATCCTCAGCTGCGCTTCCCGGTAATGGGTGCTGTCGGTCATCACCAGCTCGCGCGTCTCCGCGTACAACTTCAGCAGTTCGGAAGCATACAGGAGGCAGGAGTCGCGGTCGGCCTGGCCGGCTTCGCTCAGGATGAACGCCGAGGGATGCTCCGCGGACACGACGGCAACGGCCAGGAGGGAGTCCAGCTGCGCGTTCAGCTCCTGCTGCAGGAGGCTCTCATTTGCCATCAGGTGCGCGTCCAGCGTGTCGTTATGATACGCCAGGCTATCAGGCACCACTTCCACGTCCCGGAGCTCCGGCGGAAGCCGGCGGAGGGACTCGATCAGGCGCGCGTAGCGGTTGATCTCCACGTCGAGGCTGGACACGATACGGTCATACGGCGTTCGGTTGGCGTTAAATTCGTCGTATTCCTGCATCACCCTCTCCAGCGCGTAACTGACGTCGAACGTGTAGTCCTGCTTCTGGGAATAAAGCATCAGGGACAGGTCATTGCACCTTTTGACAATGCTCACCATCTTCTGGTGCTGCACTTCATACTTGCTTCCCATCTGTTCGCGCGTTTCGCTGATCAGCAGATAGTCATGATATAGCTCCCGGCGCAGGTTGGACAGCGTCGCATCCAGGTCCATGCCCGTAAAGACAGCCACGGCCGGCATCATCACGAAAAACAGCGCCGCAAAAAGGGTTAGGAATTTGCGTTGCTTCATTATGTTGGCTATTAGTTAAACTAAAGTTAGCTGTTTTTCTCCGAAACAACAATACAGCCAGGGTCCCGGCTTGCGATTTTTGCAAATTCTGGAACTCTTTTGCAGATTCTGAAACTCCCGAAGGGGAAAAACTACTTGCCCGGATCGCGCATCCAGGCCGAAACCGTCTGTCCCGTGACCTGCTTGAACGATGCGGCAAAGGTGCTGTAACTATGGAAGCCACTCTCGTACGCGAGCTGCTGGGCGGTGAAGATGCACCGCTCGGAAACGGCCTCTTGGTGCAGGCGGATAAAGTGCCGGATGCGCAGGCCGTTGATATAGGCGTTGTATGTGAGCCCCTGCTGGGCGAAGAATCGGCTCAGGTAACTGTGGTTGGTGCCGATAGTCTGGGAGAGTTGCGCCAGGGTGAGGTCGTGCTGCAGGTAGAGCTGTGCCGCCTCGCACTTCTTTTCGAGCAGCGGGCCGATGTTGGCCGGGATCAGCGTTGACGCAGCCATCCGCTCGACTTCTGCCGGATCTTCCTCCGGCAGGGCGCCGGAGTTCAACTCCTGCAGCGTTTCCACACGCCAGAGCAACAGGCCGATCAGGACGAGCACGTCCACTTGCAGAAGATAGGTGACAACCATACCGACACCTGAATTCTCGTAGATGGCGAAGAAGATCAGGAAAACCGCCAGCACCAGAAGGCTCAACCGGATCTCCTTGTGCTCCAGGTCGGCATAGTTGTCCTGCAGCCAGCGCCCGTAGCGCCGGACAGCGAAAACTATATATAGGGTAAAAACCACAATCAGCGCCAGGAGATAGATGCGCAGCGGCAGCATAACGGACATATCCGTGCGGATGAAGTAGATGGCCGCCAGGACGAAAATGGGCAGCATGGACAGGCAGACCGGCCAGAAAGGACGACGCCGATCCTGGAGCATGGCCAGCAGCGTACCCATCATCGTGGGAAGCATCGTGATCACGTCCAGGAAACAGACAATCCAATAGACGGTCATCAGGTCTTCCTGCGAGTCGATGGAGTTGGCAGCAATCATCCACCATACATGGCTGAGCGCCACGGCAAGAAGGAAAGCAGCGGCCCAGCGGCGCAGGCGGACGGGAGACGTCACGTCGGGCGCCGCCCAGCAGCGTCACGCCGCCGCAGAGCATCACGAAGTAAACGTCTTGAAGAAGTTGCTGATAGTCCATACTATTTTGTTCTATGCCAGCGGGCGGATTTTGGCGTATTTGAGCAGCAGGAGCTTCTCGCCGTGGTCGTCGAAGCGGATCTTGGCCTTCATTTCGGGGGCGCGGCCGGAGAGTTCGAGGATCGTGCCCACGCCGAAACGGTTATGTTCAATCCGCTGACCCACCGTCAGTTCCGTCATCGGCACGCCGACAAAGTTGGCGTCCGCTAACGCCCTTCCGGCCGGAGAACCGGATTGCCTCCGGATAGGTTCGGGGCTGCGCCCCTCATCCCACCGCTTCGCTGCGCTTGCGGTCCCCCCGTTTACGAAGCCACGGGTGGCTACGCCTCCCGGAGGCAATCGGTTCTCCCTGCCTCCACGGCCATTCGGATAATTCTGTGCAACGCGGCTCTGCGGCGAAGTACCGCGGCGTTCTGTTCTGGCACCGGAGGATTGACCGTAAGAGCCACCACCGATTCCGAAACGATCGAGCCGACCGCCGGTAAAGCGGGAGCCGAAGCCGCCCCACTCATGAGTAACGCCCGAATTATCAAAATCTTCCGGATCCAGCGGATTCTCGATATAGCGCGGATCGATCTCTTTCAGGAAACGCGAAGGTGCATTGGATTCATATTTCCCATTGCGTAATCGTTTCTCCACAAACGATAGCCTTATTGTCTTCTTCGCCCGCGTCATGGCCACGTAGAAAAGCCGCCGCTCCTCCTCGACCTCCTGGCGTGCCGCCAGCATCGACGAACTCGGGAAGAGGTTCTCTTCCATGCCCGCCACGAACACGTACGGGAATTCGAGACCTTTGGAAGAGTGGGCCGTCATCAGAGCCACCTTGTTATTGGTGTCTTCGTCCTCGGACACGTCCACATTGCTCAGCAAGGAGACGTTCTCGAGGAAGTCGTCCAGCGTGAAGACACCGACCTCTCCCCCTTCGGCTTCGTAATCCTCGGCTTCTTCCTTACGCTCCTCGACGAACTGCGCCACGCTGTTGATGAGCTCCTCGAGGTTCGCCACACGCGAGAGACCCTCGATGGACGTGTCTTGCTTGTAAAAGGCATACAGGCCGCTGTCGTCGGCGATTTTTTTCGCCAGCTCCCAGGCGTCGGTCGTCCGCACGAGGGTAGAAAGCCCGGCGATCATCTCGCAGAACTTCTTCACCTTTTCGACCTCACGCGCCGCCTGGAAAAGCGGCCAGCCCTGCTGGCGCGCCACGGCCTCGACGGCCTCCAGCGCCTTGTCGCCGATGCCGCGGGCGGGCTTGTTGACCACCCGGCGGAAGGATTCGTCGTCGCGCGGGTTGACCACCAGCTTGTAATAGGCCATCATATCCTTCACCTCAGCCCGGTCGAAGAAGGAATTGCCCGAATAAATCATATAAGGAATATTGCGCCGGCGGAGCTGTTCCTCCAGCGCGCGCGACTGCGCGTTGGTCCTGTACAGGATGGCGAAATCCTGGTACTGCGCCCGTGCAGTGCGCATCCGGTCGAGGATTTCGGAGACGATCATCACCGCCTCCTCCGTCTCGGTATAGGCTTTCAGCAGGCGGATCGGCTCCCCGTCCTCCCCCACGGCATAGCACTCCTTGGGGATGCGCCCCTCGTTGTGGGCAATCAGCGAATTGGCAGCGTCCACGATGACCTGCGTGGAGCGGTAGTTGCGCTCCAGGCGGAAGAGTTTGCATTCGGGATAATCCTTCTTGAAATTCAGGATATTCTCGATGCGCGCGCCGCGGAAGGCGTAAATCGACTGGCTGTCGTCGCCCACCACGCAGATGTTCCGGTGAAACTGGGCCAGCTTCTTGAGAATCAGGTACTGCGCCTGATTGGTATCCTGGTACTCGTCCACCATGATATGCGTGAAGCGCCCGGCAATGGCTTCCAGGGCCGCGGGGTTGTCGCGCAGCAGGAAATTCATGTTCAGCAGGATGTCGTCGAAGTCCATCACCCCGCTCTGCTTGAGTTTCTCCTGGTAGCGCTGGTACACCTCGCCCAGACGGGGGCGTTTGCTGTGGTAATCCTGCGTCTGGAGCTCCTGGCTGGCCTGGTAGGCCGACACGGTGATGAGGTTGTTCTTGGCCATCGAGATGCGCGCCAGGACGTCGCGCGGCTTATAAATCTTGTCGTCGAGTCCCATCTCCTTGAGACAGGCCTTGACGGCACTCTGCGAATCGGATGTATCGTAGATGGTGAAGTTGGTCGGATAGCCCAGGAATTCGGCGTATTCGCGGAGGAAGCGGACGAACACGGCGTGGAAGGTACCCATCACCACGCGCCGCACGCTCCCGTCCCCCACCATGGCCGCGATCCGCTCCTTCATCTCGCCGGCGGCTTTCTTCGTAAAAGTCAGGGCCAGGATGCGCGCATCTTCCTGTAATGCCAGTATATACGCCACCCGGCTGGTCAGCACGCGGGTTTTCCCGGATCCCGCTCCCGCCACGATCAGCACCGGTCCGTCCACATTGCTGACGGCTCTTTTCTGCTCCTCGTTCAAATCTTCCAGAATCGTGTTCACTTTATCCATCATAGCGGCACGAAATTACAAAAAAAAGTGGTATCTTCGCGTCGCGATTTGCGAAAACTTATAACGTTATATTCATGTCACAAACCTTCGTTTTGAAAAAGGGTCTGAACATCCCGATTGCGGGAGAAGCAGAACTCCGTGTCTCAAAGACGATTGCGCCGTGCATTGTGGCCGTCCGACCGACGGACTTCAAGGGTTTCCTTCCGAGACTGCTGGTCAAGGAGGGTGATTCCGTGCTTTGCGGCTCCCCCGTCGTTGCAGACAAGCAGAACGCCGACATCCTCCTGACCTCGCCGGTGAGCGGTACGGTCAAGGAGATTGTCCGCGGAGAGAAACGCAAGCTGCTGGCCATCCTGATCGAATCGGACGGCGAGCGGAAATGCGTTGACTTCGGAGTCAAGGACGCAGCCACCCTGGATGCCGGGCAGATCCGCCAGGCACTTCTCGAGAGCGGTCTGTGGCCCTGGCTCGTCCAGCGCCCCTACGGCATCCTCGCAGACCCGGATGTCCGCCCGCGCGACATTTTCGTCTCCACCTTCAGCACCGCTCCGCTGGCCGCGGACGCCGCTTTCTGCTTCGGCAGCGAGCTGGCCGCCGCCCAGGCGGGCATCTGCGCCCTCTCCAAACTCACGGACGGCAAAGTCTACGTCGGCCTCGACGGCAATGGACAGTCCCCTTTCGCGGGCCTGAAGCACTGCGAGCTGAACTTCTTCCGCGGCCAGCACCCGGTCGGCAACGTCGGCGTGCAGATCAGCCACATCGCCCCGATCCGCAAGGGAGAGACCGTCTGGACCGTCTCCATGGCGGGCCTCGTGGCCATCGGCAAACTCTTCACCACGGGCAGGTATGACGTCCGCCGCAAGGTGGCCGTGACCGGTCCGATGACCATCCAGCCGTCCTACGTGGACGCCCTCCCCGGCCTGCCGATGAAGGAGCTCGCCGCATTCTTCGGCAACACCCCCGCCGAGCAGCTCCGCGTCGTCAGCGGCGACGCCCTCAGCGGCCAGACCGTGGGCGCCGACGGCTATCTCGGCTTCTTCGACAACCAGGTGACCATCCTGCGCGAAGGCACCGAACCGGAACTCCTGGGCTGGATCAACCCGATCCGCGCCCGTCAGTTCAGCGCCGACCGCAGCTACTTCTCCTGGCTCATGCCAAAGTCCAGGAAGTATGCGATGGACACCAACCTGCATGGTGGCGCCCGCGCCTTCCTGATGAACGACGGCTACTACGGCCGCGTGCTCCCGATGGATATCTTCCCCGTCTTCCTCGCCAAGGCCTGCCTCGCGGGCGACATCGAGAAGATGGAGAAGTTCGGTATCTACGAAGTGCTCCCCGAGGACCTCGCCACCTGCGAGTTCGTCGACCCGAGCAAGAACAACATTCAGGCAATGATCGAACAGGGCATCGACCTGATGCTCAAGGAAATGGCTTAAAAGTATGAACAGTATTTTCGAAAAAGGCGGCAAACTCTACTGGCTGCACTCTACGGTTGACGCTTTTGAGACATTCCTGCACGTGCCGGGTACCGTCACCAAGAAAGGTGCCCATGTGCGTGACGCCATCGATCTCAAGCGCCTCCTCATCCTCGTGGTGATCGCCGCCGTGCCCGCAGCCCTCTTCGGCATGTGGAACGTCGGTTACCAGCACGGCCTCGCGGTGGGCGACCTCCGCCTCAACATCATCGGCAACTGGTGGTACGGATTCCTCCGGGTCCTGCCCCTGTACCTCGTCTCCTACATCGTCGGCCTCGGCATCGAGTTCGCCTCGAGCCAGATCCGCGGCGAGGAAGTGAGCGAAGGCTACCTCGTGTCCGGTTTCTTCATTCCCCTCATCGTCCCGGTGGACATCCCCCTGTGGATGCTCGCGGTCGCCGTTGCGTTCGCGGTCATCTTCGGCAAGGAGGTCTTCGGCGGCACGGGCATGAACATCGTCAATCCCGCGATCCTGACGCGCGCCTTCCTCTTCTTCTCCTATCCGAACTACATGTCCGGCTCCGACTGCTGGATCCACTACAAACCGACCGAGCAGCTCGTGGACGGCTTCACCGGCGCCACGCCGCTCGCACTGGACGGCGCTTCCGCGCAGTACGGCACCGGTTTCTGGGATCTCTTC
>CADBYT010000031.1 GCA_902798975.1 uncultured Bacteroidia bacterium | reverse complement strand
CGAGCAGCTCCGCGTCATCAGCGGTGACGTGCTCAGCGGCACGTCCGTGGGCGCCGCGGGCTACCTCGGCTACTTCGACAACCAGATCACGATCCTGCGCGAAGGCACCGACCAGGAGCTCCTCGGCTGGATCCGTCCTTTCCGCTTCAACCAGTACAGCGCCGACCGCAGCTACTTCTCCTGGCTCCTGCCGAAGAAGAAGTACGCCATGAGCACCAACCTGCACGGCGGTCCCCGCGCGTTCCTGATGAACGACGGCTACTATGCCAAGGTCCTCCCGATGGACCTCTACCCCGTCTACCTCGCCAAGGCCTGCCTCGCGGGCGAAATCGAGAAGATGGAGAAGTTCGGCATCTACGAAGTGCTCCCCGAGGACCTCGCCACCTGCGAGTTCGTCGACCCGAGCAAGAACAATATCCAGGCAATGATCGAACAGGGCATCAACCTGATGCTCAAGGAAATGGCTTAAAAGTATGAACAGTAATTTCGAAAAAGGCGGCAAATTCTACTGGCTGCACTCTACGGTTGACGCTTTTGAGACTTTCCTGCACGTGCCGGGCACCGTCACCAAGAAGGGTTCCCACGTCCGTGACTCCATCGATCTCAAGCGCATCCTCATCCTCGTGGTGATCGCCGCCGTGCCCGCAGCCCTCTTCGGCATGTGGAACGTCGGTTATCAGCACGGCCTCGCCATCGGCGACAGCTCCCTTAACATTCTGGGCAACTTCTGGTACGGATTCCTCCGGGTCCTGCCGCTGTACCTGGTTTCCTACATCGTGGGTCTCGGCATCGAGTTCGCCTCCAGCCAGATCCGCGGCGAAGAAGTGAGCGAGGGCTACCTCGTGTCCGGTTTCTTCATTCCCCTCATCGTCCCGGTGGACATCCCCCTGTGGATGCTCGGCGTCGCCGTCGCGTTCGCCGTCATCTTCGGCAAGGAGGTCTTCGGCGGCACGGGCATGAACATCGTCAACCCGGCGATCCTGACGCGCGCCTTCCTCTTCTTCTCCTACCCGAACTACATGTCCGGCTCCGACTGCTGGATCCACTACAAACCGACCGAGCAGCTCGTGGACGGCTTCACCGGCGCCACCCCGCTCGCGCTGGACGGCGCCACCGCGCAGTACGGCACCGGTTTCTGGGATCTCTTCATCGGTACGGTCCCGGGCTCCGTGGGTGAGACTTCCGTGATCGCCATCCTGCTGGGTGCCATCATCCTGATCTGGACGGGCATCGCCAGCTGGAAGATCATGCTCAGCGGCGTCCTCGGCGTCCTCTTCGTGGGCGGCATCGGCGACCTGGCCGGCATCACCACGATCCCCTGCTACATGCAGCTCCTCTACGGCGGCTTCGCCTTCGGTATCGTCTTCATGGCGACCGACCCGGTGACCTCCGCCCAGACCGAGTGCGGCAAGTGGATCTATGGTTTCCTGATCGGAGCCCTCTGCATCACGGTCCGTCTCTTCAACCCGGGCTACGCCGAAGGCATGATGCTCGCCATCCTGCTCTGCAACGTGTTCGCCCCGCTGATCGACCATGTCGTGACGACCTCGCACATCAACCGCAGGGCCAAGAACTTCAAAACTGCATAGCCGTATGAATACCAATAGCAACGCATATACTGTCATCTACACCACGCTCGTGGTCGTAGTCGTGGCTGCGGTTCTGGCTTTCACGGCCATGAAGCTCAAGCCCGCGCAGAGCGCCAACGCCAAGGCGGAGACGCTGCGCCAGATGATGTCCGCCGCGCAGATCAAGCCTACGGACGAACTCTATGCTACCAAGAACGCCGACATTCTCCAGCTCTACGCTGACAACATCCAGGAAGCCTACACCATCGGCCTGGACGGTGAGAAGCGCGGCGAACTCTCCACCGAAAAGAACAAGATCGAGCTGGTGGACAACCTCAAGCCGCAGAACAAGGCCATCAAGGCCGGCGAAGAGGCGACCCTGCCGGTCTACATCTTCAAGAACGGCGATGTGGTGATTCCGATCTACGGAGCCGGCCTCTGGGGCCCCGTCTGGGGCTATGTGGCCTTCCAGCCTGACTGCCGCACCATCGCAGGCGCCTACTTCGACCATGAGTCCGAGACCCCGGGCCTCGGCGCCAAGATCAAGGACGAAGCCTGGTTCCGCGAGAAGTTCATCGGCAAGACCGTGGAGTGGGGCGACGCGCCCGCGTTCCGCCTCGAGAAGAATGCCGAGGCCAGCGGCGCCACCAACGCCGTGGATGCCATCTCTGGTGCCACCATGACCTCCAAGGGTCTCAACGAGGCCCTGAACGTCTGGTTCGACGCCTACGAGAAGCACCTGGGCATCGGCGCGTTCTTCAACGCCCTCGGGGATGCGACCCTTTCTGAAATCGCTAACGAAGAGGAGGAATAGTTATGGACAAGAAACTCAAAGAAACGATCCTGAATCCGATCCTGAAGGGTAATCCGATTACCGTCCTCATCCTCGGTATCTGCTCCTCGCTGGCCGTCACGGTCCAGCTGAAGGGCGCCCTGGTGATGGCCCTCTCCGTGATCATCGTCACGGGCCTGTCCAGCCTCGTCTGCTCGCTGCTGCGCAACAGTATCCCCAACCGGGTGCGTATCATCGTGCAGCTCGTCGTCGTGGCCATGATGGTCATCCTCGTGGACCAGATCCTCAAGGCCGGCGAAGGCACCTACGCCATCGACAAGCAGCTCTCCGTCTACATCGGCCTGATCATCACCAACTGCATCGTGATGGGTCGCATCGAGGCATTCGCCCTCGGCAACAAGCCCATCCCCTCGCTGCTGGACGGTCTCGCCAACGGTGTCGGCTACGGCATGATCCTGATCATCGTCGCCTTCTTCCGCGAATTGCTCGGAAGCGGCACCCTGTTCGGCCTGCGTGTCCTGCCCGCCGCCTATGTTCCCAACAACCTCGTGATCCTGCCGCCGTTCGCGCTGATCCTGCTCGGATGCATCATCTGGGCCCATCGCGCCTTCGACAAGGACCTTCAGGAGAAATAATCGCGACGCCCTATGGAATACATCAGCTTATTCGTCAAGTCAATCTTCGTTGACAATATGATCTTCGCATACTTCCTGGGTATGTGCTCATACCTGGCGGTATCGAAGAACGTAAAGACAGCCAACGGCCTGGGCCTCGCTGTGATCTTCGTGCTCTTCTGCACGCTTCCGCTCAACTACCTCCTCAACAAGTTCGTCCTCCAGCCCGGCGCGCTGAGCTGGCTCGGACCGCAGTTCGCCGAGGTGGACCTGAGCTTCCTGAGCTTCATCCTCTTCATCGCGGTGATCGCCGCCTTCGTGCAGCTCGTCGAGATGATCGTGGAGAAATATCTTCCTTCGCTGTACTCTTCGCTCGGCATCTTCCTGCCGCTGATCGCGGTGAACTGCGCCATCCTGGGCGGTTCCCTCTTCATGCAGCAGCGTGATTTCACGAACATCGGCGAACCGCTGGTCTATGCGCTCGGTTCCGGCCTCGGCTGGTACCTCGCCATCGTCTGCCTCGCCGCCATCCGTGAGAAGCTGTCCTACAGCAACGTGCCCAAGCCCCTCAAGGGCGTCGGCATCACCTTCATCACGGTGGGCCTGATGGGTATGGCGTTCATGATCTTCATGGGTATTCAATTATAGGAGGAACGCGCTATGACATCTACTATTTTAGCATCCATCGCAGTCATCGTCCTGGTGACGCTGCTGCTGACGGTCCTCCTGCTCTTCGTCAAGGCCAAGATCACCCCGAAGGGCACCGTGCAGATCGACATCAACAACGGCAAGAAGACGCTGGCCGTCAACCCGGGCGATTCCCTGATGAATACGCTCGCCGGCCAGAAGATCTTCCTCCCCTCCGCCTGCGGCGGCAAGGCCAACTGCGGCCAGTGCACGGCGGTGAGATCCTTCCGACCGAGACCGGCTTCTTCAACCGCAAGCAGATCAAGGAAGGCTGGCGCCTGGGCTGCCAGGTCAAGGTCAAGGACAACCTCAAGATCCAGGTGGCCGAGTCCGCCCTCTCCGTGAAAAAACTCGAGTGCGAGGTCATCTCCAACGAGAACGTGGCTACGTTCATCAAGGAGTTTACCGTCAAGCTTCCAGAAGGCGAGGAGCTCGAGTTCAAGAGCGGCGAGTACATCCAGATCGACATCCCTGCCTACGAGGCCGACTTCTCCGACATGGGCGTGGCCGACATCTACAAGGGCGACTGGGACAAGTACGGCATCACGCCGCTCAAGTTCAAGAACACCGTCCCGACCATCCGCGCCTACTCCATGGCTTCCTATCCCGGCGAGAAAGGCATCATCAAGCTCAACGTGCGTATCGCGACCCCGCCGTTCGACCGCACGCAGCCGAAGGGTGTCTTCAAGTTCGTGCCGGGCGTGCCTCCGGGAATCGCCTCCACCTACGTCTTCTCCCGCAAGCCGGGCGACAAGGTCATGATCAGCGGTCCTTACGGTGAGTTCCTCCTTCCGAAGAACGATCCCGAGGATATGGAATACATCTTCGTGGGTGGCGGCGCCGGCATGGCTCCGCTCCGCAGCCACATCATGCAGCTCTTCAAGACGCTCAAGACCAAGCGCGAGGTTCACTTCTTCTATGGCGCCCGCGCCCTCGTGGAAGCCTTCTACCTGGAGGATTTCGCCGAGATCGAGAAGGAGTTCCCGAACTTCCACTTCCATCTGGCCCTCGACCGTCCGGACCCGGCAGCGGATGCCGCCGGCGTCAAGTACACCGCGGGCTTCGTGCACAACGTGATGAACGAGACCTATCTCAAGGATCACGAGGCACCGGAGGACATCAAGTACTTCATGTGCGGTCCTCCTATGATGACCAAGTGCGTGTGCGACCTGCTCGACTCGCTCGGCGTCGCACCGGAGAGCATTCTCTTCGACAACTTCGGAGGTTAATGATCATTACGGCCCGCAGTTTTGCGGGCCGTAATTCATATAAAAACGTCAAAACCTGAAAGAATTCACAAATACCCCCTGACGTTTTTTTCAGGTTCTTGGAGCTTTGGCCGGCCCCGGTTACTTTTGCCGCCGTATGAAAACGATAGCGAAACCCGGGAGCCGGCAGCGCACCTCCCTCTACCTGTTAACTTGCGGCCTGTTTCGGCGCCGCAGCATTCTGCGCGGCGCAGGGTCTATTCTTGCGCACTGTTTTACCATTTATCTCCTTTTGCTGCTGCCGGCTCTGCTGGGGTCCTGCGACAAGACTGCAGCCCCGGATCCGGAGCCCCCGGACAATCAGGACCCGGTCGAGGTGGTGATCGATTCCGTTCTCACGCACATACGCGTGCTGGCGGACGACCGTCCCGTCGGACGCCTGGACCTCTTCATCTATGACGCCGACGGGTTGCGCCCGCTGGAAAGGCAACTGGAGTTCGACGGACTGCAGGAAGAACTGAACATTCCCACCCTGCCGGGTGACAAGCTTGTCGTCGGCATCGCCAACAGCCCAAAACGCTTCAACCGCAAGGCGCTGGAACGTTTCGACGCCATGGAGCAGCTCAGCTTCAACTTCGCCGACGACGACCCGGACCGGCCCATTCTCGGCGGATTCGTAAAAACGGGCGCCCAGCGCGGCGAGATCCAGTTGCAACCCCTGCTCTGCGGCATCCGCCTCGTGAAAGTCAGCAACACGATGGACGGTTATGAACTGCTGGAGAATCCTCGCATACGCCTGCGCGACCTGCCCAATGCCGCCGAGATCCTGCGCCAGCAGGAGTTCCGGCCTGCGGAGCTGATCGACGCCGGCCCCTGGACGCCGCTCCCCTGCGATGTGGGCTATTTCTCACAGGAGCCGAACCTCACCCTGTGGTGCTATCCCAACGACACACCGGAGGATGTCCTGGGCGTTCCGCGTCCCTGTCTGGAGTTCGCCTGCGAGATCGTCGGGACGACCTGCTCCTTCGAGGTCCCGCTGCCTCCCCTGCCGCGTGCAAGCACAAAAGAAGTAACCCTGACCATCGACGGTCCAGGCATTTTTAGCTACGAAATCCAGTAGAATTGTGTATCTTTGTCGAGATGGACGCACCTCGACATGCATACCTGATCCTTGCCCACAACCATCCGGAGCAGTTGCGCATCCTGTTGTCCCTGCTGGATGACGGCAGGAACGACGTTTTCGTGCATCTCGACGCCCATGCGCCCTTCGGTTCGGAGGCACTGGAGGGCAGCTGCCGGCGCTCCGCGCTGCACTTCATCGAGCCGCGCCTCGAGATTCACTGGGGCGGCGTCAGCATCATGCGTGCCGAGCTCGCCCTGCTTCGCGCAGCCGTGAGCGGCGGCTACGCCTACTACCACCTGCTCAGCGGGCAGGACCTCCCGATCAAGGACCAGGACACCATCCACGCCTGGTTCCGGGCGCACGACGGGGAGCTGTTCCTGCAGTACTGGCGACCCAAGTTCCACTATGTCTTCCGGACCCGTTACTACGCCCTCTTCCCCGAAGGCGCCGGACAGTTCTGGCCCAAGATTGCCAATGGCATTTTCAAGGGCCTGCAGCTGATCACGGGCAGGCGCATCAACCGAGGCATTGATTTCCGCTACGCCTCCCAGTGGTTCAGCATCCCGCACGACTGCACGATGTACGTCCTCTCGCAGGAGGCCTGGCTGGAGCGGGTATTCGCACACACCTGCCTGATCGACGAGTCCTTCCTCGCCACCCTGGTCTGGAATTCTCCTTTCCGCGGGCGGCTGTACGATCCCACGGAGCACGTCTCCACGAACGACATCCGCAACATGGCCCACCTGCGCTTCATCGACTGGACGCGGGGAGGCATCTTCCACCGGCATCCCTGGGTTTTCCGGGAAGGCGACGAGCCGCTGCTCGACAGCGTGCCGCATTTCTGGGCCCGCAAGTTCGACATCGGCCGGGACGCCGCCATCATCCACCACATCGCAAACAGACTAAAGACCGACACAAACGCATGAGATTTCTCTTTATCGTCCAAGGCGACGGACGCGGGCATATCACGGAAGCCCTGTCCCTGCAGCAGATCCTCCTCCGGCACGGCCACGAAGTCGTGGAGATGCTGGCCGGGGTCAGCGAGAAAAGGACCATCCCCGAGTACTTCGCCAAGCAGGCCGGGATTCCCGTCAAGACTTTCAAGGCAGTCAACTTCATCCTGGGCAAGGACGACAAACGCCCGGACATGTTCCGCACGGTGTCCGAGGGACTGCTGCTCTATGCGCAGTTCACCCCCTCCATCCGCTTCGTCGCGGACGAAATCGTCCGCATCCAGCCGGACGTAATCGTCAATTTCTATGAGTCCGTGGGCCAGCTGGCCTTCCAGCGCGCCCGGATGGAATTCACGCGCAAGAACCGCCCCAAATACATCAGTCTCGCCCATCACCACACTTTCCAGCTCCCGGAGCTGAAGTGGGTGCTGAAAATGGTCTCCGGCCTGAACCTGCTGACCTCGGCCATCGCCCACGGGGCGGACAAGGTCGTCGCCATTGCTTCCCGGCCCTACCCGTCCACCAAGAAGATCACGGTCATTCCTCCGCTGCTGCGCTCCGCCCTTTTCAAGTACCGGGACGCGGACGGGCATCCGACGGCAGCGCTGCGGGATGACGGCTTCATCTGCGGCTACCTGCTCAACGCCGGCTTCGCCGACGAGGTGATCGCCTGGCACCAGGTACACCCGGAAGTGCCGCTCTTTTTCTTTTGGGATAGCTTGGAGCACGGGGTGGAGTACCGCTACGACGACACCCTGACCTTCCATCAGCTGGACGACACGCTTTTCCTGGAGAAGCTCGCCAGCTGCCACGCCTGCGCCATGACAAGCGGTTTCGAATCCGTCTGCGAATGCATCTACCTCGGCAAACCCATGCTGCTGGTGCCCGTGCACGAAGAACAGCGCGCCAACGCCACGGTCTTCGAAAAATACGGCTACGGCATCCTGTCCAAGAGTTTCGACCTCAGTCCCCTGCTGGATTTCGAGGCCCACTTCCCGGACCAGACCCTGCTCGACTGGTTCAACACTGCGGAAGAGCAGGTGGTGCAGGCGCTGACGGAGTTTTCCTGAAATAAGTCTCGTGCAGATAGGACGCCAGCCCGTAAACGCCCGGTGCGACGGTCCATGACTCGTGGGCCAGCGTGGCGAAGATCATGCCCACGGGAAAAGGAATCCCGTACACTGCCAGAAATGCGCCGGAGATGATGCTGTGGTAGGCGCCGAAGCCTCCGGGCACGGGGATAATGTTGCTGAGCGTTCCCAGGACCATGATGAACAGTGCATCCGTCGGGCCCATCCCGGCGAATTCAGGCATGTCCTGCAGGGCCAGCATGATAGCATAGGACTGAAACCAGAAAACGCCCCAGATCAGCACGGTCAGCAGCACGAAGAGCCAGCCCCGGCGCAGGTGCGCGATGGTCGCGATGCCCTGGCCCGCTCCGCGGAAGAATTGCCGGACCCGCTCCAGCCATCCGCTCCGCTTTCCGCTACGCAGCAGCTTCCAGAGCAGAAATCCCACCACCAGCACCACGCCGGCGAGTACCGCCCAGAAAGGCCAGGCATGCAGGTCGATCCCGCTGAACAGGCCCGCGAAGAACGAGCCGAAACGCCCGCGCAGGAAGAGCAGGATCCCGGCCACCACCAGCAGCGAACCCACCGAATCGCAGATCTGGTCCGTCAGCACCGTCCCCAGCGTCTTGTCCATGCTGAGGCGGCGCCGGCCGTCCGCATCCCGTTCGGAATGGCGGATCACATAGCCGCAACGGATCAGCAGGCTGACATGGGAGACGGCGATGTTGGCCGCCAGGGAGATGTTGTAGGCATTTAACGTGTCGATCCAGCGGATGGAAGGGTCAATCGGATGCAGGAGCATGCGCCAGCGCTCCCCGCGAATCCAGTTGGCCAGCAGGCCGGCGAGCATGGACAGCACCACCCAGCCCCAGCGGCACGTTCCCAGGGCATGGCCGAACTGCTTCCAGTCCACGTTCCGGAAACACAGATACAGGAGCAGCAGCGCGACGGCGCTCCACAGGAGGGTCTTCAGGGCGTTCTTTTTCATACGTATCTGGCGGTGAAAGTGTCCGCTTTTTTCAGCTCTTCCGGCGTGCCGGCGAAGACCACCCGGCCGCCGCGGTCGCCCGCGTCCGGGCCGAGATCGATGACCCAGTCCGCGGCGCGGATCACATCTACGTTGTGCTCCACGACCACCAGCGAATGCCCGGCCGCGAGCAGCGCGTCGAACGCCTGCAGGAGCTTCTCCACATCGAAGAAATGCAGGCCGGTAGTCGGCTCGTCGAAGAGGAAAAGTATCTTCTCGCTCTTTGACTTGCTGCGGCTCAGCGAAAGGAAATAGGCCAGCTTGATGCGCTGGCTCTCGCCGCCCGACAGGGTCGAGCTGCTCTGGCCCAGCTTGACATAGCCCAGGCCCACCTCCTGGAGCGGAAGGAGCTGCTCCGCCACGGTCCGGGATTCCTCCTCGGGCCCGGCCGCGAAGAATGTCACGGCCTCGTCCACGCTCATGTTCAGGATATCGTCGATATTCTTCCCGCGGTAGCGCACGTCCAGCACCTCGGGCTTGAAACGCTTGCCGCCGCATTCCTCACACACCATCTCCACATCGGCCATGAACTGCATCCCGATACGCACGACACCCTCGCCCTGGCATTCCGGGCAGCGGCCGCCGTCCGTATTGAAGGAGAAATGATTGGCCGTCAGGCCGGCAATCTTTGCCGCCTGCTGGGAAGCCATCAGTTTCCGGATACCGTCGTAGGCCTTCAGGTAGGTCACGGCGTTGGAGCGGGAACTCCGTCCGATCGGATTCTGGTCCACGTATTCAACACGCGTGACGCGGTCCAGGTTGCCCGACAGGCCGCGGTGCGTGCCCGGCAGGTCGCCCGCCTCATGGATGCGGCGGTAGAGGGCCGGATAAAGGATATCGCCCACCAGCGTGGACTTGCCGGAGCCGGAAACGCCAGTCACCACCGTCAGCACGCCCAGCGGGAAGCGGACATCGATATCCTTGAGGTTGTGCTCCATCGCCCCGTCCACGTTGATGCTGTAGTGCCAGGAGCGCTTTTCGCGCTGGTAGCGTAATTTCTGGCCGTTCAGGTACTGGAGCGTCAGCGAGTGCGCGATGTCCTTCGGGGCAGCTTTGGCAGCATTCCCTGCGAAAACGACCTCTCCGCCGTGCACACCGGCCTGCGGGCCCATGTCGATCAGCAGGTCGGCAGCGCGGATTATTTCCTCATCGTGCTCCACGACGATTACGGTATTGCCGATATCGCGCAGGCGGCGCAGCACACCGATCAGGCGCTCGGTGTCGCGCGGATGCAGGCCGATGCTCGGCTCATCCAGGATGTACATGGAGCCCACGAGGCTGGATCCCAGCGCCGTCACCAGATTGATGCGCTGGCTCTCGCCGCCCGACAGGGTGTTGCAGGGACGGTCCAGGGTGAGGTAGCCCAGACCCACGTCCACGATGCACTGCAGCCGGGAAACGATCTCGGAGACGGGCTCCGCCACGATGCTGCGTTCCGTGTCCGTCAGCGGCAGCGCGGAGAAGAAGTCGAGCGCCTGCTCGGCCGTCATCTGCAGGATGTCGTGGATGGTGTGCCCGCAGACCTTGACCCAGAGGGCCTCGCGGCGCAGGCGGCTGCCTCCGCAGGCCGTGCAGGTGGCGCGGCCGCTGAAGCGGCTGAGCATATATTTGAACTGAATCTTGTAGCGCTGGGTCTCCACCCAGGCGAAGAAGTCGTTGATGCCGACAAAGGAGTTGCTGTCCCCTTCCACGTATTTCGTGTTCCAGATCAGGTCCTTCGCCTCGCGGGAAAGGTTGCAGTACGGCTCGAAGATGGGAATGCCGTAGTGCTCGGCCACTGCAACCAGCTGGTCCCGGAACCAGCCCATCTTCTCGCCCCGCCAGCAGGCGATGGCGCCGTCGTAGATGCTCTTCGTCTTGTCGGGGACTTGTCGGGGACCACCAGGTCCTCGCTGATGCCGATGATCTTGCCGAGGCCGCCGCAGGTCGGGCAGGCGCCCAGCGGCGAATTGAAGCTGAACAGGTATTCGTCCGGATCGCGAAATGCGATGCCGTCCAGTTCGAAACGGTTGTTGAAGAGCTTCAGCGTCCCGTCCTCCGCGGCCACGGCCATCCGGCCGTCTCCGCGGGAAAAGGCGTCCGCGACCGAAGAGAGCAGGCGCGTACGCACGTCGCCTTCCGGAGCGTCGGACAAACGCACCCGGTCCAGCAGCAACCAGGCGCCGGACAGCGTGTCCGGACCCTGTTGCAGCACCTCGTCGATCTTGAGCGCTTTCCCGTCAGCATAGAGGCGGTTGTAGCCGTCTTCCTTGAGCTGCAGGAGCAGCTCCACGCGGTCCGTGCGGGCATCCCAGCCCAGATCGGCCAGCACGTAGTAGGTCCCCCGCCCCGCTCCGGACAGCCAGTTCAGCACGTCCGTCACGGAATCCCGGCGCACTTCCTGCCCGGACACGGGCGAGAAAGTCCGCCCGATACGGGCGAATACCAGCCGCAGGAAATCATAGATCTCCGTGGTCGTGGCGACGGTCGAACGGGGGTTGCGGGTGCTGACTTTCTGCTCGATGGCGATGGCCGGCGGGATGCCGTCGATGCTGTCCACGTCCGGTTTGGTCATCCGGCCGAGGAACTGGCGTGCGTACGAGGAAAGGCTCTCCGAGAAACGGCGCTGCCCCTCCGCGTAGAGCGTGTCGAAGGCCAAAGACGATTTCCCCGATCCGGAAATGCCCGTGATGACCACGAACTTTCCGCGGGGAATCCGCAGGGTCAAATTCTTGAGATTGTTGACCCTGGCGCCTTTGACTTCGATGCATTCTTCCACTTATGCCTTGGCGGGAGCCTCTTCCTCCTCGTCTTTCTTCTTCAGGTTCGCGAAGAAGTCGCGTCCCCAGAGAATCCAGACGGCGGCCGCCATACCGCCGAGGAAGATGCTGGCCAGAAGTATCTTCACTTTGGAAGGCTTGCTGCGCTTTAGCGGGACCTGCGGAGGATTGACAACGGCAAATACCGGGGTTTCCAACTGCACTTTTGCCTTGGCAGACTGCAATTGCTGTGCACAGTTGTCATAGAGCCGGTATTTGAGATTCATCTCGTTTTGCAAACGCTCCTGCTCCGTGCGGACACGTTGCAGCACAACACCCTGGTTAGAATCCACATAACGGGCATAACGGGACTGGGCATCGAAATAATCTGCCTGCGCTTCATCGAACAACTGCTGGTAATATTCGACATCCTTGCGGGATTTTCCCGTCCTGTAATCGATTACATAGGTCTGCAGCCGCTCAATCACCTCTCGGGACAGTTCGGCTGCCACATGAGGATCTTGCGCCGTGACCGTGCAGGTAACCATATATGTCTTCTTATCTATTGTCAGGCTGATGCTCTCCCGGATGGCCTTGGCTATCTTCTCCTGCTCCTGGGTCAGTTCAGCCGGGTTGACGGAAGCATAGCCTTCCACCTCTTCCTGCTTCTCGCGGAAAAGGCCCATGACCCAACCCAGGACCTTGAACGGGAAATTGATTACCGCACCCCACCAGGGACCGTGGGTATAATCCTTGAGATACCCATATAAATCAGAGGATAGCTTTTCTTTCTTGTAATCGAACGTGACGGGAAGCGGGAACAAATCCACAACGAATGGAGCAGAGGAAACGATTTCCGGATACAGATCGGGATAAACCGCTTCCGTGCTCACCATCGAATTCAAGTTGATTCCGGCCAGTCCGGCCAACGAGCTGAGACTGGAAGAATTGGATTTGGTAGGAATCTCCGGTGCCAGCGTGGAAACCACGGTATACTCTTTAGGAATACTGAAGGCGATCACAAGGCCCGCCACGGCCGCGATACCGCACCACTTCAGGATTAGTTTCCAGTCCTTAAAGAGCTTGCGAAGCAGCTCCATGATGTCGATCTCGTCGTATTCCTCCTCCATGTACGGAGATTGGATATTCTTGTTCTCTTCCATGACTACTTCTTAATGATGTTGATTAACGAGGCGACCATCAGGCCAATGGATGCCGTAGAAGAAGCCACGGACACGATTTCGCCGGTAGTCATGCCTTTCCGCTCCGGACGGGTCGGGACGATGATCTCGCAACCCGGTTCAATCTTGGAGCTAAAAGCACCGGTCCTACGGACATTGCCGTTCTGGTACACAATATAGGTCTTGCTGCGCTTGGCACGGAAACCGTAACCGCCCGCAGCCGACACATAGTAGTCGACCGACTTGCCGGGCACGTAGGTCACGGCGTTGGGATAGAGCACGTTGCCGCTGACGCGGACCGTAGTCTGCTGCTCGGGGATGTAAATGCGGTCACCCTCGCGCAGGATAATGTCATACTCCGAGCCGGGGCGCTGGACGGCCTTGTCCAGTTCGATACCGACGGAATAGTTGGCACCCACATTGTCAAAAACCGTGAGCGAATCCCTATTGGCCATGCGCTGTTTGGCGCGCTGAACGGCGCGTTCCTCGTCGGTTGTCTGCCTGGTCAGCGACGCGCCACGCAGGAAAGCCTGGTTCGTCGGGCCGCCCGCACGCCGGATCACATCGGACAAGCGTTCACCTTCCTTGAGGAGTACATACGAGCCCGGGAAGATCACCTCACCGTCAATCTGCACGAACTGCTGCCTCCCGTAGGTCGGGCTGCGGCGCACGGAAACTATGTCATACGGCTGCAGGACGAAACGCTCGCCCTCCTTGTCAATCAAACCGTCCTGCAAGGAGAAGGAGAAGGTCTCGCCGACCGTTTCCGACGGCATTGTCCCATAGGGGTCCGAGATGCGTCGGGCGACGTCCACGCGGGCCATCGAGGCATTCTCCAGCAGACCGCCGGCCTGGAGGATCAGGTCTTCGATGGTGGTATTCTCCGAATACGGGAAAGCGCCCGGACTGGCCACCAGGCCATTGATGGTCAGCGTGCCGCGATCCTGCAGCTCATAGATGCCGGAAATCACGACGATGTCATTCTTCCGAAGGAGGATGTCTTCACGCTTCCCGGCCAGCAGGGCGGCCAGGTCGAACGAAACCGTCTCCAGGCTGAGGTCGTCTTTTTCCCGGACGAGAACGGCCCGCCCGGTGAAGGCGTCTTCCTTGAGACCGCCGGCGCCGGCGATCAACTGGCGTACCGTGGCAATATCCTTTCCGAGTTCGTACATGCCCGGACGGAACACATACCCGCGGATCTCAATCCGGTTGGAATAACGGTCCAGGTTCGAGCCGACGGACACGAAGTCACCGTCTTCAATCCGGAAAGCGGACGCTTCGGAAGCCTTGACGGTGAAAATCTTGCGCTCGGGCCCCTTTTCGCGGATCAGGCGGAAGTCCTCTGCATAGGCCTCACTGGTGAACCCGCCGGCATACTCGAGCAGCGTGGCAAGCGTTTCGCCGCCCAATAATTCATAGGACATCGGGCGCTTGACGTTCCCGCTGACCGTCGCTATGTTGACATAGGGAGGAACCATGACGATATCGCCCTCCTTCAGGGTAATATCCGTTTCCGATTTCCCTTCCATCAGATATTCATAAACGTCCACTTTGGCAATCTCCTCGCCGCCGCGGATGACCTTGATGGCACGGAGCGAGCCCTTGGCACTCACGCCGCCTGCACGGTAAATGGCATGGAAGACGGTGGAGAAGGAAGAGAGGCGGTACGTACCGGGCGTCTGCACTTCGCCCATCACGTTCACCTGGATGGTGCGGATCTGGCCCAGCGTCACGCTCACGGAGGTGTTGGGCTTGCTGCCTCCGATGCTGGCATACTTGGAGACCAGGGCTTTCCGGATTTTCTCGGAAGCAGCCTTGATCGTCAAGCCGCTCAGCTGGATCGGGCCGATCTGGCTGATGTAGATCCGGCCTTCCGGCGTGATCGTCTGGGTGTAGCTGCCTTCACTGTAGCCCCAGATATCGATGATCAGCTGGTCACCGGGACCGAGCCGGTAATCCTGCGGGGTTGCCGCATTCTCGTTCGGCTCGAAGCTCAGCGCCCGGCCGTTGAAGATATTGTGGCCGAAAATCTGCCGGCCGGAACCACCGCGATCCGGATCCGCCGCCTCGGCGGCCAGTTCGTCCATGGCACCGTCCCCGACCTGCATGGCCTCTGCGCGGGAATCCCGGCTGATGGCACCATGCGACAGGGCCTGGGAAGTCACGTTCTCTTCGGACGTCTGCTGCGCTTCATAGTTCGTTCTGATTCGCTCAGCCTGCTCGCGGGTGACACCCCGGGCAAGCAGTTCTTTGCCAATCTGATCCTGGCTCTTACCGGCGGCCATGGCCGATTTAACATACTCAACCACCTGGGCATCAGTCATCTGCGCATAGGAAGCGAGGGACATGGAGCAGAGCAGGATGGCTGCAAGCAATGCAAATTTCTTCATATTACGGTTTTGTCGTTTGCGTGTGCGTGTGTAAATAATCATGCAAAGATAATGCTTTTTCATCAGAGAAACAAAAGAGCGGCCAATCAAAAAAATAATCAAAATACGCTTGCGGATTCCAAAAATGTATCTATCTTTGCATCCGCATTCGGCAACGAATCAACCAAGGTGTGGTAGTTCAGTTTGGTTAGAATGCCGGCCTGTCACGCCGGAGGTCGCGAGTTCGAGCCTCGTCCGCACCGCCAGAAAGGGTCTGAAACCAATCGGTTTCAGACCCTTTCTCTGTTGTAGGCTGCCGCTCGAACGAGCGACCGTCGCTCCCCTGTCATAGGGGAGCTGGCCGACCGGGAGGTCGGCCTGAGGGGTCATCAATGGCGCGATTCGCCCGCCGCCAGGCGGGCTCGAGCCTCGTCCGCACCGCTCCTGCTGCTTTTGAAAGCATTTCAATTTTTATCAAATTTCGGTCTATACCCTATTCCGTGCCCGGAGCATTTGCTTTCTCCGGCTGAAATTCCTATATTCGTTACCCAACACGAAACCAATCCAATTTCATTAAAGAATGAAGAAAATACTCATTGCCGGATTGTGCGCCCTCATGATGGGCGCCGTCCCCGCCGGGGCTCAGTGGGGCCCCCGGACCATTCCTGAGCCGACCGACGGTCTGAAGGATGCCTACAAGGATTACTTCAAGATCGGCGTCGCCGTCAACAACCGCAACGTCTCGGATCCCGACCAGATCAAGGTCGTCCTGCGCGAATTCAACAGCATCACCGCCGAGAACGCCATGAAGCCCCAGCCGACCGAACCCAAGAAGGGCGAGTTCAACTGGGAAGATGCTGACAAGATCGCGGACTTCTGCCGCGCCAACGGCATCAAGATGCGCGGCCACACCCTGATGTGGCACAGCCAGATCGGCTCCTGGATGTATCAGGACGAGAAGGGCAACCTGCTTTCAAAGGAAGAGTTCTACGCCAACATGAAGCACCACATCCAGGCCATCGTGAACCGCTACAAGGATGTCGTGTACTGCTGGGACGTGGTCAATGAGGCCGTCGCCGACAGCCCCGTCTATCCGGGCCGTCCGGAGCTCCGCGACTCCCCGATGTACAAGATCGCCGGCGAGGAGTTCATCTACAAGGCATTCGAGTATGCCCACGAGGCCGACCCGAACGCCCTCCTCTTCTACAACGACTACAATGACGCCGAGCCCGCCAAGAGCCAGCGCATCTACAACCTCGTCAAGCGTATGAAGGATGCCGGCGTGCCTATCGACGGTATCGGCATGCAGGCCCACTACAACGTGTACGGCCCCTCGATGAAGGAAGTGGACGACGCCATCAAGCTCTATTCCACCGTCGTCAAGCACATCCACCTCACCGAGCTCGACATCCGTATCAACGAGGATATGGGTGGCGGTCTCCGCTTCAACCAGGGCCAGGCCACGGTCTCCGACTGGGAGAAGACCCTGCAGCAGGACCAGTATGTCCAGCTCTTCAAGGTGCTCCGCAAGCACAAGGACGTGATCGACTGCGTCACCTTCTGGAATGTCTCCGACAAGGATTCCTGGCTGGGTGTCCGCAACTACCCGCTACTCTTCGACGAGAACTACAAGCCCAAGCAGGCCTACCTCGCCGTCAAGGGTTTCGACCCGAAGATGGACAGCTTCGTGGTCAAGGAAGACTTCAAGCCGTCTGAGCTCAACCAGCCCGGTCAGGAGTACCCGATGGTCAACTCCCAGGGCTACGCCCGCTTCAAGGTCAGCGCCCCCAAGGCCACGTCCGTGATCGTCAGCCTCGGTCTCGGCGGTTCCGGCGGCACCGTCCTGCACAAAGCCGAGGACGGCTCCTGGATGGGCACCACCGACGGCCCGATGGACGAAGGTTTCCACTACTATCACCTGACGGTGGACGGCGGCGTGCTCAACGACCCCGGCACCAACAACTACTACGGCTCCACCCGTTGGGAG
>CADBYT010000030.1 GCA_902798975.1 uncultured Bacteroidia bacterium | reverse complement strand
AAGACTTATGGCCGAGCGCCTCAAGGAGGCGAAGAAGGTTACAGCTGTTGCCAAGCTGAATGACGTCCCCACCTCTCCCCGCAAGATGCGTCTGGTGGCTGACACCGTCCGTGGTGTCGAGGTCAACCGCGCACTCGATCTGCTCAAGTTCAGCAAGCGTGAAGCCTCCGTCCGCCTCGAGAAGCTGCTCCGCAGCGCCGTCGCGAACTGGGAAGCCAAGAACCCGGAGCAGAGCAAGGAACTGGACAACGGCAACGTCTATGTCAAGACCATCATGGTCGACGAAGGCCGTACGCTGAAGCGCATCCGTCCGTGCCCGCAGGGCCGTGCCGGTCGCATCCGCAAGCGTTCCAACCACGTCACCGTCATCCTCGATGTCAAACAACCTGTGGAGAACTGGTGTGGTGGCAACTATGCGGAGAAGATCGCTGAGGACTTCGAGATCCGCAAGTATCTCGGCAACCGTCTGGCCAAGGCCAGCCTGAGCCGCATCGTCATCGAGCGTACCCTCAAGCTCATCACCGTCACGATCTACGCAGCCCGTCCCGGTTTCATCATCGGCAAGGGCGGCACCGAGGTCGACAAACTCAAGGAAGAGCTCAAGAAGGTCACCAAGAAGGATGTCCAGATTAATATCTACGAGGTGAAGCGCCCCGAGGTGGACGCCAACATCGTGGCTGACAGCATCGCCCGTCAGATCGAGGGCCGCGTGTCCTATCGCCGCGCCATCAAGATGGCTATCGCCAACACGATGCGCGTCGGTGCCGAGGGCATCAAGGTTCAGATCGCCGGTCGCGTCGGTGGCGCCGAAATGGCCCGCAGCGAAATGTTCAAGGAAGGCCGTACGCCGCTCCATACGTTCCGCGCCGACATCGACTACGCCCTGGCAGTGGCCAACACCAAGGTTGGTACCCTCGGCGTGAAGGTGTGGATCTGCAATGGTGAGCGCTATGGCAAGCAGGACCTCACTCCTGCCGCCCTCGCCGCTGCCAACGCCCAGGCTACCGGTCAGAACCGTGGCGGCAGCCGCGGTGGCGACCGTCGTCCCCGCCGGGATGGCGACCGTGACCGTCGTCCGCGTCGCGACAACAAGTAATTGATTGATTTCTATCAAGAAATTGCTATATTTGATGCCGGTTCCGGATTTCCGGAACCGGCTTTTTTGTAGTGTAATTACAATCGATATTCCATGAAGAAAGTGATCATGATCGCAGTGGCGGCGCTGATTGCGCTGGCCGGCTGCAAAGCCCCGAAGAGCAACGAGGAGATTCTTGCTGATTTCCAGGCCGATATGCAGGCCGTGATGGACGAATACCGCGAAGCGGCTGAGCTGGTCGACGCCGACGAGGCGCTCACCGAAGAGCAGAAGGATGCGAAGTTCGAGACCCTCCAGGAGGCCGCTATCGGCAAGCTGGTGGCCGCCGGCCGCAAGGTGCTCGCCAAGAACGCTTCCAACGTGGAGGTCGCCCCTGAGGTGGTTTCCAACATCTACGTCTATATGGATGACGACGAGCTCGAGAAGATGCTGGCTCCGTTAAGCGCGGAGGTCAAGGCCACCGAAACGGTGTCCTATATCCTTGACAATCTTCAAACCAAGAAAGCTACGGCCGTGGGCAGCAAGTTCGTGGACTTCACCGTGGACCATGTGGCCGGTGTGGACAAGGACGGCAATCCGATCTACGAGAAGAAGAGCCTCTCCGACTTCGTCGGCAAGGGCAAGGTGATGCTCGTGGACTTCTGGTCTCCCTGGTGCCCGCCCTGCAAGGCCGAGATTCCCAACATCAAGGCCATCTGGGAGAAGTACCACGGCGACGACTTCGACGTGCTGAGCGTCGCGGTCTGGGAGGAGAGCCGCAAGATGGACTGGCACAACACCATCGACACGGCCGCCTTCTACGGCATCAAGTGGCAGCAGCTCAACAACGGTCACCGGGAGCCCGCTTCGCTCTACGGCATTGAGGGCATTCCCCACATGATCCTGTTCGACAAGGACGGCACCATCCTCAAGCGCGGGGATGACCTGCGTGGCTCGAAGACGGAAAAGGCCGTCGCCGAAGTCCTTGGACGTTAAGCAGAAAATATCCCTTTTACCGCATTCCCCGGGTGTCTATCGCTATTATGACGCCGCGGGGAATGTAATCTATGTAGGCAAGGCCAAGGACCTGGCCAAGCGTGTGGCGCAGTATTTCGTGGACCCGGAACGGCTCACGGTCAAGACGCGCCTGCTGGTGTCGAAGATCGCGGACCTGCAGTATTCCGTGGTGGACACGGAGGCGGATGCGCTGCTGCTGGAGAACAACCTCATCAAGCAGTACAAGCCGCGCTACAACATTCTGCTCAAGGATTCCAAGACCTATCCCTGGATCTGCGTGACCGCGGACGAATTCCCCAAGGTGTTCCTGACGCGGCGCGTGGTGAAGAATGGTTCCCGCTATTACGGACCCTATAGCTCGGTCATGCATGCCCGGGCGCTGCTGGAATTCTTCCGCGAGACCTATCCGCTGCGCTCCTGCAACCTCAAGATCAGCTCCGACGCCATCCTGCGCGGCAAGTTCCGCCCCTGTCTCGACTTCCATATCGGACGCTGCAAGGGCTGTTGTATCGGGGCGGTGTCCCGCGAGGAATACGGCAGCTGGATCGACGAGATCGAGCGCCAGCTCTCCGGCGGGGTGAACGGCATCATCCGGGACTATAAGGCGCGCATGACGGCCGCCGCGGACGCCCTCGACTTCGAGACGGCGCAGCTGTACAAGCAGCGCATCGACGTCCTGCAGCAGCACTACGCCAAGAGCATCATCACCGCGGCCGGCGACCGGGACGTGGATGTGTTCGCCCTCGAAGTCGAGGGGGCCGAAGCCTTCGGCAGCTTCCTGCGCATCCGCGGCGGCGCCATCATCCAGTCGCTCAACCTCGGCTTCAAGATGAATATCGAGGAGGACCGCGCGGCGGTGCTGAGCGAATTCCTCGCCGAGATCGCGTCCAAGTTCGGCGCGCTGCGGGGCGAGGTGATCGTGCCTTTCCTGCCCGACGTGGAGCTGGAGGGCGTGGACTTCAAGATCCCCGTGCGCGGCGACAAGCTGGCGCTGCTGGAACTCGGCGCCAAGAACGCGCGCGAGTTCCGCGCCAACTCGCTCAAGCAGCGGGAACACACCCATCCGGACGAGTACCGCGCGGCGGTGCTCGAGGAGCTCCGCAAGGCCCTGGGGATGCAGGTGCTGCCCGTGCACATGGAGTGCTTCGACAACTCCAACATACAGGGCACGAACCCGGTGGCATCCTGCGTGGTGTTCCGGGACGGCGAGCCGTCCAAGAAGGACTACCGCAAATTCAAGATCAAGACGGTGGTGGGCGCCAACGACTACGCCTCGATGAAGGAGGTCGTGAACCGCCGCTACGCGCGCATGCTGGAAGAAGCGCCCGACGACCTGCCGCAGCTGGTGGTGATCGACGGCGGCAAGGGCCAGCTGGATTTCGCCTATCAGGCGCTATGCGAACTGGGCATCCAGGACCGCCTGACGGTGGTCGGTCTGGCGAAGCGCCTTGAGGAGGTGATCCGCGTGGGCGACCCGTACCCCCTGTTCATCGACCGCAATTCGCAGGCCCTCAAGGTGCTGCAGCGCATCCGCGACGAGGCGCACCGCTTCGGCATCACCTTCCACCGCTCGCTGCGCAGCAAGGCGGCCATCCAGTCGGCGCTGCGTGCCATTCCGGGCGTGGGGGAGCAGACGGAGCAGCGCCTGCTGATGCATTTCGGCAGCGTGGCCCGCATCGCGGCCGCGCCGGAAGCGGACCTCTCCGCGCTGGTCGGTCCCGTCCTCGCCAAACGAATTCACGAACAACTGAACAATGGATAAATCCGAGAAATTCAACAAGGTATTCAACGCCTTCATCCTGATCGGGATGGCGGTGGTGACGATCCTGGTGACTGCGATCAAGCTGCGCGACGCCGACGGCGGCCGGGCCCTGCTCATCATTGCGGCAGTGGGCTCGCTGGCCGGCGTGCTGGCCAACGTGCTGTCGGCCAACGGCAGGATCCTGACCTTCCTCTTCGGTCTGATCGACGTGACGATCTACGGCGCGATGTGCCTGACGGGTGCCAAGTACGGCAACGCCGCCCTGCACCTGCTCTACTTCCTGCCGATGCAGGTGGTGGGGTTCGTGCAGTGGAAGAAGCGGGGTGCAAGCGAGGGCGAGCAGGTGCATGCCCGTCGGCTGAACGGCCGCAAGTGGCTCCTCGTCGGCTCCATCTTCCTGGTCGGCCTGGTGGCGGCCTATTTCATCCTGTCCGCCTTCGACAAGACGGAAGCGGCGACGGTGGTGAAGTGGCTCGTGCTGACGGATGCGCTGTCCATGATGTGCAACCTCCTGGGGCAGTACCTCCTGTCCACGGCCTACATGGAGCAGTGGTATTTCTGGATCGGTGTCAACATCGCTTCCGTGGTGATGTGGGTGCTGACGCTGCGCCAGACGCCGGATTCCTCCTATGCGCTCATCTACGTCGTGAAATACAGTTTCTATCTGCTGAATTCACTCAACGGTCTGCGCATCTGGCTCAACCTTTCCTCGTCATCCCCGGCTTGACTCCATCGTCATTCGCCGGCTTGACCGGCGAATCTCCAGGTTTGGAAAATTGAAATATTTTGCGTTACTTTGCACGGATTTAGATGAATCGAATGTACTAATAAAAAACCTTTAAACATCATGGAATACGCAGAAATCGTAGAAAAAGTGAAAGCGATCATCGTCGACAAGCTCGGCGTGGAGCCTTCCGAGGTTACCGAGACCGCTAATTTCACCAATGACCTGGGTGCTGACTCTTTGGACACTGTGGAGCTCCTCATGGAGTTTGAGAAGGTGTTCGGCATCAAGATCCCTGATGAGGAGACCAGCACGATCGCCACGGTCAAGGACGCTTGCGACAAAGTCGCTGAGAAGCTCGCCTAATCCCGATTAGAAAGTCCAGAAAACAAAGCCGGCCCGCGGATGCGGGCCGGCTTTATCGTTTTATGCCGGTGGACTAATCCCCCGGACCCCCTGGGTCGCTTCGCTCCGAATCCCTTCGTCATTCGCCGGCCCCGACCGGCGAATCTCTATTCCTCCGGGTTCGGGAGCGCATAGACCAGCCGCAGGGTCGGCACCTGGCCGTTGGAGTCAGGGCCGTGCAGGGCTGCGGAGTAGAAGCGGTCGGTGTCCAGCTTGATGGTGGAGGAGGTGGACGTATAGGCCTGGCTGGCCTGCTGGGCCAGCATGGCATAGGTCAGGTAGTTGTTGTAGTAGCTGCCGTAGCCGCTGCCATATCCGCCATATCCGCCATAGCCGCCGTACATGTTGTTGTAGTAGCTCTGGTAGGCCAGGTACTGGTACATCTCCTGCTGCTCCTTGCTGGTCGTGCTGACCAGGGTCTGGGTCTCCAGGGCCATGATGAGCAGCCAGATGTCATAATTGCCTGCGAGCAGGTTCTTGGTTTTGGTCTTGTCCGTGGCGCTCTCGTCGATCTTGAGGATCTCCTGCATGTGGTAGGTGATGTCCGGCGCGTAACGGGCGAGGGAACGGTCCACGTCGCCCTGGTTCTCGCTGCTGGAGCTGGCGTCCGTCAGGCCCATGTAAGTGGCGGAATCATCTTCACCGACCAGCCGGCAGGTGGGCGAGAGCCGGTAGGGCCAGCGGTCCATTTCGAGATAATCCTGCGGGAAGTCAAAAGGAAGGATGAGGGAGGCCTTGTTGACGACGGCGTCATTGGGGTTGCCGCCGGCCTGGATGATGGCCTGTTCGACCTTGTGCTTCAGGTCGATAGCCGAGATCACGGGCTTGAGTCCGCCGCCACCTTCGATCAAGACCTCCTGGTGTGCCTCGCCGACGCGATCGCGGGTCTCCTGCCCCGTGTAGTTGAGGGCATACTGCGGGAAGGTGCCGGTGTATGCGTCAAAGAGGGAATCTAGGTCGAAGAAGTCGGTGGCGCCGTACCAGAAGACCACCGTCGTGTCTTTCCGCACGCCGCTGAATTCGGCGGAGTAGCTCAGGGTGGCGAAGTTGCCCGTGATGTAGCCGTTGTTTGCATCATAGCTCATCTGCACGTCGAGCATGTTGATGCGTCCGCCTTCCTTCTCGGGGAGTTCGGTCTCCAGGTAGATGCCCGGGAACTTGGCGAGGTAGGTCTTCATGTCCTTGAGGTCGTCCTGGGTGATCTGGAGGTATTTCTTGCCGAATTCTTCGGAGAAGTCAAAGGTCAGGGAGTCCAGGCCGTTGTAGATCGGGGTGCCCTTGGTGATGCTCGTCATGCCGTGCGGGATGGGACGGTTGACGTCGTAGTCGACGGTCGGATCCAGGGGCTCGTTCAGGCTGTACACGTGCACGCGCTGGAGAATGTTCGCCTGATCGGGATCCAGCACGCAGGTGGTGTCGCGCCCGATGGAGAAGTGGAAGCGCTTGAAGACCGGGTTCTTGCCCATGTCCAGCTTGTCTTCAAACAGCGGGACGAGGGTGATGGCGCTGGCCCGGGTGGTCAGGCCGTATTCCGGCTCGCGGATGGCGCCGATCGTGACGCGGGAGTCGGAGTAGCCGGACAGGTTGTCGGCCATCTGCATGGAGATGTCCTCGATGGGAATCTCCACGATGTGGAAAGTGTAGGTCTCGACGACGGGAACGAGGTTGCCGCCGAGGGTGCTGTCTGTTTCTATGCAGGAATAGCAGCAGACGAGGGCCGCTGCCAGCGCAAGGAATCTTGTCTTCATCTTAAAGTTCATCGTAAAAACTGCAATACGAGTCGATGTAGCTGCCATCTTCCCGGGCCTTGCGGTCGTAGGGAAGGATCGGAAGCCCGAGCGACTTGCAGTGGTCCGTAATCTCCGGCGCAATCCGATCCGCCGCGAGGATGACACCATCGGCGTACTGGACGGCCAATTTAGCAAGATTTATGCCAGTGGGGTCCTCGAGGACGGCCACGTCGTCGCGGGTCAGCCCGCCGAAGCAGGCCTTCTCCGCGAAGGCCGGATGGAAGGGCTCCGCCGGCGTGTCGTCATAGAGCGACAGCACCACCTTGCTGTTGGAGAAAATGGGATCGTCTATATAGGCTTTCTTGAGATAGGCGGGGAGGAGGTGCGAGATCCAGCCCTGGCAGTGGATGACATCCGGGGCCCAGCGGAGCTTCTTGACCGTCTCGAGCACGCCGCGGGCGAAGAAGATGGTCCGCTCGTCGTTGTCTTCGAAAGCTTTGCCGGAGGCGTCGCAGAAGGGCTGTTTGCGCCGGAAGTAATCCTCGTTGTCGATGAAGTAGACCTGGATGCGCGCCGCGGAAATGGAAGCGACCTTGATGATCAGGGGACGGTCCACGTCCGCGATGATGATGTTCATCCCGGAGAGGCGGATCACTTCATGGAGCTGGTTCTTGCGTTCGTTGATGCAGCCGTAGCGGGGCATGAAGGAACGGATCTCGCGTTTGCGCTCCTGGATCCCCTGCGGCAGATAACGGCCGACGTGGGCGATATCTGACTCCGGGAGGTAGGGGAAGATCTCGGAGTTGACGAAAAGTATTTTCTGCTTAATATCGCTCATAACTACAAAGATAAGAAATTTTTTCCAATTATATGTCTTTTCACTATCTTTGAAGCGTAATTTGGTGGAATATGGCTCGACCGGAGAAAAAGTTGATGCGCCGCCGCATCGTCAATGCATACCTCTCCAGCGTGATCAGCATCAGCCTGGTACTGCTGCTGACCGGCGTCGCCGCCCTGCTTGTGCTCAACGCGCACGGTGTGTCGAAATACCTCAAGGAGAACATGCGGATTTCGGTCCTGCTGCGGGACGACGCCACGGAGGTACAGGCGGGCGAATGGGCCGCTGCGCAGGAAGGGCTGCCCTTTGTCCGTTCCACGCGCGTCATTACGCGCGAAGAGGGCGCGGAAGAGCTGAAGGGCATGCTGGGGGAGGATTTCCTCGACGTGTTCGAGACTTCGCCGGTTCCCCTGTCCGTGGACGTGACCCTGAATGCCGCCTACGTGCATAAGGACAGCCTCGCTTTCGTGACGAAGGCGCTCGCGGCCTCGCCGCTCGTGGATGAGGTGGAGACGCAGCAGTCGGTGGTGGATGCGCTGACGACCAACCTCGCCCGGATCACCGTGGTGCTGGGCGTGTTCATTCTGCTCCTGCTGTTCATTTCCTTTGTACTCATCAACAATACGGTTCGCGTGAGTGTGTTCGCGCGCCGCTTTACCATCCATACGATGAAACTGGTGGGCGCCACGCGCAGCTTCATCCGCGGCCCTTTCGTCCGGGCGGCGGTCCTGCAGGGGCTGGTCTCCTCGGCGCTGGCCGTCGGGATGCTCTGGGCGCTGATGGAGGCGCTGCGCCGCTCGTTCCCGGAGCTGGTCGCCATCGTGGAGCTGAAGCAGCTGCTGATCGTGTGCGGCATCGTGGTGGCGCTGGGCGTCCTGCTCTGCGTGATCTCTACCTGGATGGTGGTGAACCGCCTCGTGGCGGCACCGAAAGACGACTTATACTATTGATTTATGGATAAAAAAGATAAAATGGCCCTGGATGCCAGGGGGCTGAAACTGATCCTTGCGGGCGTGCTGGTCATGGTGGCCGGCTACATCCTGATGATGGGCGGCGGCTCCCGCGATCCGCAGGTGTTCAACGAGGCGATGTTCGATTTCCGGCGGCTCGTGGCCGCCCCCGTGGTGATCGTCGCAGGCATCGTCGTGATCATTGTCGCCCTCGCGGGCGCATGCAAGAAAAAACAGTAAACTATGGAATGGTTTGAAGCGATTATCCTGGGCCTGGTCCAGGGCTTGACGGAGTTTCTGCCCGTGAGCAGCAGCGGCCACCTGGCCATTGGCAAGGCCCTGCTGGGCGTGGAGCCGACGGGCGACCTCGTGTTCGAAGTCACGGTGCATGCCGCTACGGTCCTCGCGACCATCGTGGTATTCCGGAAGGAGATCTGGAAGCTGCTGTGCGGCCTGTTCAAATTCAAATACAACGATGAGACGGATTACATCGCCAAGCTCTGCGTGTCGATGATTCCGGTTTTCGTCGTGGGCATGTTCTTCAAGGACAAGGTGGAAGCCGCCTTCTCCTCGATGCTGGTGGTGGGCGTCTGCCTGCTCGTCACGGCGCTGCTGCTGACGCTTTCCGATTTCCTCGCGAAGCGGGTGTCGGCGGCGGTCAAGGAAAGCCGCAACGGCATTTCGTTCTGGCAGGCGTTCGTGGTCGGCATCGGCCAGGCCTGTGCGGTGCTGCCGGGCCTGTCCCGCTCGGGCACGACCATTTCGAGCGGTCTGCTCTGCGGCGTGAAGCGCGAGAATATGGCGCAATTCTCCTTCCTGATGGTGCTGGTGCCCATTCTCGGAGAGACTTTCCTGGATATCGTAGGCGGTGACATGGCCGCTTCGGCGGTCGGAGCGCTGCCCCTGCTGCTGGGCTTCGTGGCCGCGTTCTTCTCCGGGCTGTTCGCCTGCCGGGTGATGATCGCCCTGGTGCGCAAAGCGCAGCTCAAGTGGTTCGGGCTCTATTGCGCCCTGGTCGGTCTGTTGGTCATCTTCTTCCTGGCGTAATGGCGGAGCGCAATCTGGTCTATTTCGTCGCTGACGTGCATCTGGGGCAGGATTCTCCGGAGGCGGCGGCGCGGGAGGACCGTTTCGTCCGCTTCCTGAAGGAGCTGCCCGCGGAGCGCATGCAGGCGCTCTACCTGCTCGGCGACATCTGGGATTTCTGGTACGAGTACCGCGACGTCGTGCCCCGCAACGGGGTGCGGGTGGCGGCGGAGATGATCCGCCTCCGGGACGCGGGCGTGGAGGTCTGCTTCTGCCCGGGCAACCACGACATCTGGACTTTTTCCCTTTTCAAGGAGCTGGGAATCGGCTATTTCGAGCAGCCGCTGTTCGTCAATATCAGCGGCAAGGAGTTCTGCCTCGGCCATGGCGACCTGCTGGGCGGGGCGACGCGGGGCTATGCCCGCATGATGAAGCTCTTCCATTGCCGTTTCGCGCAGCGCCTGTTCGCGACGCTGCATCCCTGGCTGGCTTACCGGATGGCGCGCAGCTGGGCCAAGTCCAGCCGCCGTAAGCACGCCGGACATGTGTTCCGCCGGGAGGAGGAACCGCTCTACAAGTATGTCGCGGGGGTGGCGGAGCAGCGCCATGTGGATTTCTTCGTGTTCGGGCATTACCATGAACCCGTGGACATGACGCTCCCAGGCGGGGCGAAATTCTATGTTCTGGATGACTGGTCGGACGGGGGCACGCCCTACGGCGTGTTTAACGGTTCTTCTTTTGAACTTCGCTCTCCAGCCGGTCATGCTGAATGACGACGCGTGTCGGATATTCCATGAAGATGGAGTAGTAGAACGCGTTCCACTGCCCTGAATCCCAGAGTTTACAGAGTTCTTCGATCTTGGCGTCCTCGCCTTTGCTGGGGTCGTAGCGCGTCTTGAGGTTCTGCGAGAAGAGCCGGGCGACGAGCTGCCAGAAGCTGGCGGTGAGTCCGTTCTCGTAGGTCTTGATGATTTCGTAGGCGCTCATGCCGCATTCGCGGTCGACCAGGCGCATCAGCACGAGTCCCTGGGTGATCGTCATCTGGCGGATGTCCTTCTCGAAGATGCGGAGGAGTTCCTTCTCGACGTCGTTGACGTAGCGGTTCCGCTCGGAGCGCTTGCTTACGTCGGCGGCGATGGTGCTGTCCACCTGGGCCATCATTTTCCTGCCCACGAGGGCGTAGGGATAGACTTTGTTGAAGTTGTAGACGAGCTTGTAGTAGTTGCGCCAGTCGTTGTCCTTCATGCGGCGGCCCTTGGGGAAGATCCACACGGGATCGAGCGTTTCCATGAAGACGGTGTCGCCGTGCTCGTCCAGCTCGAAGTACATCGGGGTGCCGCGCACGGGGCGTCGCTGCTGTTCGCGCGCTTCGCGCATGGCCTCCCGCGCCACCTCGGACTGCGCCCGCGCCGGCAGTAGTCCTACTGCCAGCAGCATCAGTCCTATGAGCGCGACCTTTTTCATTGTCCGCCGCAAAGATAGCAAAAATCCCGCCAGTGCGTCATAGGGACCCCATTGGGGGCGATGTTAGGAAAGTTAACGGGAAATAATTACATTTGTGCCCGTTATTATTAGTGTATATACTGGAATCACCATGAAAAAACTCATTCTTGTTCTTGCTTTGTTCCTGGCGGCATTCTGCGCCTTCGCGCAAGGCGATGTCTCCCAATTGAGCACCGCGACGCGTCTCGCCTACGATTATCTCAACCAGAAAGAGTACCTCAATGAGATCGATGAAGACAACGACGTGGAGTTTGTCGTCAAGAACCGCGCCTTCTTGCTACTGAACACCCCGAAGGATCCGACCCTGCTCCGCATCAGCATGCCCGCCGTGTATTCCGTCGATCTGAGCGACTCCAAGCAGGTGCTTGCCTCGCTGAAGGCAATCAACATGTACAACCGGAAGATGAAGCTCGTGAAGCCGGGCCTCAGCGACGAGGGTGAGATTTTCTTCTTCGCCGACACCTACATCGGCACGGCCAAGAAGGTCGCGGACGTGAGCGAGTTTATGGACTGCGTGATCGATTTCATGCTCCAGGCGGTCGATACCTGGCTGGAGTACTTTAAAGAAGCATACAACAATTAATTCCTTTATATCATGAAAAAACTTATTCTTGTTGCTGCGCTGTCTCTGGCAGCGGCCGTCTGCGCTTCCGCGCAGGATCTTTCCGTTCTGAGCAAGGCTGCCCGCATGGCTTATGACTGGCTCGCCAACGAAGGCTACAAGCCCACCATCGACGAAGACAACGACGTTGAGTTCAAGGTTCAGGGTGAGTATTTCTACATCGACAACGACACCAACGATCCGACGCTTCTCCGCTTCCTGGTGCCGAATGTCTATGAGGTTGATTTCTCCGATGAGGACCAGGTGATGAACGCCCTGCTTGCCTGCAATGAGTTCACGCGCTCCAAGAAGCTGGTCAGTGCCGCCATCAACCGTGCCGGCGGTGTCACCTTCTTCGCCAGCACCTACCTCGCCGCCAACAACGGCGACATGTCCGAGTTCATGGAGACCGCGATCGATTTCATCACCCGTGGCATCAAGTCCTGGCTCGAGATCTACAACGAAATGGCCGCGGACGAGGGCAATTAATCCTCCTCCTGCAACATAATGAAGAAGGCGACCGACTCCGGCCGCCTTCTTTTATTCCTTCTTCTACCGTCATTCGCCGGCCCCGACCGGCGAATCTCAGAATCATATTGCCCCCAAACGGTTCCGACTCGACTTTTAAAACCTAAGTCGGTGTTGATTTCAGCCATTTTCGATGCAACCCCCAGAGAATTCTTTAGGGGTCGCATCGATTTTGACCGATTTCGATCCCAACCTCCCGCTGGGAACAGGCA
>CADBYT010000029.1 GCA_902798975.1 uncultured Bacteroidia bacterium | reverse complement strand
CTGCCAGGCTGGCAGGCTTTTCTTGTACCCCCGAGGCGAATCGAACGCCTATCGTCGGAACCGGAATCCGAAATTTTATCCATTAAACTACAGGGGCGTGCCCGATAGGGACTGCAAATATACTTAAAATTTGTAAATTTGCGGCGCAACTTATAACGAATTTCTATATGAAAAGAGCATACGTTTTCCCCGGACAGGGGTCCCAGTTCCCGGGTATGGGAAAAGAGCTGTACGAAAACAACGCCAAGGCCCGCGAGCTGATGGAGAAGGCCAACGAGATCCTCGGCTTCCGCATCACCGACATCATGTTCGAAGGCAGCGAGGAGGACCTGCGCGCCACGAAAGTGACGCAGCCGGCCATCTTCCTGCACTCCGTGGTGACTGCCCTCTGCACCGAAGGCCTCCCCGCCCCCGACATGGTCGGCGGCCACTCCCTGGGCGAATTCTCCGCCCTCGTGGCAGCCGGCGCCGTGGACTTCGAGGATGCCCTGCGCCTCGTGGCCGTCCGCGCCGGCGAGATGCAGAAATGCTGTGAGAAAGTCCCCGGCACGATGGCGGCCGTGATCGCCCTGGGCAACGAGCAGGTTGAGCAGATCTGCAAGGGCATCGACGGCGTCGTCATCCCCGCCAACTACAACTGCGACGGGCAGGTGGTCATCTCCGGTGAGAAGGAAGCCGTGGCGAAAGCCTGCGAGGCCATGAAGGCAGCCGGAGCGAAGCGTGCCCTGCCGCTGAGCGTCAGCGGCGCCTTCCACTCCCCGCTCATGGAGCCCGCCCGCGTGGAGCTCGCCAAGGCCATCGAACGCACGGAGGTCCGCACCCCGCGCTGCCCCATCTACCAGAATGTCACCGCCCTCCCGGAGACGGATCCGAAGCGCATCAAGGACAACCTCCTGCAGCAGCTTACCTCCCCGGTCCGCTGGACCCAGTCGGTCAAGAACATGCTCGCGGACGGAGCCACCCAGTTCCGCGAAATAGGCCCCGGAACGGTGCTCCAGGGCCTGGTCAAACGCATCAGCGCCGCTGTCGGCGCCGAAGTGGAAATCCTCTAGAAGTCGAATCCTATCCCGGCGTAGACGGTAAATCCCCCGATCCGTCCCCACTGTGCAGCCACCCGGAGCAGTCCCACGATGGTCTGGCGGGCATACTCTGCGCCAAAGGCCCAATAACACCCGTTGGAGAAGAAATCTTTAAAATCATCGCTCCGGATCAGCGCACCGCTCCGGAGCGTGACGTAATTCTTGCGGGCGAAGCAATAGCGCAGGTCCACCTGGGCCGATACTGCCGGATGGAGTCCATCCGGGCACGGACCCTCGCGAAGGCAACGGAATCGACCTCCGGATGAGCGCTTTCGAGAACCTGGGCGCCGGCGCCGAACGACACGGCGCAGGCAAGGGCGAAAGCAATGATTGGTTATTTCATTTCATTATGTGGTTCGTTTGCGACAGGGCTATTCCATGAAGAGCCGACGGATATGCCGCTCGCAGAGATTCTCCGTGATCTCGCGGCCGATGACCGCCGTGTGCTTCTCCAGGGCGGGCAGGAATTCGGCGCCCAGCTCCGCAGCGATCTTGTAGCTGACGTGGATGAGCTGGCGGAAAGACGGGTTGTAGAGCGGATCGGCAGGGTTGTGCCGCAGGGTGCGGGCATAGGTATCCGCATCCCAGCGGGCCACCTCCTCCGCCGACGGCAGGGCCGCGGGATCGATGTCAATCACGGTGGCGTACGGAACCGTGAGTTCCTCCATCCGCCCCAGCGCGCCGGCGTAAATCCGCTTCGCAAGGTCCAGGGCGGCGGGATCCGCCACCGCCAGGCCGATGTTCTCCTCGAGCCAGGTGGTGCCGGCGGTCTTGATATGAATACCCGCATCGTGCTTGCGGATCAAGCGCCCCATGATGGGATAAATGGAGAATTTGTCAGAACCGGAGTGGATCGAGAGCTTGAGCTTGTCCGGCAGGCCATACAGACGCACGGCCTCCTCGATGACCAGCAGGTCCTGCTCAAACTCACGCTCGAACTGCGCCAGGTCCCCGCGGTAGTCCACGCCCTTGTTGAAGCGGCCGGTGAACTTGGGGGCGATGGTCTGCACGGGAATACCCTCCCGGGCGATCTCCTGCAGGATGTAGCGGAGCTCGTCCGGCGTCTGGGCCTCGTCCACCTCGTCCATCGAGACCTCGGTCACGAAATTGTCGGCGCCCTTGCGCTCCGCAATATGGCGATAGATCTTGCCCGCCTCGCGGATCGCCGGCAGGAAGCGATCCTCCACGGACCCGGTCTTGCCGATGTAGTCGGCCACGTCAATGGTGAAGAAATCGGACGCCGCGATGAAGCGGTCCACGTTGCCGAGGTTGATGTGATCGGCGTCCACGAAGTACTGGCCCTTGTAGTTCAATGTCTTCACGGCGGCATCCGCCTCCGCGCGCGTCTCCGCCGGCTCCGTTCCGACGATCTGATGTTCGCGGTTGGACTTGTTCCAGACCGGATCGAAATGGACGCCGAAGCGCTGCTCCGCTTCCAGGAGCGCCTGCAGCTGGTTCACGCCCTCACGGGCGAAACGGTCGCCCACCCCGAAGGAATATTTGCCTATTTTCAACATATTGTCTGAATTAGATTCGCCGATCAAGTCGGCGAATGACGGTTATTCATTAAGCATTATAAGTGGTTGAAATCGTGTCGCCGCCGTGGCCGGTCCAGTTGGTATGGAAGAATTCGCCGCGCGGGCGGTCGGTACGCTCGTAGGTGTGCGCGCCGAAGAAATCACGCTGCGCCTGCAGCAGGTTGGCGGGCAGCCGCTCGCTGCGGTAGCCGTCGTAGTACTGCAGTCCGGCGGTCATGCAAGGCGCGGGCACACCGGCCTGCATCGCCGTGCAGAGCACGTTGCGCCAGCCCTGTTGCGCCTCCGCCAGCTTGCCGCAGAAATACGGGTCCAGCAGGATGTTGGCCAGGTCGGGCTGCCGGTCGAAGGCTTCCTTGATCTTTCCGAGGAACACGCTGCGGATGATGCAGCCGCCCCGCCACATCAGGGCGATGCCGCCGTAGTTGAGCTTCCAGCCGTACTCGGCGGCCGCGGCGCGCATGAGCGCATAGCCCTGCGCGTAGGAGACCACCTTGGCGGCGAACAGCGCCCGGCGCAGGTCCTCCAGGAAGGCGGCGCGGTCGCCGTTGAATTTCGCGGGAGCGGGGCCCTGCAGGATCCTGGAAGCGGCCACGCGCTCCTCCTTCTGCGCCGACAGGCAGCGCGCGAAGACGGATTCCCCGATCAGGGTCAGGGGCACGCCCGCGTCCAGCGCGGAAATGGCCGTCCACTTGCCGGTACCCTTCTGGCCGGCGGTGTCGAGGATGTAGTCCAGCACATAGCGGCCGTCCTCGTCCTTCTTCGCGAGGATGTCGCGGGTGATCTCGACCAGGTAGCTGTCCAGGTCGCCTTTGTTCCATTCGGCGAAGGTCGCGTGCATTTCTTCGTTGCTCATGCCGAGGATGTCCTTCATGATCTGGTAGCACTCGCAGATGAGCTGGATGTCGCCGTACTCGATGCCGTTGTGGACCATTTTCACGAAGTGGCCGGCTCCGCCTTCGCCCACCCAGTCGCAGCAGGGAGCACCCCCTTCAACCTTGGCGCAGATGCCCTGGAAGATGGGTTTGACGAACGGCCAGGCCGCGGGAGAGCCGCCGGGCATCATGGAAGGTCCCTTCAGGGCACCCTCCTCGCCGCCGGACACGCCGGTGCCGATGTACAGGAGGCCCTTGCTCTCGACGTAGGCCGTGCGGCGCGCCGTGTCCGGGAAATGGGAATTACCGCCGTCGATGATGACATCGCCCGGATCCAGGACCGGGATGAGCTTCTCGATGAAGTCGTCCACGGCCTGTCCGGCCTTCACCATCAGGAAGACGCGGCGCGGGCTCTTGAGCGAACCCACGAAATCTTCGAGCGTACGGGCGCCATAGATGTTCTTGCCGGCACCGCGGCCGGCCATGAATTTGTCCACTTTCTCAACCGTGCGGTTGAACACGCTGACGCGGAAACCCTTGCTCTCCATGTTGAGAACGAGGTTCTCGCCCATCACGGCGAGACCGATCAGACCGATGTCGGATTTTGCTTGCATATCGTTCAGGAATTTGTGTTGACTGTGAAACCGATGGCGGAGAGCGTCTCCGCCATCTCGGGCGTGCCGCCCTGCAGCTGCAGGGTAAAGGCGGTCGGCTCGCGCCGGACCGGGTAGTCGCCGCGGAGCTGCTCGAAGGCTTCGGGCGTTGCGCGCAGCGCGCGGTCGTCCGCGAGCGGATTATAGGTATGGAGCAGCGCCTCGGAGAGAACCTCCTGGCGGCGCTTGCCCGTGGCGTCAAGAGTAAAGCTGAGCGGCTGCGACGGAGCGGGAATCGCCCCCGGGCGCCAGTCCGTCAGCGGCAGGCCCAGCACCTCGGCGACCGTACGCACGCTCGCCATCGTGCCGTTCGCCTTGCCGTCCGCGCTGTAGCCGGCGATGTGCGGCGTGGCGACGTCCAGCAGGTCCATCAGCGCGCGGTCCGGCTCCGGCTCCCCCTCCCAGACGTCCAGCACGGCGCCGCGCAGGCGCTTCTCCTGCAGGGCGGCCTTGAGCGCCGCATTGTCCACCACGGGGCCGCGCGAAGAGTTGATCAGGAACTGGTCGGGACGCAGGGACGCCAGGCGCGCCGCATCGAAGAGGTGCCAGGTGGCGTCCTCCCCCTCACGGGAAAGCGGGACGTGCAGGGTGATGATGTCGCTCTCGCGACATATCGTGTCCAGCGAAACGAAGGGATTGCCGGTCGCAGCCGGCAATGACGGTAATGCCCGCTCGCGCGGCGGGTCGCATAGCAGCACCCGCATGCCCAGCAGCGCTGCCACCTCGGCCACCTTGCTGCCCACGTTGCCCACGCCCACGACGCCGAGCGTCATGCCGGCGAGCTCCAGGCCGTGGCGGCAGGCCAGGGTGCAGAGCACCGTGGCGATGTACTGCTTCACGGACCAGGAATTGCAGCCCGGCGCGTTGCGCCAGACGATCCCGTGCGCCTCGCACCAGGCGGTGTCGATGTGGTCGTAGCCTATCGTCGCCGTGGCGATCACCTTCACGGAAGAGCCGGCCAGCAGGGCCGCGTCGCACTTCGTCCGGGTGCGGGTGATGATGGCGTCCGCGTCGCGGACCACTTCGGGCGTGGTCTCCCGGCCGGGCCGGTAGAGCACCTCGGCCCAGGGTTCCAGCACGCCGCGCAGGAAAGGTATCTTATTGTCGCAGACGATCTTCATGTTTCAGTCCTTGAATCGGTCCGGGCTGGCCCAGAGGCCCAGCGCCGGGTTGGAAATGTAGTAGATCTCCTCGCCGTCCGGCACCGTGTTCCAGCCGTCCTTGAGGCTGTGGAGCGGATAGCGCGCGAGCATCTCGTCGAGGCTGCCATAGCGGAAGCCGACGCTTTCTATTTCTTCCCGGGACATCTCCGGTCCCGGGCAATAGGTAATCGTGAACCGGCCCTCGGAGGAGCCGTGGATGAGGTGGGCCGACGCGCCCAGGTTCTCCTGCAGGTCCGCATTGGCCCGGGTGGCCTCCAGCGTGTGCGGAGTGCCCTTGTAGCCGTATTTCCGGATCAGGGCGTCGATGGTCTTGTCTTCGCCGAATTCCCGCAGCGCAGGTGCGAGGACGATCAGCTCCGCACCGTCGGCGAGCGCCATCCGGGTGCGGTAGATGCTCTTGTTGCCCAGCCAGGTGCTCTTGAATTCCTCGGGATCGAGGTACACGAGGCACTTGCGGATCTCGTGGTCCACCATGATGAAATTGGTCTCCAGCGAGAGGGCGGCCGCGCGCTCGAAACATTCGAAATCGTCGCCGATGAAGAGGCCCCGCGTGACCATTTCCCCGCTGGCGGCGTCCTTGGCGCGCACCGTCAGCACATAGACGATGGGCAATTGCGGGATGAAGTGCGTGCGGGCGTATTCCATCACGTCGCGCACCGGGCTCTTGGCGCGGCCCATGATGCGCTCCATGCCGTAGGTGGCGCCGAGGTAGTGGCTCTTGTTGATGCCTTCGGAGCCGCCCACGCCCACGAAAATGTTCTTCGTATAATTGGCCATGCCGATGACCTCGTGGGGCACGACCTGCCCGATCGAGAGAATCAGGTCCACGTCCGGCTCCAGCAGGAGCTTGTTGACCTGGGCGGGCCAGGTGTATTCCACACGTCCTTCGGAAACTTCGCGCAGGTAGGAGGCGGGGACCTCCCCAACCGTCACCACGTCGTGGCGCCAGTCGTGCACGCGGAAGCGCTCCGCCGGAATGTGGCCGAACATCGTCCGGATCTGCTCCGGCGTCATCGCGGAATGCGTGCCGAGCGCCGGCATCACGTCGGTCAGGGCGTCGCCGAAATAATCGTACGCCATCTCCGTGATCGGGCCGGCGTATGAATTCAGGCGCGTGAAATCCGGCGGAATGGCGACGACCCGGCGTTTCGGGCCCATCCCGTCGAAGACGTCCCGCAGAATTGCGCGGACCTCGTCCGCGCCGATGACGTCCGTCCTGGAACCTCTCGCGAAATACAGCATGGCGCTATCTCTTGACGCGTGCGTTGCCCTGCCAGATGCTCCAGACCTGCTCCTCGTCGGCGGGCTGGCCGTAGTCGGTCAGCATGGTCGTGGCCAGCGCGCCCGTGGCCCAGCCGAACTGGATCCATTTCCCGGGCTCCCAGCCCTTAAGGATGGCGTAGAGCAGGCCGCCCACGAAACCGTCGCCCCCGCCGATGCGGTCGAGAACATGGATTTCGCGCGGCTCCACCACATGCCAGGTGTCGCCTTCCAGCAGGATGGCGCCCCAGTTGTGGCTGTTGGTATGGTTGACCTGGCGCAGCGTGGTCGCGAAGACCTGCGCCGCAGGGTACTGTCTCTTCACGCGGCCGATCATTTCCTTGAAACCCTCGATCTTGGCGGCGATGTCCTTGCCGCCGGCCTCGGGTCCTTCGATGCCCAGGCAGAGTTGGAAGTCCTCCTCGTTGCCGATGAGGATGTCGGCCACCGAGCAGATCTCCGAAAAGATGTCGTGGAGCTCCTGCTCGCGGCCCTTCCAGAAGGAGGCGCGGTAATTCAGGTCGAAGGCGATGCGCGTGCCGTACTTCTTCGCGGCGCGGGCGATCTCCAGGCAGAAACGGCTGGTTTCAGGGCTCAGCGCCGCGATCAGGCCGGACAGGTGCACGATCTGCACGCCCTCCTGCCCGAAGATGCGGTCGAGGTCGAAGTCCTTGACGTTCAGCGTACGGCCCACCTCGCCGGCGCGGTCGTTCCAGACGCGCGGGCCGCGGACTCCGCTTCCGCAGTCCGCTATGTTAATCTGGTGACGGTATCCCCAGGGGCCGCCCTGAGGCACTTCCGGACCTTCCACGTCCATCCCGCGGCCCCGCAGGTCGGACTTGATGAAGGCGGCCATAGGGCTTCCCTTCACAAATGTGGTGAGCACCTTGACGTTGAGGCCAAGCAGGGAAGAGATGCTGGCCACGTTTGTCTCTGCGCTGGTTGCCTGCATCCGGAAGACGTTGCTGCTCCAGACGGGCTGTCCGTTGTCCGGGCATATTCTGAGTCCCATACTGGTAGGAACCAGGAGGGAGTATTTGCAATTCTTTTTAAGTTCCATATGTCAGAATTTGAAATATTCGCGTGCGTTGTTGTATGATATGTCGCCGACCATCTTTACAAGGAAGTCCATCTGGTCCGCGGGCAGTTTTCCGTTTTCCACGTCCGTGCCTATCACGTCGCAGAGGATA
>CADBYT010000028.1 GCA_902798975.1 uncultured Bacteroidia bacterium | reverse complement strand
ACGATGGTCCTCGCCACCGTGACCTGTGCCGACGAAGTCAAGGAAGGCACCGATTTCATGCCTCTCACCGTGGACTACCGGGAGAAGTATTATTCCGCCGGACGTTTCCCCGGCGGTTTCCTCAAGCGCGAGAGCAAGCCCTCTGACTATGAGGTGCTCATCGCCCGCCTGGTGGACCGTCCCATCCGCCCGCTGTGGCCGGATGATTTCCACCTGGAAGTTTTCGTGAACATCAGTCTGATTTCCGCCGAGAAGGACATCCAGCCGGATGCCCTCGCCGGCCTGGCCGCTTCCTGCGCCCTCGCCACCTCCGACCTGCCTTTCGGCGGTCCGGTGTCCGAGGTCCGCGTGAGCCGCATCAATGGTGAATTCGTCATCAACCCGACCGTCTCCCAGATGAAGGACTCCGACCTCGAACTGATGGTCGCCGCCACCGAGGAGAATATCATGATGGTCGAAGGTGAGATGAACGAGGTGACCGAGCACGACATGCTCGAGGCCATCAAGTTCGCCCACGAAGAGATCAAGAAGCATTGCCGCGTGCAGAAGGAGCTCATGCACGAGCTCGGCACCGACGTCAACAAGCGCGACTATCCCCACGACGTGGAGGATGAGGAGCTGAAGAAGGCCGTGCACGACTTCTGCTACGACAAGTGCTACGCCCTTGCCAAGGCTGCCAAGCCCAAGAAGGAGCGTGAGGAAGGCTTCAAGGCCATCAAGGAGGAGTTCCTCGCCACGATTCCGGAGGAGGAGCTCGAGGAGAAGACCCCGCTCGTGGAGCGTTACTACCACGCCGAGGAGAAGGAAGCCATGCGCAACATGATCCTTGACGAGGGCATCCGCCTGGACGGCCGTGTTTGCAATCAGGTGCGCCCGATCTGGTGCGAGGTGGACTACCTCCCCTGCGCCCACGGTTCCGCCATCTTCACCCGCGGTGAGACCCAGTCCCTCGCGACCGTGACCCTCGGCACCAAGATGGATATGAAGGAGATGGACGAGGTCCTCATCCAGGATGACCAGCAGTTCGTGCTCCACTACAACTTCCCGCCGTTCGCTACCGGCGAGGCCAAGCCGCAGCGCGGCCCCGGCCGTCGCGAGATCGGCCACGGCAACCTGGCGATGCGCGCCCTCAAGCCGGTCGTGCCCCTCGCTCCCGAGAATCCGTACGCCGTGCGCGTCGTTTCCGATATCCTCGAGTCCAACGGTTCTTCTTCCATGGCCTCCGTCTGCGGCGGCTGCCTCGCCCTCATGGACGCCGGCGTGAAGATCAAGAAGCCGGTGGCCGGTGTGGCCATGGGCCTCATCACCGACGAGCTGCATCCGAACGACCGCTACGCCATCCTGACCGACATCCTCGGCGACGAGGATCACCTCGGCGACATGGACTTCAAGGTCACCGGTACCGCTGACGGTATCACCGCCACCCAGATGGATATCAAGGTGGACGGTCTGTCCTACGAGGTGCTGGAGAAAGCCCTTGAGCAGGCCCGCCAGGGTCGTATGCACATCATGGGCGAAATGATGAAGACCATCAGCGAGCCGCGCGAGGACTACAAGCCCTTCGTGCCGCGCATCGTCCAGCTGCGCATCGCCGCCGAATTCATCGGCGCCGTCATCGGCAAGGGTGGCGAGACCATCCAGAAGATCCAGAAGGAGACCGGCACCGTCATCAACATCGACGAGGAGCCGATTCCCGGCACCAACCTCACCGAGGGTGTGGTGGATATCGCTTCCGACAACGCGGAGAACATGCAGAAGGCCCTCGACTGGATCAAGGGTATCTGCGCGGTCCCCGAGGTCGGCACCGTCTATCACGGCAAGGTCGTGAGCATCCTCGAGTTCGGCGCTTTCATCGAGATCCTGCCGGGCAAGGAAGGCCTGCTGCACGTCTCCGAGATTGCCTGGAACAAAACCGAGAAGGTCGAGGACGTCTTGTCCGTCGGCGATGAGGTGGATGTGAAACTCCTCGAGATCGACGCCAAGACCGGCAAGATGCGCCTGTCCATGCGCGCCCTGACCGAGAAGCCGGAAGGCTACAAGGAGCCGGAGCGCCGGCCGCGCGGTGAGCGCGGCGACCGTGGCGACCGTCGGGATGACCGCCGTGGCGGCGATCGTCGTGAGGGTGGCCGTGGACGCGAAGAGCGTCGCGGTGGTGACCGTCGCGAGGGTGGTCGTGACAACCGTCACAATGACCGTCCCCGCCACAACAACGGCCCTCGCCAGGATGCTCCCGCCCCGTCCTTCGACGACTACAAGGAGACTGTCGACGAGGTCTTCTAATGACCGGGGGGCGTTCCCTCGGAACCCCCTGCGTCGCTTCACTCCGTATTTTTTTCCGGCTGCCCGCTTTTCCCTCGCGGGCGGCCGGAAATTATTTTTCGTGCGGTGGCCCGAAAAACTAATTTCCGCTCCGCCCTCCACAATGCCTACGCGCTTCATTCCGACTGCCTGCCACTATTGGTTATTCGGTTGTTTTTTGGATGTTTTTGATTAACAATCAGATACCAAAGTAACCGGGTGCTCAGGTGCCCGGTTACTCTAGTAAATAGCAGATTTATAGTTGCTTACATAAAACGGTAGCTACCGGAAGATCAGCGGCAGGAATTGGTAGAGGCTGCGGCGCCAGGTCTGCCACTCATGGGCGGTGCCCGGCGAGACGTACGTGGCGGCGTTGAAGCCCTGGTCCTTGAGCAGGGCGACATTCTGCTCGATGCGCTCCGGATACTCCTCTGAGCCGCAGGTCTCGAAAATCAGCCTGACCGTATCTTTGCGAAGAAGGGCGGGGTCGGAGACCACGCCACCGCTGAAGATGCCCAGCCAGCCGAAGAGCTCGCTATGGCGCACGCCGACCGTGCCGGTCAGCATGCCTCCCAGCGACAGGCCTGCCATGGCGCGGTGCGCGGCGTCAGGGATGACGCGGTAGTGCGCTTCGATGTCGGGCAGCGCCTCGGTCAGGAACATTTCCTCGAAATTCTCATTCCACTTGTCAGCCAGGGCCAGCCGGCCGCGGTTGTCGCTGGGGCGGTAGACAAAGTCGTTGTTCATGACGATAATCAGCGGCTCGATCCGTCCTTCGGCGATGAGGTTGTCGGCGATGACGGCGGCAAAGCCGGTGTGCGTCCACTCCGTCTCGTTCTCGCCTGCGCCGTGCTGAAGGTACAGGACAGGATAGTGTCTGGCGGGCTGTGCATCATATCCGGGCGGCGTGTAAACATAGGCGCGGCGCCATTTCCCTTCGATCTTCGAGAAAAACCAGTGCTCGCGTACGTCCCCGTGCGGCACGTCCCGCATCTCGTAATACGCATCCTGCGGGGACGGGATCTCGATGGTGCTCAGCCATCCGTTCGAGAAGGTAAATTCCAGCCCGGGATCCGGAATGCGGGCGCCATCCACGATCCAGCGGACCAACTGATAGCCCACCTTCGGCGCCTTGGCGATGACATTCCAGTATCCTTCTGCGTCCTGCTGCGCCGGGAATTCCACAAAGGCGAATTCCAACTTCACATCCTTTGCCGTCGCGGGTGCCTGGAAGCGGAACCAGTACGCGCCGTCGGCGTTGACTTTGGGGAATTCGGCCTGGCGCTGCGTGCTCGGCGTGCGCTGCCAGCCATCGGAGGAAGGGGAAACGAAGGTCCCCTGGGCGTGCGCGAAAGCGCAGAACATGCACGCCGCAGCGAGGGAGAGAAGAAAGTGCTTCATGGGATGAGGGTCATTAGTTTCCCAAAGATAATGAAAATGATTATTTTTGTGTCAACTAAAACCTCTTTGCAAATGAAAAAGATCTTCTTCCTCCTGGCGGCCTGCGCCCTCGCGCTGGTCGCATGCACGCCTAAGCCGGTGGCACCGAACGCCACCCAGTCCCTGATTGTCGAAGAAGGCGGCACCGGCCCAGTCAAGGTGCTGATGCTCGAGGATCCCTCGCTCGAAGCCCACACCATCTTCGCGCCGCAGGACCTTTCCGCCTTCGGCAAGAAAAACCTGCTCCCCGTGCTTGTCTGGGGCAACGGAGCCTGCACCAACTCCCCGTGGGAGCTTTCAAGTTCCTGAATGAAATCGCCTCGCAGGGCTTCCTGGTGATTGCTTCCGGTTACATCCCGATGGAGGAGAAGCCTTACCGCGGCCCGCAGTCCACTTCCGCCCAGCAGATTGAATCCATCGACTGGGCCATCGCGCAGAATGCCGACAAGGAGAGCCCGTACTACGGACGCATCGACGTGAATGCCATCGCTGCGGCGGGCATGTCCTGCGGCGGCCTTCAGACCCTCGACAATTCCGCCGATCCGCGCCTGAAGACCATCATGATCTGCAACAGCGGCCTGTTCTCCAATCCGGCCGGCGCTGTCCCGGGCATGCCGATGCCTGACAAGGAGAAACTCCAGGGTATCAAGGTACCTATTATCTATATCCTCGGCGGTGAGACCGACATCGCCTATCAGAACGGCATGGACGACTTTCACCGGATCAGCAAGGTGCCGGCCTTCGCGGCCAACTTTCCGGTCGGTCACGGCGGCACCTATCGCGAGGCGCACGGCGGCGAGTTCACCGTCCCGGCCATCGCCTGGCTGAAGTGGCAACTGAAGGGCGACAAGGAAGCCGCCAAGATGTTCCAGGGCGAGCCCTGCGGCCTGTCGCAGCGCGAAGGCTGGACTGTCGAGAAGAACGGTCTGATTGACTAATTGGCTGTTTTTTGTAAATAATTATAAATCAGTAGAATCTGAAAGTAACCGGGTGCCTGGGTGCCCGGTTACTTTAGTAATAATCTGATAGATAGGTATTTGTGGAAAACAGTGAGAATCAGGGGACCAGGTCGAAACTGTCCGCGTCCTCCAGGACGGGGAATTTGGCGTGGTAGGCGGCCAGGTGGTCGAGATCGATTTCGCCGCAGGCGAAGCCCTCTTCACTGTCCGGGACCTCCGCGAGCGTCTCGCCGTACGGGCCGATCCAGGCGGTACCGCCGTTGTAGGTGCAAGCCGGGTCCGAACCTACGCGGTTGACGGCTGCGACATAGCAGGCGTTTTCGATGGCACGGGCGCGGGCGAGCGTATCCCACGCAAAACGACGCACGTCGGGCCAGCTGGCCACGAGCAGGATGGCGTCATAGTCGTCCCGGTTGCGCAGCCACACCGGGAAACGCAGGTCGTAGCAGACGGCCAGCAGGAAACGTATGCCCTGGTAGTTGACGATGACGCGCTCGGATCCGCCCCGGAAGCGCTTGCCTTCGCCGCCGTAGCCGAAGAGGTGGCGCTTGTCGTACTGCTCGAACGTCCCGTCCGGACGGACGAAATAGAAGCGGTTCGCGCATTTAAAAGGAGATTCCGGGTCTTCGCCCGGAATGACGGCTAAGGCAATGCTGCCGGCGATGGCGGCGTTCAGTTCCTTCGCCTTGTGCTGCATCCAGGCGAGACCCGCGGAGGGCTCATGCTCGACCGTGGCGTCCGGCAGGGTGGCGAAGCCCGTGGTGAACATCTCCGGAAGGACATAAAGGTCGGCGGGTGCTGCGTCCGCGAGCAGTTTGTCGAGGTGGGCGCAGTTGGCCTGCGGGTCGCCCCAGACAATATCGGTTTGGATCAGATTGATTTTCATATCAGCGGAATGAGATTCGCCGGTCGGTTCCGGCGAATGACGAAAAGGTCAGGCCGGTTCGTGACGGACGATTAGAGTTCAATGGGTTTATACTTCGGGACCAGGGATTTCATGATGATCCAGGCGAGCAGGTAGGCGATTCCGCAGTAGCAGAAGATGATGAAATAGCCGGCCGGCTTGCCCTCGAAGCCGAGGAAACGGAAGGCGGAGCCGGCCCCTTCCGCGTAGGTGAAGAGGTTGCCCGCCACTTTCTGGATAATCATCGAGCCGATGCCGCCGGCGGTCGTACCGATGCCGGTGATGGAGGCGATGGTGCTCTTCGGGAACATGTCCCCGATGGTGGAGTAGAGGTTGGCGCTCCATGCCTGGTGCCCCGCGCCGGCAAGGCCGATCAGGACAGCCGGCCACCAGGCGGAGTTGAGGTTGATGCCGAGCGGCTGCGCGAAGAGCGCGGCGATGGGGAAGAAGGCGAAGATGAGCATCGCGAGCATGCGGCCCGCGTACGGATTCATGCCCTTCTTCTCGACGAAGATCTTGGGCAGGTAGCCGCCCACGATGGAGACCACGGTCACGATGGCGTAGAGCGTGAAGATCAGCGCCTGGCCCAGGCCGGAGGTGGCGGGGGCGCCGAACTGGTTACTGAAATAGGAAGGCGCCCAGAACAGGAAGAACCACCACACGCCGTCGGTGAAAAACTTGCCGGTGATGAAGGCCCAGGTCTGCTTATAGCGCAGGCACTGGACGAAGGGGATGGATTTCTCGGTGGAAGGAGATTCCGGGTCAAGCCCGGAATGACTGTTTTCATCCTGATGGATATACGCCAGCTCCGCCTCGTTCACATGCGCGCTCTTCTCGGGCTTCTCGTACATGAAGGCCCAGAAGAACATCCAGATGAAGCCCAGGCCGCCGATGATGATGAAGGCCCATTCCCAGCCAAGCTTGACGGCGAGGGGCGGGATCAGCAGCGGCGCGGCCAGCGCGCCCACGGAGGCGCCCGCATTGAAGATGGAGGTCGCGAAGGCGCGGTCCTTCTTCGGGAAATATTCGGCCGTCACCTTGATGGCGGCCGGAAAGTTGCCGGATTCGCCGAGGGCGAGAATGCCGCGGCAGAGCAGGAAGAGGTAGACGGAAGTCGTCGAAACGGCCAGCGCGACATTGCTGCCCACCTCGACAGCGCGCAGCGCTTCCACGCTGCCGAGCCCCGTGAAGAGGGCCGTGGCCCAGCCGCAGGCGGCGTGCAGGCACGCGCCGAGCGACCAGACGCCGATGGCGATCAGGTAACCCTTCTTGGTACCCATCCAGTCCACGAACTTGCCCGCGAAGAGGCAGCATATAGCGTAGAAGATGGAGAAGAAGGAGGTAATGGTGCCGTAGTTGGCATCCGTCCAATGGAATTCGGGTTTGATGAATTCCTCGTAAGTCAGGGAAAGGACCTGGCGGTCGAGGTAGTTGACGGTCGTCGCCACGAAGAGCAGCGAGCACAGCCACCAGCGCCAGTTGGTCATCAGTTTCTGTTGTGTGGTACTCATGGGTTAGCGAACTTCTTTGATGATTTGCAGGGATTTGCGGCAAAGATCGGTGATCCGGGACCAGTCGCCCGCGGCGACCGCGTCCTTCGGGAAAAGGTTGGAGCCCATGCCGACGCAGGTCACGCCCGCCTTGAACCAGGCTTCGAGGTTGTCCCGTTCGGGCTTCACGCCGCCGGTGACCATAAGCCGGCTCCAGGGCATCGGGGCCCGGAGGTTCTTGATGAATGCCGGGCCGAGCACGTCGCCCGGGAACACCTTGCAGACATCGCAGCCCGCTTCCTGGGCCGCACTGACCTCGCTGGCCGATCCGCAGCCGGGGCAATAGGGGACGAGGCGCCGGTTGCACACCGGCACGACGGCGGGATTGTAGACGGGGCCGACCACAAAGTTTGCGCCGAGTTGGAGGTAGAGGGCGGCGGTGCCGGGATCGACCACGCTGCCGATGCCCAGGATCATGCCCGGGAGCTCCGCGTTGGCATATTTGACGAGTTCGCCGAAGATTTCGTGTGCGAAATCGCCGCGGTTGGTGAATTCAAAGGCGCGCACACCGCCGTCATAGCAGGCCTTGAGCACCTGCTTGGCGATGGCTGCGTCGGCGTGGTAGAATACCGGCACCATGCCGGTCTCCTGCATCACCGTGAGAACCTGGAGTTTGTCGTATTTTGCCATAACTTAGCGGTATTGAGATCCCCGATCAGGTCGGGGATGACGTTAACGCGCCACCCGGCCGGAGGCGTCGCCCTTCATCAGGTTCTCGACCTCGGCCACGGTGACCTGGTTGTAATCTCCGAAAATGGTATGCTTGAGGCAGGAGGCGGCCACGGCGAAGTTCAGCGCCTTCTGGTCGTCGCCCGGGAAGCTGAGCAGGCCGTAGATGAGTCCGCCCATGAAGGAGTCCCCGCCGCCCACGCGGTCCACGATGTGGGTGATGTCGTAACGGGGAGACTGGTAAAGCGTCCTGCCGTCCCAGAGCACGCCGCCCCAGGTGTTGTGGTTGGCGTTGATCGAGCCGCGCAGGGTAATGATGACTTTCTTCGCACGCGGGAAGCGCTTCATCAGCTGCTCACCCACGCTCTGGAAGCGCCGCTGGTCGATGGCGCCGCCTGTGGCGGTGACGTCGAACCCCTCCGGCTTGATGCCGAAGACTTTGTCCGCATCCTCCTCGTTGCCGAGAATGATGTCGCAGCCCTCGACGAGGGCGGGCATCACCTCGCCGGCGGCCTTGCCGTATTTCCAGAGGTTCTTGCGGTAGTTGAGGTCGCAGCTGACCGTCACGCCGAGCGCGTTTGCGGCCCGCACGGCCTCCAGGCAGACGTCCGCCGCACCCTGGCTGAGGGCGGGCGTGATGCCGGTCCAGTGGAACCAGTCAGCTCCCTCGAAGACCTTCTTCCAGTCGATCATGCCCGGCTGGATGGTGGCGATGGAGGAGCCGGCGCGGTCGTAGACCACCTTGCTCGGACGCGCCACGGCGCCGGTCTCGAGGAAATAGATGCCCACGCGGTCGCCCCCGAAAATGATGCGGGAGGTGTCCACGCCGTAGGAACGGAGGTCCTTGAGGCAGGATTTCGCGATATCGTTGTCCGGCAGCCGCGTCACGAATGCGGCATTGATGCCGTAGTTCGCGAGCGATACGGCCACGTTGGCCTCGCCGCCGCCGAAGGTGGCGTCGAACTGGCGGGCCTGGCCGAAGCGGAGATAGCCGGGGGTGGAAAGGCGGAGCATGATCTCTCCGAAGGTGATGACTCTGGGCATGGCGGTTTGGGATTATTTCTGCCGGCAGTAGATCTGCACGGGGCAGCCGGTAAGGTTGAAGTGCTTGCGCAGCTGGTTCTCGAGGAAGCGTTTGTAGGGATCCTTGACATACTGCGGAAGGTTGCAGAAGAAGGCGAAGGCCGGGAAGGCGGTCGGGAGCTGGGTGATGTACTTGATCTTCACGTACTTGCCCTTCCATGCGGGAGGCGGAGTCTCCTCGATGACCGGCAGCAGCGCCTCGTTGAGGCGGGCCGTCGGGATCTTCTGCGCGTAATTGGCATATACCTGCGTGGCGGCGTCCAGGACGTCCTGGATGCGTTGCATCTTCACGACGGAGGTGAAGACCACGGGGATGTCGTTGAACGGGGCGAGCCGCTCCTTGAGCGAAGCGGTGTAGTCGCGCAGCGTGTTGGAATCCTTGATGAAGAGGTCCCACTTGTTCACCACGACCACGCAGCCCTTGCGGTTCTTGACGATGAGGTTGAAGATGTTCATGTCCTGCGCCTCCATGCCGGAGGTGGCGTCGATCATCAGGATGCAGATATCGGCGTGCTCGATGGCGCGGATGGAGCGCATCACGGAGTAGAATTCCAGGTCCTCGTGGACCTTGGTCTTGCGGCGGATGCCGGCCGTGTCGACGAGCATGAACTCGTGCCCGAACTTGTTGTAGTAGGTCTCGATGGCGTCGCGGGTCGTGCCGGCCACGGGCGTGACGATGTTGCGCTCCTCGCCCAGCAGGGCGTTGGTCAGGGACGATTTGCCCACGTTGGGCTTGCCCACGATGGTGATGCGGGGGAGTCCGGCGTGCGGGTCCTCCTGCTCCACCTCCTCGGGCAGCGCGGCCACGACGGCGTCCAGCAGGTCGCCGGTGCCGCTGCCGTTGGCGGCGGAGATGCTGTACACCTCGCCCAGGCCCAGGGAATAGAACTGGTACGCGTCGTACATCTTTTCGCCGGAATCCACCTTGTTCACGCAGAGGACGACGGGCTTCTTGGTGCGGCGCAGGATGTCGGCGATCTCGGCGTCGTAGTCCGTGATGCCGGTGGCCGCCTCGACCATGAAGAGCACAAGGTCCGCTTCGTCGATGGCGATCTGGACCTGCGAGCGGATAGCGGCCTCGAAGACGTCGTCGGAGTTGGTGGTATAGCCGCCGGTATCCACGACCGAAAACTCCCGGCCGCACCATTCACAGCGGCCGTAATGGCGGTCGCGGGTCACGCCGGCGGTGTCGTCTACGATGGCCTGCCGCATGCCGACGAGGCGGTTGAAGAGGGTGGATTTGCCGACGTTGGGCCGGCCGACGATGGCTACTAAACTCATATACTAGGCGGTTTGAGATTCCGGGTCAAGCCCGGAATGACTGTTATTGTGCCCGGGATGACGGTTGAAAAACTGGCAGTCCTGACAGGCTTCGGACTGCTTGCCGGTACAGGCTTTACCTTGCAGTTCGGCATCCTCGTCCTTGTAGCAACGGATGCCCAGGCGCTGCATCTCCTCGTTGGACCCGACGTCGTATTTCGGGAAGTCCTTCTTGAAAAAGAGGACGTTGACTCCGAGTCCGAGGACGCAGAGCCCGACGAGTACGAGGACGACGAGAAAGACAGGCCACATACGCTGCTAATGGACGAAGTCCGGGCTGATGGCTTCGTAATTATAGACTTTGTGGATGATGGAGGCGAAGACCTCGGTCATCGACACGATGCGGATCTTGGGATCGTCCGCGAGCTCCGGGTGCGGGACGGTGTCCGTGATGAAGACCTCCTGCAGGGCGGATTCGTGGATGCGCTCGACGGCGCCGCCGGAGAGCAGGCCGTGCGTGGCGCAGGCGCGTACGCTGGAAGCGCCGCGCTGCATCAGCACCTCGGCGGCCTTGCAGAGCGTGCCGGCGGTGTCGATCATGTCGTCCACGATGATGATGTCCTTGCCTTCGATTTCACCGATGGCGGTGATGGAACCGACCACGTTGGCCCGCTCGCGGGTCTTGTGGCAGATGATCACCGGGCACATCAGTTCGCGGGCGTAGACGTTGGCGCGCTTGGCGCCGCCCATGTCCGGCGCGGCGATGGCGAGGTTCTTGAATTTCCGGTTCCGGATATAGGGGATGAACACCTTGCTGGCATACACGTGGTCCACCGGGATGTCGAAGAATCCCTGGATCTGTCCGGCGTGCAGGTCGCAGGTCATCACGCGGTCTGCACCGGCGGCGCGCAGCAGGTTCGCGACCAGCTTGGCGCCGATGGCCACGCGCGGGCGGTCCTTGCGGTCCTGGCGGGCCCATCCGAAATACGGCATCACGGCGATGACTTCGTCGGCGGAGGCGCGCTTGGCGGCGTCGATGGCGAGCAGCAGCTCCATCAGGTTGTCTGCAGGAGGAATGGTGGACTGCAGGATGTAGACGGAGGCGCCGCGGACGCTCTCGGCATACTGCGGCTGGAATTCGCCGTCGCTGAAGGGCGTGACTTCCAGCTCGCCGAGATGCACTTCGGGCTCTTCGGGGGCCTTGAGCTGGTTGAGGTAGTTGATGACCTGGCGTGCAAAGTTCTCGGAGGCTCTGCAGGCGAACAATTCCAAACGGTGGGTGTGTATCATAGTGTGTTGAGTATGTTTCCGATGTAATCGAGGATCTCGTCTTTGCCGCGGTGGGTCTGCGAGGAGCTGCAGAACAGGGGAGGGAGCTCTTCCCACTGCTGCAGCAGGATCTCGCGGTCCCGCTCGATCTGCGCCGCCAGCACGTTGGGTCCCTGCTTGTCGCATTTCGTCAGGATCAGCGCGAAGGGAATCCCGTGCTCGCCGAGCTCCGCCAGGAAGTCGAGGTCGATGCGGCCGATGTCATGGCGCGAATCGATCAGGACGAAGAGCAGGGCCATCTCTTGCGAGTTGAGGATGTAGTCCCGGATCACGGCGGCCAGCTCTTCGCGGCCCTTCTGCCCCATCTTGGCGTAGCCGTAGCCGGGGAGGTCCACCAGGTACCAGCTGTCGTTGATGAGGAAGTGGTTGACCACCTTGGTTTTGCCCGGGGTGGAGGAGGTCATGGCAAGCTTGCGGTTCCCGCACAGGGAGTTGATAAGCGAGGACTTACCGACATTGGACCTTCCGATGAAGGCGAATTCCGGCAAGCTACGCTTGGGCTTCTGTGAGATCCGGGTGCTGCTGCCTGCAAACACGGCCTCGGAAATCTTCATACAAACTAACGCTAAAAATCAGACAAAGATAGTAATTCTTTATGGATTTTCTGCACGAAAAATCCGCTAGAGAATATGAATTTTGTATCTATTTTTGTAGGGATATGGAAACGGAGTACATAGATCTGCTGGAACTGCAGGCGCGGCTGCG
>CADBYT010000027.1 GCA_902798975.1 uncultured Bacteroidia bacterium | reverse complement strand
CCGCGGCAACCTGGTCAGCAAGAACGCCATCCGCAACATCACCCTCAAGAGCAAGGGCGTGAGCACCATCACCGGCAAGGACATCTGGTACGACACCGATATCCAGAAGCTCAACGAGGACGGTCACGGCATCTGGCTCGGCCAGTTCAAGGACGACGACAAAGTGCTGGCCGTCTTCAGGAACGGCACCTTCTACACCACTTCCTATGACCTGGTCAACCGTTACCAGGGAGACGTGCTCCTGATCGAGAAATTCGATCCCGACAAGACCTTCACCGCCCTCTACTGGGACGGCGCCGTGAAGAGTTTCTACGTCAAGCGCTTCTCCTTCGTACCCAGCGACAACACCCCGGTCAGCTTCATCTCCGACGCCCCCAAGTCCTATCTCGTGGAGCTCAGCGGCGACCGCCATCCGCGCTACGAGATTGTCTGGAAGCTTTCGGACAAGGAGCCCGAGACCGTGGAGGCCGAAGAGTGGATCGGCAAGAAGGGCATCGCCGCCAAGGGCAAGAAGTGCGCGGAGCGCGGCGAGGTCAAGAGCGTCCGCTTCGTGGAGCCGATTCCTGACGAGCAGGAGGAGATCCCCGATCAGGTCGGGGATGACGAAACGACTGAGCCAGAGGAAACGGTCGAGCCGGAAGAAGCGCCTGTCGTTCCGAGCGAAGTCGAAGAATCTCCGGCAGAGCCTATCGTCATTCCGGCCGAAGAGCCGGAAGCCCCAGCCGCCCTCGATGACGTTCCCGACATCCCCGGCAGTCTCTTCGAAGAACCGACGCTGTTCTAGCAGCCGAAAACTGCTGCCATAGCTGCACCGTCCGGCTCTTCGCCCGTCATGAGGGCATAGCCGGTGACCGCCTGCGCGAGCAGCCAGGCGGAGCCGGGAATGTAGCCCGGCCGGCCGGCCAGGCAGGGATCCTTGTAATTCGCTTCCAGCAGATGGGCACAGTCAAGGCGGTCGATGCCTTCGACCGCGCGCGGAAGCGTGTAGATGATGACATCCGCGCTCACGCCCCCGGCCAGTTCGGCGTGGCGGTAGAGATGCGTATCAAGGCCGATATCCTCGGCGGCGGCGAGGGCGGCCTTGCCGGCTCCGCCGAAACCAATCACGGCTGCGGTACGGCAACCGAGCGGATCGAGCAGGGATTTCACGCCGCGATAATCAGAATTATACGCCTTCGTCCCTTCGGGCGTCTTCACGACGAGATTCGTCGCCCCGGCCCGCTCGCATTCCGGGCTGCGCCAGTCGACGCGCTCGAAGGCGTTCCCCTTGAACGGCGCGGTAACGTTGATCGCTTTGTACCCGTCCAGAAAACGCCGCCAGGCCTCCTCGAAGTCGGGCGTCTCGATGAGATCATAGGAATATTTCCCGCCGTAGGCGGCGGTGAACAGCGCAGGGCTGAAAGAATGGGCGATGGGATGCCCGATAAGTCCGAATTTATCCATTCTGGCGCTGTCTGACGGCTTCGAAAAGCAGGATGGCGGCCGACACGGACACGTTCAGCGAATCCAGCCGGCCGAGCATCGGGATGCGGATATGTGCGTCGGCCGCGGCGCGCCAGGCATCGGTCAGCCCGGTGGCTTCCGTACCCATGACGAGGGCGGTGCCGACGGTCATGTCGCAATCATAGTAGAGGGAAGAATCCTGCAGCTGCGCCGTCAGGATGCGGATGCCGCGCGCCTTCAGGAAGGCGATGGCCTCGACCGAGCTGCAGGCCACGCAGGGCACCGTGAAGATGGCGCCGATCGAGGCACGGATCAGGTTCGGGTTCCAGAGGTCGGTCAGCGGGTCACAAACGAGCACCGCATCGGCCCCCGCCGCGTCAGCGCTGCGCAGCACCGCCCCGAGATTCCCCGGCTTCTCGACGCTCTCCAGCACCACCACCAGCGGCTTGTCCGGTAAAACGATGTCCTCCAGCCTCCGCTCGGGTGTCCTCACTTCTGCAATCACCCCCTCGGTCCCTTCCCGATAAGATATCCTGGCATATACCTCTTTCGATACCTCAAACACCTTCGTCTGCCCTCCTTCGTTGCACGGCAGCCAGCCTCTGAAAACGTCCGGCTGCGCCGAACCCCTCCCACTTCCTTCGGAAGCGGGCCCCTCCCTCTTACGGAGCCGGCTCGAGGAGAACGTGTCCCCTAGTAGGGGACTACAGGGGTTAGAGAACAAGCCAGCTTGCTGGCTACGGTTTTCAGAGGCTGCTGCCGTTTCCGCTTCGGGGCAGACGAAGACCGAGTCGATGTCGAAGCCGGCGTCGATGCAATGCTGAAGCTCACGCTGACCCTCGACGACAAAAAGACCGGCCTCGCGCCGCGCAGACGATTTCTGCTGCAACGCGAGGAGCCGTTTGATCTTCGGATTCGAAGGCGAGGTGATGAGCTCCGGCATGGCGGGGTCGGGATTACTCGGCAGCCTGCTCCTTGTTCTCCTTCTTCAGGACCTTCTCCGGCCGCATCTGCGGGAAGAATAGGACATCCTGGATGGTGGTCTGGCCGGTCATGAACATCGTCAGGCGGTCAATACCCATGCCCAGGCCGGAAGTCGGCGGCATGCCGTACTCCAGCGCGCGGACGAAGTCCATGTCGATATACATCGCCTCGTCGTCGCCCTTGCTCTTCAGCGCGGCCTGCTCCTCGAAGCGCTCCAGCTGGTCGATCGGATCGTTCAGCTCGGAATACGCGTTCGCCAGCTCCTTGCCGCAGACGAAAAGCTCGAAACGCTCGGTCAGCGTCGGGTCGGTACGGTGACGCTTGGTCAGCGGAGACATCTCCACCGGATAGTCGATAATGAAGGTCGGCTGGATCAGCTTGTCCTCGCAGTAGGTGCCGAAGATCGCATCGATCAGCTTGCCTTTGCCCATGGAAGGCTCGATCTCGACGTTCAGTTTCTTGCAGGTGGCGCGCAGCTCGTCCTCGTCCATGCCCTTCACGTCCACGCCGGCGTACTCCTGGATGGCGTCGAGGATCGGCAGACGGCGGTAGGTCCCGCCGAAGTCCACCTCGTTGTCACCGATCTTCACCTTCGTGGTGCCGTTGACGGCGAGGGAAATCTTCTGGAGCATCGTCTCGACGAACTTCATCATCCAGTTGTAGTCCTTGTAGGCCACGTATATCTCCATGCAGGTGAACTCGGGATTGTGCGTCTTGTCCATGCCCTCGTTGCGGAAATCCTTCGCGAACTCATACACGCCCGCATAGCCGCCCACGATAAGGCGCTTGAGGTAGAGCTCGTTCGCTATACGCAGATAGAGGGGAATATCGAGGGCATTGTGATGCGTGATGAACGGCCGCGCCGTGGCGCCGCCCGGAATGCCCTGCAGGATGGGGGTCTCCACCTCCAGGCAGCCGGCGGTATTGAAATACTCGCGCATCGTCGCGATGATCCTGGCACGCTTGAAGAAAACGTCCTTGACCTGCGGATTGACGATCAGGTCCACATAACGCTGACGGTAGCGGAGCTCCGGATCCGTGAAAGCGTCGAAGACCTGCCCGTCCTGCTCCTTCACGATCGGGAGCACGCGCAGCGACTTGCTCAGCAGCGTGAGCTCCTTGGCGTGCACGCTCAGCTGACCCGTCTGGGTGATGAATGCAAAACCCTTGATACCGACGATGTCGCCGATATCCATGAGCTTTTTCCAGACGGTATTGTACATCGTCTTGTCCTCGCCGGGGCAGATCTCGTCGCGCTTGACGTAGATCTGGATGCGGCCGGTCTCATCCTGGAGCTCGCCGAAGGAGGCGGCGCCCATGATGCGGCGGCTCATCAGACGGCCGGCGATGCAGATATCCTGCAGGTTGCCCTTCTCCGGGTCGAACTCTGCCAGGATCTGCGCCGCGGTGGCGTTCACGGGGTACTCGGCTGCCGGATACGGCTCGATCCCCAGTTCTCTCAGTTTCGCCAGCGATTCGCGGCGGATCAATTCTTGTTCGCTATATTCTGCCATAATGGCGCAAAATTACGAAATTATTTGTTATCTTTGTATGATATGGCGAAAGAATGCAAGTGGATACTCAAGGAGCCGGCCGACCCCGCGAAGGTCGAGCGGCTGGCGACGGAGGTCGGCATCGACAAGGTGCTGGCCGACCTGCTCGTGAAGCGGGGCGTCGAGACCTTTGAGCAGGCACGCTCCTTCTTCCGCCCCTCGCTGGACGCCCTCTACGACCCCTTCCTGATGAAGGATATGGACAAGGCGGTGGAGCGCCTGCACCGGGCCATCACCGGCGGGGAGAAGATCCTCGTGTACGGCGACTACGACGTGGACGGCACGACGGCCGTCGCGCTCGTCTATTCCTTCATCCAGCGTTTCACCGACCAGGTGGACTTCTACATTCCCGACCGCTACGACGAGGGCTACGGCGTGTCCTACAAGGGCATCGACTGGGCTGCGGACGGCGGATTCAAGCTGATCATCACGCTCGACTGCGGCATCAAGGCCATCGACAAGGTCGAATATGCCCGCAGCAAAGGGCTCGAGGTCATCATCTGCGACCACCATCTTCCCGAGGAGTCGCTCCCGCACGCCGTGGCGGTGCTGGACCCCAAGCGGGAGGACTGCAGCTATCCCTTCGACGACCTGTCCGGCTGCGGCGTGGGTTTCAAGCTCGTGCAGGCGTATTCGCAGCAGTTCGGCGTCCCCTTCGAGACCCTGATTCCGCTGCTGGACCTGCTCGTGGTCAGCATTTCCTCCGACCTCGTGACGATGGTCGGAGAGAACCGCATCCTCGCGCATTTCGGCCTCAAGCAGCTCAACGAGAATCCCTGCAAGGGCCTCGCGGCCATGATCACCCTCTCCAACCTGGAGCCGGGACACATTTCCATCGACGACATCGTCTTCAAGATCGGTCCGCGCATCAACGCGGCGGGACGCATGGAGTCCGGCCGCCTGGCCGTGGAGCTCCTCAAGGCCACCGACGCCATGACGGCGATGCGCATCGGCGAGAAGATCAACGAGAACAACAACGAGCGCAAGAATATCGACCGGGAGATTACCCAGGAGGCCCTGGAAATGGTCCAGGCCGGCTCCTGCCTTGCCCAGGAGAACGCCACCATCGTCTACAATCCCAAGTGGAGCAAGGGCGTGGTGGGCATCGTGGCCTCCCGCCTCGTGGAAGCCTACTACAAGCCGACGGTCGTGCTGACCAAATCGAACGGTTTCGTGACGGGCTCCGCCCGCAGCATCGCCGGCTTCGACCTCTACGAGGCCATCGAGAGCTGCGCCGACCTGCTGGAGAATTTCGGCGGGCACGTCTATGCCGCCGGCCTCACGCTCAAGGAAGAGAACCTCGCGGAATTCGCCCGGCGGATGGACGCCTTCATCGCGGGCAAGATCACGTCCGAGATGCTCATCCCGATTGTGGAACTTGACGCCAAACTGGACTTCGCGCAGATCACGCCCAAGTTCTCCCGCATCCTCAAGCAGTTCCAGCCCTTCGGCCCCGGCAACAACAATCCCATCTTCATGACGGAGAACGTCTATGACGCCGGGACGGGCCGCAAGGTCGGCGGGGGCGGCGTGCACCTCAAACTGGACCTGATCCAGGAATCGCAACCCTACCACCAGATTCCTTCCATCGCATTCAACATGGCGGACTACTACGACTACATCCGCGAAGGCAACCCGATCGACGTCTGCTACGCCATCGTGGAGAACTACTACCGCGGTTCCGCCTCCATCCAGCTCCGCATCCGCGACATCCGCGAGCGGGAAGATATCCTGTAAAACATGAGTAAAGGCGCCGTCATTGCCCGTTTCCTGCTGGGAACCCTGCTGTCCTGCGGCCTCCTGGCGGGCCTGTTGTACCCCTGCCTGCCGTTCGGGGCCAAGGACGCGGACGGGAATTTCCTGTCCAGGGTCTATGAAAATGCCACGGCGGGCGACCTGGTTGAGAAGACCCAGAGCATCTGGGGCTGGGTCCTGCTGGCCCTGGTCCTCGTCGCCGCAGCGGGCCTGTTGAGCTGCCCGGTCAAGATTCTTCCTTCGAAAAACGGGAAATACACCGGTGCGCGGCTGTTTTTCCCCGCGTTCTGCGGGACATTCGTCCTGTTGGGCATCGAGGTCGTGCTGGCTTCGCCGTCCCTGCTTGCCGGATTCCTGGATTTCCTGCGCATCAACAGGTTTATCGCGATTGCGGGCCTGGTGGTGCTGGTGATCCTGATGTATCTTCTCGGATCCCGCAGCGTGCCGGTTTTCCGCTCCGTAGAGATTCTAGGGAACGGTTTCCCGAAGGGGCTGCGCATCATCGAAGGCATCCTGGTCGCCCTTTTCGCGGGGGCGGCGCTGTATTTCGGCATCAAGACGATGCGCCTGTATATGATTCCGCCCGCCATCCTGCTGGCGCTGTTGCCCGGCACCCTGTGCGAGTGGCAGCTCGCGAAGCGCCGCTCCGGCTTCCGGCTCAACTACCTCTTCCTGCGTACGTTGCGCGCCATCGGTCTGATTGCCTTCTGCCCGATTACCGTCCCGGTCCTGCTCTACGCCCTGTTCTCCCGCCGATCTCGTTAACGCTATGTATAAGTACAAGAAAGTCCGCCGCATCAGCTCCAATCTTATCGAAGACGCCAACCGCCGCTACATTGTCAGCCTGGACAACCACGTGGAACTGATGGAGGCGCTTGCCGCCTTCTGCAAGGATCTGACCGTCTATTGCGGCCAGGTGCGCGGTATCGGGGCCATCAGCGAGGCCACCTTCCGGATGTACGATCCAGCCACGAAGCAGTATGTGGACAAGACCTTCAGCGAGCAGATGGAGATCACCAACCTGACCGGCAATGTTTCCCAGAAGGACAAGCAGCCGTTCCTGCACGTGCATGCGACCTGCAGCCGGGAGGATTACAGTTGCGTCGGCGGCCACCTGCTCAGCGCCCGCATCAACGGCGCCTGCGAGCTGCTGGTCGAAGAATTCGGCGACACCTTCGCCGGGCGGGAGTTCGACGAAGAGACGGGACTTTACCTCTACAAGTTCTAGGAAAGCGTTTTTTTGATTTCCCCGGCGACTTCGCCGGGTGTGCGGCCGTCGGTGTCGACGGCGAAGGGGGCCTGGGCGTAGATGGGGGCGCGGGCGGCGAAGAGCACCTCGGCATCGGCGAAGAGCGGGCGGGAGGCGTCGGCGGCACCGAGCCGCTCCCGGATGGTCTCCAGGCGGGTGCGCAGCCAGACGCAGCGCGTCCGGGAAAAGATGCATTCGCGGGCCTCCGGCAGGGTCAGCGCACCGCCGCCGAGCGCCAGCACAGTCGGACCGTCCAGCGCGTCCGCCTCGTCCAGCACGGCCTGCAGCGTCTCATACTCCACGGCACGGAAAGCGGCCTCCCCGTCCCGGAAAATATCCGGGATCGAACGGCCGGCGCGCGCAACGATTTCCTCGTCGAGATCTACAAAACGGGCCCCCAGGCGCGCAGCGAGCGCCCGGCCCGTGCTGCTCTTGCCGCAGCCCATGAATCCGGTGAGAGAAATCGTCATTATTGCGAAGATTGCCGGACAAAGATACACGCATTTCGGCAAAAAATCCCTATCTTGTCAAACTAAAATTTTTGAATTATGTCACTGAACAAAGTCATGCTGATCGGTAACGTTGGAAGAGACCCCGAAGTACGTTACCTCGAAGGAAACAACCCCGGCACCCAAGGCCGGAAAGTCGCAACATTCACCCTGGCCACGTCCGAGCGCTTCCGCGACCGCAGCGGAGAGACCCGCGAGAATACGGAGTGGCACAACATCGTCGCCTGGGGCCAGCCCGCAGACGTATGCGAGCGCTTCGTGCGCAAGGGCACCCAGCTCTATATCGAAGGCCGCCTGCGCACCCGCAAATACACGGACCGCAACGGACAGGAGAAATACACCACCGAAATCAACGTCGACACCCTGCAGCTCCTGGGCCGCCGCGACGGCGACGCCGCCGGCTATCCCGCCGACCAGCAGGGCGGCGGATACTCCCAGCAGGCTGGCTACCAGCGCCAGGGCGGCTATCAGCAGAGCGCCCAGCCGCAGCAACCCGTTTACCAGCAGCCCGCCCCGCAGCCCGTTCCGGCTGCCCCGGCCGCTCCCGCCGTCGATGAAGGCCCGACCGACGATCTTCCGTTCTAGTCTGTTACCGTTTTGGCAGCCCTGGCCTCCCGTCCCGGATACCGTCGCTCCGCGACCCTTCCCACTGACCGCGTCAGCGGGCCCCTCCCTCTTACGAAGCCGAGGGTGGCTACGGGTCCCGGGACGGGAGGCCGGGCTGCCGAAAACAATCGCTTTGACCTATGACTGAAAAGATTCAGAAACTGATGAATGACAATCCGGTGGCACGCTGGGCCGTCCTGGCCCTCGTGGCGCTGATGATGTTCTTCGCCTACATGTTCGTGGACGTCATGTCCCCGCTCAAGTCGCTCGTCGAAGCCAACCTCGGCTGGAACAGCGCCGTGTTCGGCAAATACGCCGCCTCGGAATACATTCTCAACGTCTGCGGCTTCCTGATTCTCGCCGGCATCATCCTCGACAAGCTCGGGGTGCGCTTTTCCGGCATTCTGTCCGCCGGCCTGATGGTATTCGGCGCCGCGATCAAGTTCGTCGGCGTCAGCGACTGGTTCCAGACTACGGGCTTCGCCCAGTGGCTCGGTTCCTGGTGGGTCGAGATGCCCGCCAGCGCCAAGATGGCCTCGCTGGGCTTCATGATCTTCGGCTGCGGCTGCGAGATGGAAGGCACCAACGTGTCCAAGATCCTCGCCAAATGGTTCAAGGGCAAGGAAATGGCCCTGGCGATGGGCCTTGAAATGGCCATCGCCCGCCTGGGCGTGTTCGGCGTGATGTGGATCGCCCCGCTGATTTCCGAAAAATTCGGCGGATCCGTCGTCGCCCCGATGGGCTTCTGCGGCGCCCTGCTCTGCATCGGCCTGATCAACTTCATCATCTTCGCCGTGATGGACAGCAAGTTCGACCGGCAGCTGGTCGCCGCCGGCCTCGCCACCGACGAGAAGTCTCCGGAGGATGAATTCCACGTGAGCGACCTCGCCGCCATCTTCAAGAGCAAGATGTTCTGGATCGTGGCCCTGCTGTGCGTGCTGTACTACAGCGCCATCTTCCCGTTCCAGCGCTATGCGCCGAACTTCCTCGAGGAGACGCTGGGCGTGGATGCGGCCACCGCATCCCGGCTGTTCAGCTGCTTCCCGATCCTGGCGATGTGCCTGACGCCGTTCCTGGGATTCTTCCTGGACCGCAAGGGCAAGGGCGCCTCGATGCTGATGATCGGTTCCATCATCATGATCGCCTGCCACTTGAGCTTCGCGTTCCTGCTGCCGGCTTTCCCGTCGAAGGGACTGGCCGTGACGCTGATCGTGATCCTGGGCGTCAGCTTCTCGCTGGTACCCGCCGCGCTGTGGCCCTCCGTGCCGAAGATCATTGACGAGAAGATTCTGGGATCCGCCTACTGCCTGATTTTCTGGGTCCAGAACGTGGGTCTCTGCCTCGTCCCGATGCTGATCGGCTCCCTGCGGAACTCGACCGGTGGCTACTTCGTGCCGATGATCGTCTTCTCCTGCTTCGGCGTGCTGGCCTTCATCTTCAGTTTCCTGCTCAAGAAGGAGGACCGCAAAAAGGGTTACGGTCTGGAACTTCCGAATATCCGCAAATAACGCTGCATGACTGCCAAGTCCGCCAAGATCAGTTGCTGGATCGCGCTGGCGTGTCTCGTCGTACCGATGTTCGCATCGTACTTCTTCGACGACATGTTCTCGACGATCTCCTACCTCTTCGAGGATCCCGCCCGCACGCAGCTGGGCTGGGATGCAGCCGGCTATGGCCTCTACGCCAGCGGTTATTCCGTGCTGTGCGTATTCGGCGGACTGGTGGTCTGCGGCATTCTGCTTGACAAATGGGGCGTCCGCATCACGGGATCCATCTTCGTGGGCATGATGGTCGCCGGCGCCGCCACGGTGCTCTATGCCATCACAGCAGGACTCGCCCCCGCCCGCTCGCTGCGCCTCGCCTACGTGGGCTGCATGTTCTTCGGCCTCGGCAGCGAAATCGCGGGCACGGCCGTCACGCGCTCCATCGCGAAATGGTTCCGCCACGGGCCCATGGCTCTGGCTATGGGCCTGCAGCTCGCCATCGCCCGTCTCGGCACCGCCCTCGCCCTCGTGCTCTCGCCGCGCCTCGTCATCGAAAACGCCGGCCATGTGTACAGTCTTGCGGAGACCGCCCGGCCGGCCGTGTTCGGCCTGGGGCTGATGGCCGCCGGGCTCATCCTCTGGGCCGTCTTCGTGGCGATGGATGCGCGCTTTGACAAACGGTCGGAAGAGATTCGCCGGTCGGAGCCGGCGAATGACGGAAAGACGGAGCCGGCGAATGACGAGCAGTTTAGGTTCTCCGACGTGCTGGGGGTGCTGCGGAATCCGAATTTCTGGCTGGTCAGCTTGCTTTGCGTGCTGTTCTACAGCAGCATCATCGCCTTCAAGAAGTTCGCCGGCGCCATCCTCATTCCGCGCTTCGCGATTCCGGCGGAAACCGCCGGCTGGATGGTATCCATGCTCCCCTTCGCGACGGTCATCTTCGCCCCGCTCTTCGGCCTGCTCGTAGACCGCTTCGGCCGCGGCACGCGCTGGATGTTGCTGGGCTCCGTGCTGGCGCTCGTCGCCCACCTGCTGCTGGCCTTCGCCCCGCAGGGCGTGCCTTTCTTCGGCTACCTGGCCATGGTCCTGCTCGGTTTCGGCTATTCGCTGGTGCCCGCCGCCCTCTGGCCTTCCGTGCCGAAAATCGTCCCGGACAAGGTGCTCGGCACCACCTTCGCCCTCGTGTACTGGGTGCAGAATCTCGGACTGCTCTCCTTCAAGATGCTGGCGGGCGGTATCCTGGGACGCAACTCCGCCACGGACGCCGCGCAGCGCGCCGTGTCCGTGGAGCTGATGTTCACCGCCCTCTGCATCGCGGCCGTCGTCACGGCCCTGCTCTTTGCCCGCGCCTCGCGCCGACACCCTGAACTGGCGCTCGACGCGCCTAATAAACTTTGACATGTACGAACTCCTGGACAAAATAAACATCCCCGCCGACATCAAGGGATTCACCACGGAGCAGCTGCGCGATCTCTGCGCGGAACTGCGCCGGTACATCCTGGAAGTCTGCTCCCGCAATCCCGGGCACCTGGCCTCGAGCCTGGGCGCCGTGGAGCTCATCGTGGGCGTACATTATGTCTTCGACACGCCGTCGGACAAGCTGGTCTTCGACGTGGGGCACCAGGCCTATGCCCACAAGATCCTGACGGGCCGCCGGGAAGCCTTCGCCACGATGCGCTCGAAGGACGGCATCAGCGGCTTCCCCAACCGGGATGAAAGTCCATACGACGCGTTCGGCGTCGGTCACTCCTCCACCTCCATCTCCGCCGCCCTCGGCCTCGCCGAAGCGGCCCGGATGCAGAAGCTGCAGGAGAAGGTCGTGGCGCTGATCGGCGACGGGGCCATGACAGGCGGGCTCGCCCTCGAGGGGCTCAACAACGCCGGCGCGAGCCGCGCCGACCTGCTCGTCATCCTGAACGACAACAACCAATCCATCGACAGCAATACCGGTGCGCTGCACCGCTACCTGCTGAACGTTACCACCAGCCGTTCCTACAACCGCGTCAAGGACCGGATCTGGAATTTATTGGGAAACAACGCGCTGCGCCGTTTCATCCAGCGCTGGGTGCGCGCGTTCAAGTCCTGGCTCGTGGGCAAGCCCGGCGGCGCTCTCTTCGAGTCGCTCGGCTTCCGCTATTTCGGTCCGATCGACGGCAACGACATCGCCGAGGTCGTGCGCACGCTGCGCAAGCTCCGGGATCTGTCCGGCCCGCGCATCCTGCACGCCCTCACCATCAAGGGCAAGGGCTATCCTACCGCCGAAGCGGATCCCGTGACCTGGCACGCTCCGGGCCACTTCGATCCCGAAACGGGCGAACGGATCCACGCTCCGCACATGCGCGACCGCTATCAGGACGTGTTCGGAGAAGTGCTCTGCGAGCTCGCTGAAGCGGATCCCAACGTGGTCGGCGTGACGCCGGCCATGGCGACCGGCTGCGGCATGAACCGCCTGGCCGTCCGCTATCCCGACCGCTTCTTCGACGTGGGCATCGAGGAGGAGCACGCCGTCACCTTCTCCGCCGGCCTCGCTGCCGGCGGCATGAAGCCGTTCTGCAACATCTACTCTGCTTTCTCACAGCGCGCCTACGACCAGATCATCCACGACGTCGCCCTCCAGCGCCTCCCGGTCGTGCTTTGCTTCGACCGGGCCGGTCTCGTGGGCGAAGACGGCGCCACGCACAACGGCATCTTTGACCTGGCCGCCTACCGCAGCATTCCGGATGCCATCGTCAGCGCGCCTCGCGACGAGATCCAGCTCAAGCAGCTCATGTACACCGCATGGCAGCATGCCACGGGACCGTTTATTATAAGGTACCCGCGCGGGATGGGCGAAGGGGCACCCTGGAAGGATACCCCCGGCGCCGCCCTGCCGGTCGGCCGCGGCGAGTGCCTGCTGGAAGGGAGCGACGTGGCCATCCTGGCGCTCGGACCAGTTGTGAACCGCGCGCTCGAGGCGGCTGCCGACTGGCCGGGACGCGTATCCGTATACGACCTGCGCTTCCTCAAGCCGCTCGACGGGCAGCTGCTCGCAGATGCCGCCGGACGCCACCGCCACCTGATCACGGTCGAAGACGGATGCCTCGCCGGGGGACTCTATGGCGCCGTCAGCGAATGGCTCGCCGCCCACCCCGCCGGAGCCACCCTCGAGGGGCTCGGTATCCCGGACCGCTTCATCGCGCAAGCCTCGCAGTCCCAGCAACAAGCGGAATGCGGAATCGACGCCGACGGGATAAGAAAAAGTTTAAAAAAAGTTTTTGGAGAATAGGAAATTATGCTTTGAAATAATACATTGCCGATGTAGCTCAGTTGGCTAGAGCGTGTGATTTGTAATCTCAAGGTCGTGGGTTCGATTCCCTCCATCGGCTCACGATCTGCAATGTAAAAGAAAACTTGGGCAAGTACCAGAGTGGCCAAATGGGGCAGACTGTAAATCTGCTGGCGATGCCTTCGGTGGTTCGAATCCATCCTTGCCCACAAAAAGCGGAAGTTGGACAGAAACGACTGCTCCCAAGCGGGGTTCGTATAATGGCTATTATGCCAGCCTTCCAAGCTGGAAATGGGAGTTCGATTCTCCTACCCCGCTCGAATATTGCCGATGTAGCTCAGGGGTAGAGCGCATCCTTGGTAAGGATGAGGTCATGAGTTCAAATCCCATCATCGGCTCCAAAGCCGGTTGAAAAGCCGGTTTAATTTTGTAAACAAACTTTTAAACGTAATATTATGGCAAAAGAAGTTTTCAAGCGGGATAAACCGCATGTCAACATTGGCACGATCGGCCACGTTGACCATGGCAAGACCACTCTGACCGCAGCTATCACCAAGGTGCTCGCTGCCAAGGGTCTGAGCGAAATCAAGTCTTTCGATCAGATTGACAACGCCCCTGAAGAGAAGGAGCGTGGTATCACCATCAACACCGCTCACGTCGAGTATCAGACCGCCAATCGTCACTATGCGCATGTCGATTGCCCGGGCCACGCCGACTACGTGAAGAACATGGTTACGGGTGCTGCCCAGATGGACGGCGCTATCCTCGTGGTCGCCGCTACCGACGGCCCGATGCCGCAGACCAACGAGCACGTCCTCCTCGCCAAGCAGGTGAACGTCCCTAAGATGGTCGTCTTCCTGAACAAGGTCGACCTCGTGGACGATGAGGAAATGCTTGACCTCGTCGAGATGGAGGTCCGCGACCTCCTCAGCAAGTACGACTTCGACGG
>CADBYT010000026.1 GCA_902798975.1 uncultured Bacteroidia bacterium | reverse complement strand
TGGGAACAGGCAGTAGCCCTACTTTGGGGAAGGTCTCATTTCAGGGGCGACACCTTCCCCAGGCAAAGTCCCGCTGGCTACCGTAGAAGCTGGAATCAGTGGGGAAGGTCCGGCACATAAAAAGAGACCTTCCCCAATTAGGAACCCGTGCCCGTTGCTTCCGGGCAGGCGCGGGCGCGAGCGAGCCCTCCGGACGAGCTCAGCGACGAACTGGCGGCAAGCGCCGAGCCGCGTATCGCGAGGCGCTGGTGCCCCAGGACTGCGGCATGCCATTTCCTTTGTGGTTTATAATCAACTGAAATACAGATAATTATGTTAAAAAGCTCTGGCTGATATCGACCAGAGCTGTTAATGTAAATATTTGACGTCCTGACGGAGGTTTACCAACCGTGCGAAGGCTAGAGTTCGTCGGAGATGTTGTAGTGGTTGCGGTCGGTGGAGGAGCGGGCGACCATTTCGCCGATGAAACCGGCCAGGAAGAGGATGACACCCAGGACCAGGGTGACGAGGGCAAGGTAGAAGAGCGGCTGGTCTGTGACGGCGCGGAATTTCAGGCCGTGCGCCTGCCGCACCAGCTTGTCGATGATGATCCAGACGGTCATCACGAAACCGGCCAGAAACATCAACAGGCCGGTCGTCCCGAAGAAATGCATCGGATTGCCTCCGAAGCGCGTCAGGAACCAGAGCGTCTGCAGATCCAGGAAGCCGTTTACGAAGCGGTTCATCCCGAACTTGCTCTTGCCGTACTTGCGCCGGGCATGCTGCACCGGCTTCTCGCCGATCTTCGCAAACCCCGCATTCTTAGCGAGATAGGGGATGTAACGATGCATCTCGCCATAGACCTCGATGCTTTTGACGACCTCGGCGCGATAGGCCTTCAGGCCGCAGTTCATGTCGTGCAGTTTGATGCCCGTGATGCGGCGCGCGGTGGCGTTGTACAGCTTCGAAGGAAGATTTTTTGTCAGGGCGTTGTCCTTGCGGTGCTGCTTCCAGCCGGATACGAGATCGTAGCCCTCTTCGCGAATCATCCGGACCATTCCCGGAATCTCTTCCGGCGAATCCTGCAGGTCTGCGTCCATCGTGACGACCACATTGCCGCGGGCCCGCTCGAAACCGCAGTAGAGCGCGGCGGATTTCCCGTAATTGCGCCGGAAGCGCAGCCCGTGCACGTGCGGATCGCTTGCGGACAGGCCCTGGACAGTGCTCCAGGTGCCGTCGGTACTGCCGTCATCGACAAAGAGCACCTCGTAGTCGTAGCCGTTTTCCTGCATCACGCGGGCGATCCAGGCGGACAGCTCGGGAAGGGATTCGGCCTCGTTGAAGGCGGGAATGATGACGGTAAGGTCCATATTATTGCTCGTCAAAAGGATTCTTCGAAGTGATGTTGCGGGAGAAGATGGCCGCGAGGACGGTGCCGAACAACCAGCACCATATCAGGTTGAAGAAGAAGGACATCGTGGGCATGCGCGGAATCATTTCCTCGATGGCGGACATCGTGTTCGAGTCGATCATCGGATTGTCCGTCAGGGAACTGAGCGCCTCTTCGAAGATGTCGGGCTGGATGAAACTCACGTAGGCAAGGTAGAATGCCGAGTAAAGCAGGGCGGACAGCAGGGCCGTCAGCGAGCCGAAGCGGAAGGCGCGACTGTTGTCGGCCTCCGGGTCCTTCGCCGCGAAGCGCAGGATGAAGAAGCGCATCAGGAAGATGCATGCGGCGAATTTCGCGGCCCAGAGCAGGACGTTCACCATGCTCAGCAGGAACGCGGGGCCGTTCTCGGCGGCCTTGCCGGTCAGCATCGTAAGTACCATATAGACGATGGACACGCCACCCAGCACCAGTCCGGCCTTGCCGGCTTGCTCCCAAATATTGTTCTTCATTTCAGCCATAGCAATCACAAATATAACAAATTATTTGGCATAGCTGTCGAAAATATGCCTGGCAGCGACAGCTTGCCCTGCCGGAGCATGAGAACAGCTGGCGCAAAATGCCCCTGCGGGGCAACTGCCGCCGCCAGGGCCCGGCTTAAACCAGTCCCGATTCCTTGGCGTTGGAGATGAGCTCCGCGACGTTGGCTGCGTCGAACTTGTTCAGGAGCTTGCGCCGGTACCATTTGATGGTTTCGGCGCTGAGCGACAGCGCTTCGGCGATCTGCTGCGTGGTGTATCCCTTGGCCAGCAGGTCCAGGATTTCCCGCTCACGCGGGGAAAGCTCGGGCGCGTTTGCCGTAGGCGTTTTGCCCGGGACCGCGGGAACTTCCTGCTTGCGCTTGCGGCGCTGCTGGATCCAGATGCCGAAGCCGACGGCGAGAACGCCCGTGGCGATGCCGCACAGCAGGCCCAGCAGGTGCTGCTGTTTCTGCTGGGCAGCGGAAATATATTGGTAGGTTTCCTTGCGCCAGTTCAACTCCTCCCGCTCGTGCGCCGCGTAATACTCATCGGCGGCACGCAGGTAGCGCAACGCTTTGCCTGGGCGCCCGCGCTCGATGTATACGCGCCCCAGCCCTTTTTGCGCGTTGGCTACCAGCAGCGAATCGTCCGCCGCGAGGGCATAGTCAAGCGCCTTCCCGTAGGCCGTGCACGCTTGCCGCAGCTCACCCTGATCGATCCAGGTCTCGCCGATATTGTAATAGAGGGTGGAATTGCTCTCGTTCCACCCGTACTGCTCGAAAATCTCGCCCGCCTTGCCGTAGTACGCCATTGCCTGCGGGATGGAATCCATCATGTTGTACAGGTTGCCGATGGCCCCGTATAGGGCCGAGCGGTTGTCGTCGATCACTCGCTGGGTGTAGCCCTCCGGGTTGGAGGGGGAAGTGGCGCCGGCGGCCATCCGGTCCACGGCGTCCAGCGCTTCGCGGAAATAAACCAGCGCACTGTCGTACTGCTCCTGAGCCCAGAAGCACTGTCCGAGATAGCGGGCGGCATCGGCGTTGGCCTCCTCCCAGCCCTGCGCACGGCTGATCCCGAGGGCCTTGCGGGCGTAGAACTCGCATTTTGGCCCGTTGATGGAACTGTAGCCCCGCATCAGGTCGCGGTAAGCGTGGTTCAGGTCCGCCAGTTCCTGCTCCGAAGCCCGGTCAATTGCGTCCGGTGTCCAGCGCGCCACGGCGCGTTCGAGCGAGTCGAGATTGAAGCCGCGATGGTCGTTATACCCCGCGGCAGACACCGCCGCCAGCCACGCCAGGCACAGGAACAAGCACTTTTTCATACCGCTAAAATACAAATTCTTCTGCATTTCACCCCTTTCGGGTAGTGAAAAAAAGTGGGGACGGTGTGATATTTGTCCGTGTTTTTCCTATATTTGTGCGATAACGCGAATAACCATTAACCCTTTTACGAATATGAAAAAGATCGTTTTGTTAGTAGTATCCCTGGTGTTGGCAACCAGCCTCGCCTCCGGGCAGGGCATCCTCCAGCGTCTGGGCAACCGCGCCAAGAACGCGGTGGAGAATAACATCGGCAACAAAGTCGAGCAAGGCGTCAACGATGTCCTGAACGGCAATGTGGGGACTAACAACAACCAGAACCAGCAGCAAAGGCAGCAGCAGACGCAGTCCGAGCAGCATAACCATGCAGCCGAAGGCTGGACCTGCCCCGAGTGCGGTCATGCCGGCAACACCGGCAAATTCTGCGAGGAGTGCGGTGCGAAGCAGCCGACCGGCGAAGCCGCCACCTGGACCTGCCCCGAGTGCGGCCACGAAGGCAACACCGGTAAATTCTGCGAAGAATGCGGCGCCCAACAGTCTACTGTAGCCAGTGCCACCACGGAGGAGGTCAAGAGCGACTTTGTGCGCGGAAGTGTCATCCTCTTCCAGGACGACTTCAAGAATGAGCAGGTGGGCGAGTTCCCGTCCAAGTGGGATATCCAGGGTGACGGCAGCGCCGAGACGGCGGTCATCAACGGCCAGAAGTATCTGCACTTCACGACAGATTACAATTTCGTGGAGCCGCTGATGGAGAATATGAAATCCTATCTGCCTGATGTCTTCACCCTCGAGTGGGATGTTTTCTGCAGCAAAGCGGGAGATCTTGGCGCGTCCAGTATTGAACTGATCTTTGATATGGGGCAGCAGAATGACCGGGTCGGACAATTCGAGTTTGCATACCGTTCCTGGAATCCTGATTACTGGACACAATACCATTATAAAAAACCCAATAGTGATGATCAAGTATCGGGGAGCAACGAATATGATGCTCTTAAGTCGATCATTAAAGAGGGCCAGTGGAACCATTTCGCCGTGTCGTTCAACAAGCGCGCGCTCAAGATCTACATCAATGACCACCGCATCATCAATCTGCCGAACGTGCAGGCTCCCGAGCGTTTCAAGTTCTGGTCCAACGGCGAATACAAGTACATAGGCTTTACCAATGTACTCCTCTGTGCCGGCGCCAAGGAACTCTATGAGCGCCAGACGACCAATCTCTCCGAAGCCGCCAAGGCCGTGGAGCAGGCCATCGCCCAGACCGGCAAGTTCGTGACCAACAACATCCTCTTCGACACCGGCAAGGCCACCATCAAGGCAGAGTCCCAGCCGGAGATCGAGAAGGTCGCCGAGTACATGAAGGCCAACCCGACTGTCCGCTTCGAGGTCCAGGGCCACACCGACAGCCAGGGCTCCGACGCCGTCAACGACCCGCTCTCCCAGCAGCGCGCCGAGGCCGTCGTGAAGGCCCTCGAGGCGCTGGGTGTGGACGGCTTTAACCTCCGCGCCGTCGGCAAGGGCTCCCACGAGCCCGTGGCCGACAACAACACCGACGCCGGCCGCGCCCAGAACCGCCGCGTCGAGTTCATCAAGAAATAACGTATGAAACGTATCCTCACAATAGCGGTGATGCTCGTAGCGGGCATTGCCGCTTTTGCGGCTGAGCCGCTCAGCGAAATTGACATACTGGTCGGACAGGAACAGCGCCTGATGCCGGCGGGACCGCTCCTGACCGGAATCTCCGTCGAAGAAGGAGAAGATTTCCTCGAAGTGAGGCATGTCGGCTATATGCTGATCATGAAGGGCCTGCGTGCCGGCGATGCCAAGCTCAGGCTTGACCTGCGCGGCGGCCAGTCGTCGACCCTGCTCGTCCACGTGAAATCGGTTCACGTGCGTCCCATCGTCAAACCGGGCGAGCCCGAGCCGGAACGGCCCGACTGGACCGGCGTCTATGAATTGCGCCTGCCGGCGGACCACTACAGCATCATCTACCATTCGTTCAATTCGGACGGCCGGGAGCGGATGCAGGAGAGCTATTCCTGCATCGACGGTGTGTACGTGGAAGGGGAGAGTTTCGAGTCAGAGGACGGCTACGACGGGATGGAGCACATTATTAATATGTACGATTGCAACACCGAGCTGGGCTACAGCGGCGGCTTGAGACCGAACGGCCGTTACGCGATGTATTACGCTGACGGCGACCAGATCGCTCCCGAGAATGAGCGTTACGCGCGGGAGTGGTTCAAGACCTATGCTCCCGATCCACTGGCGGAGGCGCTCTACGATATCGAACCGGCGGCTTTTGGCCGGGATAACAACGGGGACGATAACCTGGAAAACGGCACCATCATGCAGCGCATCCGTATGACGGGGGGCAACCAGTCGCAGCTAAAGCGCTATTATCGCGGCGAGGACACCGTCCTCGGCCGGAAGTGCTGGGTGTTCGATTTCTTCGGCAAGAACTTCTATGGCTACGGCGGCTTCTGCGTCTGGGTCGATATCGAGACGGGCCTGGTGCTTCGCCACGAGGCTGAGGAAGGCGGCGGCTTCATCGTCACCCGCTTCGACCTGAACTACACGGCCTGGGACATCGAGATCCGCCCGGACCTGTTTGAATAGCGTGATGGCTTAATCCATGATGAAAAAAACCTGTATCCTCCTTCTGCTCTTCCTTTCCTGTGTCGGGACAGGCTGGGCGCAGCAGAAGGATGTTGACGAGATGATCAAGAAGCTGGAGGCCGCCCGGAGCAAACTGTCTCCCGCGCACCAGCATATCCTCTTTGAGGATTTTGCCTCCACGGGCGTATTTGCCTTTGGCTATATCGAAGCGCCCGCCGACACCCCTGCCGGGTCGGGCGTCACGCAGCCGCAGGGGACGGCCGCCGAGAACCTGGCGGCATCATTGGATCTTCCCGACAACTATACCGTCTGGATTCAAAGCTCAGGTGAGTGGTATGTCAGCGTACGCAAGGACCGGACAGCCGTCTTCCTGAAGCTGAAAGACGCCGGAGGCGATATGGACTTCAACCGCGGCAGCGGCTGGTGCATCCAACCGACAGGCAGCGGCTTCGCCAAATACCCGTACACGAATGGGGCCTGGGGCGCCGCGCAGCCCGTTTCGGCGGATGCCGTTCAGGCGGCCATCGACGGGTGGCAGCAGGAATTCATCCTCACCCCTGCCGGAAATATGGGCAGCGACCGCGTGAAACTGTTCGAAAAGGCCGCCTATTTCGACGACTTGGACATTGCTCTCCCCAAAAACTGACCTGCCCTATGAAAAAGATCTTCACTATCATCATAGCTCTCCAGGTCATCGGCCTTCCTTCCAAGGCCCAGGAGCCGCTTACCCCGGAAGTGAACCGGATGATTGAGTACCTGATGCTGGCCGACGAGGCCGGCCTTGACGTGCCCCTCTACATCATGGAACTCAGCGACCAGCTGGCTATGCTCTCCCTGACCAATTATATGGATCAGGAGATCCTGGATCAGGGAGCCGCAGCGGCAGAACTGTACGCCCACCCGCTGGTGTGTACGAACTATGCCGCCTGCCTGATGAAGCAACGCAAATACGGCAGTGCCCTGCATTATCTCAACAAAGCCTGGAAGCAGGACAACCAGAATGTGATGGTTGCCACCAACATGGCCCGCTGCCACTACGAGATGGGGGACGAAAAGAATTGTGAGGCCTTCCTGAGCAAGGCGCTGGCACTGAACCCCGATTACGGCCTGGCGCTGCAACTCAAAGCCACCCTGCTGCTGAAGAAGAAAACGCAGGAGAGCAACCTGGAAGCCGTGGATTATGTGCTGCGAAGTGCCCTGGACGTGTGGAACGGAGTTTCCGTACAGCAGTTCAACTCGCTCATTGCCGAGATGCAGAAACTATTCCTCTATTACGATGGTAATCACCTGAATCTGCCCGATGATTTAAAGACGCTGCCTACTCCGCTGGACGGGAAGGAACGGTACTTCCGGCAGATTATACGTGAAGGGCGCGTGTGGGCGGATGAACCTCCGGCCGACAAGTTCCCCTACCCTCATTTTATGGGCACGTGGGAATATGAACAGAACAACGGATCCAATATTGCCAGCGCCGCCTTCGGAATAGATATGAATATCTGGGAAAAAGCCCAAAGCGTGAAGATTCCCTTTGAGTCATCTGAGTACCCTGGGGAATATACCGGAATGATGGGGGGCGATGAGTACCAGCCGGACTCCAGGGCTTTCCACATGACCCTCCTGGCCTACTTCTATCACCAGATCAAGCTGCTGGAGGCCAGAAAAAAGGCCGAACAATACGAGGAAAAGGAAACGGAACCCTATAGGATACGGATGGAAAAGGCGCAGGAGGCCCTGATGGAGAAGATGACAGAACAGGCTGAGAACCCATTGGTCGTCATTACGCCGGCGATGCTCAAAGCCTATGGGGAAAAGTATTATCAGGCCGGAAAAGAATATGTCAACGCCTGCGCCAGAGCCCACGTATCGGCCTGGGAAAAATTTAAAAGGCCGGCCCTGGAGGCCTATTCCAAAGACATCAAGACCGGGCTTATCTATATTGGCAACGACACGGGTTTTGAATATATCCAAAGCCGATTTGACAAAGACATTGCAACCATTTACGAATATAATGAGCTTATGTACCTCGCCGAAACACAGGCAGAAGTGAACGGGGAACATGGGCTGGCATCTCTGGGCGATGATCTCCTGGCCGAACTGCGCAAGCAGGACCAGGATTATCAGGACTACCTCACCCATTCCCGCAACCGACGCTATCTGGAATGGGAGTCCGACCAGAATCTCCGGGCCGCCGGGATGAAGGACCTGAACCGGTCGAAGGACCCTGTTCCGTCCGTCAGCGTGAAAATCGGCCCGTTCAGCCTGCAAGTCGGCATTGACCGCCGCAACAGGATCCATTTCAACTACGATTCGCCCGATTATTCTTACAACAAGGTGTACAATATGGAAACGGGGGCCTCTGCCACCACGGAGCTCAGGGAAGTCAAAATGATTGGCAATTATGCCAGTGACGTCGCGACCACCTTGTTGCAGGATTTTACTTCGCGCGGACACCTGTCCTATACCCCCGAAATTGGAGAACGCTCCGGTGTGCAGGTAGTTACCGACGGACGCGGAAACATCATAGAGTCTTCCAACATCGAGCAACAGAGTGCCTCGGTGAGCCTGAGTACCAATGCTCCCGCATCCGGACTACCCGGTTTCGTGGCCGACAACCTGAGCGTGGGCGTGACATATTCCGTCAGGAAGTCCAGCATCAAGGCCAACCGATACGGAGCCTCGGTCGTCCCGATGAGCCCCCGCTCCACCGTTACCTTTGATATCGGCGTGGGCGTAAAGGGATTCAACATCTTTTCCGGCAGTTTCGGCGCTGCCCAAGGCGGATTTTAACAAAACGGTTATATGAAAAAAGTCATTTTTGCGATTTCGCTTCTATGCTTTGGCCTCGCGGCGGCCGCGCAGAGCCCTTTCACTTGCACGACGCAGGGCGCCAAGCTGCGCTACATGAATACGGATGCCCAAGGCAAGGAAGTTACGACCTCGGAGATTGAAGTCACCGCGGTGGAAGTCTCCGGCGAGAGCTACAGCGTCACGCAGGTGACAACCATCTATCTCAACGGGAAGCGCTTCATGAAACCCGTCGAGACCAAGGTTACCGTCCGGGACGGCGACGTGATGCTGACGATGGACGGGAGCACGAACGTGTCGGCCGATGCGAACGCCTTCGCCCTGCCCAAACGGCTGGCCGTGGGCCTGGAACTGCCTGTCGGCGAGTCGGAAATAAGCTTGAACGGTCTCCAGGTGAAGCAGACCACGACCTTCCACAAGGTGGTCGCCCGCGAGGAAATCACCGTGCCCGCAGGCACCTTTGACTGTTATGTCGTGGAGCGGCAGTATACGGCGGAGACGATGGGCATATCGACGAAAAGCACCATCAAGACCTGGTATGCCCGGGGCATCGGGACGGTCAAGTCCGAGACCTACGATGAAGAAAACAAGCTGCGTTCCGGTATGATCCTGATCGAATACCTTGCACGATGAGAAGAATCTTTTTATCCTTGTTTTTTGCCCTTGTCGCCATCGTCGCCGGGGCGCAGGAGCGGCTCGTCGTCCAGGGTGTCGGCGAGTTGGTCGGGGACGATTTCGCGCCCCGCTACGCAGTACTTACCGAAAAGTACTACAACAGCATGGAATGGATGGCACTGAATGAGAAGATTGACCGCTACATCTCCGCGCACGCTTTCGACACCGAGGTCACAGAGGACGATCCGCTGTTCGACTGGAAGGCGTACATCGCCAATATGGAAGAGGCGATCGAGAATTTCACCAAGGAGGGCAACGAGGAGATGGCACGGGCTTACCGGGAGTCGCTCGAAGAGGCGAAGAAGTACAAGGCGGAGATGGAGCAGATGGTCGGGACGATCAAGGCCGAGGCTGCGGAGCATGCCGAGGGCCTGGACCGCCAGGAGCTGCTGGACGAAGTCCTGAAACACGCCGTCGGCGGCCGCCTCTGGTACTTCGCCCAGGCGTACGGCGACGGCCGTTACGCGGCGGTGCGCGAGAAGTTCATCGACGAGGAAGAGAATGCCGTCGGCCTGATGGACGCCCAGGGCAAGCTGGTTATTCCCGCCCGCTACGAGAGCCTGTATATGCGCGACTTTCCCAATGCCGACGGCAAGTGTATCGTGCTTGCCTACAAGGAGATCTCCCGGGAGAGCGATCAATGGGAAGTCAGCGTGTTCCGGGAAGACGGGACGCTCGCCACGCCGCAGACTTTCGTCGGCGCGAAGATCCTCGACCAGGTGGAGCTGTTCAGCGTACACTTCCGGGACGGCGGCTGGGGCGTGGTGGACGGCAACGGCCGCGTCATCACGCAGCGCAAATACAAGAAGATCGACTGGAACTCGAACAACCTCCTCAGCCCCTCGCAAGGCTACTTCGTTTACGGCGAGCGTGACGGCGTCAACTACATCATCTCCCCGACCGACGGCTCCGAGATCGGCACCTTCAAGTTTGTCGCCGGAGAAAGCCACGAAGTCAACTACTATCCCGGCAAGGATCCCAGGAAACAATGAGAAAAATAATCATTTCGCTTTTTCTGCTGCTGCCGCTGGCGGCCGGGGCGCAGGAGCGCTACCGGACGCTGCGGCTGGAGCAGGTTAATGACGCCGACACGCTGAACATCGGCTGGATCGACACCCAATCACCCAACGCCGCGCACGGCATCGCGCTGGTGAATACCTACGCGGAGCTCATCACGAAGCGGGCGCAGTACCGCCTGGCCCAGTCCGAGATCGGTATGGCCGGGAATAACGAAATATCCGGCGAGATGGACGCCTACTGGGAGGATTTGCGCAAGACCTACACCCAGATGCTGCAGCAGCAGGGTCTGGGCGCCGAGGAGCGCAAGGAGATTGAGCAGGCGCTCGCCGACATCGACAAGAACAAGGCGGAGACCCGGCGCCAGGTCCAGAGTCAGTTGGAACTCAACGCAAACGCGGGCCGCGAGTCGATGGCCGGTCTGGACCCGTCGGAATTCACCGACGAGCGCTTGCTGCTAATCAAGAATAGTTTGAAGAAATATGTGCTGGGCGGCCGCCTGTGGGGCTTCTCCTCGGCCCGTGATTTCCGGAACGGATTCGCCGCCGTGGCGCGTAAGGACCGCAATGGCGACGAGCACTGGGGCTTCGTGAACCGTGCCGGGAAGCTCGCGATTCCCTGCCGTTGGGACGAGGCTTTCAATTTCAACAATCATCGCTATTACAGCACCAACGTCTGGGACCGGCCCGAAGACGAAGACGACCGCCCCTGGACTACCGTCCGCAAGGGAAACAGCATCGGCATGATCGATTCGACCGGCGTCGTGCGCATCCCGGTCAGCTTCGCACGGACCTACCGTTCGCAGATCGTGTTCGTCAAGACCGCCAAAGGCGAGCTCGCCGCCGTCCAGGATGCGAAGACCCGCAAATGGGGCCTGATTGACCGCGAGGGGAACTGGTACAAACAGCCCTTCTCCGCTGGCGAACTCGAATGGGATCCCGACCGCCGCTGCTTCATCGACGCTGACGGGAAGGAAATCCAACTCTGATTTTTTTTGCTATCTTTGTAGGCTTAAACAATTTTGAAACGATATGCTGACGATTGCATTTACCGATGGCACCATCCGTCCCTGGGACGACGATGAGACCAAACACATCTTCTGGCACTCCTCCGCGCACCTGATGGCGGAGGCGCTCGAGGCGCTCTATCCGGGCGTCAAATTCGGCGTGGGCCCGGCCGTCGAGACCGGTTTCTACTACGACGTGGACCTGGGCGACCGCCAGATTTCCGACGCAGACCTCAAAGCGGTCGAGGACAAGATGATCGAGCTGGCCCGGACCAAGGAGACGTTCGAGCGCAAGGAGGTGTCCAAGGCGGATGCGATGGCCTATTTCAAGGAGAAAGGCGACCCGTACAAGTGCGAGCTCATTCAGGATCTCGAGGACGGCACCATCACGTTCTACACGAACGGTGCCTTCACCGACCTCTGCCGCGGCCCGCACGTCAAGCACGTTGACGACATCAAGGCGGTCAAGCTGACCGCCATCGCCGGCGCTTACTGGAAGGGCGACCAGAACCGCGAGCAGCTGACCCGTATCTACGGCGTCACCTTCCCCAAGAAGAGCATGCTCGACGAGTACCTGACCCTGCTCGAAGAGGCCAAGAAGCGCGACCACCGCAAGCTCGGCAAGGAGATGGAGCTCTTCACCTTCTCCAGCCGCGTGGGCCTCGGCCTGCCGCTGTGGCTGCCCCGCGGCGCCCAGATGCGCAACACGCTGGAGAACTTCCTCCGCAAGAAGCAGGCGGAGCTGGGCTACCTGCCCGTCGTGACCCCGCATATCGGCAGCAAGGAACTTTACGTGACCTCCGGCCACTACGCCAAATACGGCAAGGACAGCTTCCAGCCGATCCATACGCCCCAGGAGGGCGAGGAATACATGCTCAAGCCGATGAACTGCCCGCACCACTGCGAGATCTTCCGCAGCAGCCCGCGCTCCTACCGCGATCTGCCGCTGCGCTTCGCGGAATTCGGCACCGTCTACCGCTATGAGCAGAGCGGCGAGCTGCACGGCCTGACCCGCGTGCGCGGTTTCACCCAGGACGACGCCCACCTCTTCTGCCGCCCGGACCAGCTCCAGGAGGAGTTCGAGAAGGTCATCGACCTCATCCTCTACGTCTTCAAGACGCTGAAGATGACGGACTACATGGCCCAGGTCTCCCTGCGCGACCCGGACAACAAGGAGAAATACATCGGTTCCGACGAGAACTGGGCGAAGGCCGAGCAGGCCATCATCGACGCCGCCGCAAAGAAGGGTCTCAAGACCGTCGTGGAGAAGGGCGAAGCCGCCTTCTACGGCCCGAAGCTCGACTTCATGGTCAAGGACGCCATCGGCCGCCGCTGGCAGCTCGGCACCATCCAGGTGGACTACAACCTCCCGGAGCGCTTTGAGCTGGAGTTCACGGACGCTGACGGCAGCAAGCAGCGCCCGGTGATGATCCATCGCGCACCCTTCGGATCGCTGGAGCGCTTCACCGCCGTGGTGCTGGAGCACACCGCTGGACACCTGCCTCTCTGGCTCTCGCCGGATCAGGTTAAGGTGCTGCCAATCAGCGAAAAATATGAAGAATATGCTGAAAAAGTTTGCGAATTACTGAAAAATTCCGAAATTCGCGCTTCCATAGATGCCCGCAATGAGACCCTGGGCAAGAGAATACGGGAGATTTCCCTTCTCAGAGTGCCTGTGATCGCGATTGTCGGCGAGAAAGAAGCTTCGGAAGGTACCGTCTCTGTCCGCAGGGAAGGTGTCGACCAGGGCTCCATGTCCGCTGAGCAGTTTGTGGAATATTTGAAAGCAGCGCAAGCTGAAGAACTTAAAAATTAGGAGGATTTAATTATCGCCGGACCTTACAGACCGAAGCCCTCGGGCTTCAAACCGGGTGGCCGCAAACCCGATCCTCGTCAGGCTCAGAAGCGTGACGAGAATGAGTTGAACATCAACGAGCAGATCACCGCTTCGCAGGTGCGCCTCGTCGGAGACAACATCCCCGAGCAGGGAGTGTATCCGATTGCGAAAGCACTGCAGATGGCGGAAGAACTCGAGCTGGATCTCGTCGAGATCAGCGGCAAGGCCGATCCCCCCGTGTGCAGGATCCTGGATTACCAGAAGTTCCTGTACCAGCGCAAGAAGAAGGCCAAGGAGATGAAGGCGAACGCCGCCAAGGTCGTGATCAAGGAGATCCGCTTCGGCCCCAACACGGACGAGCATGACTTCCAGTTCAAGCTGAAGCACGCCCAGGAGTTCCTCCAGGAGGGCTCCAAGGTCAAGGCGACGATCTTCTTCCGCGGACGCTCGATCATGTTCAAGGATCAGGGCGAGAAACAGCTCCTCCGCTTCGCCGTCGAACTGGAAGAGTTCGGTCGCGCGGAGAACATGCCGGTTCTGGAAGGCAAGCGCATGACGATGATGATTGCCCCTGCCAAGAAAAAGTAGGGAATCATATAGTATTAACAATTAATTATTAAAACAATGGCAAAGCTTAAATCGAACTCCGGTGCCAAAAAGCGTTTCACGCTTACCGGATCGGGAAAGATCAAGAGGAAGCATGCTTACCACAGCCACATCCTCACCAAGAAAACCAAGAAGCGCAAGCGTAACTTGGACCATTTCACCCTTCTTGAGAAGGCGGATTATGGCCGCGTAAAAGAAATGTTGGTTCTCTAAAAGTATTGAATTATGCCTAGATCAGTCAACTCAGTCGCCTCCAGGGCGCGCCGCAAGAAGATTCTTAAGAGAACCCGCGGTAACTTCCTCTCCAGGAAGAATGTTTGGACCGTAGCCAAGAACACCTACGAGAAAGGTTTGACCTACGCATACCGTGACCGCAAGACCAAGAAGCGCAACTTCCGCGCCCTCTGGATCCAGCGTATCAACGCCGCCGCGCGTCAGTACGGTATCTCCTACTCCCAGTTCATGGGCAAGCTGAACGCCCAGAATATCGGACTGAACCGCAAGGTCCTCGCCGACCTCGCGATGAACAATCCGCAGGCGTTCGAAGCGAT
>CADBYT010000025.1 GCA_902798975.1 uncultured Bacteroidia bacterium | reverse complement strand
GCCACCAGACGCATCTTGCGGGGAGAGGTGGGGACGTCATTCAGCTTGGCAACAGCTGTAACCTTCTTCGCCTCCTTGAGGCGCTCGGCCATAAGTCTTTTACGCTTTCCCATAATGATTACTTCTTATTGTTACCTGAATGACCTCTAAAGTTGCGGGTGGGGGCGAACTCGCCCAGCTTGTGGCCGACCATCTGCTCGGTGACGTACACAGGGATGAACTTGTTCCCGTTGTGAACGGCGATCGTATGGCCGATAAAGTCAGGAGAGATCATGCTGGCACGGGACCAGGTCTTGACCACTTCCTTCTTCTTGCTACCATCATTCATAGCAAGAACTCTCTTCTCCAGGGCTTCCTGGATATAGGGACCTTTTCTTAAAGAACGACTCATAATCTCAAAAGTTAATTCCTGTTATTTCTTTCTTCTCTCGATGATGAACTTGTTGGAAGCGGCCTTCGGATTACGCGTCTTGTAGCCCTTTGCAGGGAGACCCTTACGGGAACGCGGGTGTCCACCGGAAGCGCGGCCTTCACCACCACCCATCGGGTGATCGTGCGGGTTCATCACAACACCACGGTTGTGCGGGCGCTTGCCCAGCCAGCGACGACGGCCGGCCTTGCCGTGGCTCTCCAGGTTGTGTTCAGTGTTGGACACCTCACCAACCGTGGCGCGGCAGGACACGAGCACCATGCGGGTCTCGCCGGAAGGCAGACGGAGCACGGCGTGGGTCCCTTCGCGGGCGGCAAGCTGCGCGAACGTACCGGCGGAACGGGCCATAGCGGCGCCCTGGCCGGGACGGAGCTCGATGCAGTGCACGAGGGTACCAACAGGAATTTCGCTGAGCGGGAGGCAGTTGCCGACCTCCGGAGCGACGCCGCTGCCGGAAGCGATCACCTGACCTACCTTGAGTCCTTTCGGAGCGATGATGTATCTCTTCTCTCCGTCTTCGTATTGCACGAGGGCGATGCGGGCGCTGCGGTTCGGATCATACTCGATGGTCTGGACCGTGGCGGTGCACTCGTCCTTGGCGCGGCGGAAGTCGATGATGCGGTACATTCTCTTGTGACCGCCACCAATGTAACGCACGGTCATCTGACCGGTGTTGTTGCGTCCGCCGGAGCTCTTGAGGGGCTCGCACAATGATTTCTGGGGTTTCTTCGCGGTGATCTCCTCGAAGGTGCTGATCACTTTGTTTCTCTGACCGGGAGTAACCGGTTTGAATTTTCTAACTGCCATTGTCTGTCCCTCCCTTAAATGTTAGCGTAGAAATCGATCTTGTCATCACCGGCGAGGGTGATGTACGCCTTCTTGAAGTGATTCATCCGGCCGCGGAGCAGACCCGCCTTGGTGTAGCGGCTCTTGCGCTTGCCGTGATAGTTCACCGTATTGACATCGGCCACGGAGACATTGTACATCTTCTCCACAGCCTCTTTGATCTGAAGTTTGTTGGCCTTACCTTCCACGATAAAGCCGTAACGGTTCAACTTTTCGCCCTGATCCGTCAACTTCTCTGTAACGATTGGCTTAATGATAATTCCCATCTTCGTGTACGTTTAGCGCATGTTCCGCTCGGCGAGGATGTCCTGCACGCCGTCGAAGAGCACCAGGGTATTGGCGTTCATGATGGCGTAGGTGTTGATCTCATCAACGGAGAGGACATTCACCTGAGGAAGGTTGCGGGATGAAAGATAGATGTTGGTTGAATTCTGAGGGAGCACGTAGAGAACCTTGCGGTCGCCGGCCTTGATGGCGTTGTTGATCGCGAGGAGTTCCTTGGTCTTGGGTGCATCCATCGTGAACGGCTCGAGGACGATGATAGCATTCTCCTGGGCCTTGTAGGTCAGCGCGGACTTGCGGGCAAGGGCCTTGACCTTCTTGTTCAACTTATTGTGATAGAAACGGGGGACGGGACCGAACACGCGGCCGCCACCGACGAAGATGTTCGCTTTCAGGGAGCCGTGACGGGCACCGCCGCCGCCCTTCTGGCGACCGAGCTTCTTGGTGCTGTGCGCGATCTCGCTGCGATCCTTGGTCTTGGAGTTACCGTGACGCTGGTTGGCGAGGTACTGGACGACGTCGAGATAAACGGCGTGGTCGTTGGGTTCAATAGCGAAGACGTTCTCTTCGAGCGTCACTTTCTTGCCGGACTTGGTGCCGTCAATTTTCAAAACTTCTAATTCCATAACGCTAAGCCTCCACAATTACATAAGAACCCTTGGCTCCGGGGACGGAACCTTTGACAACGACGAGATTGTTCTCAGGGAGCACCTTGAGGACCTCGAGATTCTCGACCTTCACGCGCTCGCTGCCCATGTGGCCAGCCATACGCATGCCGGGGAGAACGCGGGACGGCCAGGAGGACGCACCCATGGAACCGGGGTGACGCAGACGATTGTGCTGGCCGTGGGTCTGTCCGCCGACGCCGGCGAAGTGATGACGGTGCACAACACCCTGGAAACCCTTACCCTTGGAGGTACCGATCACGTCCACGTACTTGACATCCTCGGTGAAGATGTCGGCCACGGTGAACGTGGTGCCGAGGGCCACCTCACCTTCGAAGTCGGCCTTGAATTCGACCAGCTTGCGCTTGGGAGTGGTACCTGCCTTTTTGAAGTGCCCCATCAGGGGCGCGCTGGTGTGCTTTTCGGTGGTTTCGCCATAGGCAAGCTGCACGGCCTCATAGCCGTCCTTCTCAAGAGTACGCAGCTGCGTAACGACGCACGGACCAGCCTCGATGACGGTGCACGGTATGTTCTTACCGTCGGCACCGAAAACGGAAGTCATTCCGATTTTCTTTCCAATTAATCCAGGCATTGGTTTGTTAATTAATTGTTTATAAACACTTTATAAGTTTTCCCGCATTTTTGCGGGCTGCAAATATACAACTAATTTCTCAAATTACAAATAGTTGATTTACAATTGTTTCTTCCGGCCGCCGGCTTGCCGCGCGTCAGCGTCGTGGAGGGCGGAGCGGAAAAAAGAGATTCGCCGGTCGGAGCCGGCGAATGACGGATGGATTGGATACGGTCGGGTGCAGCGGGTTGGCGTCGTGGAGGGCGGAGCGGAAATTGGTTTTTCGCGCTACTGCACGAAAAATAATTTCCGGCCGCCCGCGAGGGGGCACCCGACCTACCGATATTCTTCGTACTCGGGCATGGCGAGGCGGGAAAGGAAGTCCTTGAGCTTCCGCTCGTCGCGCGGACAGATCATCAGAACGTCTTCGGTGTCGATGATGATGAAATTCTCCATGCCCCGGATCGCCAGCAACTTGTCGTCGCGGGTAGAATAGACGATATTGTCGGCACTGTCCACGAGCAGGCGGCGGCTGGTGCGGTTGAGCGCGTTGCCCTGGTCGTCATGATAGGCCAGATACTCGTAGAGAGACTCCCAGTTTCCGATATCCGCCCAGCGGAACTCCGCTGGATACACCCAGGCGTTGTCCGTCTTCTCCATCACGGCGTAGTCGATGGAGATGCGTGGCATGTCCGTATAGATGCGGTCCACGAAGGCCTGCTGCCCGCTGGAACCGAGCGCCTCCTGCCAGCCGGCCCAGAGGTCGGTGATCTCGGGAGCATATTTCTCCAGCTCCCTGCGAATGGAATCCGCACGCCAGACGAAAATACCGGAATTCCAGAGGAACTCGTGCGTATCCACGAACACGCGCGCCAGCTCGGCGTCCGGCTTCTCGGTGAAGGTCTTGATCTTGACGGGGCGGCCGTCCTCGGACTTCCCGGCCATCTGGATATAACCGAAATTGGAATCCGCGCGCGTGGGCACGACACCCAGGGTGATGAGCGCGTCGGACCCTGCGGCATAGTCGAGCGCCGCCTCCAGCGTCCTGTTGAACACTTCGTGCCGCGCAATGGCGTGGTCGGAAGGCGTCACCACGGTGACGGCCTCCGGGTCGCGCTGCAGGATCACGTAGGTCGCAAAAGCGATACAGGGCGCCGTGTTGCGGTTGTAGGGCTCAAGCAGGAGATTGCACGCAGGCAGCTCGGGCAGCTGCGTCATCACCTGGTCGCGGTAGCGCTCCAGACTCACCACGATGATGTTCTCCTCGGGAATGACCACTTTCATGCGGTCGTAGGTACGGCGCAAGAAAGAACGGCCCAGGATGCTGAAATCGAGGAACTGCTTGGGCTGGTCAGCCCGGCTGATCGGCCAGAAGCGGGATCCGATCCCGCCGGCCATGATTATACAGTAATGATGGTTATTAAGCATACAGTGGCGTAAAAGCTTTAGGATAGTACTCAATGTCAAATTCTTCGCCCGTACCGTAGAAGACGACCGACATCACGTCGAAGAAGACTTCCAGGTCGGCGGGCAGGTCCTTGCGGGCCTCGCCGTGCAGGAAGGCCTGCGCGGCGGCGACCATGCGCCGCTGCTTGTCGCGGCCCACGTTGCGCTGGGGCTCAGCCATCACGGGCGCCACGCGGCTCTTGACTTCCACAAAGTGGAGCTCGCTGCCCGTCAGGGTGATGATATCCAGCTCGAGGTGCCCTCCGCGCCAGTTGCGCGCGAGGACCCTGTGGCCGAGCCGGGTGAGGTAGCGGCTGGCTTCCTCTTCTCCCCTGCGGCCGACGACGGCCCTGTCCGTTCTCATAGTTTGACCACGGTTACGCCGGTGCCGCCGTTGCGCACGTCCTCGTCGCTGACGGTCAGCCCCGGGATGGTCCGGAGGTATTTCTGTATTTCCTCGCGCAGCACGCCGGTCCCCTTGCCGTGGATGATGCGCACGGAGCCGATGCCGAGCATGACGGCATCGTCGATGTAATGCGTGACAATGTCCAGCGCGTCGGAGAGGCGCTCGCCGCGGATATCCAATTCGGGCTTGAAGGAGAGCTTGCGCTCCGTGATGGCGCTATCCACCCGCTGCTGCACGGGCGCGAACACCTTACGGGACGCTTCGCGGAATTCATTCGAAGAAATGCGCTCCACGCGCGCCGGCGCCATGGTGCTGGTGATGTTGCCCACGATCACGGTCACGGATTTGCTGCTGATCTTGGCCACCTCGCCCACGAGGCCGTTCTCCTTGATGCGGACCTTCTCGCCCACCTTGAGCGGCTCGCTCTTCGCAGGCTCGGCGTCCCCGGCGGCCGCGCCGCCCTTCTTGCGCTTCTTGAGCTGCTCGAGTTTGCGGTCGATGTAGGCGTCGCGCGTCTTCTTCTCCTTGGATTTGCGCTCCTGCAGGGCGCCGAGGAAGCCCTGAAGCTCCTGGCGCGCGGCCTTGGTCTGCTCTTTGCCGGCCTGGGCCTCCTTGATGTCGCGGATGGTCTTCTCCACCTGCTTGCCTGCCCCCTTGACGATCTGCTCCGCCTCTTTGCGGGCCTCCTCGAGGATGGCCTTCTTCTGCTTCTGGATATCCTCCAACTCCTTCTCGTAGCGCTCGGTGATACCCTCGAGGGCCTTGTCGGTATGCTTGATCTTCTGGAGCTTCTCGTCCAGGGCCCGGCGGTTGCGGGCGATCTTGCGCAGGTTGCGCTCAATCCCCACGAATTCCTCGCCGGCGCGCGTCTCCGCGTCCTTGACGATGCTCTCCGGCAGGCGCATCTTGCGCGCCAGCTCGAAGGCAAAGGAATTGCCGGGCAGGCCGATCTCCAGCTGGAACATCGGGGCGATCTTCGCGGCGTCGTAGAGCATGGCGCCGTTGACCACGTGCGTGTCGGCACCTGCGGCGTAGAGCTTGAGGTTGGTGTAGTGTGTGGTGATCACGGCCCGCACGCCGCGGCGGTCGAGTTCGGCCAGGATGGCCTCGGCGATGGCGCCGCCGGCCGCCGGCTCCGTGCCCGAGCCGAATTCGTCGATGAGCACCAGCGTCCGCTCGTCGGCCACCGAGAGCAGCTCGCGCATGTCCGCGAGGAAGGAACTGTAGGTGCTGAGGTCGTCTTCGAGGTTCTGGTCGTCGCCGATGCTCACGGCTATGCGGTCGAAGACCGGGAGCTCGGAGCTCTCGGAAGTGGGAATGAGCATGCCCCACTGGAACATGTATTGGAGGAGTCCGACCGTCTTGAGGCAGACGGACTTGCCGCCCGCGTTGGGGCCGGAGATGAGCAGGATGCGTTTCTTGTCCGTCAGGGTGACCGTCAGCGGGACGATGCTGCGCCCCTCGCGGACGAGCGCCTTCTCCAGCAGCGGGTGGCGCGCCTTGCGCAGCGACAGGCTGCCGTCGGTCGAGATGACAGGCATGCCGGCCACGAGGTCCAGCGCCGTCTGCGCCTTCGCCATCAGGAAATCCAGCTCCCCGATGAAGGCGGCGCCGGCCAGCAGTTCGGGCAGGTAGGGCCGCAGGAAGTCGGTGAATTCCAGCAGAATCTTGCGGATCTCGCGCTCTTCTTCGAAATGGAGCTCGGCGATATCGTTCTCCAGCTCGATGATCTCGGCCGGTTCGATGAAGGCCGTCTTGCCGGAGGCGGACACGTCATGTACGAAGCCCGCGAGCTTGCGCTTGGCGGAGGTGCCCACGGGGATGAGGTATTTGCCGTCGCGGATGGTCACGTCCGCGTCGGCGTCCACGACGCCCTCTTCCTGCGCCTTGCGCAGAATGGCGCCGGCGCGTTTCGAGATGGCCGCCTCCTTGCTGCGGAGGTCGCGCCGGATCTCGAAGAGCCGGTCGGAAGCGGAATCCTTGATGTCGCCGTATTTGTCGAGGATGCTCTCGATGCGCCGCTGCACTTCGGGGAAGAAGCGGATGGGCGAGACGAGTTTCTCCAGCTGCGGATAGATGCCGCCCTTGACGCTGCCGAAGAAGTGCAGGACGCGGCGGACGGTGTCCGTGACGGTCTTGAGCTTGCCGAGCGAAAGCACGTCGATGCAGGATCCGTCGCGCTCCAGCGCGGACAGGAAGGGGATGGCGTCGATGTAGCCCGTGGTCGGGAAATTCTCCTCGAACATCAGGATCAGGCGCATCTCGTCGGCGAGGGCAAGCCTCCGGCGAATGATGTCGGTGTCGGTGGAAAAGGCCTCCTCGGCCACCCGCCCGGCGGCGTAATCCGTCAGGCAGCGGTCGGCGATCATCTTGCGGATTTTGTCGAAGCCGAGTTTGCTTTCCAGTCGTTCGTGGATCATTCCTGGGTCTCTCCGAGCAGCAGATTCAGGGTGTTGATGGTTTCGATGGGTGTGAGCTGGCCGCCGCGGGCAAGCGAGATGCCTCCCGTCTCCTCGCTCACGACGATCACGTCGGCGTCGCACTGCTCGGAAATGCCGAGGGCGGCCTTGTGGCGCATGCCGTAGCGGGCGGGCAGGTCGGTGCGGTTCGTGATGGGAAGGGTGCAGCGGGCCGCGGCGATGCGGTTGTTCGCGATGATCATCGCGCCGTCGTGCAGGGGCGAATTCTTGAAGAAGATATTCATGATCAGGCGGCGGCTGATCTCGGCGTCCACGGTATCGCCCGTGGCGATGATGTCCTCCAGGGTATTCTTGTGCAGGATGAGGATGAGCGCGCCTTCCTTCTGCGCGGACATCTCCCGGCAGGCTTCGGTGATCTCGCTGATGGCGTGGGTGTCCACCTTCCGGCTGCGCCAGGACGGGACGAGCCGCTGCAGGAAACTCTGCCGCTCCAGGGTGGTCTCGGCCTTGCGGCCCAGCGAATTCAGGAAGCGGCGCACTTCGGGCTGGAAGATGACCACCAGCGCCACGGCGCCCATGTCGATGAGGGTGCCGAGCAGGGAGGACATCATCTTCATCCCGACGGCTTCCGCAATGACGCGGACCAGGAGCACAATGATGATGGCGATGAAGATATTGATGGCGGTCGTCCCGCGTATCGACCTGAATATCAGGAAGATGATCGCGGCCACCATCAGGATGTCAAGGATGTCTATCCAGGAAAAATGCAAAAACTCCAGCATCACCAGACTAATTACTACACAAAGGTAAATAATTAATCTGATGAAATAAAGTCTATTTGAAAATTAGAATTTGCGCAGCAGCGCGAGGTTCAGGCAGACCATGATGGTGTCAGTGCCGGGGATGTTCGAATCGGAGAAGAAGTTGTGGCCGTACTGGATGGCGTAGTAGATCGTCCTGTCTTTGGTCAGGTAGTGCGTGAAGCAGAAGTCCAGCTTGGTGGAGGTGCTGAGCGGATCGGTGAGGTCCCGCTGGAAACGGTCCACGCGGGAGGACAGCTGCAGTCTCGACAGGAACTTGTAGCCGAGCAGCACCATGGCGCCGTCGCTCATCATACCGTCCGTCTTGCCGTAGACATTCTCGCTTCGTACGAACAACTTTCCATTGTCGTACCATACGCCGGCCGTGATGCGGCGCCGGCAGGCCAGGCCCTCGTCCGTGTGCCAATGGTGATGTCCGGGGCCATCTTCATGCAACGGTGTATAGTAGCCGAGCATGCCGCCCAGGGTGAACGTCAGGTTGCGGTTGGGCTGGAAAACCAGGCGGCCGTGGATATCCTTGGCCTTGTTGTCGTCCTTGAAGTTGTAGCCGTTGCCGTTGAAGACACCGACCGCATAAGAGAGTTTCGAGAAGCCCTCTTCGGGCCAGAAAGAACCCTGCAGCACAAGGCCCCAGTCACGGCTGCGCGAGCTGATCCCGGTGTAGTCACTCGAATAGCCGCCCAGATAAGAAGAAGCCTGCGAATATCCGATAATACCATAGGAATACGGGGCAAACGTCGTCTCGTACTGGAAGAGCATCTTCTGCAGGCCGATATGGATACCAATCTGGTGGATGGGCTGCCAGATGGCTTCGACGGTCAGGAACTGCGTGTTGGGGATATCGTAAAGCAGGTTGACGGTGAACGGGGTATTCTGCCCGAACGACGCCTTGAGCATGACCAGCGGGATGGTCTTGAACTTATTGTCCTGTACGGAATACTTCTCGGTAATCTGCGATGCGGCCGCCAGAGAGGGCTTTGTAAACCAATCCTTCACAGTTTGTGCAGACAACACACCCGTGATAAATAGCATTGGTAGGATTAGTTTTAGGCGCATGGCTCCGCAAATGTAGAAAAAAAACCTAATATGATACAATAGTGTTACGAAAAATTTACATCCACGAAATTAATCGCACTTTCGCGCAATTACTGCTGCATCTTTGTACTCTCGCATGACAACTTGTGGACGCAAACAGGACAACTGTTCGGGGAATTCTGCATATCTTTGACAAAATCTCCTACGGTATCAGACCCATGACAGAAGAAAAAGCAAAAGAAACGTATCTACCGCCTGTGACTATCGTGTTCGGGCTGGAGACAAAAAATATCATCCTGGTCGGCAGCGGCGGCAGCGATCCCCTTATTCCTGAAGACATCTAAACCCCACGCGAGAAATGAGACATTACGCATTCGCCCTCCTCGCGGCCGCGTCCATGTTGTTTTGTGCATGCGCGAAAGAGGAACAGACCACCGAAAACATCCGGAAAAGCATCACCGCCTCCATCGACGGCAACAGCCTCACGCGCGCCGCGGTCCACGACGTCAACATCGTCTGGACAGACGACGACGCCATCAAGGTCTTCAACGACGGCGGCACCGCGAGCGAGGTCTGGAACATCAGTCCCGACGACAGCGGCCTCGAGACCGCCCGCTTCTACTTTATAGGAGAGCCCCAGCTGGCGTCCGGCGAGGAGGCGTTCGCCGCCTTCCCCGCCGCCAGCGTCACGGCCCTGTCCGACTCCAAGCTGACGATGACCCTCCCGGAGAGCATCGCGTTCGACACCCAGGCCGTCGATGAGGAAGACCTCGTCAAGACCGTCATCCCGATGTGGGCCACCTGGGGCTCTTCCCTCACCTTCCACCACCTCGCGGCCGTGATCAAGGTCAGCTTCAACAACCTCCCTGCCGGGACCACGGAGCTCATCCTTTCTTCCTCGACCCAGCACCTGTCCGGCACCTTCACCTCGGGTACCCTCTCGGAATCCGACCTTCCGGAACTCACCTATTCCGAAGGCGGCAGCCAGAGCGTCAGCGTCACCTTCCCTGCGACCACGGCCACCGAGAACCGCACCGTCTTCCTTCCGATCCCGGCCGGCACCTATGACCTCAAGCTCCAGGCGCGCGTCGACAGCGAGCTCCGGGACGTCAAGTCCTGGGCTACGCGTGAGTTCGCGCGCGGCAAGCTCTACCGCGCCGGCATCAACTACGTCGAGCTGACGGCCTCCTCGCCCGCCGACATCAGCGACGGGCTCAGCGCCATCGCCGACGGCGACAAGGTCGAGATCAACGTCGTCAGCGCCGAAGCCGGCGGCATCTCCACCACCGAGGACAACGCCACCATCGCCATTCCCGCCATCGGCGGCAACGCCTCCATCGGCCTCACTTTCGCGGAGCCTGTCGTCACCCCCGATGAACATCCACTTGTGATCACAGATGGTAGCGCGGCTGAGTCTTCCGCAGCCCAGAACAGCCTGACCATTACGCTGCCAGACGCTACCGATGTGAACATGGACCTTAGCCTGCCCAAGACCACCGTGACCCTGGCGTCATCCGGCACGGCCACCGTCTATAAGTCCATTTCCGCCACTACCGCCACCAACACGCTGGTGATCGGCCACGGCGTCCACATCGAGACCCTGACCATCAACGGCGGCAACGTCGTGATGGACGGCGGCCGGGTGGACCTCCTGATCAACAACGCCGAAGCCGGCACCACCATCACGGCCACCTCCTCCGACCAGATGATCGACATGATCACCTCCACACACGACCTCACCCTGGGCAGCAAGGAGACCGGTTCCAAGCTCCTGACCGTCGGCGATTTGGAAGTCACGGCCGGCGCCGTCACCTTCATCAAGTGCAAGGCGACCGGCATCGTGCAGCACACGTCCGGCGACATGCTCAAGATGACCTACAGCGGCAGCAACTACATCGAGAGGCTCAACCTCGACTACGGCAGCGCCGGCGTGGAGGTCTTCGGCACGGTCAACAACCTCTACGTCTACGCCGAAGGCGCCACCGTGGACTGCAAATACGGCTCCTCCGGCTGCGGCATCAACTACATACACACCATGAGTCCGATCAGGACGCTCATCTGGCGCACCCTGAACGCGGGCATCCTGAGCACGGTCAACTACAGGGTCTATATCTTCCGGATCGAGACCAGCAGCTCCAACGCCCAGGTGTTCACGCTCTACGACGGCGGCAGAATCCAGGTCTTCGAGCTGATGAAGGACATCAACGTCTTCCTGACGGCCGAAGGACGCCAGAGCTGGGGGAACCCCATCCTCGCCGGCGACTACGACAGCATCTACTACGTCCAGCCCGAACACTCCCTCCCGAGGTGGGATACCGTCGTCCTGACCCTTGACGGCGAGGACGGCCTCTACTACGGATTCGCCGACATCAAGACCGCCTACGAGTACGCCTACTGGGTCAAGAAGAACACCGTGATGAACATCAAGCTCAACTTCGACCTCTACAGCAAGGACTACTTCACCTTCGGCTCCGGCTACGACGTCACCATCGACCTGAACGGGCGCAACCTCAAGTTCGCGGGCCGCTACAACTTCGGCACCGAGGACGCGCCGTTGTACAGCAACATTCACCTCTCGGACGGCGCCAGACTGACCTTCACCGGCTCCGGCAAGGTGACCTCCGATGTCGAGACCGACGCGTTCTGCTACGTCCATGCAGGCGAACTCCGGATCCTCGGCGGCGAATTCGAGGCCGACGGCGCCGCGCTCCTGCTCGACTGCTGCGACGCCAACTGCACCAGCCCGGACACCGCCACCGCCCGCATCTCCGTGACCGGCGGCCGCTTCCACAAGTTCAATCCGGCCGACAACCAGGCCGACGGCCCCGGCACCAGCTACGTCCCCGCCGGCTACGTCTCCACGGCCGACGGCGACTGGTTCACCGTCAGCGAAGAGTAACCCAGCATGTGGCTTGTGAGCCGTATATGATTGATTTATACTCCCTTGATTTTCGGGGGAGTACGAAACAGCACTTGACTGATACCCAGGCCGTTCCAGCTCACAAGAAAAAAGGAATTCCGCGATCCAGGGGCACCAGCGCCTCGCGATACGCGGTTCGGCGCTTGCCGCGGGACGCTTCGCGAGCTCTTTGGTGGGCTCGCTCGCACCCACGGCTGCCCGGTCGGAATAAACCGTTTTCCTCAGCAACGAGCGTTTTTCGCAATAATCTATCAATCAACAGCATACCAAAGTAACCGGGTCAAATAGCACCTGGTTACTTTCAGAACAAACTAAAAATCAATCAATTACAAAAAACAGCAAAAAACCGGATTCGCCGGCTCCGACCGGCGAATGACAAGGGGGAAGCCAATGAATGCCGTCAAGGGGTCCCGAACGACGGAGATATCCGATCAGGTCGGGCATGACGCAGGGAACCTGGCAGATTTAGCTGGGTAATCCTGGCCGGTGGTAGGAAAGAATCGGATGTGCACAACGGAAGATTCGGAGGCCGAAGGCCGACGCAGGGGGTGCGGGGGGAACGCCCCCCGCTGATAATGGAGGCGCGCAGCGCCGACTGGGACCACAAAAGGACGGCAATGTGCCGTCCTTTTGTGGTCCCTGCAGGACTTGAACCTGCGACCCGCTGATTATGAGTCAGCTGCTGCTAACCAACTGAGCTAAGGGACCGAATGCAGGACCGCCCTGCCGGGACAGTCCTGCATGTTCGTTTCAATGCGTGCCGATCAGGCTCAGACCTTGATCTCGACCTCCACACCAGAGGGGAGCTCAAGTTTCATCAGGGCATCCACCGTCTTGGCGTTGGATTCCTCGATATCGAGAAGCCGGCGGTAGGAGTCGAGCTCGAACTGCTCGCGGGCCTTCTTGTTCACGAAGGTCGAGCGGTTGACGGTGAAGATCTTCTTGTTGGTCGGAAGGGGAATGGGACCATTCACCTTCGCGCCGGTAGACTTCACAGTCTCGACAATCTTGGCCGCGGACTTGTCCACGAGCATGTGGTCGAAAGACTTGAGTTTGATTCTAATTTTCTGGCTCATATCAAAATGCTTTTTTCAATTCAATACTATTCGTCGTCAGACGGGATGTGATAACCGCTCTTCTCCACGATGTCCTTGGCCATCGCGGCCGGGACCTCGGCGTAGTGGTCGAACGACATCGTGCTGGTGGCACGGCCCGAAGACAGGGTGCGGAGCACGGTGACGTAGCCGAACTGCTCGGAGAGAGGCACGAAGGCCTTCACGATGCGGGCGCCGTTGGTCGTCGAGTCCATCGCGACAATCTGTCCGCGGCGACGGTTGAGGTCGCCCACGATGTCGCCCATGTAGTCCTCCGGGGTCACGACCTCGAGGTTCATGATGGGCTCCATGATGACAGGCTTGCACTTGGGGCAGGCATGACGGAACGCCATGCGGGCGGCCAGTTCGAAGGAGAGCTGGTCGGAGTCGACCGGGTGGAAGGAGCCGTCCAGCAGGGTGACCTTCAGGGAAGGCACCTCGTAACCGGCCAGGACACCGTTCGCCATCGCGGACTCGAAGCCCTTCTGTACGCAGGGCACGAATTCCTTGGGCACGTTGCCGCCCTTGACCTGGTTGTCGAACTGGAGACCCTGCACGCCCTCGTCGGCGGGACCGATCTCGACGATGATATCAGCAAATTTACCGCGACCGCCCGTCTGCTTCTTGAAGACTTCACGATGCTGGACGGTGGTGGTGATCGCCTCTTTGTAGTTGACCTGCGGAGCACCCTGGTTGATCTCGACGCCGAACTCACGGCGCAGACGGTCCACGATGATGTCGAGGTGGAGCTCACCCATACCGCTGATGACGGTCTGGCCCGTATCGGCGTCAGACTTGACGGTGAAGGTAGGATCCTCCTCGGCGAGCTTGCCGAGCGCGACGCCCAGCTTGTCGAGGTCTTTCTGCGTCTTGGGCTCCACGGCGATACCGATCACGGGATCGGGGAACTCCATGGACTCCAGGGAATAACGATGATTTTCCGCGCAGATCGTGTCGCCGGTGCGCAGATCCTTGAAGCCGACCGCCGCGCAGATGTCACCGGCCTCCACGAACTCGATGGGGTTCTGGTGGTTGGAGTGCATCTGGTAGAGACGGGCCACGCGCTCCTTCTTACCCGAACGGGAATTGAGCACGTAGGAACCGGCATCCAGGTGACCGGAATAGACACGGACATACGCCAGGCGTCCCACGAACGGGTCGGTCGCAATCTTGAACACAAGACCGCAGAACGGCTCGGTGGCCTCGGGCTTCAGTTGCACCTCCTGCTCGTTCGCGAGGTTCGTCGCCTTCGTCGCGCCGATATCCAGCGGGGACGGGAGGTAACGCATCACGGCATCCAGCAGGAACTGGACGCCTTTGTTCTTGAACGAGGAACCGCAGCATGCAGGAACAATCTGCATGGCGATGGTGCCCTTGCGCAGCGCGGCGATGATCTCCTCCTCCGTGATGGATTCGGGCGCCTCGAAGTACTTGTCCATCAGGGCGTCGTCGCATTCGGCGGCGGATTCGACCAGCTTGTCGTGCCAGAAGGCGACAGCGTCCTGCATGTCGGCGGGAACGTCCTGGATCTCGTAGTTCACCAGGTCGTCGCCAGGCTTGTAGACGATCGCCTTCCGGGCAATCAGGTCAACAATTCCTTGGAAATTCTCCTCCGCACCAATGGGGAGGCAGATCGGAACGGCGGTGGCACCGAGCTTGGTCTTGATCTCCTCGACACAGGCGAGGAAATCAGCACCGACGCGGTCCATCTTGTTCACATAGGCAATCTTCGGCACGCGATATTTATCTGCCTGGCGCCAAACCGTCTCGGACTGGGGCTGAACGCGCCCCACGGCGCAGAACGTGGCTATCGTACCGTCGAGGACACGGAGGGAACGCTCGACCTCCACCGTGAAGTCCACATGGCCCGGAGTGTCGATCAGGTTGATCTGATACGTCTCCCCGCCATAGTGCCAGAACGCGGTGGTGGCAGCGGAAGTGATGGTGATACCACGCTCCTGCTCCTGCACCATCCAGTCCATCGTGGCTGCACCTTCGTGGACCTCACCGATCTTGTGGGTCTTGCCGGTGTAGTAGAGGATGCGCTCGGACGTGGTGGTCTTGCCGGCATCGATGTGCGCCATGATGCCGATGTTCCTCGTGTACTTAAGATCTCTTTTAGCCATCTAACGAACTAAATCAATTAGAAACGGAAATGAGCGAAGGCCTTGTTGGCCTCGGCCATCTTGTGCATGTCTTCCTTCCGCTTGAACGCGCCGCCCTCGCTGTTGTAGGCGGCGATGATTTCGGCACAAAGTTTTTCTGCCATCGAGCGGCCGGAGCGTTTGCGGGCGAAGGATATCATATTCTTCATGGAGAGAGAAACCTTCCGCTCAGGGCGCAAATATCCAGAGGAGCCTTGTCAGAATCTTTCATCTTCTCGCCTACCATATCAATGGCATCGTAAAAAATAGAATACGCGATACTCTTCTTCCCCTGCAACATCAGGTTGTTCACGAAGCGGGTGACCTGCGTGTCGTGAAACTTGGGATCAGGAAGTAGAATCCTCTTCTTAGGCTTTGCTTTTCTCATGGTAAATGTGAAAAATTAATAATTAAACCATCCTTCGGCAATTACTTCGGCCTCTTGGCGCCGTAGAGCGAACGGGACTGGGTCCGTCCTTCCACGCCGGCAGTATCCAAAGCACCGCGGAGGATGTGGTAACGTACACCGGGGAGGTCCTTGACACGACCGCCGCGCACGAGCACGATGGAGTGCTCCTGCAGGTTGTGTCCCTCGCCCGGAATGTAGGCATTGACCTCTTTAGAATTCGTGAGACGTACACGCGCGACCTTACGCATAGCGGAGTTCGGCTTCTTGGGGGTCGTCGTATAGACTCTCAAGCATACGCCACGCTTCTGAGGACAAGCATCCAACGCACGAGATTTCGACTTGACTTCGATAACCTCGCGTCCTTTGCGAACCAATTGTTGAATAGTTGGCATAAACAGTTGTTAATAAATAAGTTATAAAAAGCCCCCAGTTTTTGGGGGCTGCAAATATACGGAAAAATCCGAAAAACGCAAAATATTGATTGCAAAAGAGATTCGCCGGTCGAGCCGGCGAATGACGGGCTTGCCGCGCGTCGGCGTTGTGGAGGGCGGAGCGGAAATTGGTTTTTCGGGCTACTGCACGAAAAATAATTTCCGGCCGCCCGCTAGGCCGCGGCAAGCCCGGAGGCTACCGGTACTTTGCGAATTCGACATCGGTGCGGGACTGCTCGTAGAGGCGCTTGTCCTTCGCCTCGACGTTGGCCAGGTGCGTGCGGACACCGGCGGCGTCACCCTTGCGGGCGGCGATGATGGCGCGCACGTATTCGGCACGGCCACAGTGGCAGGTCACGCGGGCCTCGGCCTCATCCAGGCGGCCGGCCAGCAGGCTGGCAATGGCGCCGTTCAGGCCGTCGGAGCCCTCGAGCTGCTTCGCGGCGGCGTCATAGTTGCCGTCCAGCAGCTGCAGCAGGCCGAGGTTGGCCTTCGCTTCCGGGGTGCCGGCCTTGCGGAACCAGTCCGCGGCAGCCTTGCGGTCGCCACGCTGCAGCTCGACCACGCCGCGGGCGTTCTGCACATCGGCATCCTGGGTCTTGATGGCGTTCAGATACTTCGCGGCAGCGTCCGGACGCTGGTCATCCAGCGCCATGGCGGCCAGGTTGAAACGGGCGCGGTCGGAACCGAACTTGTCCACGGCCTTCTTGTAGAGTTCCTCCTTGCGGGCGTTGTCCTCCGTGATGGAAGCCACGCGCAGCAGGCCTTCCTCGTCCAGCACGTCCACCGCCTGGCGGGACATCTCGACCAGCTCCTCGTCCGAGAAATTCTGGTAGTCCATCTCCGTGATGAAGCGGGCGCGGCGGAGCTCCGGGAAGACGCTCTTGTTGATCTCGGTGTAGACCTTGGACATGTTCTTGATCTCGCTCTCGCGCACGGCCGGATCGCTGTACATCGACAGGACGCGCAGGATCAGCTCCTTGTCCTCGATGTCAGACTTCTGGACGGCCTCGCGGAAGCCTTCCCAGTCCTGTCCGATACTGCGCACCTCCAGGTTGTCCGGAGCGTTCTTGTCGCCCGTGACCTGGCCCCAGGCCTTCTGGGCGGAAGCGGCGCGGTTGTCGGAGAGCTTGGCGTTGTACTCCTGGCCGCCTTCCGGAGAGGCGTAAGCCACGACGCTCGTACCCGTGACGGTGTAGCGCGGATCGGCCTCGATCTGGGCCAGGGCGGCCTGCAGCTCCTTGATCGACTGCGAACGGAGCTCGCTGCCCTTGATGGTGGAGGAATTGTAGTCGTACATCACCTGGCCTTCCGTCTGCTCGTGGATCACGGCCTGGTAGTCGTCTTTCTTGTAGCTGTAGGTGCCGTGCTGGCTGGCAAGCAGCTGGGTCACGATCGTGCCGTCGGCCACCTTCACGGCCGGGATGGCGATCTCCTTGCCATTGTAGCCGGCCACGCCGCGCAGTTCGAGGTGCGCCTGCTCGACGCCTTCCTCATAGTCGAACGCGAACTGCTCGCGGACGGTGCCGCCCGCCTTGGGGACGACTTTATAATTGTCCAGCACCTTCTCGCCCTGGTAGGTGAAGGTGGGGCCTTTCTGCTCCTCGCCGCTGCTGTACACCAGCACGGGCGTGACCTGCAGCGTGGCCTTGGGATGGAAATAGCCGTCCGGATAGGTGACCGTCAGGGAGACGGGGATCTTGTCGCCCACGAGGGCGAGCACTTCGGGCGTGCAGTCGATCTGGACCTTCTCGGCCAGTTTCATCTGCTCGGCGCGGGATTTGCCGCAAGCGGCGGCCACGACGACGGTGGCGAACAGGAGAAGAATTCTCGTGATATTTTTCATGCTGATTCCTGGTTTTATGGTTGTACGTGTTATTCGATTCACAAATATAAAAAATAATCCTTAACTTTGCTCTCTATGGAAATGCAAGAACTCCAACGACTCAAAAATAAATTCGACATCATCGGGAACGACGCCGGCCTGAACCGCGCGCTGGAGACGGCAGTCGCCGTGGCCCCGACCGACCTCACCGTCCTGATCACGGGCGAGAGCGGCGTGGGCAAGGAGAACATCCCCCAGATCATCCACCAGTTCAGCCGCCGCAAGACGGGCAAGTACCTCGCCGTCAACTGCGGCGCCATCCCCGAGGGCACCATCAACGCCGAGCTGTTCGGCCATGAGAAGGGCGCCTTCACGGGCGCCATCGGCGAGCGGAAAGGCTACTTCGAGGAGGCCAACGGCGGCACCCTGTTCCTCGACGAGATCGGCGAGCTGCCGCGCGAGACGCAGGCCCTGCTGCTGCGCGTGCTGCAGAACGGCGAATACATGAAGGTCGGCTCCTCCAAGGTGGAGAAGACGGACGTGCGCGTGATCGCCGCCACCAACGTCAACCTGGCCTACGCCGTGGCCACGGGCAAGTTCCGCGAGGACCTCTACTACCGCCTGACCGGCATCCAGATCCAGATGCCCGCCCTGCGCGAGCGCAACAAGGACGACGTCTATCTGCTGTTCCGTAAGTTCACCTCAGACTTCTCCGAGCGCTACAACCTATGCAAGGTCAGCCTCAACCACGACGCCATCTCCCTGCTGACCGCCTACCGCTGGCCCGGCAACATCCGCCAGCTCAAGAACGTCGCGGAAACGGTGACCGCCCTCGAGTCGCGGCCCGTCACCCCCGGTTCCGAGCGCATCGAACTCGGCCCGGCGGCGCTGATGCGCTACCTGCCGGACGAGAAGGACTCCATGCTCCCCGCCACCACCGGACCAGCGCCCGCCGGCGGCAGCATGTCCGACAGCGACAAGCAGATGATCATCAAGGCCATCCTCGACCTCAAGCAGGAAGTGGACCGCCTCAAGGAGGCCGTGCAGACGGGCGCCCCCGTCCAGCAGCCCGTCCCGAACGCCCTGCCCCACTATGTGGACATGGCCGCGGACGAGCCGGACGAGCAGCTCTCCGAGCCGGAAGCCGCCCCGGAGGGCATCTCCATCCGCAAGATGGGCGACGAGCTGATCGAGCACGCCCTAGCCAAGCACGGCGGCAAGGTCAAGGCCGCCGCCGCGGAACTCGGCATCTCCGAACGCACCATCTACCGCAAGCTCGCGGATTGGAAAACCAACGGCAAGAAGGCATGACACGGCGCTTCGCACGCATACTTCCGCTCCTGGCCACGGCGCTGCTGCTCAGTGGCTGCGGCATCTATTCCTTCTCCGGCACCTCCATCCAGAACGATGTCAACACCATCTGCATCGACTACTTCGAGTACCGCGCGGAGAAGGTGAACCCCTCGCTGAGCAGCGACATCACCGAGGCGCTGCGCACCCGTTTCCGCCGCATGACGCGGCTTGAGCAGGTGGAGCAGGACGGCGACATGGAGATCACGGGCGAGATCACGGGCTACAACGTGGCCCCCGCCTCCGTCTCCGCCAACGAAGTGGCCACGCAGAACCGCCTGACCGTGACGGTGCGCGTCAGCTTCACCAACCGGAAGTATCCCGAAGACGACTTCGACGCGAAATCCTTCTCCGCCTACGCGGACTACGATACCACCAACTCCCTCGACGCCGTCGAGTCCTCGCTCTGCGCCGAGATTGTGGACAAACTGATCGAGGACATCTTCAATGCCACCGTCGCCCAATGGTAAACGCCATCGACATACACGACATCACCCTGGAGGAGCTCTCCGGAGTCGTCTCCCTGTATCCCTGGTACGCCGGCGCCCGCATGGAGCTCTGCCACCGCATGGCCGAAGCCGGCGCCCTCTCCGAGAGCCAGGTCGCCGAAACGGCGCTGCACCTGTGCGAGCGCAAGGCCGTCACGTCCCTGCTCCGGGCCGGCCGCACGGTAGACTGCTCCGACAAGGACACCCGCCGGCTCGTGGAGACCATCATCCAGGATACGGACGCGCAGCCGCAGGCGCCCGCGCCGCGCTACGTCGTGGCGGGCGGGGATTATTTCTCCCAGGACCAGTATGAAACCGTGCGCAGGGACGGCGACAGCGTCTTCGCCCGTTTTGCCGCCAAGGCGCGCAGCGAGGGCTACACCGAGGAGCATTCAGAAGAAGAAACGAACGAAGGGCCTTTCTGCACCGAGACGCTCGCCCGCATCTACCTCGAGCAGGGCTATCCGCAGGAAGCGATCGACATTTATTCGCGCCTATGTTTGCGATATCCGGAAAAAAGTGTTTACTTTGCAGCCCTTATTGACGAAATAAACAAAAAAGACAACTGAATATGAATGCATTGTTTGTGATTTTGACCGTGCTGATCATCCTCGCCGCCATCCTGCTCATCATCGTGGTGCTGCTTCAGAATGGCAAGGGTGAGGGTCTCGCCAGCAACTTCGTGGCCGGCAACCAGACCTTCGGTGTCCGCCAGACGGCCGACGCCCTCGAGAAGATCACCTGGGGCCTTGTCGCCTTCATCCTCGTCGTCTCCATCATCTCTTCCTTCACGACCGGCACCAACGGCGCCACCATCGACGTGACGGACCAGATCGAGAACGTGGCCACCGACGCCCAGCCTGCCTTCCCGTCCGCTCCCATCCAGCAGGACGCTCCGACGGAGTAAGAGATTGGTCAACAAAAAAGCCCGAGGCGATTGCCCCGGGCTTTTTTGTTATTTGTTCCGCAGAACGGTCTGGCCGTCGATGCAGTCCACCTCGATGGCGGAGTCCTTGTGGACCTTGCCCTCCAGGATCTCGCGGGCCAGCTTGTTCACCAGCTCGCGCTGGATCAGCCGCTTGACAGGGCGGGCGCCATAGACCGGATCATAGCCGTTCTCCACCATGTCGTCCTCGAAGGCCTGCGTGAATGTCAGGGCGACGTTCTCGTCCTCGAGCTTCTTGCGCAGGATCTCCATCTGGATGCGCACGATCTGCCGGATGTCGTCAGGCGTGAGCGGGTCGAAGACCACGATCTCGTCGATACGGTTCAGGAACTCCGGCCGCATGCGCAGGCGCAGCTCCTCCTCCTTGAGGTTGGAGGTCATGATGAGGATGGTGTTCTTGAAGTCCACCGTGCGGCCCTTGTTGTCGGTCAGACGGCCGTCGTCGAGCACCTGCAGGAGGATGTTGAACACGTCCGGATGCGCCTTCTCGATCTCGTCCAGCAGCACCACCGAGTAGGGCTTGCGCCGCACGGCTTCGGTCAGCTGGCCACCTTCGTCGTAGCCGACGTATCCCGGAGGTGCGCCGATCAGGCGGCTGACGGTATGGCTCTCCTGATATTCGCTCATGTCGATACGCGTCATCATGGTCTCGTCGTTGAAGAGGAATTCGGCGAGCGCCTTCGCGAGCTCGGTCTTGCCGACGCCCGTGGTGCCCAGGAAGAGGAAGGAGCCGATGGGCCGATGCTCGTTGGACAGGCCGGCGCGGCTGCGGCGCACGGCGTCGGAGACGGCCGCGATGGCCTTGTCCTGGCCGACCACCCGCTTGTGCAGCTCGCCCTCCATGCGGAGCAGTTTCTCCTTCTCGCTCTCCATCATGCGGGCCACCGGGATGCCGGTCCAGCGGGCCACGACCTCCGCGATGTCCTCGGGCGTGACGGACTCCGTGATGATGGGATCCTTGATCGCGGCCTGCTTCGCGGACAGGTCCTCGATTCGCTTCTGGGCGGCGGCAAGCTTGCCGTAACGGATCTCCGCGACCTTGCCGTAGTCGCCGCTGCGCTCGGCAATGGCCGCCTCGCGCTTGTAGTCCTCGATCTGCTGGCGGGTGTTGTTGAGCTCGGTTACGATGCTCTTTTCTTCATTCCAGCGCGCTGCGAGCGCGTCCCGTTCGGCCTTGGCGGCCTTCAGATCCGATCTTGCTGTCCAGCACGTCGATGGGCTCCGGGACGGAGTTCATCTCCAGACGGAGCTTCGAGGCGGCCTCGTCCACGAGGTCGATGGCCTTGTCCGGGAGGAAACGGTTGTTGATGTAGCGGTGGCTGAGGTTGACGGCCGCGATGAGCGCGTCGTCCTCGATGCTCACGCGGTGGTGGGTCTCATATTTCTCTTTCAGGCCGCGCAGGATGGCGATGCTCTCGGCAGGCGAGGGTTCGTCCACCATCACCTTCTGGAAACGGCGCTCCAGGGCCTTGTCCTGCTCGAAGTACTTCTGGTACTCGTCCAGGGTGGTGGAGCCTATGGTGCGCAGTTCTCCGCGCGCGAGCGCAGGCTTCAGGATATTGGAGGCGTCCATGGCGCCGGACGAGCGGCCCGCGCCCACCAGCGTGTGGATCTCGTCGATGAAGAGGATGATCTCCCCGTCGCTGTCCACGACTTCCTTGACGACGCCCTTGAGCCGCTCCTCGAACTCGCCCTGGTACTTCGCGCCTGCGATCAGCGCGCCCATGTCCAGGGAGTAGACCTTGCGGCTCTTGAGGTTCTCGGGCACCTGCCCGTTGACGATCTTGGTGGCGATCCCTTCCGAGATGGCGGTCTTGCCGACACCCGGTTCGCCGACCAGGATCGGGTTGTTCTTGGTCCTTCGACTCAGGATCTGCAGCACGCGACGGATTTCCTCGTCGCGGCCGATGACCGGGTCGAGCTTTCCTTTGGCCGCGGCCTCGTTGAGGTCCACGGCGTACTTGCTTAAGAATTCGTACTTGCTGTTCTCCATAACAAAATCGTCGGCCCATTAGAGGGTCTGGAGTAGCAGCGCTCAAATGTTGAGCCACTGACAATTTGTCAGGAAATGGGGATGTTTGGAATATTGGCTACACTTTGTTATCTTTGTCTAAATATCCAAGAATGAGCATGCAAGACATCGAAAAGCGACTGATGGAAAACCTCGTCCCCATCCTGGGCCTGGATTCCGTTAATGATATCCACCCCGAGAGTGCACTGGTTCGCGACCTGGGCGCCGAGAGCATCGATTTTGTGGAAATTCTCTACATGATCGAGAACGAGTTCGGCGTCAAGATCAAAATCTCGGAGATTACCATGAACGACTATGGCGCCGAGGGATTCCCGGAGGACGGCCGGCTCACGCCCGCCCTGGCGGCAAAGCTGAACGAGGATTTCGACACCGACCAGTTCAAGGAAGGCCAGACGACCGCCGACATCTTCCAGATCTTCTCGGTCCACAATCTTGCGAAAGTCATCGAGCGGAAAATGGCGGAATAGCCCATGCGTTTCTATCAGGTCGATAAAGTCACGGAGATTTGCCCCGGCAGGTATGTCGAGGGCGTCAAGTGCGTCTCGCTCGACAACGACATTTTCGACGAGCACTTCCCGGGCTGCCCCATCTTCCCCGGCACCCTGATCATCGAAGGCATGGCCCAGCTGTCCGGCATGTTCCTGGAATGGAGCCGGAAGGAAATGGGCTGCCCGCCGCGCCGCGCGGCACTTTCGCTCGTGCAGAAAATCAAGTTCCGCGACATGGTCGTCCCGGGCGACCGTCTCGTCTACCGGGCGGACGTCAAGTGTCTCTATCCCGACGAATACGGCGCAGTGGCGGTCAAAGCCATCCGCGACGGTCGGGTCTGCGCCGAAGGGGAACTGCTCTTCACCTTCCTGGACATCCTGGACGACGGCATGCAGCAGGTTTCCGACGCGCTGATGCGCTTTGCCACCCGAGACGCCAAGATTATCCGATGAAGGCGGTCTATCTCCATTACTCGCCCGACGAGCAGATTCCGGCCCTCCCGTACATTCACAAGCGCAAACTTGTCAAATACTACACGCGGGAGACCCTCGCCGCCGTCCTGGCCGCCGCCCGGCTGCTGGACGGGGAGGACATCCCGGCGCAAACCCCCTTCTACTATGCGTCGGCAGACACCGAGAATTTCGAATTCTTCCGCGAGGTGGTCGAAAAATTCAAGACGAACGACGTCCGCTCCTTCAACGCGAAGCAATATCTCAGCTTCGTCCCGCCAACCGCGCAGTTCAAGATCATGCGCAACATGGTCCCCTGTTTCGTGTCTATCGAGAACGGCCTGACCGGCGACAACAATGTGATCGTGGACTCCGCCTCCGCCCTGTTGTACGCTGCCCTCACGGCACCGGGCGACGGCCCCGTCCTGCTCGGCGCCGGTTTCCTGCATGCCGACGACTCCGTCGAAGTCGGGTTCGCCCTGGCGGACCCGGAAGAATTCTCCGCCCATCCGCTGCTCGGCACCGGCGCGCCGGCCATCGCCATTTTCAGACCCTGATGCCATGGCAGTCGTAATTACCGGTTTTGGCGCATGCAGCCCACTGGGATGCAGTTTCGAGGAGAGCCTGCAGACCCTTCGCGCCGGGACGCCCTGCGTGGACGACATCCAGAACCTCCGCACGGAGGGCTATCAGTACACCGCCGCCGGCGAAATCCGCCACCACGGGGAGGTGGTCCGGACGGCGGACGGCGTGGACCGGAAGCTTTTCTTCCTGGAGCGGGCGCTCGGGGAGCTCTCCGACCGGACCGCTTTCCCGCAGCGTTACCGGTCCGACGAGCTGATGCTCAACATCGGCAGTGGCGTGGATTACTTCGACATCGAACGTTTCATCGAATCCGGAGCGGAGTTCCCGGAAGGGATGCTCGGCAACGGCACCTACCACCAGCTGGCCGCCGACATGCGACGGCTGGCCGCGAAATGGCATTTCGACGCCGGCTACCACCTCTTCGCCTCGGCCTGTACCGCCTCCGCCCAGGCCATCGGCCTGTCCTGGCGAATGCTGCGCCGCGGACTTGCCGGCGCCATCGTGAGCGGCGGCGCCGACTCCATGATTTCCCATCCGGCCTACCTCGGATTCTCCGTGCTCGGTGCCCTGTCGGCCGGCAGCGACCCTGCCCCCCGCAGATGCAAGCCCTGCGACCTGCGGAGCAACGGGACCGTCCTGGGAGAAGCCTCCGTGGCCATCCTGCTGGAAGATTCCGACCGCGTCCCGGCCGGGCACGAGATCCTCGCGGAGATTGCCGGCTACGGCTGTTCCATGGACGCCTGGTCGGTCACCGATCCCGAACCGTCGGGCACCGCTGCCGCCGAAGCCGTCCGAATGGCCCTCGACGAGGCGGGCATCACCCCCGAACGGATCGACTGCATCCACCTCCACGGTACGGGCACGGTCAAATGCGCGCCGGCCGAGTACAACTGCCTGCACCGGGTCTTCGGCGAGCGCCTGAAAAATATCCCCGTCTATTCGATGAAGGGCCAGGTCGGCCACATGATCGGCTCCTGTACGGCCGTCGAGATGATCGGCGTCGTCCATTCACTGCGGGAGCAGCTGGTGCCGCCGACGCTCAATTTCGAGACACCGCACCCCGAAGCCCCCTTCCGCGTCGTCCGGGACACCCCGCTCCGGATGCCGATTCGCTATATCCTGAAAATGAATTCCGCCTTTGGCGGCCACAACACGGCACTCATCATCAAGAAATGGGAAAAGTAGTCATCACCGGCGCCAGTTCCAACATCGGACTCGCCATCGCCCGCCGGCTCCACGAGCTCGGCAAACCCATGCTCCTGCACTGTCGCAGCCATGCCGACCGCCTCGCGGAGTTCGATGCGGAAATCGTCCGCGCAGACTTCTCCGTGCGTGCGGACATCGAGCGCTTCGCCGCGCAGCTGAAAGACGTCGACATCCTCGTCAACGCCGCCGCCGAGACGCAGACGGGCCTGCTTCCCACGCTCGAAGATGCCGACATCGACCGCATGCTCAGCGTCAACATCGCCGCCACCACCCTGCTCTGCAAGGCCGTCATCCCGCAGATGTGCATGAAGCGCAGCGGCATCATCGTGAACCTGTCGTCGGCGACGGCCGGGCGCGTATTCCGCGGCCAGAGCGTCTATGGCGGCACCAAGGCCTACATCGAGACCTTCAGCAAAGGCATCGCCGCGGAGTTTGCCAAGAAGGGGTTGCGCTGCAACTGTGTCGCGCCCGGCAGCATCGACAGCGGATCCCTGCAGAAACTCATCATCAACACGGGCCACGACATCCTGCGGGACGTCAACGCCAGCGCGAAATTCGGCTCGCCGGAGGATGTCGCCGCCTCCGTCGCCTTCCTCTGCTCCGACGAGAGCCGCTACATCAACGGCGCCGTCATCCATGTCGACGGCGGATACTGGCTCGGCCTATGAGAAAGTTCCTGGTCTGCCTCCTGCTGCTCGCGGCGTTCGCGTGCACCCCGTACGAGGTCCCTTCGTACGTGGGGAAATGGGTCTACGCGAGGTCGGAGCCGGATCTGGGCGCCGCCTACGCAGACTCCTGGGTGACCGTGGACAGACAATGGAATTATACCTTCTACGACGCGCCCTCCGGCCAGACTTTCTCCGGCGAGGCCAAAGATTTTTCTTATGAAGGGATGACCATCACGCTCGTCACCGTCAACGAGACGGAGACCCGCACTTACGTGGCCGAACTCCAGTTTCTCAAGGAGGACCGGATGGTGGTGAAGACCTCGTCCGTGAACGGCACTCCGACCGTCATCTACTTCACGCGAGTGTCCCGCTCCGTTTGAAAAAGCGGTTCTCCTGCTTCTCTTCGCCGATTGTCGACGCTTCCCCGTGGCCGGAGAACATGCGCGTCCCGTCCGGCAGGGGCAGCAGGTGGTCGCGGATGTGTTCCAGCGTCTCCCGGAAGCCGGTCTCCAGGAAACCCAGCGAGCCCTTGACCACCGTATCCCCGACGAACACGGCCTCCGCTCCCGGGAAATAATAGGCCACGGACCCTTCCGTGTGGCCGCCGATGGGCAGCACCTGCACCGTGACGGATCCGAAACGGAGTTGCTGCGCTCCCCGATCGAAAAAGCGGAATGTCTCCTCACGGACCTCGGCCGCAACGCCGTAGATCCGGGCCTGTTCCACCTGTTGCGCCGCCAGTTCCCGGTCCGCCGCACAGGCATGGCACGCGATATTATAGCGCCGGCACAGCGCGTCCGCGCCGGCAACGTGGTCAAAGTGCAGATGCGTCACGAGAATCCCCGCAGGATGGAGCCCGTTCCCGTCCAGGAAGGCCTCCAGTTCGTCCAGCTCCTGCTGTGTGTCGCAGCCGGGATCGACCAGCACGGCCGTCCCGTCCGCCTCGTCCCAGACGACGAAGCAGTTCTCCTTCATCTTATTGAACACGAATCCCTGGACCCGCTCTCCCATAGCCTATTTCGCTGGATAACCTACCGGAATGACCGCGCCGAGCAGGAAATTGTCCCGCAGGCCCAGGGTGGCGTTCAGGGCCGTTCCGGCAAGCAGCGGGCCCGTCATGTAGCACGCGCCGAGGCCCAGGCTCTCGGCGGCGAGCAGGATCATCATCCCCGCACAGGACAGGGATTTGGTCAGGTTGTCATGCTCCCAGGCGAGGATCTCCGGCGTGACGTTGTCCCGCAGCATGCTCTTCATCGTGGACGTCTCCCTGCAGTACGGAATCAGCAGCACCGGCGCGCCTTCGAAGAAGGTGAAGCTTTCCGCGTAGCGGCGGAAGAAGGGCTCGATCCCCGCGTCCAGTTGCGCGCAGATCGCCGCCGCGCTGTCGCGGACCTGTGCGCTGAGGGTCGCTATGACCTGCGGGTCCCGCACCGCAGCGATCTTCCAGTTGTTCCTGCCCGAGGCGAACGGGGCGCGGGACGCGACCGCCAGAATCTGCCCGACCAGCTCGTCGGAAACCGGCTCCGCCGAGAAATGCCGGCAGCTCTTCCGCCGCTGTGCCAGCTCGAGCAAGGGCGCATACAAATCTTCCATATCAGTCTATCTGTTTTATTTTCAATATGTTAATAAGCATCAGTACGCCGCCGGTGCCCAGCAGGACCAGGCAGTTGGCGGGGCTGGCGCTCAGGGGAATGCCTTTCAGGATGATCTTCCAACCGCCGTCCACCGCCCAGAAGAACGGGTTGACGTAGCGCGTCGAAGCCCAGACGGGATCCATGTTGTCCAGCGGTGCGAACATCGTGCTGAGGAGAATCAGGATGATGAACACGAACACCAGGACGTAGATCGTCCGGACCAGCGTGCGCGTACCGACGGCAATCAGGATGCCCAGGTTCACGATCGCGAAGAGGAAGCATGCGGCCAGCAGGAACAACTCCGGCAGCGAACCCGCGCACTCCAGCGAGAACATCACCCGCGCGATCACCAGGCCGGCAGCCAGTTCACACAGGCCCAGCAGCGAGACGAACAGCACCTTGGGCAGGACATACATCGTGGCGCTCAGGCCCGTGCTTCGCAAATGTTCCAGCACCTTGCTTTCCTTTTCCTGGACCACGAACAGCGCGACCAGGCAGCAGCCGATGATCGCAATCAGCAGCACCAGCATGGTCACCAGGTAGTATTGCGTATTGCCGGCATCGGACAAATAGAGCCAGTGCATGCGCACCCGGTCATCTCCCTGCTCACCCGTCAGCTGGCGCTCCGTATAAAGGGCAGCATTGACGCCCAGTATGATCTGGGACGCGTCCGCGAGAATGCGGCATTCGCCCCCGTCCGGGGGTATGACCACCAGCGCATCAACTTCCCCTTTGTCCATCCGGCGCTCCCCCTCCTGCCGGGAAACGGAGGCCGACACCTCGACAATCTGGGGCGAGCGCGCCAGAAGCGCGACAGCCTCCCGTCCACGGTCGGAGAAGGATTCGTCCACCACCGCCACGCGGATCCGCGCCTTGTCATTCAGCCCGAACGGCACAAAGCCGATGGTCACGACCGGACAGAGTACGAGCACGAAGAGCAGCGCCGGTGTGCGCACCAGCTGCAGATACTCCTTCACCAGCAATTGCCACAAGCGCCGCATCATCTCGGGATCCTCCTTCTGAAACCGATGAGGGAAAGAGCAGTGGCGAGGACCAGCTCCCCGGACAGGATGAGGAACCAGGACAGATTCTCTGCGGCCCCGGTCCCTTTGTAGGCGATGTTCCGGAACGCGCTGATGAACGCCGTACCGGGCAGGTAGTTCACGATCGACCGGATGACGCCTTCCATCGAGCTGACCGGGAAGATGAATCCGGACAGGAACACGTTCGGAATGAACAGCACGATCCAGCACAGGACCAGCACGTCCAGGGGGCGGTCGAACCAGGACGCGATCAACAGGCCCAGCGACATGCAGCAGGCCGAGTACAGGATGCAGAGGCCGAAGAACAGCGCCAGGCTGCCCCGGATCACGATGCCGAAATACAGGCAGATCAGGAACACCATGACCACGTGAAAGAGGGAAATGAGAAAATAGGGCAGCGCCTTGCCGGCAATCAGTTCCCCGTTCGTCATCCGGGTCATCCGTAGCATCCGGAAGGTGCCCTGGATCTTTTCCTTGTTGACGCTCGTGCCCAGTACGATCGACGACACCAGGATGAAAATCATCAGCACGAGGCCCGGGACGGGCATGTATTCCTTCTTCAGGGAAGGATTGTACAGGTAGCGTACCGGCAGACCGGACTCCGGCGCGGCCGCCATGCGCATTTCATGCTTCACGAAATCGGCAATGACAGCGCCCAGACGGACCTCGATGCTGAATGCAAGCTGCGAGCTGGTGCCGTCCACGAAGACATCGATCCCATCGTCCCGGTACATCACGACGGCGCGGGTGTTTGCCCGGGCGAAGGCGTCGCCGATCTGCGCGGGGCTCGCCACGCGCCCGACGACGCGCAGGTTGGGATTGGCATCCAGCTGGGTGAACAGCCGCTCCGCCGCAACGCTGTGGCCGGGATTGCAGACCTGGATGTTGTGGTGGTGCACCTCGAACGACAGGGCATAGCCGAAGAGCAGCAGGATGGCCGCCGGCATCAGGAAGAGCAGCAGGCAACTGACCTTGTCCCTGAAAATGTGCCGGAACTCCTTGCGGATGACGGACCGTATGTTCTCTCTCCGGTTGGTCTGCATCGTTATCGGAAATAGCTTAGCAATTCATCCTGCGTGGCGGCGAGCTCCAGGGGCGCTCCGTCCGCGACAATCCTGCCGTGGTTCATGATGGCCAGGCGGCTGCAGTAGTAGGCCTCGTCCAGGTAGTGCGTGCTCACGATCACCCCCGTCCCTGCCGCCGCCCGGGTGTGGATCATTTTCCAAAGACGCCGGCGCGAGAGCGAATCCAGTCCGCTCGTGGGCTCGTCCAGGATGAGTACCGGCGGATCGGCGATGACCGCGATGGAGAACGACAGGGACTGCCGCCAGCCCGAGGGAAGGAACTTGACCGGCCGGTCCATATACGGCTCCAGCTCCAAAGAAGCCACGATTTCCTGTTCGCGGAGCGCGATCCCGGCCCGGTCCAGGCCATACAGCGTGGCATAGAAGCGGATGTTCTCGTGGACGGTCAGCTCCTCAACCAGCGAGAAGGTCTGGCACATGTAGCCCGGCCGGCCCACGACACTGATCTGTCCGTCATCCGGCCGGATCAGGTCGCAGACCATGCGAATCAGCGTGGTCTTGCCGGCACCGTTCGCGCCCAGCAGACCGAGAATCTCCCCTTCGGAAAGGGTCAGCGACACGTCGTCAACGGCGAGGAACTTGCCGAAACGCTTGCTGATATGGTCGATCTCCACCAGCCTGCTCATACGCGTTTCCTCCTTTCCGACAGGGTGTCGATGAAGATGTCCTCGATGCCCGGCGAGACCGCCACGGGCATGTGGCCGCACACTGGCGCAGCATTGAAAGAGGCGTCGACCGTGATATGCAGGCTGTCGCCCCAGAGATAGTATTCCAGCACGCCCGGCATCGCGGTGAGGGCGGCCTCAATCTGCGGCAGTTCGTCAGACGGGCACGGGAAGGCGAAGATGCGGCGGCTGTAGGAGCCGACGATGTCGGCCGGACTGTCGAACAGCAGGATCTCGCCCTGATCCAGGAACAGGATCTTGTCCGACAGAGTCGCTTCGTCCAGATAGTGCGTGCTGACGAGCACGCAGACGCCCTTGTCGCGCAGGGCGCCTATTTCCTTCCACATGTCGTGGCGGGACACGGGATCCACGCCCACGGTCGGTTCGTCAAGCAGCAGCACGGAAGGATTGTGTACCAGTGCGCAGCAGATGGCCAGTTTCTGCTTCATGCCGCCGGAAAGCGTGTCCGCCCGGAAACCGGAGAAATCCGCGATGCTGCGCCACAGGAAGGGGGACAGCGCCTCGATGTCGCCCGCCCGGCAGCCATAAGCCCCGGCAAAGAATTCCAGATTTTCAGCCACGGTCAGGTCGCCGTACAGGGAGAAACGGCCGGGCACGTAGCCGATGCGGCTGCGCGCTTCGCGGGGGTTCTTGCGCACGTCGTAGTCCGCCACGGCAACCGAGCCTTCGAAATCGGGGTCGATGGTCGCCAGAATATCGAAAAGGGTGGATTTACCGGCGCCGTTCGCGCCCATCAGGGCCACAATCTGCCCGTCTTCCACCTGGAAAGACACGCCTTTGAGAACCTGGTGGGAGCCGAACTGCTTGAGTATGCCTTCGGCGACGATCATTTGGCCGCAAGGAAGATTTCCGCGGGCATGCCCGGCCTGAGGGGGCCGCCTTCCGCCAGCTCAATCCGCACATGGTAGACCATGGTGACACGGGTGTCGCGGGTCAGTACCCTGTTCGGGGTGAATTCTGCCTCCCCTGCGATGTACGTGATCCGCCCGGACACCGGCCGGAGCGCCCTGGCGCCGTCGTCCACCTTGACCTCCACGGCATCGCCCAGGGCAACGCGCGAAAGCGTCCCGCCGTCCAGCCAGGCATCCACGTACAGGTGCTCCAGGTCGGACAATTTATACACCGGCTGGCCGGGCGCCACGAATTCATGCAGGTGCGCGAAGAGCTCCGTGACCGTGCCGTCTTCCGGATTCTTCACCGCGCAGCGGGCAATCCGGTCCCGTACGATATCCGCCTGGGAGCGCAGCGATTCGATGTTGGCCATCACGGCCGCCGTCTCCCGCGACATGGAGGAGCGGGCCGCCGAGATCTGGCTGTCCACGACACGGATCTGGTCGTCAAGTTTGTCCAGCTGTCCGGAGGAGGCGGTGCCGGAAGCGACGAGCGTCGCCAGCTTGGTCCGCTCGTTGACGAGCGACTCCTTCTGCCGATACAGGACGTCCAGCTGCCGGCTCACGTCAGGCAGGGTCGGCAGGAGCGCCCGGATCTGGGATTCGAGGGCCTTCAGCTGCAGGTCTAGCGCGGCCGTGTCGAGCTGCACCGTCAGGGTGCCGCGGGCGACCCGGAGCCCTTCCTCCGCCTGGAGATCGACAATCTGGCCGGCTTCGGACGCCGCCACCATCCAGCTGTGGGCGTCGATGATGCCGTATGCATCCGGCCGACCGCTGCGGCCGCAGGCGCAGCAAAGCAGTATCAGACAAAACAGGGTGGCGAAAGAGCGTCGGGTCATGGCTTGGAAATATATCGCTTACGCAGAAGTTGCTGTTGTAATTTCAGGATGGCATACAGTTCGCCGTCCAACCGGGCGGCGGAGAGCTGCTCCAGGGCAGTCAGGTAGTCGGACAGGGAGGAAGCGCCCTGCGTGGAGAGCGCGTCCAGCTCGTTGCAAAGCTCTTCGTAACGGGCCACCGTGCGCTCGTTCGCGTCGAGCAGGGTATTGTAGCGCGCGATCTCCCCGTCGTATTTTAACAGGGCCAGGCGCTTTTGGCGCTCGGCGTTCTCGCGCTCCAGGTCCAGCTGGCGGGCGGCGGCATCCAGCCGCGCCGTACCCTGGTTCACGGCGCGCCAGTCCGTGATCGGGATGTGCAGCGTCAGCCCCACGATCCCGTACACGTCCGGACGGCGCTCGAAGAAATTGAGCGGCCAGCGGCCGTAGCCGATCGTGGCAATGGCCTGCAGCGAAGGGCGTGCCTGCGCCCGGAGGAGCCGCTTGTTGAGTTCGATCTGCCGACCCTGCAAGTCCAGGCGGGCGAGGCCGGGATCCGGCACGAATGCGCCCGTATCCTCCCCGACGGGGAGCTCCAGTTCGGTCTCCGCGTCGATCGGAAGTCCGGTCAGTTCCGCCAGCATGGCGATGGCGGCCGCCGTCTGGGCCCCGTTGCCGGCCAGTTCCGCTTCCAATTTGGAGAGCTGCGCCTCCAGCGAGAGCACGGCGTCCCTGTACACTGCGCCGGCCTCGTGGGCCCGGCGGGCGTCTTCCTGCTTGATGCGGACGGCGTTCAGCTGCCGCGTGAGGATCTCATCGCGCTTGCGCGCCAGCAGGATGCCGAGGAACAGCTCTTCCACGGCGCTGTCCAGCTCGACGCCCCGGCTGTCCAGGTTCGTCCGCTGTATTTCGTGCTCGACATCGTTCAGCTCCGAGCGCACGCGGCGCTGCCCGCCGCTGTAGATGGGCTGCGCCATCAGGAAACCGGCATGGTACTGGAACTTGGGGCTGGCATGGAGCACGAACGGGAAGTCCGTCACGCTCGCGGGATTGGGCGCGTCGGTCTGGTACGAGGCCGTGCCATACGCGCTGATGGAGAGCAGGAAAGGATGCTGTTCCAGGCGGGCATTCGCCTCCTGGTCAAGTGCAATGAGGGTGTACAGTTCTTCGAGTTTTCCTTCGTTCCGTGCCGCTTCGCGACAGGTCTCCAGCGAGAGCGGGCTTTGCCCGAAGACGGCGGGAATGGACAGGAAAAATATAATTATGTGGACCGCGATTCTTTTCATACTGCTTCTCAAAGATATGAAATTTCTGGCTATTTCTTTGATAATTGGCAAAATATCCTTATTTTCACGCCGAATAAACCCCTCACACACATGAAAAGATTATTCTTTATCCTCGCCGCAGCTCTGTTAGTGACAGCCGCATCGGCACAGACCCTCCCCAAGGGAAGGTTCTTCATCAACCCCTCCCTCACCAACATCAGCTTTAACACTGTCACCATCAGCGTAAACGGCGACAAAGCTGGCATGAACCGTTTCGGCCTGCAGGCGTCAGGTGGTTACGCGGTTATTGACAATCTCGGTATCGTGGCTGGTCTCGGCTACCAGTCCGCCAGTTATGAGGGTTCCGGCCTCGGCGCGTTCAACGTCTTCGTCGGTGCTCGTTACTATATCGTCCAAGGCTTCTATGCCGGTGCCAATTTTGCATTCGGCAACCTTTCGACCAGAAACAATGATGTGAAAACAAGTGAGGTGCCCAAAGGCTCGAACAATGGCACTACGCTTGGCATCGAAGCCAATGCCGGTTACTCCTTCTTCATCTCCGATCGCTTCGCTATCGAGCCCAGCCTCTCCTTCTACTATGGCCTCAGCAACAAGATGGCCGGCTCGGCGTTCAACCTGAATATGTTCTCCGTCAACTTCGGCTTCATCTATCTGCTGTAAGAGTTGCTTGGCGTGATTACGATAAGCCACCGACGATTGCCGGTGGCTTTTTTGTGACCCCTTCGTCATTCGCCGGGTACATCCCACCGTCATTCGCCGGCCCCGACCGGCGAATCTCCCGCCACCGGGCAGGATTCCCCGGCAAAACCTGCCAGGTCCCCTATTTTTTTGGGGGACCGGCCAGAAAACCCCGCCTATTTCTGCCCGAAAATGGCAATTTATTTCGTTTTCGACGCCGACTCAGGTTTTAAAGGTTGGGTCGGCATCGTTTTCGGCCATTTTCGATGCCACCCCCAGAGAATTCTTTAGGGGTCGCATTGATTTTGACCGATTTCAGTCCCGCCCCAGGCAGCCGCCGGCGAGGAGCGAGCCCTCCGGACGAGCTCAGCGACGAGTTGGCGGCAAGCGCCGAGCCGCGTATCGCGAGGCGCTGGTGCCTATACCAACCTTTCGTCATGCCCGGCTGTGACCGGGCATCTCCTACTGCTACTTATGCGTCAGCGTCCAGGTGTCGTTTTCGTTAGTGGTCGTGCTCAGCGCGGAGTTGAAGTGCGAGAACTGCGTGGTCGATGTCGTGAACGAAAACGAGGTCGTGCCGTCGATGGTCACCGTGCCGCAGGTGCCATTCTTGCCACATCCGATACAATTAGAATAGTTTCCACCCCTTGTCGCAGTGACGCTGGTCACGCCATCAGTGATGGTGATAGTGCCGCATTCGCTATTACCCAAACCAGTGCGTCCGGTACCGATGCCTGCACCATCTTCACCACCTGTAGCCTCGACGGTACCTTTGCTGATTAAAATATTACCACAACGGTTATCATTATCTCTTGCACCATAACCCGAGCCGATGCCGGCAGCATTGGGTCCGCCGTATGCCTTGACGGTGCCGCAGGTGTTGATGGTGATATCACCGCCAGTTACAGAAGGTCTATGATATTCAGTGAAACCGCTGCCGATGCCGGCACATCCACCTCCACCATAGGCCGTCACGTTGGAAGATCCATTAATGATGATGTTGCCGTAGTTTTGGCCGGAATTCCCTCCGATACCAGCTCCGCCTTCGTCTCGCGCGTCCGCCGTGAGTGAGCCGCTTCCCTGGATGGTGAGCGTTTTGCCGCTAGGCACGCTGATGGCAGCAAACTGCTGATAGAAGTGCTTCACCAAGTTCGATGTGCCGTCGGCCAGCACTAGGGTGGCGTCACCCTCACAGGTGATGCCTGCCCAAGCCTTTTCCCAATCGTCCCCACCGTTAATAGTGATGCCTGCGAGCGTCACGGTGGCCCCGTCGGCGATGGAAATCTTGTGGTTGCCGTTAAGGGTGCCGGTAAGCACCTGCCCGTCCCGGGCCGTAAAGTCGGCACCTATTGAGGCAAGGTTCACATTCTTGGGATAGGCCTCGATGGTGGAGGTGTAGTACTTGCCGTTCTGGAAGCCGCCCACGGGCGAGGTCTTCTTGGCGATGTACGTCTTTTCGTCGGTACACTCCATAGTGAACGTTATCTCGTCCGTTTCTTCCGCGCCCAGCGGCTGGAAGCGCAGCGCGGCATACACCACGTTGCCCGCGCCGTTCGCCTCGCGGGCGGCGCGCTTGGTGTCACTAGGGCTGTTGGGACCCCCGAGAGTAATGGTTAAGTCTCCGCAGGTGTAAGAGTTAGTATAGGGATAATACCTATCGACTAGTTTGTTCTTTGTCGAATGAATGGTAATACTATTTATGCCGTTGTCATAATCGTAATAATCTTCGCTGAAATTGTCTGGCATCCCCGAGAATGTCAGTTTGAACATGGACTGCATGTTCGTAAATGAGGCGGGAGTCGTTGTCAGCGTGTAGGGACTGACGCCCGTACCTTCGCCGCTGATGCCAGTAATCGACACCTCGGCCGTAGCGAAGTCGTAGTCGCTCAGGCTTGCCAGTGTGCCCTTCTGGCCTTTGGTGTTGTCGGGATTCTTTCTATCATCATTGTATTCGAAGACGCTTTTGCTCGTGTTATACATCAGCATAAGCGCATCGTTCACATCTACAACATTATATTGAGGATACCCGTAGAACGTTAGCTCGCCCACAAGGTTCGCCGTCTTTGCGTTGGCATCCGCATGTAGGAAAAGAGCATTGTAGTCTCCATCACATGCCGATAAGACCTTCGTTATGTTATTAACGCAGATGTCGTCAGTCGTGCGGAAGGTGCTGGCAAGGCCTCCCGAAACGTCGTCATAAGCCACAGCCTTGGTATCCGCTCCCAGCGAGGCGGAAATGTTGACTTTGTATACC
>CADBYT010000024.1 GCA_902798975.1 uncultured Bacteroidia bacterium | reverse complement strand
CTCGTAATACTTGAAATACACGTCCATCTCGTCGAAGAGGCCCGTGTTGTTGCCCGCGCAGACCTGCAGGTTCGTGTTGATGTTGTGCTGGCCCGTAAAAGGAGGAATATTCTTGCCCGTCTCGTAGATCTGGAAGAAGCGGCCCATGTCATAGAGCTTCTCGAGCAGGGTAGGATCCAGCTCGTTCCTGCTGTGGGCGCGACGGAGCAGTTCCTCGCCGGAAAGCAGCAGGTCTTCGTCGGAGCTCAGATGGATCCGGGACCGGTCCATCCGCTCGCCGATGTACTTTTCGTTACCTTTGAGCATTTTGTCGAAATCGACCTTCATGGCCATCAGTCCGTCCCGGACGGGCTTGACACATGCAAAGGTGAAATCGTCTTCGAACCGCTCGATCTTGGCGACTACCGTCAGGCCGTCCGCGCCGGAAAGGCGCATGCCTTTTTCGGTCTTCTTCATGGTGCCGCCTTTGGGCAGGAAGCGGATGACCACGGCGTAGCCTTTTTTGCCGAACTCCGGATTGTACGCTGTGGCCAGCGTGATCACGCCGTCCTCGATCTTCAGCTCATGGGTGCTGCCGGACAGTCTGGGCAGCCCTATCTCCACGTCCAGGTCCAGCTGTCCCTTCGGCGCAGTGAAGCGGTTCACGGTGACATCCCCGTCATAGGCACAGAAGCTTTCGTTCCGGAAAGAACCGCGCGCGTCCGTCCACATGGAAGTGATCATGCCGTTCTGCATGTCCAGGAAGCGCAGATAGTCCCGGGTATCGGGCTGCTCCGGACGGCGGAAGGTGAGCGTGAAGGCAGTGTGCCTGGACGGCCCGCCGACGGGGTACAGGATCCGGTTGTCGAAATTCATATACTTTTCGAAGCCGGCCTTTTTCTGGGCCTCGTCCACCAGGGCGTTCGCCTCATCCGGCTTGCCCTCCAGCAGCAGCTGGCGGATGCGGGGCAGGTAGGGGCGCAGATCGGGAGGCAGGGGCGTCTCCGCCCATTTCGGCTCATAGAGCATCTCCTGGGTATAGGTCATCACCTCGTTATAGGGCTGGCCGGAAGCCTGGAGGCGCAGGGAGCCGCTGCCGGTGATGAAATTGTCCGAAGGCTCATTCGCAGGGGCGATGGAGCAGATATTGTGCTTCGGCAGGATGGTGGAGCGCTGCTCCACCGGAATATACGGGATGGAGTACTCGAGCTTTTTGGTGTCTATCTTAGCGCCGGTGGTTCCCACCGCAAGGCACAGAAATGCGATAAATACTATTAATCTTTTCATGGCTGGTATATTAATCATGTTTTTTTCCATCAGTTCCTATTTCTTCCAAAGCTTCGGGAGGAATCCGTAGTAGAGGAGATGCCTCCAGGTCGACCAGTCGTGACCGGTCTCACCGATACAGAAATATTCATATTCGATTCCGTGCTTGTCAAGCGCATCCCGGAAGCCCTTCACGCGCACGTTGAACATGCCCTTCTCTTCGGCACCCCCCTGGCCGATGAACAGGTAATCCACCTTGTCATTGGCTTTCGGGTCATTGAGGAACTCGCCCAGGGTCTGCTCCGGCGTGTTGTCACCGGCGCTGAGGACGCCGAAGTTGGCAAAGAGATCCAGTGACTTCAGACCTACGAACATTGTATGGCGACCTCCCATCGAGAGCCCGGAAATGGCGCGGCCATGCGGGTTGGCGATGGTCTTGTAGTGGCTGTCGATGAAGGGGATGACGGCTTCCCGGTACTCACGCTCCATGATATCGAAAGTGAGCTCGGCGTGCCGGGGATGATTGCGGTGAATGACCTGGTTGTTCACAATCGCGATCAGCATGGGTTCCGCTTTCCCTTCTGCGAGCAGATTGTCCATGATGAAATTCACGCGCCCGTCATACATCCAGTTGGACGGGAGTTCGCCGCTGCCGCCCATCAGGTAGAGGACGGGATACTCCTTCTGGGGGTCATACTGAGGAGGGGTATACACATAGATCTCACGCTCCCCCTGGGTGACGGGGCTGTTGTAGATATGGCGGGTGACGGCGCCGTGAGGGACATCCTTCGCGTCCCACCAGGACGGTCCGTCGCCGTGGACGATGAGTTCGCTGTACGGAGGCATCGCCGTAAAGGCGGCATAAGTGTTATTGGGGTCGGCCATACTGACCCCGTCGACCACGAGGTTGTACTGGTACATATCGACCGGGAGCGGGCCGATGGTGAGCGTCCAGATGCCGTCTTCTCCCTTGGTGAAAGGAATGTTGCCCCGGACTCCCATGACAGTGGTCATGGCGCCCGACAGGGCGACGGACTCCGCTTTCGGGGCCCTGAGCCGGAAGGTGACAGTATGGTCGTCATTCACCTGCGGCGAATTCAGGTTCGCGCTGAAAGGGATCAGCCCCTCGGTGTCTTTCTGGGGGTTGTAGCTGAGGTTGACGTTCGACTGCTGGGCAGATGCCGCCAAAGCGACCAAGAGCGCAATCGCGACAGTAATTGTTTGTTTGTACATAATCATGGTTTATACGCTGGTGATCAATTTCTCAATCGTGCTTGTGGTACGGGCAGGTAAACGGCCGGGGAGGCAACTTCTCCTTCACGCAGGAGAAAAGCAGGACACAGACTGCTATCAAAGGGAATACTTTCTTCATGATCTCTCCTCTGCTTTTACCATTCTTTGTATTGGGGATCTCCGTAGGGCTTCGTCACATTACTCGAGCAGATGATCGATTCGTAAACAACTGCCACAAGTAAGATTCAGGCGCGACATATTTCTCCTTCCGGTTCGTTTTCGTGTTCATCAAAGAATTATTATGTGTGTCACAAATATAGAAAAAAATTGGAATCGGCGGTTCAATTTTCGGACGTCCCTTGCTTGTTTACCGATTGTTTTTTATTTTTACAAAAAATTGGAGCATTATGAAACTCAACGATCCTTTTGTTATTACTATCAGCCGTGAAATTGGTACGGGTGGCGGTTCCGTGGGACAGAAGTTGGCAGAGAAACTCAATGTCCCGTACAGCAACAAGCAGCTCATCCAGGGTCTGGAAGAGAAATTTAACCTGACCAGCAGCGGCATCGAGCATCTGAAGGGCACCAAGAAGAACTGGTTCGCAGATTTGTTCGAGCATGTCGCGCCGGTACCCAAAACCAAGATAAAGGTCGGAGATTATACATTCTCCCGTGAATACCAGGAAAATGTGAACGTACAGGACATCTATAAAGCCGAGAAGGAAATCCTCAACGCCATTGCCGACGAGGGATCCTGCGTCATCACCGGCCGCTCCGCTTTCTTTGTCCTGAAAGACCGTCCCAACAAGGTGGATATCTTTATCACGGCCTCCAAGGACCTTCGCATAGAGCACGTCATGGCCAAGCAGAACATGACCCGCGAAGAGGCCGCCGACCTCGTGGAAAAGGTAGACAAAGGCCGGGACAATTATGTACAGCGCTTCACCGGTCTCAGCCGCTACGACATGCGCAACTACGACCTCATCCTGGACATGGACTATCTGACCGATGACGAGGCCGTGGAAAAGATCCTCAGCTTCATCGGCCGATAGACCTTTCCCGTTTACGACATCCAGCCGCCTGTAAAGACAGCCTCTTTACGGGCGGTTGTCTATATTGCCGGGAACCACTTGGGCAGGAAGATGATCAGGCCCACGATGGCGGCAGCGATGGCGCAGAACAACACGGCGCCTGCGCTGAGGTCCTTCGCCCGGCGGATCCGTTCGTCCCGCTCGGGCTGCACCACATCCGAAAGCCGCTCGACGGAAGTATTCAACGCCTCTGCGCCCAGGACCATGCCGATCGCGAACACGATGGCGATCCACTCCGTCCGGGAAAGCCCGGTCAGGAGTCCGGCCACGGTCACGAGTACCGCGGCGGCACAGTGAATCCACGCATTGTGTTCTTCGCGCAGCATGATGCCGATGCCGCGGAAGGCATTGGCGAAACTGTTCAGACGGGCTTTGAGGGTGAATCGTTTTTTCATCGGCGCAAAGTTAATGAATTATCCGGGATTTCAAGTCAAACGGACAGAGATCGTCCAGCGCCATCGCGCGGACGGCTGTCTGCAGGAGTTGCTCTTCGCCGGCATCCGCCGGGCGTCCCTCCTTCTCCAGGAAATAGCGCCCCGCATCCAGCAGCACCTGCCGGGGCACCAGGCCGATGATTTCCGTGCCCGTGACATGCAGTCCGCGGGCCTCGGCGGCGCGGCAGACCGTCTCGTACGCGACGTGCAGCGGCGTGGCGGCAATGTCGGTGACGTTCATCGACACCTGCGCGATGCCGTATTCTTCGATGTACCAGCCAATGGCCTTGCAGCCCTTCAGCGGACCGCGGGCCCAGCTGCCGTCGGGCAGTTTCCGGCCCTTCTCCCGCACGTCCATCGCCACCTCTGTGGCTGCGGCGGCATCTTTCGTATCCAGATTGAAATTCACGGCTATCAGGAAGTTGCGCGCGCCCACGACGGACGCGCCGCTGCGGGCGACGGTCTCGTTCCAGGCTCCGCCGAAATCGGGCCGGCGCTCCGGATCCGCCATCTTCTCCCGCAGGCCCTCGTACTCCCCCGCCCGGCAGACCGCCAGGTTCCGGCGGGCCGGCTTGAAGGCTGCGGCTTCGTAGCAATAGCACGGGATCCCCAGTTCCTCGTACATCCGCTGCGCGAGCGAGCGGGCGAGCTCCGCACACTCCGCCAGCGTCACCTCCTCCAGGGGAACGAGCGGCAGCACGTCGGTAGCCCCGATGCGCGGGTGCGTGCCCTGGTGGCGGCGCATGTCAATCCGCTCCTGCGCCGTCGCGCTGCCGCGGAATGCCGCCTCCACGACCGCTTCCGGCGGCCCGACGAAGGTCACGACCGTGCGGTTCGCGGCCATGCCGGGGTCGACGTTCAACACCCGGACGCCCCCGACGGAAGCGATGGACGCCACGATGGCATCAATCACAGCCCGGTCACGCCCTTCACTGTAATTGGGGACACACTCGATGAGTCTAGACATAAGAAGCTGTCGGATTTATCTTCAAATATACCGACTTTTTCGTATCTTCGCAAGCAATTATGACCGGAAAACACCTTCTCGCCTGCCTCCTCCTGCTGGCCGCCCCCGCCTGCCGCGCCGCGGCTGAAGAGTTCCCTGCCGCGGATGCCCGCATCACCTGGATCGGCCGCACCGCCGTCCAGGGTGGCGACGTATCTTTCGACTGGAGCGGTGTCTATGCCATTGTGGATTTCTACGGAAACGAGCTGAAGTTGCGCGCTTCCGACAGCGGAAAAGATTATTTCAGTGTCTGGCTCGACAACGACGCCATGCTCGGCGAACCGGACCGCAGTTTCTGCCTGAGCAGCCGCGACACGCTCGTGACCGTCATCCAGGCGCCCCACGTCAACCATCCGGTCCATCACCGGGCCGTCATCCAGAAGCGCACCGAGGGCGAGCAGGGTTGCGTCACCTTCCACGCCTTCTATGCAGAGGGCCTGGAGCAGTCCCGCCCCGTGCGCGAGCGCGTGATTGAATTCATCGGAGATTCCTATACCTGCGGCTACGGGACGCTGAGCCACAGCGCCACCGACCCCTTCACCCCGGAGACCGAGGACTGCGGCAAGACCTACGCCGCCATCCTGGCGCGCTACTTCGGCGCCGACTACTGGCTCATCGCGCACTCCGGCATGGGCGTGGCGCGCAACTACGCCGACAAGTTCCCCGGCTGGTTCATGCCGGACCGCTACCTGCAGACCTTCGACGAGAAGAAGCAGCCCTCCTGGTCGGCGGCGAGATACGGCGTCAAGCCGGCCCTGTCGGTCATCTATCTCGCCACCAACGACGTGTCCGGGCAGAAGCAGCCCACGCGGGAGGCCTTCGTGAAGAATTATCTCACGCTCATCCAGCGCACCAAGGACAACTACGGCGCAGACCATCCCGTGCTGTGCATCGTGCCCAAGGGACGCGACCTGATGTTCGATTACATCAAGGCCGCCATGCTCCAGTGCAAGATGAGGAACGTGACTTATATGGTACTGACAAGCAAGGTCCACAACAGCGCGGACGAGCTCGGCGCCAGCTACCATCCCAATTACCAGGGGCAGATCAAGAAGGCCTACGCCATTCTCCCCTACATTTCCACGATTACCGGCTGGCCCATCGAGGCTAAAACGCTGCAGTAGAGCATGAGACATTCCCTGTCCGCCTTCTGCGTCCTCGCCGCCGCCCTGCTCTGCATCGCCGCTTTCGCCCGCTTCTGCCCGCCGCAGAATCCGGAAAAGGGGCTGCGCCGCATCGAGCTCGGCGCCTGGGCCTTCCCGCGGACGGACACCCTCGCCATCCCGCCCATTCCGCCGCCCGAGCCCATTCCCGAGCCCGAGCCCGAAGGGCCGGACACCAGCGCCCACCGCATCCTCTTCGTGGGGGATTCGATGGTGGAGGGCCTGCGCTACCGCCTCTCGCAATACGCCACCGCCAACGGCCATACGATGCAATGCGTGATCTGGTACAGTTCCTCTTCGAAGTACTGGGCCAAATCCGATACGCTGACGCATTTCATCAAGAAATTCGACCCGACCTACATCTTTCTCTGCATGGGTGCCAACGAGCTGTTTGTCAGGAACCTGGAGGAGCGCGACGCGGCCGTCGGCGAGATCATCCGCGAGATCGGCGACCTGCCTTTCATCTGGATCGGCCCGCCCAACTGGAAGCCCGACACGGGCATCAACGACATCCTGCTCGAACATTGCGGCAAGAAGCGCTACTACCCCAGCCTGCGGCTGAAGTATGAGCGTGCGAAAGACGGGGCGCATCCAGTGCTGAAATCCTATAATATGTGGGCGGATTCCGTGTCCACCTGGCTGCGGGATTCGTCTGCCCATCCCATCCGCTGGGACATTCCGGAGAAGGACACCCCGAAAACGCACGGCGTGACGCTGCTCTCGCCGCCCAAAGACTGACGCCGTATGAATTTCATCAGCATGGGGTTCTGGGCGGCTTTCTGCGCCTTTTTCCTGATCTATATCTTTGTCAAAAAGTGGTCGCGTACGGCGATGCTCCTCTGGGTGCTCGCCTTCGACCTCTTTTTCTTCTGGCAGGCCAACGGCTGGCTGATGTTGCTGTTGCCTGCCACGGCCGCCGTCAACTATTTCTTTACAGAACTTCTTCGCCAGTCCAAGGGGCCTGCCTCCTCCGACACGGCGTCGGCAACTTCGTCCTGTCCGGGCCTACAAAATGGCCCGTCCACGACGAACAGCCGCCCGCCTTCTACAACGCCCTCGCACGGCAAGCCCGCGGACGCTGAGCGGGAGCGTTGTGGAGGGCGGAGCGGAAATTGGTTTTTCGGCTCAGGAAGCCGAAAAATAATTTCCGGCCGACCGCTGGGGAGCGCCCGCAGGGCTGGCAGCAAATGGATTTTGGCGGTAATCGTGTTGCTGGATCTGGCGGCGCTGGTGTATTTCAAGTACAGCGGATTTTTTGCGGGGATCTGGAACGCGCTGACGGGGAGCAATTGGGAGGTCGGGCAGATCGTGCTGCCAATCGGCATTTCGTTCTATACCTTCCAGGCCATCAGCTATTCCGTGGACGTGTATCGCGGGAAGTATGACGGGCGGCCGGATTTCCTGGAATTCTGCTTCTATCTTTCGTTCTTCCCGCTGCTGCTCGCCGGCCCGATTACCCGCGCCGGACGCTTCCTGCCGCAGATCCGCCGGGCGGAGCCTGCTACGCGCCACGAGCTGCGCCTGGGCCTCTGGCTCATCATCTGCGGCCTCCTGAAGAAGGGCGTGCTGGCCGACTACCTGGCCGTCTACAACAACCTCGCATTCGACAGTCCGGTTTCCTATTCCGGCTACGAGCTGCTGATGGCGGTGCTCGGCTACACGATGCAGATTTACCTCGATTTCTCCGGCTACAGCGACCTCTCCATCGGTATCGCTTCGCTGATGGGATTCCGCCTCGACGACAACTTCCTCTATCCGTACCGTTCGCTGAACCTGACGGAATTCTGGCGGCGCTGGCACATCTCGCTCTCCACCTGGTTCCGGGACTATGTCTACATCCCCCTGGGCGGCAATCGCAAGGGGCAGGCACGCACCCTGCTCAACAATTTCCTGACCATGGTCGTAGCGGGACTCTGGCACGGTTCCACCTGGATGTTCGTCATCTGGGGCGCGCTGCACGGCGCCGGCCTCGCGGTGCACAAGCTCTGCCGCGGCTGGCTCAAGAAGATTCCCGACAGCTGGCCGGTCAAGGCACTCAGCTGGCTGCTGACGATGGTCTTCGTGATGGCATGCTGGGTGTTCTTCCGCGCCGGGAGCCTGCAGGATGTGGGCGAGATCTTCCGCCGCATTTTCACCGAATTCGATTTCGCCTACGCAGCCCCCTTCTGGGCAGCCCGCAAGCTCTGGTGCGGGGTGCTGGCCGTGGCGGCCGCCGGCCTGCTCATCCCGCCGCGGGCGTACAACCGCCTGCAGGCCCGCTTCACCCGGCTACCCTGGATCGTCATCTTCCTGGTCTTCCTTATCGCGGTCCAGCTGGTCATCCAGCTCCGCAGCGGGGATATCCAGCCCTTCATCTACTATCAGTTCTAGTATTTGCCGGCAGGTGCTCCTTCGCGGGCGGCCGGCAATTATTTTTCGGACAAGTTTGCCGAAAAACCAATTGCCGCTCCGCCCTCCACAACGCCGACGCAGAGCACCTGCCGGCCCGGGGATTTGCATTTTCGAAATGCTGTTAGTATCTTTGATTCAACAATAACCATTATTCCGTATGCAAATCAGAATCCTTCTCCGCGCCGCCCTTGCCGCAGCCGCCACCCTGCTGGCCGCCTGCGCCGGCCCCGTCCAGGACGTTGAACTCGGTCCCTACACCGTATCCGTCATCGGCAAGAACGTCTGGCACATCCAGGACTACAATAGCACCAACCCCGCCGGCGAAACATTCGACGCCGACGGCAAGCTGACCCACTTCAACAACTGCTCCGACATCTACCTCCTCGTCGGCAAGGAGAAGGCCCTGCTCATTGACCTTTCCAACCCCATTACCTGGGCGGACGACGCGGCAGAGTCGCTGCGCGCCATCGTCTGGGAGCGGGCGGGCGGCAAGCCGCTCACCATCACCTTCACCCACAACCACGGCGACCATACGGGCATGATTCCCGCTTTCTCGGAAGATCCGAGCGTGGAATTCGCCCTGCCCGAGCGGGATTTCTACCGGATGGCGGACCGCTTCCCCGCGGACCGGCAGCGCTTCTTCAACGAGGGTGAAATCTTCGACCTCGGCGGCATGCAGGTGGAAGCCATTGAAGTGCCCGGCCACACCGCCGGCTCGATGGTTTTCCTGCTCAAGGACCAGAGTCTGCTCTTCACGGGCGATGCCGTCGGCTCCGGCCACGGCGTGTGGCTCTTCAACGCGGATGCATTCAACAGCTATGTCTCCGCCGTGCCGTACCTGATCGAAGTCCTGGAGGAACACGGCGTAGATCAGGACCGCCTGCAAATCTACGGCGGCCACTACTGGCAGAAAGACTGGCTCAAGCTCCCCGAAGGCCGCGAGCTCGGCATGGAATACCTGCGCGAGATGAAGCAGCTTTGCGACGAGATTGAGTCCGGCACCGCCGCCACGGAGCCGTCCAACCTCGGCCGCCCGGGCCTGGACACCTATTTCCGCCATGGCAACGCCATCATCACCTGGAGCGCGGAGCAGGCGGAGCAATTCCGCCAGCGCTACAGCGAGAAGTTCGTCTACCGCGATCCCTACATTGTCTTCCGTCAGATCGACGAACACACCTGGGAGGGCAACGGATATATGGTCTACAACGAGTCCGTCTATGTCGTCGAGGGGAATGACAAGGCCCTGGTCATTGACGCCGGCGCCTACATGCCGCACCTTGACAAGGCCGTGGCAGCGCTGACCGACAAGCCGGTCATGGTGGCCCTCACGCACGGCCACGGCGACCATGTCGGCGGCATCGTCTGCTTCCCGGAAGTCTGGATCCACCCGGCGGACATTCCGATGATCGCGCGCGACGGCGAAGGCTATCAGGGCACCATCCACGAGTTGAATGACGGCGATGTCATCGACCTCGGCGGCCGCCAGATCGAGGTGCTCCACACCCCGGGCCATACCTCCGGCTCCATCACCTTCTTCGACAAGGCGAATCACTACGGCTTCAGCGGCGACGCCTTCGGCTCCACGAACCTGCTGCTTTTCGTCCCGTCCTTCAGCGGCCTGATCGAGACCTGCACCCGCACGGCGGACTACATGCAGAAGAACGGCATCGAGAAGCTCTTCCCGGGCCACTATGGCGGCCCGAACGTGGAGACGCTGCAGCGTGTGCTGGATGAGAAGAAGATGTCGCAGGAACTCCTCGCCGGCAAGCGCAAGGGCGTGGAGGAGAGTGCCAACGGCCTCAACCGCTACATCCGCGACTACGGCGTCACCATCCGCTACACCGACCCCGACGCCCTGAACTAGTTATCCGCTGAACGGAAAACGAAAGTTTTTGCGCCGAGGGCTATTGCTTTTGCGCGCGGGTGTGCGTATCTTTGAAACTAGGAAAACCAAATTCATTCCGCATATGCACACCAAAACGCTCAGACGCGTCGTAATCACGGCCGTCACCCTGTTCCTGTCCCTTGCCCTGCACGGACAGGACACCTTCTGCAACCCGCTCGACCTGGTCGTTCCCGGCGAGCGTTCCTACCGGGGCGGAGAGCCCGTCGTGCTGGTGTACCAGAACGACTACTTCCTCTTCGTCTCGCACCGCAAGGGTTACTGGTACTCTCCCGACTTCAAGAACTGGACCTACGTGGACGCCCCGAACTATCCGGGCGGCGTGGTCTCCGTCGTGGAGATGGACGGCAGCCTGTACGGATGCTCCATGAACAACAAGAATGTTTACAAAGCCATCGACCCCAAGGCGGGTACCTGGGAGCAGGTCGGCACCTTCGACAGCGACCGCTACGGCGACGCCAACATGTTCGTCGATGACGACGGCCGGCTCTATCTCTACTACGGCTGGTCCCAGCTCATGCCTTTCAAGGTCGTGGAGCTGGACAAGAAAACCTTCAAGGAGATCGCCGGACCCGAGGTCCTCTTCTTCAGCGACTACAAGAAGCACGGCTTCGAGAAGCGCACCCATGACGACGTGATCTACTCCATCTTCAACGGGCGCCGCGATTACTTCGAAGAGGAATATCCCTGGATCGAAGGTCCCTGGATGACCAAGCACAACGGCAAATACTATCTCCAGTATGCCGCCATCGGTCTGGAGCTCCTCTCCTACTCGCACGGTGTCTACGTGTCCGACAGCCCCATGGGCCCCTTCACCTACTCGCAGCACAACCCGCTGACATTCAAGACCACGGGCTTCGCGGTGGGCGCCGGCCACGGCAGCACCTTCCATGACAAGAACGGCCAGCTCTGGACCATCTGCATGATCCCGTCCAGCTACGGCGGCGCAGGCCGCGGCTCCGAGCTCGCCATCTTCCCGACGGCCGTCGACGAGGAGGGCGTGATGCACTCCAACGAAGAATTCGGCGACTACCCGCAGTTCTGGCCGGGCACCCGCACCGACGCGGTCGACCACAACTGGACCGGCTGGAAGCTCCTCTCCCTCAAGAAGAAAGTCACTGTCTCCTCCACCTTCGAGAACTTCGTCCCGGAGAACGCCGTGGACGAGAACTTCCTGACCAACTGGGCCGCCGAGACCGGTGATCCGGGCGAATGGTATCAGGTCGACCTCGGCAAGGTGGCCGACATCTACGCCATCCAGTGCAACTGGGACCACATCGGCGCCGAGCAGCCCGCACGCGGCGGATTCGGCGGCTTCGGCGGTCCCGCGCCCGCCAACCCCGAATTCTACCAGTGCTTCAAGGTGGAAGTGTCCGTGGACGGAAACAACTGGACCACGGTCATCGACAAGCCCGCCAACAAGCTGGACCTGCACCACGACTACACGCAGCTCTCCAAGCCCGCCCAGGCCCGCTTCGTGAAGGTCACCAACACCCGCCAGTGCCATGACGGCGCCAAGTTCAGCATCAAGGACCTGCGCGTCTTCGGCAACCCGGCGTCCGCCGGTTCCGTCAAGCTCGCCGGTGTCAAGGTTGTCCGCAATCCGGAAGACCGCCGCGAAGCCGAGCTCCTCTGGGATCCCGTCCCGGGCGCCGACGGCTACATTATCCGCTACGGCATCGAGCCGAACAAGCTCTACAACAGCTACATCGTCTACGATCAGAATTCCTTCAAGCTGCACAGCCTCAACACCGAGTCCGAGTACTGCTTCGAGGTCGAGTCCTTCGATTCCGGCCTGGACTTCTTCCGCACGAAGACCGAGGAAATCAACGGCACCGGCGGCGAGGTCGAGATCAACAAGCGCACGCCCGGCCAGCGTGGCGGCGGTTACGGCGGAGACGCCCAGACCAAGCGCGTGATGATCAAGGAAGGCGTGGACCGCTACGTCTTCGAGGGCATCGATCCGGGCTACTGGGTCATCAACCACAGCTATGGTCCCGTCCTTTGGGCCGGTGAGCTCACGAAGGACGACCTCGTCGGCGAGGGCGAACCGGGCATCGAAGCCAAACTTACCGAGATGGGTACCGGCACGCAGGTTACGGCCGAAATGTGGATGAAGGTTGAGCGCGGCCCCGAGACCGGCTGCGTCATTCTGGAAATCCGTCGCCAGCCCCGTCGCGGCGGCTGGCCCGGTATGATGGGCGGCGCGATGGGCGCCCCCCAGATGGGCGGCGGCGTTTCTTCCCCGATTGTCAACCCGGACAACACCATCACCTTCAACTATGCCGACCGCAACGCCAAGTCCGTCAAGGTGAACACCCAGTTCGCCGGCACACAGGAGATGACCAAGGGTCCGAACGGCGTCTGGACCGTCACCCTCGGCCCCGTGGCTCCGGACATGTACCCGTACAGCTTCGACGTGGACGGCATCCAGGTCATGGACCCGCAGAACCCCGAATGGTTCCCGAACGAGACCTTCAAGAACAGCCTCGTGGACGTCCGCGGCACGGGCGAGCCCCTGCTCCATGCCCTCAAGGATGTGCCGCACGGCAGCGTGGACTATGTCAACTACTGGTCCGGCACCCTGAACACCTGGGCCAACGCCATCGTCTACACCCCGCCGATGTACGACAAGAACAAGAATAAGAAATATCCTGTCTTCTACCTGATCAGCGGCACCACCGACACCGAGGAAGTGTACTTCAAGGTCGGCCGCATGAACCTCATCCTCGACAACCTCATCGCCGAGGGCAAGGCCAAGGAGATGATCATCGTCCTCCCCTACGGCAACCCGTCCAAGTACTTCAAGCCGGGCGAGGGCAACCTCAACGGCCACAGCTTCACCCGCGACGTCATGCACGACCTGCTGCCCTTCGTGGAGAAGAACTACCGCACCATCAACGACCGCGACCACCGCGCCATCGGCGGCTTCTCCCGCGGCGGCAACCAGGCCCTCTGCTGTGCTCCTACAGCTCCTTCACGAGCATGGACCTGCCGAACGTGTACGACGACGCCGAGGCGCTCAACAAGCAGCTCCACCTCTTCTGGCTCGGCGTGGGCACGGACGACTTCCTCTACGGCAACGCCAAGGAATACATGGATTTCCTCGACAGCAAGGGCATCAACAACGTAAAGGTGTTCACCGACGACAAGTTCGGCCACACCTGGATGAACGCCAAGTACTGGCTCGACGAATCCCTCCCTCTCCTGTTCCAAGAATAAAGACACGATACGATGAAAGCATATAGAATTCTCTTCGCAGCGACACTGATCCTGCTTCCGCTGCTCACCCAGGCCCAGCCGCCGCAGGCCGGCGAAGGCCAGCGCCTCACTCCGCAGGTCATGGCCCGCCTGTTCCCTGCCGGCGTCGTGTCGCCGGAATACCATGCCGACGGCTCGGTGACCTTCCGCTGCCAGGCGGCGAACGCCAAGGCTGTCGAGCTTGACTGCCAGATGTTCCCCCAGGCCCTGCCGATGACCAAGGATGACAAGGGCGTCTGGAGCATCACCGTGACCCCGGGCAAGCCGGACATCTATCCTTACGCCTTCGTGATCGACGGCACCAAGATCGCCGACCCCAACAACATGTTCATCTTCCCGAACGAAGGATTCAAGTACTCGCTCGCCGACGTGCGCGGTCCGGAACCGTCCATCCAGGACATCCAGGACGTGCCGCACGGCAAGGTCAGCTACCGCTTCTACCACTCCAAGACCTGCGGCATCGACCGCCCGCTGACGGTGTACACCCCGGCCGGCTACAACCCCGCCGGCAAGGAGAAGCTCCCCGTGCTGTACCTCATCCACGGCATGACCGACACCTACGAGACCTGGTTCAAGGTGGGCCACGTCAACAACATCCTCGACAACCTCATCGCCCAGGGCCTCGCCAAGCGCATGATCGTCGTGATGCCGTACGCCAACCCGTACATCGAGATGATGCGCCAGGGCCTTGCCGACCGCTACGACTCCATGGACACCGACCGCGTGGCCGCTGAGATCATCAACGACGTCAAGCCTTTCATCGAGGCCAACTACGCCGTCAAGACCTCCGCGCGCGACCGCGCCGTGGCCGGCTTCTCGCTCGGCGGACGCCAGGCGCTCGCCACCGGTCTGGGCCATCCGAAGGAATTCGCATGGGTCTGCGCGATGGCTCCCGCCATTTTCGGCGAAGAGTACAAGACCAACTTCACCAACGGCACCTACGTGCCCGTGAACACGCTGAACAAGAATTTCAAGCTCATCTGGCTCGGCACCGGCACTTCGGACTTCCTGATCGAACCGTCCCGCGGCCTCGACGCCTTCCTGACGGAGAACGGTGTCAAGCACACCTTCTACACGCCGGACGGCGGCCACACCTGGATGAACTGCCGCGACTACCTCGCGCACATCGCCCAGCTGCTGTTCAAATAAGATGGGAAGAGGCACGCTGCTGCTCTTCGGCTTCCTGCTGACCGCCCCGATCCTTCTTGCACAAGAGGGACCGGCGGTCTTTGACTGCCGCGAATGGGACTTCGGCTCCATTCGCGAAGCCGACGGCGCAGTCAGCCACGCCTTTACCGTCTTCAACGGCGGAGACCGCCCGTTGCGCCTCACGCGCGCCATTCCCGGCTGCTCCTGCATCAGCGCCACGCTCCCCCGCACGGACATCGCCCCCGGGCAGTCCGCCACGGTGGAGGTCCGTTTCACGCCTGCCGGCGCGTCCGGTCCCGTGATCCGCACCATCGAGATCCAGGCCTCGGGCAACCACAGCCTGGGCGTGCTGAGCGTCAGCGCGGACGTATTCCCGGCCGACCGCAGCATCCAGGAGCGCTACCCTGTGGTGCTCGCCGAAGGGCTCTATGCCAGCCGCGCGGACGTCCGTTTCGGCTACCTCGAGCGCGGACGGGAGAGCGGCAAGGTCTTCTTCATTGCCAATGCCTCTGAGCGGCCCATGCGCCTGCGCGTCGAGGGCCTGGCGGGGTCGCATTTCCGCGTACGCTGTCCCGACACGCTCGCGCCGGGAGAAGAGTCCCGCGTGGAAGTCTGGTGCGACACGCCGGCCGACCCGAACTGCTTCGCCACGCTGCGCGCTTCGCTGCGCCTCACTCCGGACGGTGTTCCCGCCCTGCGGGAAATGCCCGTGAGCGGCCTCTGCCTGACCCAGGCGCCGGAATCCCCGGACGCCCCGCGGCTGCGCAACGCCGCCGTGCAGCTCCGCCGGTCCCTGCTGTCGCGCACTCCGCGCGGCACCCTGGAGATCTCCAACGACGGCCGCTCCGACCTGATCATCTACGCCATCGAATTGCCTGAAGGATATCGTCATTCGCCGGCTCCGACCAACCGTCATTCGCCGGCTCCGACCGGCGAATCTCTCCGCATCCCCCCTGGACAGACGCTGACCCTGAAACTCTCAGCGGCGCCGGAAGGTTCGGCCGGACGGGCATTTTCGCGAAGCGGGGATTCTATTATGCCCGGACGGTCGAAGCCTTCCGGCACCGCCCCGACTGACCTGCGCCTGACGGTCTTCAGCAACGATCCCCTCCGCCCTGCCAAAGAAATACCAATCAATACATTATGATGAAAAAATCCCTTTTAACCCTCCCGCTTGTATTGCTCCTGCTGGGCTCCTGTGGCCCCAAGCAGACGTACGAGTACCCCTTCCAGAACCCGCGCCTCAAGATCGAGGACCGCGTGGAGAACCTCATCTCCCTGCTCACCCCTGAAGAGAAGGTGGGCCTGATGATGAACAAGGCCGTGTCCGTGGACCGGCTCGGCATCCCCTCCTACAACTGGTGGAGCGAGGCCTGCCACGGCGTTCGCCAGGACGGCTACACCGTCTATCCCCAGCCGATCGGCATGGCAGCCGCCTTCAACCCGCAGCAGATGTACGACGTCTTCTCGCAGGTGTCCGACGAGGCCCGCGCCAACTGGAACCGCTCCGACCACGACATCTTCAACGTGCCGATGGGCGTAACCTACTATCCCGGCAACCCGGAGCTCACCTTCTGGTGCCCGAACGTCAACATTTTCCGCGATCCCCGCTGGGGCCGCGGCCAGGAGACCTGCGGCGAGGACCCTTACCTCACCGGCGTCCTGGGCCTGCAGACCGTGCTCGGCATGCAGGGCAACGATTCCAAATACTATAAGACCCACGCCTGCGCGAAGCACTACGCCGTGCATAGCGGACCGGAGCCCCTGCGCCACACCTACAACGCCCACGTGTCGCAGCGCGACCTCTTCGAGACCTACCTCCCCGCGTTCGAGAAACTCGTCGTGGACGGTGACGTGCGCGAGGTCATGTGCGCCTACAACCGCTACGAGGACGTGCCCTGCTGCTCCAATGACCGCCTCCTGACGGACATTCTCCGCAACAAGTGGGGCTATGAAGCCATCATCCTCACGGACTGCGACGCCATCAACAACTACTTCACCCGCGGCCAGCACGAGACCCAGCCCGACGCCCTCCACGCCACCGTGGACGCCGTCCTTCACGGCACCGACCTCGAGTGCGGCAAGACCATGATGGCCCTGACCGAAGCCCTCGAGAAGGGTATGATCTCCGAGGCCGACCTCGACGAGCACCTGCGCCGCACCCTTCGCGGCCGCTTCGAGCTGGGTATGTTCGACCCGGCCGACATGGTGCCCTGGTCCAATCTCGGCGAAGACGTGATCAGCAGCGAGGAGCATGACGCCCTGGCCACCCAGGCGGCACGCGAGTCCATGGTCCTCCTCGAGAACCACGGCGTCCTGCCGCTCTCCAAGAGCCTCGGCACCATCCTCGTGGTCGGCCCGAACGCCGACGACGTGGCCCTGCTCAACGGCAACTACGGCGGCACCCCGACCGACAACCACAAGCACTCCCTGCTGGAGGGCATCCGCAACGCCGTTCCCGGCGCCAAGGTCCTCTACAGCAAGGGCTGCACCCTCGCCGACGACTACAACACAATCTACCACCTGCCGGAGTTCAACGAGGGCCAGGGCATGTTCGTGGAGTTCTGGAGCAACAACGACATGAAGGGTCAGCCGACTGTCAGCGGCTACTACAAGGAGCTCAATTTCAGCACCTTCGGCGCTTATGGCTTCGCTGAGGGCGTGCCTACGGACAAGATTTCCGTGCGCATGAAGGGCCACTTCGTGCCCGACTTCACCGGCCCGATGAGCTATACCGTCTCTTCCGACAACGGCTATATCCTCAAGGTGAACGGCCGCGTGGTGGAGAATGCCAAGCCGGCTGCCGGCGGCATGGGCTTCGGCTTCGGCCGTCGTGGCGGCGCTTCGTACAAGACCTTCGACGTCAAGGCCGGCAAGCCTGTCGACATCGAGATCGAGTACCGCCGCGGTGCGGGTCCTTTCGCCATGCTGCGCGCCGACTTCTGCGAGCGCAAGTTTGCGGACTTCGCCGAGGAGAAGGAAATGGCCAAGGACGCTGACGTCATCGTCATCATCGGCGGCATCTCCGCCCAGATGGAAGGCGAAGGCGGCGACAAGGCCGACATCGAGCTTCCCGCCGTCCAGCAGCGCCTCGTGCGTGCGATGCACGCGACGGGCAAGCCGGTCGTGTTCGTGAACTGCTCCGGTTCCGCCATCGCGTTCGCGAGCGTCGCAGGCGAGTATGACGCCCTCCTCCAGGCCTGGTATCCCGGCCAGGGTGGCGCCAAGGCCCTCGCCGATGTGCTCTTCGGCGATTTCAACCCGTCCGCCAAGCTCCCCGTCACCTTCTACGCTTCCACCGCCGACCTCCCGGATTTCCTGGACTACAGCATGGACAACCGCACCTACCGCTACTTCCGCGGCACGCCGCAGTATGCGTTCGGCTACGGTCTGAGCTACACGACCTTCGGTTATGGCGAGGGCAAGCTCAACAAGTCCTCCATGAAGAAGGGCGGCAAGGTCACGCTGACCGTTCCGGTGACGAACACGGGCGCCGTGGCCGGTGCCGAGATCGTGCAGGTCTACGTGCAGGCCCTCGACAATCCTGAGGCTCCGATCAAGGCCCTCAAGGGCTTCGACAAGGTGCAGCTCGCTCCGGGTGCCACGGCCAAGGTGGCCATCACCCTCGACGACGAGGCCTTCATGTACTACGACGCTTCCGTGGACGGCCTTTCCGTCCGCCCGGGCAAGTACCGCATCCTCTACGGTTCCTCTTCCCGCGACGAGGACCTCAAGGCCCTGGACTTCCAGGTGCTGTAGCATCAAAATAGGTAGGACCGGCCAGAAAACCACGGTGTTTTCTGGCCGGCCCCCTGTTTTTTGGGGGTACCTGGCAGGTTTCGCTGGGTTTTTCTGCCCGGTTTTACTCAAAAATCTTCTTCAGGTCGGCCAAGGGAAGGTGGAGCACCCGGGCCAGTTGCTTCAAAGATGCCTTCGTCTCCTTTTTGACAAGACGGCAGAGCTGAATACGGTCAGGTAAACCCAACCTGGCTATATCATTAACACCAAACTGTCTTTGGGCAATCTCCCGGGTAATCCGGGCAACATCTTGATCCGGAAGGGAAATGGTTTCCCCGTACATCTGCTGATTAATCTCGGGCTCGACATTTTGGTTCAGATAGAACAAATAGTTCCTTGGATGTCCGAACAACCTCTCGACACGTTTGAAGTCCGTATAGCTCCCCGGCCAGATCAGCCCATCCGGCAAAAGATGCCATTCCTCGGGGAGTACAATCTTGGACTCGAAAGTGTTGCGGAACTCATAAGAAGACAGCGACCCGATTCTCCGTGCACCCTCCGGAAGCACACCGTAGTCCGAAAACACCAACCTGGCTGAACTCCAGCGATATCCCTGAGGCGTAAACCCCATTCTTGCAACCGTCGGATTCCGGAAAACATAGGCTATTTTCTGTTTCAAATCTTCTTCATCATACACCTGCCAGGCGTCGTATTCCCACGGCTCATCAATCGGAGCCGTCTCCCGATGGCTGCGCTGCCACATCATGGTTAGTTTATGGTAGAGGGCCATCCATTTCAGGCAGGCCTCGCGGCTGCCATATAGAATTACATGTAGATGATTATCCATCAGACAGAAAGCAACAACTATCACAGGAAAGCTCTCTTTTAGTTTTGCTGTGCAGAGCGCGATGCGGTTCATTCCGGCAATGAACTCCCTGGTATCAGCAAAAAGGACACAATGGTCAAAGCCTTTGGTCGCGCAATGGTAATAATGAGGGGAAACCGAGGTTTTCATTTTTTTAAGCAAGGTACTTTCGGCTTGCGGGAATAGCAAGGTTATTCGTCCCGCTCGTCACAAATTGTGATTTTTTTCATAGAAAGTAATATTTTACGTCGCTTCGGCTAATAAATCAGAACCCCGGTTGCAGTGGAGCAGCCGGGGTTCTTGTTGCAATATGGAGGTTAACTAACCAATTACGGAACGATGGGGTCGCCGACCTCGGAGTTCTCCTTGTCGGAGGCGTCCAGCTTGAAGAGCATGAACTTGTTGTTCGCCTGGGTGTAAGGCTCCCAGCCGAGGCCCGGATCGCTGTTCTTGGCGAAGTTCGTCCAGGCGGTCAGCATCTTCTCGGAGAGATCCCAGTCGCCCTGGGTCCAGGGACGCCAGCAGTGTTCGAGGGACTTGAAGACGAACCACAGGTCGGAGGAGTGGAACGCACCCTTCAGGCGGGCGGTCACTTCCGGATGAGAACCGTCGTCAGGCAGCGGACGGGCGAACTCGTAAGCCCAGGCCTTGGCGCCCTTCTCCTCACGGTTGAGGCAGAAAGCGGCGATACCGCCGGACATGTTGCCCATATCGTTGAGGGTGTAGCCGATCATGTACGGGACATCGGCGAGCGAGCCGTCCTTGGCTGCATCGTCAAAGCTCTCCTTGCTCACATAACCGTCCACCATCGGCATGCCGGTGAGGGAACCGAATTTGCCGCTGGCGCCGTTGTAGATGGTGCTGAGGGCGTAGAGCGTCTCGGTGGAGGCGGCGCGCATCTTCTTGAGGTCGGTCAGGCCGGCCCAGTCGAGGATCTCCTTGCAGGCCTGCTCGGCCTCCTTGATGTTGGTCGGACGGAACATGCGCATCATGCCGGCAGGCATGGCGGGCATACCGGCGGGACGGCCGGCGGGAGCGGCTGAAGGAGCGGGAGCCGGCTGCGGAACAGTGATGCCGCCGCCGGACATGATGACGGCCTTGTGGAAGAGACCGCGGGCCAGCGGGGACTCGCAGATGGTCTTCACGCTGCCGGCGCCAGCGCTCTGGCCGAAGATCATGACGTTGTCAGGATCGCCGCCGAACTGGGCGATATTCTTCTTGATCCACTTCAGGGCCTCGATCTGGTCGAGGATACCATAGTTGCCGGACACACCGTGCGGGCTCTCGGCGGAGAGCTCAGGATGGGTCAGGAAGCCGAACACACCGAGGCGGTAGTTGATGGACACGAGGACCACGTCCTTGGCGCCCCAGGCCTTGGCATCGAACTCGGGCTCGGAGCCCCAGCCTTCACGATAACCGCCACCATGGATCCAGAGAGCCACGGGGAGTTTCTTCTCGGGATCCAGAGAGCCACGGGGAGTTTCTTCTCGGGCTGGCCGGAAGCCTTGGTCCAGACGTTCAGGTAGAGGCAGTCCTCGCTGTAGGGAGCCTCGTCGCCGTAACCCCACTCGGTGAAGTAACCGCCGGGATACTGGATGGCCTGATAGCTGGGGTGGCCGAATTTGTCGCAGAGCTTCACGCCCTGCCAGGGAACGACCGGCTGCGGCTCTTTCCAACGATTCTCGCCGATAGGCGGAGCGGCGTACGGGATGCCCCGATAGACGAGAACGCCGGGGATTTCCGTGGTGACACCTTGCACCTGGCCTCCCTCGATGGTGAGGACCGGGGTGTTGACAGTCTTGCTGCACCCGAAGAGGGCGAGCACGGACAACAGAAGAAGTGCTTTTTTCATATACCTAAATTAGAATTGGTTGAAAGTTTTCGTACAAGCATCACAAAGTTACCTTTTGCCTGGCAGCTTTTCTTGCACGGATAGACCAAAAAGATATAAAAATGCGTATCTTTATCCACATGAAACAACCGTTCCCGAAACTGGACTTGCGCCACCGTATCGCCCTGGAGGTCAATCATGCCCTCCAGCGGGACGTCCGGCGCAACCATCCGCTGGAGCAGCTTTTCTGGGAATGTACCCTGCGATGTAACCTGGCCTGCCGGCATTGCGGCAGCGACTGCAAGGTGGAAGCCAGCCACCCCGACATGCCGGTCGGGGACTTCCTGCGCGTGCTGGACAACGTCAACGCGCATTGCGAACCACATTCCGTGTTCGTGATCGTAACGGGCGGCGAGCCGCTCATGCGCCCGGATCTCGAAGCGTGCGGGCGCGCCATCCACGACAAGGGTTTCGCCTGGGGGATGGTTACAAACGGTTACGCCCTCACGGAAGAACGCCTGGCGGGCCTGGTGGCCAGCGGCATGGGCAGCGCCACCGTGAGTCTGGACGGGCTCCAGGAAAACCATGACTGGATGCGCGGACGCGCCCACAGCTTCGAGCGTGCCTCGGCCGCCATCCGCATGCTTGCTGCACGCGGGGACGTCGTCTTTGACGTGGTGACCTGCGTCAACCGGCGGAATTATGCCGAACTGCCCCGCATCAAGGAAGCGCTCATCGGTTGGGGCGTGAAGGGATGGCGTCTGTTCACCGTGTTCCCGATGGGCCGCGCCGCGGGCGACCCGGAACTGCAGCTCGACAATGCCGAATTCCGCGGCCTGATGGATTTCATCAAGGCCACGCGCCGCGAAGGGCGCATCCATGCCTCGTACGGCTGCGAGGGCTTCCTCGGCAACTACGAGGGCGAAGTGCGCGACCATTTCTACAGCTGCGAAGCGGGCATCACGGCCGCTTCCATCCTGTCGGACGGCTCCATTTCCGCCTGCGCGAGCATCCGGGCGGACTACCACCAGGGCAACATCTACCGCGGGGACGAGCTGATGGACGTCTGGGAGCGGGGATTCCTCCCGTACCGCGACCGCGAATGGATGCGCAGCGGGGAATGCGCCGGCTGCCGCTACTTCAAGTTCTGCCAGGGCGGCGGCATGCACCTGCGCGATCAGGACGGCCGGCTGCTTTTTTGCCATTTGAAAAGAATTATATAACTTTGTCTCTATGAAGAAAGGTATCAGATACATTCTCGCAGGTGTCCTGACCCTGCTCGGATTTACCTCCTGCGCATCGCTCCGCGAAGCGCGCGAGGCGCGTGCACAGCGCGAACGGGAAGCGTTCGAAGCCCAACAGAAAGCCCTGGTGGAGGAGACCCTCCAGAAGATGCTCGAGGATGATGCCAAGAATCCCGAGAAGCAGAAGGCCGACCAGGGAGGATCCGCCACGGTGGTGGAAGGCCGGACTGAGCCGGAGCGCGTCAAGCTCCTTTATGCCGTGCCCAACGTCCCGTACCGCGATATCGAAAAGAAATAGTCTCCATGTCCGCAGACCCGGGGAAAGACCGTCTGATCGACTTGGACGGCGTAATTGCCAGCAAGTTCAAGGGGAGGAAAAAGGTCCCCCGTTTTGTCGTCAATTTCTTCAAACGGCTCATTCATCAGGACTGGCTGAATGAGATTCTGGCGCGCGGCTATGACGGCGTGGAATTCTGCGAGGACGCGCTGCAATACATGGACATCAAGATCGAAGTGGAAGGGCTCGAAAACGTCCCGAAGGACGGCAGCCGCTACACCTTCGCTTCCAATCATCCCCTGGGCGCCGCAGACGGTCTGGCCCTCTGCGCGCTCATCTCGCGCAATTTCGGCTCGGTACGCATGCCGGTGAATGATTTCCTGATGTTCCTCAAGCCGCTGGCGCCGCTCTGCATGCCCGTCAACAAGACGGGTGAACAGGCGCGCAACCTGCCGCAGCTGCTCGACGAGGCATTCCGCTCGGCCGAACAGATCATGATCTTCCCGGCCGGGGTATGCTCCCGCCGGATCAAGGGCACGGTTCAGGATTTCCCCTGGACCAAGACCTTCGTTACCAAGAGTGTGGAGACGGACCGCCCCGTGGTGCCGGTGCACTTCGTGGGCCGCAACCCCGGTCGCTTCTACCGGATGGACTGGCTGTTCCGCAAGGTCCTGAAGACCAAGTTCAACATTCCGATGCTGTTCCTGCCGGACGCCTTGTACCACTCCCAGCACAAAACCTTCAAGATCATCCTCGACAAGCCGATTCCGGCTGCCACCTTCGACAAAACCCGTAAGCCCCTGGAATGGGCTGCCCGGGTCCGGGAGAAGGTATATCAGCTATAGTCCATGGAAAAGATTATCGATCCGGTGAGCGTGGACCTGCTCAAAGCAGAGCTCACCCCTGACAAAAAACTCTGCGATACCAACAAGTCCGACAACGAGATCTACGTGGTCGACTGCCATAACGCACCCAATGTCCTGCAGGAGATCGGGCGGCTTCGTGAGATCGCATTCCGCGACAGCGGGGGCGGGACGGGCAATTCCGTGGACCTGGACGATTTCGATTTCCTGCCCGACCGGCTCTACCGGCAGCTCATCATATGGGATCCCGAGGCATCCGCCATCCTGGGCGGCTACCGCTACATCCTGGGAACGGACGTGAACCTGGACGAGAAGGGGCAGCCCATCCTGGCCTCCTCGCACCTGTTCCACTTCTCGGAGACGTTCATCCGGGATTACCTCCCGCACACGATCGAACTCGGCCGTTCCTTCGTGGCGCCGGAGTACCAGAGCTCCAAGGCCGGAGCCAAGGCCATCTTCGCGCTGGACAACCTCTGGGACGGCCTCGCGGCCATCATGCTCCAGCATCATGACATGATGTACTATTTCGGCAAGATGACCATCTACCCGGACTACGACAAGGCGGCGCTGGACCTGATCGAGCACTTCCTCTGGAAGCATTTCCCGGATCCGGATGAACTGGTACGCCCGTGGAATTCCTATCCCATCGTCACGGACGGACGCCTGCTGGACCTGATCCTCCGGGAAGACGATTTCAAGCAGGACTACCGTAACCTCAAGGATGCGGTCCGGCGGCTCGGCACCGGCATTCCGCCACTGGTCAATTCCTACATGAATGCCTCCCCGACGATGAAGATGTTCGGGTGCAGCATCAACGACGAGTTCTTCGACGCGTTCGAGACCGGTATCCTGATCGGCTTTGACGAGATGTATGCCGACAAGCGCGACCGCCACAAGGATCCGTATTTCAAGCACCTGGCCCAGAAGATCTGGAAGCGCGGTTCGCGCAGGGAACTTCCCGAGATCGAGGAGTCCCTCTCCCGCAAAAGCACCCGCGAACGGATGAAGCGCTTCAATGCCTTCCTGAATCGACAGAAGGAACAGATGCGCGAGGCGGAGCAGCGGCTTCGCAGCAAGGTGCAGCGGAAGAACAAAAAAGAAAAGGTGGAGCCGTAAGCCGGTTTCTGTTCACGGATTTTCTGCCATTTATCTTCGCAACCTACCCCCTGGCATCGGACGGGCCGTCCTCGTCTGCCAGTATATTTGGTCTTGCAGGTCCCGGTGTCGTACCCGCACGGCATCGCTGACGTGCGTCGTGGGCTCTTGCCCCGCGTTTTCACCCTTACCCCCCGGTCGTCATTCCCGGCATGACCGGGAATCTAGCACCAGCTGGCGGTTGTTTTCTGTTACGACTGGCGTGAGGTTACCCCCACCTGCGCTTTCCGCAGCGGGATGCCCTGTCCTGTCCGGACTTTCCTCCCTTACGGGCGGCAGATCGCCCCACCTTTATTTCAATGCCGCAAAGATAGTAATTTTCTGCAAATGGAAAGACCGGGCAGGAAAACCCGGCAAAACCTGCCAGGTACCCCCAAAAAACAGGGGACCGGCCAGAAAACACCATGTTTTTCTGGCCGGTCCTGCTGGTTTGTCGAGATTCGCCGGTCGGAGCCGGCGAATGACGTGCGGAGGGGCGTCTACATAGCCTCCGCGATCAGATCGTAATCCTCCGCGGCGACGATGCGCACGCGGACCATGTCGCCGACCCGCAGGTCCGGCGAAGGATTGCGCAGCAGAATCTCCCCGTCCACCTCCGGACTCTCGAACTCGCTCCGGCAAACTGCCATCCCCGGCGCCGAAAAAGCGGAGCCGGAATTGGTTTTCCGGCAAACTTGTCCGGAAAATAATTCAGGGCCGCCCGTCTCTGCACCCCAGAAATCAGAGATTTCCGGGGACCCCGTCTGGAAGACTTCGGCGCCGGGGAGGAAATCGTCAACGATTACGAGACATTCAGAGCCGACGCGAGCCTGATTGCAGGCCAGGGAGATCTCCCGCTGCAGCTCCATCAGGCGGTCCAGTCGCGCCCGCTTCACCTCCTCGGGAACATCGTCCTTGAGATGCTCCGCACCCCAGGTCCCATCCTCTTCCGAATAGGTAAAAGCGCCCAGGCGCTCGAAACGTGCCTCGCGCACGAAATCCAGCAGCTCTTCGAACTCCGCTTCCGTCTCGCCCGGATGCCCCACGATCATCGTGGTACGGAGCGCCACGCCCGGCACCTCTGCACGCAGGCGGGCAATGAGCCGGCGCGTCCAGGCACCGTCCACGTGGCGGTGCATCCGCTCCAGCATCCCGTCTGCAATGTGCTGCAGCGGAATGTCCAGGTAGCGGCAGACCTTGGGATTGTCCGCCATGGCCTGCAGCACATCCTCCGGAAAATCAGCCGGATAGGAATAATGGATGCGTATCCACACGATCCCGGGAATCGCAGACAACTTCTCCAGCAACTCGCCCAGCGCGCGCCGGTGATACAGGTCCAGGCCATAGTAGGTCGTGTCCTGCGCGATCAGAATCAGCTCCTTGACGCCGCGCGCGGCCAGCTCAGTCGCCTCCGCCATGAGTTCCTCCATCGGCACGGAGCGGTGCGCCCCACGGATGAAGGGAATGGCGCAATAGGAGCAGCGACGGTCGCAGCCCTCGGAAATCTTCAGGTAGGCGTAGCCCTGCGGATGCGGCATGTAGCGCCCCGTCAGCGGACCGGGCTTCACGCCGAGGTACCGCAGCACCGGCGCGAGATCGCGCGCACCAAACCAGGCATCCACCTCCGGAATCTCCGCCCGCAGCTCGTCAGGATAGCGCTGCGACAGGCAGCCGAACACGACCACCTCCCCTGCCTCGCCCCGCTTCTTCGCTTCCACGGCCGCCAGGATAGCGTTCACAGACTCCTCCTTGGCATCACCGATGAAGCCGCAGGTATTCAGCAGCAGGATATCGGACGGCTGCTCGCCGTCCACAATGGAGAAAGCATCCGCCGGCAGGGCCGCCAGCAGATGCTCGGTATCGACGGTGTTCTTCGAACAGCCGAGGGTGACGACTTTAAGCGTCCTGGCCATCGGCCTGCTCCTCTTCCTTCACGAAATCCAGCGAAGCGTACTTGACGATCTGGTCATACCAGTCGATCACCTTGCGCATGTGGGACACGTAGAAGCGGTCGGCGTCGTAGTTGGGGATGGCCTTCTTGAAGAGGGCTACGAGTTCCTTCTCGGGAGCCTTGGGAGACGGGGCCTCGGCGTCGCCGAGCGCATCCTTGAGGGCCAGGAACACCTGGTCCAGCTTTATTTCGCCCTCGCTGGTGTAGATGGCGATGTCGGCCAGGGTGGAGATGCGGCTGGTGGCGGAGAACGCCTTGCGCTGCTTGGACTCGAGGCTCTCGGCGATCACGCCGCTGCGGGACTGGGCCACATATTGGAAAAGGCCGTGGAGGCCTGCCACGGAGAGAATCCGTGCTAAATCAGTTTGCATATCAGTTGTCTAATTTTTATGTACATTTCTTCTTTGGTGCCGTCGTTGTCCAGACGGTAATCGATGCGGGTGGGATCATAGGACTGGAGGGCGTCGCGCTCCGCCGCCTTGGGGTTGCGCTGCACGCGGAGTTCGTAGGGAGCCGTGACCAGCAGGACCCGGTCGTAGAAGCCGTCGAACTGCGGTTTGTCCAGGGCGATGGCAGACTCGATGAAGAGCAGCGGCGCCTTCTGGGCGGCTTTCCAGGCCTTCAGGTCCTCCACCACGTGCGGATAGACCATCTCCTCGAGGGTGCAAAGCTTGTCCGGGTCGGAAAAGACCGTGCCGATCTGCGACCACGGGAGGCCGAGACGCTCCTCGATGCTGCACTTCAGCCCGGGCACGAGCGAATAGAGCATCTTCGTGCGCGCATCGCATTCATAGACAGGAAAATCCAGCGACGCAAGGTACTTGCAGACGGCGCTCTTTCCGCTCCCAATGGGACCTGTGACCAGTATCGTACGCATGGCGCTACTCAGACGTCCTGACCAGACAGTCAAACACTTCCGGCGAGAGCGTGTAGTCGATCACGTTGGACGGAAGTCCTTCGCAATGCGCCACGCAGCGGCCGCTGAGCGAGCCCGCGAAATCCCGGTAATCGATGTAGAACGTCGTCTGCGCAGCCGGGTCCGCGGTGGTCGGGAAAATGCAGCGGAAGACGGCCGTCGCCGTGGACGGCAGGACGGCCAGGTCCACCCGCGCAGGAACATTGCGGGTTTCGATCCGGACCTCGGAGCGGATCTCCACATAGCGCGTGACATCGAGCGAATAGACGGCCTCCTCGTCTGAGAGGCGCACGCCGGAGGGAGCCTCCAGCTTCACCTTGCCATGCGTGCTGTTGCGCAGGTCGTCCAGGTCCAACGGTTTCGTGGACACGGACGTCACATTCTCCAACCGCGACGGTTCACCGTACACGAGCACCGAGTCCGGCTGGATCGATAACGGCTTCAGCGCCATGTACTGCGGGGCGAAACTCACCGACAGCACCGGCTGCACCGGTACTTTCTTGTAGGATTCCTCCGGGAAAGCGAATTCCAGCTCATCGAAGATGAAGCTCTCAACCGTCACACCGTCCCCGAAAATCTGGGACGCATAGCGGTAAAGGGCCGTATTGGGAATGGAGTAACGGTTCTCGCCCTCGTGGTGGAAATCCGCCGAAGCGAAAGCCACCTGCGCGGGGCGCTTATGCTTGCGGGCCAGCACCACGTGCCGGTAGCCGGAGGCCGAGACCTGTGCGGTTACGGTCGCTTCCGACTGGGACAGGGCGGCACGGCCCTCGATGTTGCTCCTGGCCACCACCGGAACGCTCACAATCGCGACATAATTCTGCGACAGATTGAGGACGAGCCAGATACTGGCCGAGAACAGCACGCAGAGCAGGAACTGTACCCAGACCTTCACGTCTTATTTCTTCTCGGGCTGTGCGGGAGCTTCCGCGGACATATCCTTGTTGATGGAGCTCTTGTCCACGCGGATCTTCACCTCGCCGTCCACCTTCACGAGCACGGTGCGCTCGTCGACATCGGCGACGGTGCCGTAAATGCCACCCGCGGTGATGACCTTGTCACCCTTCTTGAGGGCGTTGCGCATCTCCTCGAGTTTCTTCTGCTGCTGGCGCTGGGGACGGATCATAAAGAGCCACATCACCAGGAACATCAGGCCGAGCATCAGGAGGAAGCTCCAGCTTCCGCCACCTTGTCCGGCAGCGGGAGCTGCCTGTAAAATCATGAAATTCATATTCTTATTCGTGTTGGTTAATCAGTTTGTCCAGCAGCCCGTTCACGAAACCGCTACTCTCCGGCGTGCTGTAATACTTCGATATCTCGATGTACTCGTTGATGATGATGCGCGGCGAAACCGCCGGCGCCATCTTCGCCTCGGCCATGCCGCAGGCGATCAGGCAGAGGTCCGTGGTGCAGAGCCGGTCGCGGGTCCATCCGGGTGTGAGTTCCGCCACCTGCGCGCAGAACGCGTCATAGTTATTATAAGCCGTACGCAACAGGTTCACCACGAACTTCTTGTCGCTCTCGAGGCCCTCGCCGCCGGGGAGCTCGCTCTGGTAGAGCGGCGGCAGCTGCCAGGTCGTGCCCTGGCCGAGTTCCCGCATGGTGCGGATACACCAGCCCAGCGCATAGCCCAGGTCGTCGTTCCAGTGGATCGACATATCCTCCAGGATATCCGCCAGCTCGTCGCTGTCCTCGAGTTCGCGCTCGTAGATCTTGCACCAGAGCTTCGCGTCCTCCTCCAGCGAATCCTCGCCGCTCTCCAGGTAATCCTGGAAATATTTGCGGCCACGGATGCGCTCGTAGAGGTGGCGCAGCAGCACGTCGTACTGGTCCCAGGCGAATTTCTTCCGGGACACGAGCTTGTTGAAATCGGGATCCTGCGCCAGCAGGGGCGCGATCCGGTTATTCACGAACTTGAGATTGGGATGAAGTTCCTCCTCCGTCGGATTGAACTTGGCACGGGCGGCTTCGATGCGTGCGCGGGCCTCCTCCGTGAGCGGACCCGTGAGGGCAAGCAGGAACAGATACAAGTCCCGCGTGGACTCGCACGACAACTCCAACAGGGCTTCCGCCTCCTTGAGCGTCATACCGTGGTTTTCCGCGTAGCAGTAAATGGTCTTGAAGGCCTTGATACGGAGAATTCTTCGGTTGAGCATACTTTCAAACAAATTTGTCTGCAAAGATAACAAGTAATCCATAAAAAAACCTATTTTTGTAATAAGATATCAACCAAAATAACGCTATGTACAGAGACGATTACGATTCGCGCTACGACAGCCGGGATGCAGAAGATGTGTACTCCAAGCCCGTCAGGGCCGGGAAGCGGACTTATTTCTTCGATGTCAAGGCCACCAAGGGCCGCAAGGACTTCTATCTTACGATCACGGAGAGCAAGCGCCGCACCAATCCGGACGGCACGTTCAACTACGACAAGCACAAGATTTTCCTCTATAAGGAAGACTTCGAGAAGTTTGCAGAAGGCCTGGACGAGGTGATTGCCTACATCCGGGACAACTGCTTCCACGGAGAGATCCCCCAGCGCACGGCAGAAGGCTTCGGAGAGGCGGATTTCGAGAATCTCTGATGACATCCATCCTCCTCAGGGACGTCACCCTCGGGGATGAACGCAAGGACATCCTGATCGGGCAGGGCCGGATCCGCAAAATCGGTCCCGTCGGTTCATGTGCCGAATGGGACATGGCCGGCGATCTCGACATGATGGATTGCTCCGGCATGGTGGCCATTCCCGGCCTCATCAACATGCACACCCACTCCCCCATGTCCCTGATGCGCGGCATCGGCGAGGACATGCTCTTCCACGAGTGGCTGGCCAAGATCTGGAAGGTCGAGGAGCACCTGGACCATGATTTCGTGTACTGGGGCACCAAGGTTGCCTGCCTGGAGATGATACGCACCGGCACCACCACTTTCAACGACCAGTACTGGTTTTTCGACTCCTCCGTCAAGGCCGCCCGCGAGATGGGCATGCGCATCGCCACGGGCTACGATGTGATGGACAAGGACAGCCGCGAAGAGGCCGCACGCCAGAAGGACCAGTGCCTGGCCAAGAGCGAGGCTTTCCTGCACGCGGGCGACCCGGGGCACATCTACGAACTCGCCTTCCACGCCATCTACTCCGTCAGCGAGGAGATGATCGTGTGGACCAACGAGCTCTCCGCCCGCTACGACGTCCCCCTGCACATCCACCTCAGCGAGACGCGCAAGGAAGTCGAAGACTGCAAGGTACAGCACGGCGGGCTCACGCCCGTCGAATACCTCGACCGCCTGGGCGTTCTGTCGCCGCGCCTGCTGGCCGCCCACACCCTCTGGCTCTCCCCGCACGACATCGAATTGCTCGCCGCCCGCGGCGTGCATTGCATCCATAACATCAACTCCAACACCAAACTCTCTTCCGGTTACCGCTTCCTTTACAACGAGATGCGCGACGCCGGCATCAACCTCTGCCTCGGCACGGACGGCTGCGCCTCGTCCAACAATCTCGACATGCTCGAAGCCATGAAGAACGCGGCCCTTTTCCAGAAGGCCTGGCGTGAAGATCCGTCGGCCCTGCCGCTGCCGGAGCTGCTGGACATGACCACGCGCAACGGAGCGAAAGCGCTGCGGCTCGACGCCGGGCGCATCGAGGAAGGCGTCGTAGCCGACATCGTGCTCGTGGACACGGACAACACCTTCTTCCTCTCCCCCGGCCCTTTCCTCGCGAATTTCATCTATTCTGCGCATTCGGACTGCATCGACTCCGTCATCTGCGACGGCCGCTTCCTGATGCGCCACCGTGAGATTCCGGGCGAACGGGAAATTATCACCGAGGCCCGCAAGGTTCTCGCCAAGATTTCGTAATACACTAAAACAGAGAATAGTATGGACAGTAGAATCCGCACCTATCAAGTTGCAGCAGACTATATCCGTCAGCAGACCGGCGGTTATGCCCCGGTCGTGGGCATCGTGCTCGGCAGCGGCCTGGGCCGCCTCGCCGACAGGATCGAACAGCCTGTCGTCATCCCCTACCGCGACATTCCGGGCTTCCCGATATCGACTGCGGTAGGCCACAAGGGCAATTTCATCATCGGCCGCCTGGGCGGGAAGACCGTCATCGCCATGCAGGGCCGTTTCCACTATTATGAGGGTTACCCGATGGATCTCGTGACCATCGGTGTGCGCACCATGGCCGTGCTCGGCGTGAAGTTCCTCTTCGTGTCCAATGCCGCCGGCGCTGCGAATCCGGACTACCGCGTAGGCGACCTGGTGATTATCCGCGACCATATCAATATGTTCCCGAATCCGCTGATCGGACCGAACCTCGACGAGATGGGTCCGCGCTTCCCGGACATGACCTGCGCCTACGACCTGGAACTGCAGGAACTGGCGTTGAAATGCGCCGCCGAAATGGACATTCAACTCCGCAAGGGCGTGTATTTCGGCAGCACGGGGCCGACCTATGAGACGCCGGCCGAGGTGCGTTTCTACCGCACCGTCGGCGCCGACCTGCTCGGCATGTCGACCATTCCGGAGGTCATCGTCGCCCGCCACTGCGGGATGCGCGTTTTCGGCATGAGCGTGGTGACGAACTGCGCCAATTTCGACAATGTGCCGAAGAACCTGAACGACGGCGATGACGTCGTCAAGCAGGCAGACGCTGCCGCCGAGCGGATGACGACCCTCTTCTCCAATATGATTGCAGCGCTGTAGCGCTGCAATCAGCTTTCAAACCCCCACCGCTTCGCGGAGCCCCCTATGAAGGGGGCATCGCCCAAGACCGGCTACACGTCATTCGCCGGCTTGACCGGCGAATCTCGTTTATAGAGCAGTATCCAGAAAAGCGATGAAGGCGGGAATGTCAAGGTTATAGGGACGGGGACCGGCAAGGCGGTTGCCGTCTCCGTCTAAGAGAAAGTAATTCGGCTGGGCATTGACGCCGAACTGCTGGAGAGCGATGTAGGAATTGACGCGCCCCACGTCTTTGAGCTGCTGGCCGCGGTCGTTCGTGACCCAACGGTCCTCCGGCAGCCGCGTCTTGTCGTCGACATGCAGCGCCACGATGACGAAGTCCTCGCGCAGGCGTCGCAACACTTCCGGATCCGACCACACGCGCGCCTCCATCTCCCGGCAGTTCACGCAGCCATAGCCCGTGAAATCCAGGAAAACCGGCTTCCCGGCAGCCTTCGCCGCCGCCAGCCCGTCTTCAAGATTGTCGTACGCCTGCAGCCCGTGGGCGATGCGCAGCGGTGGCTGAGATTCACCGGTCAAGCCGGTGAATGACGAACCATTCGCCATTACCGCATCGTCATTCGCCGGCCTGACCGGCGAATCTCCTCCCAGCACGAAATCCTGCGTCTCCATCGGCGGCAGGTAGCCGGAGAGCGCTTTGAGCGGCGCACCCCACATGCCGGGCAGCAGATACACCACGAAGGCGAACACGGCGATGGCCAGCGTCAGGCGCGGCACGCCGAGGTACTCCAGCGGAGTATCATGCTTGAAGCGGATCTTGCCGATCAAATACAGTCCCAGCAGCGTGAACACGGCAATCCAGATTGCGAGGTAGACCTCGCGGTCCAGCAGGTGCCAGTGATAAGTCTGGTCGGCCGTGCTGAGGAATTTCAAGCCCAGGGCGATCTCGATGAAGCCGAGAACCACCTTGACGGAGTTCAGCCAGCCGCCGCTCTTGGGGAGTTTCTTCAGCAGCGACGGGAAGAGCGCCAGCACCGTGAACGGCAGGGCAAACGCCACGCTGAAGGCCAGCATCGTGATCATCGGGGTCCAGAACTCCCCTTGCGTGCTCTTGATCAGCACTGTGCCAACGATCGGGCCGGTGCAGCTGAAACTCACGAGCACCAGGGTGAGCGCCAGGAAGAAGATGCCGCCGAGGCCTTTCCGGTCACTGTTCTTGTCTGCGCTGTTGGTCCATTTGGACGGCAGCGTGATCTCGAAGGCGCCGAAGAAGCTGGCCGCGAAGATCATGAATACCAGGAAGAAGATAATATTCGGCAGCCAGTGGGTCGAGAGCCAGTTGAAGATGTCGGCCGTGACGCCGCTGCCGCCTACGAGCCAGGTCACGCCAATGATGACGCAGATCGGGATGGTGTAGAGCAGGACGATGAAGAGGCCGTAGAGGCTGGCTTTCAGGCGGCCCTGGCGGGGGTTTTCGCTGCCCTTCATAAAGAAGGACACCGTCATCGGCACCATAGGGAACACGCACGGCGTCAGCAGCATCGCAAATCCCCACAAAATCGCCTCCAGAATCAGCGCCCAGAGAGTGGACGCAGCGGGCTGCTGATTCGCTGCATTACGGGCGGATGGGCTGTCGGCCCGGGAAACCGTAGCCACCCTCGGCTCCGTAAGAGGGAGGGGCCCGCCGCCAACGGCGGTGGGAGGGGCCTCACGCAGTGAGGCGTTTCCAGGGTCGAGCAGCCCTCCGCCGGCAGCGTCAGCAGCCTGCAAGAATTCCTCGAAGTCCCAATCGACGGGCATGTAGCATGCATCGCCCTTGCAGGGCATATACGTGACCGTGCCGGTCACGTGGTCGATCCCCTCATCGAGATCACCCGTCAGGACAATCTGATTGCCCTCCGTAGTCTTGCGAACCTCGGAATTCCAGTGAATCTGCGGCGTGAGCTGCAGCAGCAGGGTGAGCAAAAGGACCAGACGGGACATGGCAGGGCGGAATTACTTCGCAATGGCGACGGAACGCGTCTCGCGGATCACGGTGATCTTCACCTGGCCGGGATAGGTCATCTCGTCCTGGATACGCTGCGCGATATCGGTGGACAAGCGGGCAGCCTGCTCGTCGGACACCTCCTCGGCACCCACGATCACACGCAGCTCGCGACCGGCCTGGATGGCGTAGGACTTCGTCACGCCCGGATAAGACGCGGCCAGATCCTCCATGCCCTTCAGGCGCTTGATGTAGGACTCGATCACCTCGCGGCGGGCACCCGGACGGGCGCCGGAAATGGCATCGGCGACGAGCACCAGCGGCGCGTAGATGGAGGTCATCTCCATCTCCTCGTGGTGCGCACCCACGGCATTGCAGATTTCGGGACGCTCCTTGTACTGCTCGGCGAGCTTGGCGCCCAGCAGGGCGTGCGGCAGTTCCGGATCCTGATCGCTGACCTTGCCGATATCATGCAGCAAGCCGGCACGACGGGCCACCTTGGGATTCATGCCCAGTTCGGAAGCCATGATGGCGCAGATGTTTGCCACTTCGCGCGAGTGCTGCAGCAGGTTCTGGCCATAGGAAGAACGGTATTTCATGCGGCCGATCAGCTTGACCAGCTCCAGATTGAGTCCGTGGACACCCATGTCGATGCAGGTACGCTTGCCCGTCTCCAGAATCTCATCCTCGAGCTGCTTGCTCACCTTGGTCACGACTTCCTCAATGCGGGCCGGGTGGATACGGCCGTCGATCACCAGCTGATGCAGCGCCAGGCGCGCCACCTCGCGGCGGACCGGATCGAAAGCGGAAAGCAGGATGGCGTCCGGGGTGTCGTCCACGACGATTTCCACGCCCGTGGCGGCTTCCAGAGCCCGGATATTGCGGCCCTCACGGCCGATGATACGGCCCTTGACCTCGTCGTTCTCGATTGGGAAGGTGGTCACGGCGTTCTCGATGGCCGTTTCCGTAGCGGTACGCTGAATGGTATTGATGACGATGCGCTTCGCCTCCTTGGCGGCGTTGAGCCTCGCCTCGTCCATCGTATCGTTGATATAGGCCTGCGCCTCGCTGCGCGCCTCGGCCTTCATGTTCTCGACCAGCATCTTGCGGGCGTCCTCGGCGGACATGCCGGCAATGTTCTCCAGCTCCTTGTTGACCTGGGCGGTCACGCGCTCGCACTCCTCCATCTTGGCGTCCAGCTTGTTCTTCAGGGCGTTCACCTGGCCCTTCTGGGAATCCAGGTCATGCTGGCGGCGATCCAGATCGGCCTGCTGCTGCTTGAGCTGCCCCTCGCGGGACTTGATATTGTTTTCGCGCTCGTGGAGCTCGTTGTTCTTCTTGCTCACGAAACTCTCGTGCTCACCTTTCATCTGGAGGAATTTCTCCTTGGCCTGCAGGATCTTCTGCTGCTTGATGCTTTCGGCTTCCAGGTTCGCCTTCTCGATGATGGCATCCGCGCGTCCCTTGGATGCCGAGCGGCTCACGAGTATATAAATTGCAAGGGCCAGTGCGGCTCCGGCAACTGCTGCTAGGATATAGTACAAAAACATAATATATATAAAATTAACAGTATCCACTTACATCTATCGAAGCAGATACTGTTATAAGAAAAAGCCGTCAGCCGAGCTTTCAGAAAGCCTCTGATTATGTTTTGGGCTCCGCTCTGTTCCGGGCTTCCCGTCCGGCGGGCTTGCCTTCCTCAGCGCGAGGTGACCCGGTTCCGAAGAACTTGTTGTTTTCAGAAGATGGGCCTGACGGCTATTACTTTTTCGTCATACCTTCCAGATAGGCAGCAACATCCCCCTGGAGCGCCTCCACCTCTTCCACGAGGCGGGACATCTTTTTCTGGGCGGAGAGCTTGCCGGCGGCTTCCTGGATAGCCACGAAGACCAGCTTGTCCTCCGGACTGCTGTCGGGGAACCGGGCATCGAACTTGGTTACCATCGCGGACACGTCCGCGGCGGCGAGCCGCATCAGCTGCTCCATCTCGGGGGTAGCAGCACTCAGGCGGTACGGCTTGCCCGCAACCTTCAATGTAATGTCCTGGGCCATATCAGTTCTCCAGCAGCTTTATGCATTTGTCAATCTCCCGGATCAGCCGCGCAATCCTCTCCTTCGCCTCTTCAGGATCTCCCGACGCCTGGAATGCGCGCAGTAACTCGAGATTGTCTATCTGTTGGTTCAAATCAGCAATCTGCTCCTTGTATTGGAGGCACTTCTCCTCGCTCGTCGCCAACTTCCCGGCAAGTGTATCCGCCCGCTGCTTTTCAGCCTCGTATTGCGCTACCAACTTGGCGATATTTGACTTGATATCTTCGAGCATCGCAGATGATACCTAAAATACAATACGCAAATATAACAAATTAATACCAAAACATCAATACCACAGAAAAAGAGAATCCCCGGCCGAAGCCGGGGATTCTCGGGAGAGTAATATTTATTCTAAAGAAAGGAATTACTTCGCAGGCTTGATGATCACGGTGCGGCTCAGCACATCGTTGTTGAAGAAGATCGGATCAACACCACCGTTGGCAGTGGTCTCGAGCTTGCTGGCAGGGACACCCAGGCTGATG
>CADBYT010000023.1 GCA_902798975.1 uncultured Bacteroidia bacterium | reverse complement strand
TCGGTGTCGTACCAGATGTCCTTGCCGGTGATGGTGCTCACGCCCTTGCTCTTGAGGGTGATGTTGCGGATGGCGTTCTTGCTGACCAGGTTGCCGCGGGCGGTCTTGCTCTTGACGGCCAGGGTGGAGAAGTCGTACTCGAAGCTGGTCTTCTTGAGCTTCGGCTTGGGCCGGAGCGCCACGCGGACGGTCTCGGCTTCGCCATTGTGGTTGGCGGTGAACCAGACAATCTGCGAGCCGGCTTCGCCGGTGGTGATGTCGTATTCCTTGTCGCGCGTGATGGAAGTCACGGCAAAGCGCTTCGCATAGTAGACGGAACTCTTGCCTTCGCGATAGATGACGTTGTAGATGGTGCGGGAGTCGCCGCGGTTGAACAGGCCCACGTACAGCAGGTCCTTGCCGAAGAAGGCCTTGTCCTCCACCTTGGTGATGCGGTACTTGCCGTCCCGGCCGATGACGATGATCTCGGAGAGGTCGGAGCAGTCGCAGAGAAAAACGCCGCCGTCGTCGCGCTTGAGGCCGATGCCCACGAAGCCCTCGGCCAGGTTGGCCTGGAGTTTGGCGTTGTTGTTGATGACCTTGGTGGCGGTGATGGTTTCGAAGCCGGTGAGCTCCGTGCGGCGCGGGTAGTCCTTGCCGTACTTCTTCTTCAGGGCCTTGAACCAGTCGATGGTGTAGCGGTCGATGTGCTCGATGTCGTCGCGCACGGCGGCCATCTGGTCCTCGAGGGCGATGATCTTCTCGTCGATGGCCTTGGTGTCGAACTTGGAAATCTTGCGGACCGGCTTCTCCACGAGCTTGAGGATGTCGTCGAGGACGATCTCCCGGCGGAAGAGGTCCTGGTACATCTTCATCTGGGTGAAGATGTCCTGGATCTGGGTGTCCCAGTCCTTCTGGTCCTGCTCAAGGACTTTGTAGATGCGGTTCTCGAAGAAGATGCGCTCCAGCGAGCTGTAATGCCAGTCGGCCTCCAGTTCGTCCAGCTTGATCTGCAGCTCCTGGAGCAGCAGGTCGCGGGTGTGGAAGGTGCCGTACTCAAGGATGTCGTGGACCGTCAGGAACTGCGGCTTGTTGTCCTTGATCACGCAGGCGTTGGGCGCGATGTTGACTTCGCAGTCGGTGAAGGCGTACAGGGCGTCGATGGTCTTGTCCGGGGACACGTCGTTGGGCAGGTGGATCAGGATGTCCACCTTGTCCGTGGTCATGTCCTCGATCTTCTTGATCTTGATCTTGCCCTTGTCCTTGGCCCGGAGGACGGAATCGATGATGTCCTTGGTGTATTTCCCGTAAGGGATTTCCGTGATGGCGACGGTGTTCTTGTCGATTTTCTCGATGCGGGCGCGCACCTTGACGGAGCCGCCGCGCTTGCCCTGCATGTATTTGCTGCAGTCGGCGAAGCCGCCGGTGGGGAAGTCGGGATAGATCTCGTAGGGCTTGCCTTCGAGGATGGCCACGGAGGCGTCGAGGAGTTCGTTGAAGTTGTGCGGAAGAATCTTGGAGGCGAGGCCCACGCCGATGCCCTCCGTGCCCTGCGCAAGCAGGAGCGGGAAGCGGACCGGGAGCTCGGTCGGCTCCTGGTTGCGGCCGTCGTAGGAGTTCATCCAATGGGTTACCTTGGGGTCGAAGACCACCTCCTTGGCGAACTTGCTGAGCCGGGCCTCGATGTATCGCGGCGCGGCGTTCGAATCACCGGTGAGGATGTTTCCCCAGTTACCCTGGCAGTCCACGGTGAAGCCCTTCTGGCCCAGCTGGACGAGGGCGCCGAGGATGGACTGGTCGCCGTGCGGATGGTATTGCATGGCCTGGCCGACGATGTTGGCCACCTTGGTATAGGCGCCGTCGTCCATCTTGTACATGGCATGCAGGACGCGGCGCTGCACGGGTTTGAGGCCGTCCACGATATGCGGCACGGCGCGGTGCAGGATCACGTAGGAAGCATAGTCCAGATACCAGTCCTTGAACATGCCGGAGAGCTTGAACTTGCGTGCGTCCGCCTCCAGCATCTTGTCGAACCGGCCCGAGGGCTCGCCTTCGCCGTCTATGACCTTGTCGTCGTCGAGGATCTCTTCTTCGGTGATGATGTTCTCTTCTTCCATAGGTTTTAGTCTTCGTATCCGAATTTGCGCAGTTCGCGCCTGCTTTCCCGCCAGTCGGGATCCACTTTCACGTAAATCTGCAGGAAGACCTTCTTCTGGAAGAAGTCTTCCATGTCGATGCGGGCCTGGGTGCCGACCTTTTTGAGGGCTGCGCCCTGCCGGCCGATGATGATGCCCTTCTGGGACTCGCGCATCACGTAGATGACGGCGCCGATGTCATAGCGCTCCGCGCCCTCCTTGAAGGATTCGATCCCCACCTCGCAGCAGTAGGGGATCTCTTCCTTGTAGTTGAGGAGGATTTTCTCCCGGATGATTTCCGAGGCGAAGAAGCGGAGGTTCCTGTCGGTGAATGCATCCTTGTCGAACCAGGGCGGGCATTCGGGCAGCCGTGCGAGCACGGCGTCCAGGATGCTCTCGAGGTTGAATTTCTCCTGGGCCGAGGCCGGAATGACCGTCGCCGCGGGGAGCTTCTCCTGCCAGTAGGCGAGGAGCTCCGTCACGCGCGGCTGGTCGCTGATATCGATCTTGTTGATGACCACGATCACGGGGCACTCCACGTGGGAGAGCTTCTCCACGTACTCACTGTTCTTGTCAGGCGTCTCCACCGTGTCCGTGACATAAAGAATGACGTCGGCGTCGCCGATGGCGCCGTCCACGAAATTCATCATGTTCTGCTGAAGGCGATAGCTGGGCTTGAGGATGCCCGGCGTGTCGGAATACACAATCTGCCAGTCTTCCCCGTTCACGATGCCCATGATGCGGTGGCGCGTGGTCTGCGCCTTCGCTGTCACGATGGAGAGTTTCTCACCCACCAGCGCGTTCATCAGCGTGGACTTCCCGACGTTCGGGTTGCCGATGATGCAAACGAATCCCGAGCGGTGCGCCATTATACGTAAGCCCCCATCTTCAAAATGTTGGTCTCACCCTCGGTGAGGTAGCGCCATTCGCCCTTCTTGAGGCCCTTCTTGGTCAGGCCTGCGAAGTAGACGCGGTCAAGCGCCTTGACGGAATAGCCGAGGGTTTCGAAGATGCGGCGCACGATGCGGTTCTTGCCGGAGTGGATCTCGATGCCGAGCTTGCGCTTGTCCCTTTCGTCGATGTACTCGAGCTCGTCGGCCTGGACTTCGCCGTCGCTCAGCTCGATGCCGGCGAGGATCTTGTCAAAGTCTTCCTGGCTCAGCGGCCGGTCGAGGGCCACCTGGTAGATCTTCTTCTTGTCATAGGACGGGTGGGTCAGGCGTTCGGCGATCTCGCCGTCGTTGGTCAGCATCAGCACGCCGGTCGTGTTCTTGTCGAGCCGGCCCACGGGATACACGCGCGTGGGACAGTTCTTGACGAGGTCGACGACGGTCTTCTCGGCGTGGGGGTCGCTGGCCGTGGTCACGAAGCCCTTGGGCTTGTTCATCACGATGTAGACCTTCTCCTCGCCCTTGAGGCGCTGGCCGTTGAAGCGGATGTCGTCGGTGAAGATATTGACTTTGGTGCCGAGCTCCGTCACGACTTCGCCGTTGACGGTCACGACGCCGGCCTGGATGAGGGTGTCGGCTTCCCGGCGGGAGCAGACGCCCGAATTGGCGATGAATTTGTTGAGGCGGACGGTGTCCTGGATCGGAGTAGGATACGGCACCTCGGTGCTCTCGCTGCCGTTCACGACGGGACGGCGGCTGATCATGCGGTTGATGCCTTCCGTGGACTCACGGGTGAAGTTGGGCTTGCGTCCCGGCTTCTTGTTGAAATTGCCTTTCCCGCGGCCCTGACCGCCCATCGGCTTGCGCGGACCTGCGCTGCGGTGCTCGCCGTAGCTGTTGCTGCGGCCCTCGCCGTAATTGCCCCGGCCCTCGCCGTACTGGCGCGGTTTGCGCTCGCCGTAGCTGCCGCTCCGGCTGTCGCTGAAATTGCTGCGGCCTTCGCCGTAAGGGCGGCGCTCGTCGCTGTCGGTGCGGCGCGTACCGTAGCTGTTGCCGCTCCGGCTGCCATAGCTGCTTCCGCCCCGGCTGCCGTAACCGCTGCCGTAGCTGCTGCCGCTGCCGTAGCTGCTGCCGTGGCCGGAGCCTGCATGGCTGTTGCCGCCGCGGTTGCCGTAGCCGTGGTTGTCGCGCTCGCCGTACGGGCGCGGCTTGCGGTCGCCAAAGCTGCGGCGCTCGCCGTAATTGCTGCTTCGGTGTTCGCCCGATTCGCCGTGCTGCGCACCGGGCGTGTACTCTACTTTTTCGGATGCGGGACGGGGTCCCGCGGTTTTTCTGGGTCTAAGTTTTCGGCCTTCTTTGGTAAACTGGTCCATCACTACTTGAGGTTAAAATAATAAGTAATCGTGCCCTCCTGCATGGCCGGAGCGTCCGCACTCATGTTGAAGTGCGTCTCCAGGGCGGCCTTGCGGGCCGCGGCAGAGAGGGTCTTGTCCAATACGGTGGTACCGTCGCCTCCCGGCACGGCGCGAACTACGTTGCCGTAGTTGTCCACCCAAATGTTGACGACCACGATGCCGCTCTCCTGCACGTTGTACACCGGGCGGGGGATGTTGCCCACGGTACTCCGCCCCTGGACGTGTGCGTTGGGCTTGCCGTCGGTGCGGTCGGAATCCGTGTTGCCTTTGGCCTGTCCGGCCTTGAAGGCATCCGAGGGTTCGTTCGCCGCGTGCGGTGCGGTGAGGGTCGTGTCTTTCTTGGCCATGCCCGGGAAGGCAGCGCGCGGATCAAGTGCGGGCTCCTCCGGCTGCACGGCCGGGATTTCCACGTCGCCGACGGGGTCGGGCTGCGTCTGCGGGGTCTCGTTGGGCCGGTCGGCCACATACGGGGAATCGCTCTGCTGCGCGAGTTCGACGGGACGTGCGAGGTCAATCTCCTCCGCGAGGGGCTCCTCGCCCTGCAGCTGCTGCTCCAGGACCTCGGGCGCTTCGCTGAAATCAATCAGCATCGGCTGCTCCTGCGGCGGGGGATAAATGTACTTCAGACCGGAATAAGAGACGAGCACGAGGGCGCAGGCATGGGCGAGCACCGACATGACGATGCCGGTGATCCTGGCGTTGCGCTCACGCTTCTCTCTTATCAGGTCGTTCTGCATAAACTACTCTGGCTGCGTGGCCAGGATGACTTTGTAGTGGTTGCGCTTGGCGATGTTCATGACTTGCACGATCTCGCCGATCGGCACGCTCTCGTCGGAGAAGATCGAGAAGGTCGGATCCTCTTCGCTCTGGAGCAGGCCCACGAGCTCGTCCTCCACCTCGGAGAACGCCACGGGGTCCTGTGCGCCGTTGATGTGGTACGTGTAGCGGTCCTCGCCCCAGTCCTTGATGGAGACGCTCACCGTGGCCTTGGCGCCCACCTGGCCCGTACTCTTCGGGAGCAGGAGCTTGAGGGCGTTGGGATTGACCAGCGTGGAGGTCACCAGGAAGAAGATCAGCAGCAGGAACACGATGTCCGTCATCGAGGACATCGCGATGTTGGGATCCGCCTTGGTGATTCGCTTGAGGGCCATGATTATTCCGCTTTGCTGGCGTCGGCGGCGGGCTCGCCGAGCATGTCCATGAACTTGATGGTCGCACTCTCCATGCTGTACACGAGGGAGGAGATGCGGGCCGTCAGGAAATTGTAGCCGAAGTAGGCGAGGATACCGACGATCAGACCGCCGACCGTGGTGATCATGGCGGTGTAGATGCCGCTCGACAGGAGGGTGATGTCGATATTGTTGCCGGCGTTCGACATGTTGAAGAATGCCTGCACCATACCGATCACCGTGCCGAGGAATCCGATCATCGGGGCGCCGCCGGCGATCGTGGCGAGGTAGGGAAGTCCCTTCTCCAGGCGGGCCACTTCCACGTTGCCGACATTCTCGATGGCGGCCTGCACGTCCGTGGCGGGCTTGCCGATGCGGGCGATGCCGGCTTCGACCATCCGGGCCACCGGGGCGTCATACTTGGCGCAGAGCGTCCGGGCGGATTTGATCTTGCCTTCGTGGATGTAGTCGCGGATGTCGTTGATGAAATCCTTGTCGATCTTGCCGGCCTGGCGGATGATCCACCACTTCTTGCCGAAGATGTAGATGGCGATGATCGAAAGGGCGAGGAGGACCCACATCAGCCAGCCGCCCTTGGCGGCCATTTCGATAAGGGAATACGACATCTCCTGCTGTACGGGTACAGCCTGCGCGATGTCTGTCTGGAGGAGCGTAAACAGCATATTCTGGAACATTGGTTAACCAACAATTAGCAAAAAATCTGCCCATTAAGGCATAATCGTACAAATATAGTGTTTTTATGGGATACTTCGCCCCGGACGGCTTGATTTTCTGATTATTGATGGCTAATTTTGTGCCGTACAGACCATGCTTAACATATAATTTATGAAAAATGTCATCCTGACGGCCGCATTCTTGCTAGCTGTCCTCTCAGGAGGCTGTTCCGTCCACGAAGAACAGGAGGCCTCCTTCAGGAAGCTGCTGGAGCAATGCGACCGATACACGTCGGAACAGGAATACGAGCGGGCGATGGACAGTGCCCTGTCTGCCCTCTCTGTCGCCGAGGCGGCAAAGGAACCCGGCTGGGAGGCGGAGACGCTCTGTGCGGCGGCGATTGTCGACCTGTTGACGATGCGGGATGACCGGGCCTGGGAAAAGGCCTGCCGGGCGGAAGAATTGTCGCGGGAGCGGGAAGACAGCCTTCAGTTATGCAAGGCGCTGGTCATCAAGGGACGGGTATGCTCATACGCCAGTCTGTCCGCCGATTCCAACCGGGATGACGAAGCCATCCGTTACCTGAAAGAAGCCCATGCTTTGGCATGTGCGGGTGGTTTTGCAAAACAGCACGTCGAAGCGTGCTACCACCTGTCCGAGGTCTACGTTAACAAAAACCGCTGGAACAATCCGCCCGATCCGGTGGATTATGCCCTGGCGGGCGAATATCTCAGCGAAGGAGAAATTGTGGCGGGGGGCGGCAACCTCCCGGATATGGTGCGCAGGGCCATCCCGTTCCGTATCCGGTTTATGCGACAGGGCGGGGATATCGCTGCTGCGACGGCTTATTGCGAATCCATGCTGAATGAAGCTTCGGAGAATGACTGGCTGACGCGCCAGCAGATCTTTGACCAGCTGACCGTCCTCTATGCTGAACGGGGCATGGAGGAGAAATCCCTGGAAAGCCATCAGCAGTATGTCTATGCGATGCAACAGTACATCCGGCAAACCGTCAATGCGAAACTGCAGGATCTGGAAGACCGTTACGAACGCCTGAAGGAACGGCGGAGGACGGAACGGTGGATCTGGGCTGTCCTGACATCGTTCGCCCTCTTCCTGACGGCTCTTGTCTTCGTATTCATCATCCTCCGGAAAAACCGCCTGCTCGTCCAGCGTTCGGAAGAATTGGCAGCTACCAACCGCGAAAAGGAATCCGTTCTATCGTATATCTCTTCCCGTTTCGGCGATCCGGAGACCGGAAAAGGAAAGACCGTAGAGGAACTGCTTTCCCCGGCGGAGGGGATGGCGGAAGATGTCTCCCGTTATGTGGAGAAACTCGCTTCGTCCCGGAAGGAAGCGGCGGCGCGAATCGGGCTGACGAACCGGGAAATGGAGATCCTGCACTTCTTCTGCCAGGGCCTGACGGCCGGGCAGGTGGCTGAGCGCCTCTACCTTTCTCCCCGGACCGTGAGCAACCACAAGCAGAAGATTTTCGAGAAGATGGAAGTGGGGAATAATGCGGAAATGGTGTTCAAAGCCAGGCAACTGGGATTGATTTGAGTAGTTTTACTCATGTAATAGATTGGTTTTACTCATGTAAAAGAGCGTTCGACCGGCTACCTTTGCCTCCAGATTCAATCAAAGAATTCAACCTTTAAAACTTTTTGATATGAACTGGAAACATGTAATCATTGTGTGCAGCGCATTGCTGATGGTGCTGCCGGCAAACAGTCAGGTCAGGCGCGCAAGAGAGCGCTCAAACACCCAGACCTCTGAACAGGCAGGAGCCGTCCTGAGACAGATGTCCGAGGAGGATCAGCAGCGGGTGAGGGCAAACAGCATCCGGAAAGCCAATCTTTCGAATGGAACCTCGAGCGAAAACCAGTCGGCGGCCGAACAGGACAGGGCCCGCCGGGAAGCGATCAACAAGGGTTTCTCCAGCAAAATCAAAGAGGATAATGCGAAGGCGCTGACCATTTCTGTCGGAGGTGATGAGAACCTTCCTGCCTATATCGAGGTCGGATCCAGGGCATTGGAACTTGTCCGGGAAAAGGTGAGTGTAAATAGCCAGAGCGAGCAAATATTTGCGGCCAACTACGAAAACATCTATCCTGGCGCCATCGTATTCGCCGACCAGTCCCTGGCGGACGGAGATCCCACGCTGGCCTTTGACGGCGGAACCGTGGATCTGCGGGTCAATTTCAATACGGGGAACAAATCCCATACGGGTGTCTTGAACAACGCGCATGCTATCAATGACGAAATCGGGAAAATACTCGAGGAAGCCAAGTATTCTCCTTCTCCCAATCTGCAGTACAAGAGTTACTACTCCTCCAGCCTCAGTGAAATGGCAATAGGAATGAAAGTCAATGCCAATTTCCTTTCCGTCAACGCCAAAGTGGATATGAGTACTTCAAAGAGTGAGTCTCATGTATTCGAAACCCAGGACTATACCCAGGAGTACTACACGGTTTCCATCACCCAGCATCCTACTGACCAGTCCCTGTATTTTGCCGACAATGTGACATGGGAACAGATTCAAAACACAATCAGAGATCACAACAATGCTCCCCTGGCCATTATCACATCGGTGACGTATGGCCGCCGCGCATACAAGTTCTATGACTACAACACGAAGGACTTTAAGTTCAAGGGCAGCGAGGAGGTGCAGGCGTATGGCCAGACGCTTTCTTCCACCCAGGACATAGCGGAAAAGAGCGAGACAAAGAATGTGTGGATGTATCTCAGCGGAGGCGACACGGAGTCTTCGGGCGCAATCCTCAGGGGGGATGAAATCAACACGGCCATTTCGAGCAAACTGAAGTTCAATGTGAACACGAACCAGGGCGTGCCGCTCTACTACACCGTACGCTTTATCGCTTCCGGAAGAACTGCAACCGTTTCCACTACCGGAAATTATTATAAGACTTCCTACCGGGAACTCCCGGGGGCGGTGGAATATACTTTCCGCAACAACTGCACCCATGTGGCTGGCGCCGGCCTTAAGATGCGCCTTGACTACAAGGTTTTCAGATTTGACAGCAACGGAAAGAAAGAATATGTGCCCCAGGGGAAAGGTGTTGAAGACGGCTATTCCAGATATACTGAGCACGAAATTGGGTTCGGGAACAAGAAAACCGGTTTGCTTGACCTGCATCCGGGAGAGTATATCGAAGGCCCGCTTCGCCTGCAAATCCGATGCAAGACCACATCGAGCGGAAAATGGCACAACGATGTAGTATGCAGGGTCGTCCCCACCAACGGAGTCATTGATGTCGATGTGCATGGAGCCATCCGGCCTGGCGGCAATGCCGCATATATCTACAGTAAATCAAAAACGCATCCTGTAAGGGATTAGATTGTACCTGCGGGTAATCGCGGTTAACGCAGCTGCCGGGCACACTGGAGATCCTCTCCGTGCCCGGCAGTTGTTTTTTCGGGCTACTGCACGAAAAATAATTTCCGGCCGCCCGCAAGGGAAAGGGCGGCCGATCGGGGATGACGAATCAGATGACTTCGAGGTCGGCCTCGGGCAACCAGCCCTGGCGGCCGTCTGCGAGCTCGATGTTACGCCAGTCGCCGACGGAGTCGAGGAGCTTGACCTTGGTGCCCTCGTGAAGAACGAAGAGATCCTTGGCGGAATCGCGTCCCGGGGCACTCTGGACCGTGGTGACGGCGCGCGTGACAATGGCGCTGTCGGCCTTGCGGTAGTCGGCGCGCTGCCAGAAGGCGAAGCTCACGCAGAGCAGCGCCAGCACGAGCGCGACGATGCCGCCGATAAATCCGGATTTGCGTGCGGCAGTGCGGCGTCCCAGCAGGAAGAGCAGCGTGCAGGCGAGCGCCGCGGCGAGCAGGAAGAGGAACAGGACGGACCAGGTGTCGGCCGGCAGCAGCCAGCAGAGCTTGCGGCCCCAGACCGAGAGGAAGAACTCCGGCACGGCCTCGATCTTGTCCTGCAGCTGCGTCTGCGCGAAGGCGAGATTGTGGCGGGCGTCGGCGTAGGACGGATCCAGCTTGAGCGCACGCTCATAGTTCAGGATGGCGTGGGCGAGGTCGTCCTGCTTGAAGAGGGCGTCGCCCAGGTTGCAGTATAGCTGCGGCGACTCCAGCCCGAGGGCACGCAGGTCCGACCAGGCGCGTGCGGCGCCGTCCCAGTCGCCGTCGGAATAGGCGGCCACGCCGGCCGTCCAGAGCGAATCGGCATAAGCGTTCTGCTGCGCGGACACGGCATGTGCAGGCAGCAGCAGGAGCAGCGCCAGCAATGCGGCGGCGGCTCCCTTGCGCGGGGTTCTTCTCATACTGTCGTCGATGGCGGAAATCACGGAGACCGCCTTCTCGTAATGGGTATTCATGGCATCATGCCCGGCGTCCGGCGCGTAGCGGGCGAACTCGCAGGCGTCCAGCAGGCCGGTGAAATCGGCCGCCAGGCCCTCCGCCACGCCGTTCTCGACCAGCCGTGCGGAAATATTCTCCTTGCTGAGATCGGCGGCGTCCAGGTTGAGCTTGTCGGAGACGAAGCCCAGCAGCGCACGGTGCAATTCCTCGTAGAAGGCGGTGTAGAGGTTGCCCTTGAGGAAGGAACTCGCCTGCGTGAGCCGCTTGCGCGCCATCTTGGTGGCGCCGCGGTTCTTGCTCCCGACCACGTCCGCGCGCCGGGCGGCGAGCCCGCGCAGGAAGAGCCAGGCATTGAAAGCGATTACCAGCAGCATGAGGGTGGTAATCCAGAAGGCCAGCGAACCCGTGAAGAAATCCCCCACGGACGAGAGTGAGCCGGGTTTCGTGGAGATGAAACGGATATCGCTCCCGAGGTCGCGGACGTCCTTGCCGCGGGAACTCTGGACGAGCTGCCCGCCGGTCGCGCCGCCGCCCGTATCGGCGCCCTTGCCGACGCGGATCGGCATCGCCTGGCTGTGCAGGGTCACGTATTTGCGCGAAGCGAGGTCGAAATAGCTGTATTCCACGGGACCTATGGTGAAGTCGCCGTGGCTGCGGGGGATGAAGGGATACTCGAAAACCTTGCCCCCCGACACGTCGGAAGTCTTGACGTCATAAACCTCGAAATCCGGCGGGAAAGCGACCTTCGGCGCCTCCAGGAGGCTGGTGTTGCCGGTGCCGGTGACCGTGATGCGCAGCGAGGCGGCATCGTGGGTCAGCAGGGAATCGCGGGTGAGCGCGGCGCTCATCCTGAAGGAGCCCACACCGCCGCCGAACGAGGCCGGAGCCCCTGCCGGCAGGGCGCTCACATGGAGCGTCACGGGCTGCGTCGTGACCCGCTTGCGTATGGTCTGGTAATCGTCCTGGAAGAAGTCGTCGAAGATGCTCCCGGTCGGCGCCCGCTGGGTGCGGACGTTCACGAGGCACACCAGTTCGGCGCCTTCGACGGTGATGTCGCCCGATTTCTGCGGGACGAGGTTCCAGCTGCGGAGCACGGCGGCGTTGTAGATCTTGTCGCCCACGTTCTCGCGGCGGAACTCAATCTGGCTCGGCGCCTGCACTTCCTGGCTCCAGAAGCCGTTGAAAGTCGGGAACTTGGCATCCTCAAAACCGGCGATGTTCACCCGCTGGTAGAGCTTGAGCGTGGCGGTGACCGTCTCGCCCACCATCACGTCGCGCTTGCTGAAAGTCAGGCGCATGAACATGTCGTCCGCCGCAACGGTTCCGCTCTGGGCGGAACCGCCCTGCTGCTGGCCCTGGCGGGCCTGCGAGCCGCCGCCCTGGCCCTGCTGGGCGGCCGCGGCGCCGTCGGTCACGACCTCGATGGTCGGCCGGGAGGAGGTATACTTCTCTCCCTTGACCGTGGCTTCGGCCGCAGCGAGCTGGAAGCGGCCGGTGTTCTTCGGCAGGAGGATGTAGGTGTAGGTGGTCTGCGAAGTGCGCGTCCGCTGGCCGTTGATGATGCTGACGGAGGTCGAAGAGCCGCGCTGGGGTCCCCAGACCAGCTGGAAATCGCTCCCCGGCTCCCACTGGAAGTCGGACGGGGCATTCTCCCCGCTGATGATGAAGGTCACGTTGAACTGTTCGTTCACGCCCACGAGATTGGGCGCCTGGACCTTGATGGAAGTCTGGGCGGAGGCGGCCAGCGCGCACAGGGCGGCCGCGAGCAATATTACGCGTCTTTTCATCACCAATTCTTTTCTTTCTCCCGGGACTTGAGCAGCGCGGCTTTCTCCTTGTTCACCTTGTCCTGGGTCTCTTTTTCCTTGGCCTGGATGGCGCGCAGCATCTGCTGGGCCTGCTGGGGAGAAATCTGAGGCTGTTGCTGCTCCTGTTGCTGTTGGTTCTGCTTCTGATCCTGATTCTGCTGCTGATTCTGCTGGTCCTGCTGCTGATCCTGATCGTTATTCTGGTCCTGGTTCTGGTCTTGATCCTGATTCTGCTGATCCTGGTTTTGATCCTGATTCTGGTCCTGGTTCTGCTGGTTGTCGTTGCCTCCGCCACCCTGCTGCTGGTTCTGGAGCATCTTCTTGGCGTAGATGTAGTTCTCCTTGGCGTCGAGGTCGCCCGGATCCAGCAGGAGCGCCTGCCGGAAGGCATTCACGGCCGTCTGGTAATCCTGCTGCTGCAGGGCTGCGTCGCCGGCGTTGAAGTAGTACTGCGCCGGCAGTCCCGGCTGCTCCTTCACGCTCTCGAGCGCCTTCGCCGCACCCGCCCAGTCCTCCTGGCGGTAGAGCGCGGAAGCCAGGTCATAGTTCGCAGTCACCGAGGTCGAATCCTTCAGGACGGCCTTGCGGTAGTCGATCTCGGACTCCTTGAATTGCCCGCGGCCGAACTTGCGGTTGCCGGCGCGTACGTCCCGCTTGTCTGCCTGGGCGAATGCCGGCAAACTGAAGAATATCAGCAATATGACGAAATATTTCTTCATTCGAAAAGTCTCCTTTTTGACCGCCGCTCGCCGATGAGCATCTCCAGCACGAAGAAGAGCAGCGCCGCGGCGAAGAAATACATGTACTGCTCGTCGTATTCCTCGAAGACGACGTTGTTGAAGCGCTCGTCTTCGAGCTTGCGGATTTCGTCGAGGATGGGGTTGAGGCCGAACTCCTCGCCGCCCGCATGGACGTAGGCGCCGTTCCCGACGGAAGCGATCTTCTTGAGCGTCTCCTCGTCGAGGCGGGTCACGACGATGTTGCCGTCCTTGTCCTTCATCAGGTCGCCGTCCTTGGGGATGGGCTGGCCGCGCAGGGAACCCACGCCGACCGTGAAGACGCGGATGCCCGTCTCGGCCACCTGCCGGGCGGCGTCCACGGGATCGTCCTCATGGTTCTCGCCGTCGGTGATGACGATGATGGCGCGGCTCTTCTCGCTCTGCGTACTGAAGCTCCTGGCCGCCGTGAGGATGGCGTCGCCGATGGCCGTACCCTGCACGGGCACGGACTGGGTGTCGATGGAATTCAGGAACATCTTGGCGGACACGTAGTCCGTCGTGATGGGCAGCTGCACGAAGGAACTGCCGGCGAAGATGATGAGGCCGATGCGGTCGCCGTCCAGGCGGTCCACGATACGGGAAATGGCCAGCTTGGCCCGCGACAGGCGGTCCGGCGTATAGTCCTGCGCCAGCATCGAGTTGGACACGTCCAGGCAGATCATGATCTCGGCGCCCTTGGTTTCGCGCTCCACCAGCTTGGCGCCCAGCAGCGGGCGGGCCAGGCCGATCGCGAAGCAGGCGAAGCCCAGGCAGAAGAGCACGGTCCGCCACCAGCCTTTGGCACCGGACCAGGAAGGCATCAGGGCGTCCACGAGCGCCTCTTCGCCGAAGCGGCGCACACGGCGCCGGCGGCCGCGCCGCAGCAGGGCGTATCCGAGCAGGATGACCGGTACGAGCAGCAGCAGCCACAGGAAATGGGCACGGGCAAACATCAACATACTACGGCATCCTCCTCAATAAAAGTACAACCAGCAGTTCGAGCAGCAGGCAGACCAGCGCGGCCACGCCGTAGCGCCCGAACAGTTCCTTGTAGACGGGGAAGCTGTCCACGGTGGTGCGTGCTTTCTCCATCTTGTTGATTTCCGAATAAATCTCCGCGAGCTTGGTGTTGTCCGTGGCGCGGAAATAACGGCCGCCCGTGGTCTCGGCGATGCCCTTGAGCAGGTCCTCGTCGATCTCGACCTGCACCTTCTGCATCTCCACGCCCCAGGGCGTCATGACCGGATACGGGGCCATTCCGTTGGCGCCCACGCCTATCGTGTAGACGCGTACGCCGTAGGTCTTGGCAATCTCGGCGGCCGTCTGCGGGGCCACCTCGCCGCTGTTGTTCACACCGTCTGTCAGGAGAATGACCACGCGGCTCGGCGCGTCGGAATCCATCATGCGCGCCACAGCCGTGGCGAGTCCGTTGCCGATGGCGGTGCCGTCCTCGATCAGGTCGGTCTGCACCTCCTTCATCAGGTTGATGAGGGTGGCGCGGTCGGTGGTCAGCGGGCACTGCGTGAAGCTCTCGCCCGCGAATACCACGATGCCCATGCGGTCGGAGGGCCGCTGGGCGATGAATTCAATGGCGATGTCCTTGGCTGCGCTGAGGCGGTCCGGCGTGAAGTCGCGCGCGAGCATACTCGTGGAAACGTCCATCGCCAGCACGATGTCGATGCCCTCGGTGTCCCGTTTCTCCACCTCGGTGGACGAACGGGGCCGCGCCAGCGCCACGATGATCAGGCAGAGCGCAGCGGTGCGCAGCACCACGGGCAGGTGGCGGATGACGCCGAGCGGCGAATAGCCGCCCTGCAGCCAGGGCGCCGCCGTCGAGACGCGCAGATGCGGCCTCCGGCCCGCCAGCTCCCGGTAAACGTAGAGCGCGACGAGCAGCAGCGGCACGATCAGCAGCCAGAGCAGGGCGGGATACTCAAAGTTCATCTCCGGTCTTCTGCTCCTCCTCAAGCACGGTCTGGTAGGTGGATGTCACGAAGCGCACGGCCGTCGGCAGGGCGCGGGCATTGTCCTCGTCGGAGGCGGTATGCTTCGCGAATTTGACGAAGTCGGCGCATTCGAAGACGCCGCGCAGTTCTTCGCGCAGCTCCGCCGGCAGGTCCTCCGCGCCCTTCAGGGCGTCGAAGAGCTCGGCCGTCGTCATTTCCGGCGCATCCACGCCGAAACGGTCTTCGATATAGGTTTTGAGGGCATCGGTAATGCCCGAATAGAAGGCTTTCTGCTTGTCCGGCGCCCAGAACTTGTCGCCGCGCCACTTGTCCAGCTCGCGCAGCGCCACGATGTAGGCCGGATCCTTCGGTTTGTCCGCCCCGGCCGCCCGGCGCCGGCGCAACTGCACTACGCACACGGCGGCGATGACGATCGCCGCGAGCAGCCAAAGTGCGCCCAGCCACGGGAGCACCTCCTTGAAGGTGAGCGGGTAGCGCATCTGGCCCTTGATGTCGTGGATCTGGAAGGTCGCCGTGTCCACGGGCATGGTCTTCACCTCCATGTCGAGGCCCTCGTAGAGAAGGGTATCCGTGCCGCGGAGCACGGGAATGGCCGGCAGGTGGTAGGTGCCCTCTTCGAAGGGCGCCAGCACGATGCTGCCGCGGACGTTATAGAGCTGCTTGCGGCCCTTGCCGCCGGGCTGGCGGACGCGCAGGGTCGCCGTGGTGTCCAGCTGCCAGTTGCGTACCAGCGTGAGCGTGTCACCGTTCACCTCGGCGAATTCGGGCAGCGCGATGGCGGTCCCTTCCGCCAGGCTGTCCAGCTGGAAACCGTATTCGACCTGGTCGGCGATGAGGATGGAATCCCGGGGCTGGAGCTGCTTCAGATAAGCCTGCCCCGCCGGGACGAAGTCCAGCAGCGTCGCCAGTATGAGCGTCAAAAGTTTCATCTTCTGTTGAACAGGGCCATCAGGCCCTTGACATAGTCGTCGTTCGTGGCAATGTCCACGTGGTCGACCTGGTATTTGTTGAACAGGCTTTCTTCCCGCGCCGACAAGTCGGCGAACCAGCGTTCATACGCCGTGCGGACCTTGCGGCTGTCCGTGTCGATCCAGGCGCCGGCGCCCGACTCGCTGTCCTTGATATGCACGAGACCCACGGCGGGCAGGGCCCGCTCCCGGGGATCGTGCACCTGGATCACGCTGAGGTCGTGACGGTTCACGGCTACCTTGAGCGCCTCTTCGTAGCGGGGATTTCCCTGCGCGTCGGCATCCAGCATGTCGCTCAGCAGGAAGGCGGTGCATTTCTTCTTGATGGCGTTGGTGAGGAACTTCAGCGCCGCGCCGATGTCGGTGCCGTCGGAGACCGGCTGCAGTTCCAGCATCTCGCGGATGATGTGCAGCAGGTGCGAGCGGCCCTTTGCGGGCGGAATGAATTTCTCGACACGGTCGGAGAAGAAGAGGGCGCCCACCTTGTCGTTGTTGAGGATGGCGCTGAAGCTGAGCACGGCCGCGATTTCCGCGATGCGCTCGCGCTTGGTTTCGGCCGCCGTGCCGAAGAGGCCCGAGCGGCTCACATCTACGAGCAGCACCACCGTCAGCTCGCGCTCCTCCTCATAGACTTTCACGTACGGGGCGCGCAGGCGCGCCGTCACGTTCCAGTCCATCGAGCGCACGTCGTCCCCCCACTGGTACTCCCGCACCTCGCTGAAGGCC
>CADBYT010000022.1 GCA_902798975.1 uncultured Bacteroidia bacterium | reverse complement strand
GTGCTTCCGCCGCGAGGCCGGCTCCTACGGCAAGGACGTCCGCGGCCTGAACCGCCTGCACCAGTTCGACAAGGTCGAAATCGTGCGCGTGGAGAAGCCGGAAGACTCCTACAAGGCGCTCGACGAGATGGTCGCGCACGTGGAGTCCCTGGTCAACAAGCTCGGCCTCAAATACCGCATCCTGCGGCTTTGCGGCGGCGATCTTAGCTTCACTTCCGCCATCACCTACGATTTCGAGCTGTGGTCCGCGGCCCAGGGCCGCTGGCTGGAGATTTCCTCCGTCTCGAACTTCGAAACCTTCCAGGCCAACCGCCTGCACCTGCGCTACCGCGACGCCGAGGGCAAAACCCAGCTCGCGCACACGCTGAACGGCAGTTCCCTGGCGCTTCCGCGCGTCGTGGCCGCCCTCCTCGAGGACAACCAGACCCCGGAAGGCATCGTGATCCCTGAGGTCCTCCGTCCGTACACAGGCTTCAGCATCATTGACTAAGGAGAAAGTCATCATGGGCATCGATCCCGGAACCAACATTTTGGGTTTCGGGATCGTGCGCGTGGATGCCGCCGGCAAGCCCTCCTTCGTGGACGTGGGCGTGGTGGACCTGCGCAAGATCGACTCTCCCTACGATAAACTGGAGGTCATCCACGAGAAAGTGGGGGCCTTGTGCGACCTCCATCACCCCGACGACATGGCCATCGAGTCGCCGTTCTACGCCAAGAACGCCCAGGTGCCCTTCAAACTGGGCCGGGCGCAGGGCGCGGCGATGATCGCCGGCCTGGGCCGCGGGGTGAAAATCTACGAGTATGCCCCCTCCAAAGCCAAGATGGCGATCTGCGGCAACGGAGCCGCTTCCAAAGAGCAAGTTTCTTTGATCGTTCAGCGCACGCTTGGCATTAAAATTGCAAGTAAATACCTTGATGCGACAGATGCACTTGCTCTCGCGATGTGCCACTTCTACCAGCTGTCCAGTCCGTTTAGCAGCGCGCCGGCCAGCACTTCCTGGGAGAAATTTGTTGCATCCAATCCGGAGCGTATAAAAAAGTGATTGTATGAAAAAAGCGAGAATCCTTCTGATGGCCGGGCTGATGCTGCTGGGTTTCAGCGCCTTTGCTCAGAGCCAGAACGTCGTGAAAGGTGTCCTGATCGACGACTCTACGGGCGAAGCACTGGGCTTCGCGACAGTCTCTCTCACTCGTGACGGCCAGACCAAACCGGCCAAGTACACTCTGTCTGATGACAAGGGCGCTTTCTCGATGTCATCCATCCGCAATGGCTCCTATGCCATCGTGGCGGAGTTGATGGGCTATGAACCCTTCTCCAAGCAGATCGTCATCGAGAACAACAAGTCCATTGACCTCGGCGAGATCCGCATGAAGATCGACCGCGAGCAGCTGGAGGCGGCTGAAGTGTCCGCCATCGGCAACCCGGTCATCGTCAAGAAGGACACGATCGAGTACAATGCCGGTTCGTTCCTGACCACCGAGAACGACAACCTCATCGACCTGCTCAAGAAGATGCCGGGCATCGAGGTTGCCGACAACGGTACGATCTCCGTCAACGGCCAGTCCGTCAGCAAGATCACCGTGCAGGGCAAGACCTTCTTCCTGGACGACCCGCAGGTCGCCTCGCAGAACATTCCTGCCAAGCTCGTGAAGAAGCTGAAGGTTATCCGCAAAAAGTCCGAGCAGGCCGAATTCACCGGCATCGATGACGGTCAGGAAGAGACCGTGATCGACCTGGGCCTGACGGAAGGCGCCAACCTCAACGGTATCGTCGGCCGCGTGACCGCGGGCGTGGGACATGACATCCCGAGCGAGAAGAACCCGCTGAACGACTGGCGCTTCTCCGGCAATGCCTTCCTCGGCAACTTCTCCGGCAAGACCCAGATTTCCCTCATCCTCAATGCCAACAACGCCAATGTCCAGGGCTCCACGAACTTCTCCGGGAACATGATGGGCAACATGATGGGCGGTGGCGGCATGGGTATGGGCGGCGGCATGGGCTTCGGCGGCGGCGGTGGCATCAACACCTCCTACATGGCCGGCCTCAACGCCGCGGCCGACTTCTTCGACGGCCGCATGGAGATCGGTGGTAACTACAATTACAACAACAACAACAGCATCTCCGAGCAGGAATCCTCCACCATCAGCTACCTTTCCGGTGTCAACCAGATGGTGAACAGCAACAGCCAGAACATCAACAAGTCCGACGGCCACAACTTCGGCCTCCGTCTGGAGCACAAGTTCTCGGAGAATACCTCCATCGTGTTCGAACCGCGCGTCCGTTTCGGCGGCGGCAACTACACCCAGACCAGCGCGAGCCAGACTTACCGTGACGAAGGCGCCACCGGCACCTTCCCGACGGATCCGGTCAACGTCTCCCGGACGGACAACTCCGGCAACAACAAGAACATCAGCACCAGCGGCTTCCTCCTGTTCCGCCAGCGTCTCGGCCTCCCGGGCCGTACCCTCACGGTGAATACGAACTTCAACCTGTCCGACAACAAGATGGACGCGTTGAACTGGAACAAGACGGAATACTTCGGCGCGCGGTCGTATGTCGACGAGGTGAACCAGCATGCCGTACAGGATCAGCAGAGCTACTCCGTCAGCACGCGTGCCACCTACACCGAGCCGCTCGGCAACTACTTCTACCTGGAGGCCAACTACTCCTACAACTGGAGCAAGTCCATCTCCGAGAAGAATACCTATGACCTGCTGAACGGCGGTGTCCTTGACCCGCAGTACTCCAATGCGATCACGAACCTGAACCGTCGCCACGAGTTCGGCGGCAACGTCCTCTACCAGGACGACCGTATGCACCTCCAGGCCGGTTTCACCGCGATGCCGCAGTACACCTACAACGGAACCACCGTGTACAATCCCGCCACGAAGTCGACGGGCCTGCAGGAGTATGAAGACAACCGCTGGAACTTCTCCCCGACCGTCATGATGATGTTCGACCTCAGCGACGACGCATCCCTGCGCTTCTTCTACCGCGGTCAGTCCAGCCAGCCGTCCACCCAGCAGTTGATGCCGGTGCCGGACAACACCAACCCGCTGCGCGTCACCTTCGGTAACCCGACGCTGACTCCGTACTTCACCCACAACATCAACGGCGAGTACCGCTACAGCAATCGCCAGAACTTCTCGTCCTTCAACATCCGGGCGAACGGCGGCTTCACGCAGAACCAGATTTCCAACGTGGTGATCACGGGCAAGAATGGCGGCCAGTACACGATCCCGTTCAACGCCCCGACCACCGGCAACGCCGGACTCAACTTCTTCGTCAACTTCCCGCTGGACAAGAAGGGTATCTTCTCCGTCAACAACAACACGGGTCTCAACTGGCGCCAGTCCTTCGCCTACGAAGGTGTCGACGTGGACATGAGCCGCTACACCGATCCGGACGGCGGTTTCTACGAGTGGATGAACTGGTTCATCGACCAGTTCAACGATCCTGCCTACTACAAGGCCCACATCGTGGAGAACTTCACCGACAACCTGAGCTTGAACGAGCGCCTGCGGGTTACCTATCGCGGCGTGCAGTTCCAGGCCTCCATCGGTGGCAGCACCAACATGAACCAGACCTGGTATACCCAGAAGGGCGACGCTGCGGCCAATGCCACGAAGGCCTCCCGCAACTCCCAGACCTGGAGCAACGCCGTCACCGGCGAGCTCACCTGGAACTGGCTGCTGACCGGCATCTCCGTGACTGCGAACGCCAACTACCGCTGGTACAACGGCTACACCACCCCGGTGGATCCGCAGTTCATCGTGAACATGACCGTAGCCAAGTCCTTCGGCCCCGTCAACCTTTCGGTCTATGTGGCTGACCTGCTCGGCCAGTCCCGCGCCCTCTCGGTGCAGGATCAGGCGAGCCGTCACGTCGAAACCATCAGCAACACGCTGGGTCGTTACGTCATCGTGTCCCTGTCCTACAACTTCGGCACCGTCGGCGGTCGCCGCGGCGGCGGCATGCGTGGTGGCATGGGCGGCATGCGTGGCGGCATGGGCGGCGGAATGCCCATGGGCGGTGGCATGATGGGCGGCGGTCGTCCCCCGATGATGTAATATCGCACCCTCTGCATACAGAAATAAGCGGACTGCACCGGCAGCCCGCTTTTTTCGTCATCCCCGACCTGATCGGGGATCTCGTCATTCGTCGGCTTCCCTTCTCCGTCATTCGCCGGCTTGACCGGCGAATCTATTTTTTAACTATCTTTGTAGACTATATGTTTTTTTCGATCCTCAAAGCCTTGCTGGTCGGCGTCATCGTCGCCATCCCCATCGGTCCCATCCTCGTGATGGTGATCCAGCGGACCCTCTGCTACGGGCCCCGCTGCGGCCGCATGGTCGGATTCGGCGCAGCCACCGTGGACATGCTCTACGCGACCATAGGCCTGCTGGCGCTCTCGCTGATGGACGATTTCATCGGGCGGAACCAGGGCTGGATCATGCTGGTCGGCGGCCTGCTCGTGGGTGCGATCGGTGCGGGAATGCTGCTGCGTCCCGTGTCCGTGAACATGCAGGACGAGCCGGCGAAGATGTCGGGCTGGACCTGCTACTGGCAGGGCCTCCTGGGCACGCTGTCCAACCCGCTGGCGCTGGGCGTCATGATGGCCCTGCTGGCCATGTTCGGGCTGGGGGACGAAGGCGGCCTCCTGCCGCTCGTGCTGGCTCCGCTGGTGGGCGTGGGAGAGTGCATTTACTGGTTCTCCGTCACGACCGTACTGGCCCGCTACCTGCGGCTGAACATCAAGACGCTCCGCACCATGAGCACCGTGGCGGGTGCGGTCGTGTGCGTATTTGCCGTCATCCTGGTGGTGCGCGGCGCTATGTTGCTAATAGGAAGCTAAAGATATGGATATCAAGAAAATTCTCAACAATTGGATCGTCAAGAACGTCCTGCTGGCCGTGGCCGCCGTGCTGGTGGTGGTCACGCTGGTGAGCATTTTCCTCTCGCTGGGCACCCAGCATGGCAAGGAGATCGAGGTCCCCGACTTCACCAACATGACCTGGTCCGAGGCCCGCAGGGCCGCATCGGACGGCGGTGTCCGCATCGTCCTGGCCGACTCCGTTTATGTCAAGCGCCTCAAGCCGGGCGTGGTCTACCTGCAGACCCCCGAGGCCGGCGAGCACGTCAAGCGCGGCCGCCGCATCCGCCTCACCGTGAACACCATGGTTCCCAAGGAGGTGGAGATGCCTTCGCTGGTAGGCTATTCGATGCGCCAGGCCAAGGCCGAACTCGCGCGTCACGGCCTGACCCTCGGCCGGCTCATCTATGTCCGTGACATCGCCACCAACAGCGTGCTGCGCCAGCAGCGCGGCGGCGTGGACATCAAGGCCGGCACCATCCTGGCCAGCGGCTCCACCATCAACCTCGTCGTGGGCCTGAATCCCAACGACAACATGACCTACACCCCGAAGCTCGTCGGCAAGCAGTACCTGCCCGCCGTGGACCAGACGCTCGAGAGCTCGCTCAACGTGGGCAAGCTGCATTTCGACGAGACCGTCAAGACCTACGCCGACTCCGTGAGCGCGTTTGTGTACCAGCAGCGTCCCACCGCTTCCGAGAAGGTGCGCATGGGCACGGAGGTCACGATGTCCCTGACCACCGATCCCGCCAAACTCCCCTCCGCAGCCAGGAAATGACGCCGCAGGAGCCGCAGGAGATGTTCGAACACTTCCGCTTGGAAGTGGATCCGGGGCAGGCGCCCTTGCGGATCGACAAATACATGTCCACCCACCTCGAGGACACCTCCCGCAACCGCATCCAGCAGGCCTTCAAGGAGGGCTACGTGCGGGTGGGGGAGACCCCCGTCAAAGCCAACTACATCGTCCGTCCCGGCGACGTGATCCGCTTCGTGATGCCCTACCGGCGCCGCGGCCTGGAGATCATTCCGCAGGACATTCCCCTGAATATCGTCTTTGAAGACGACGACGTGCTCGTGGTCAACAAACCGGCCGGCATGGTGGTCCATCCCGGCCACGGCCACTACGAGGGCACGCCCACCTGGGCATCAGCCAGGACTCCGAGGCGCTCGACGAGCGCATGGGCATCCTGGTGCACCGCATCGACAAGGACACCAGCGGCCTGCTGGCCGTGGCCAAGAACGATGAGTCGCAGCTGAAGCTCGCGAAGCAGTTCTTTGACCATAGCATCGAGCGCCGCTACAACGCCATCGTCTGGGGCGACATGCCTGAGGACGAGGGCACGGTGGAGAGCTTCATCGGGCGCGACCCCTCCGACCGCCTGCGTTTCCGTTCCGTCGAAGACGAGGACCGCGGCAAGCGCGCCGTCACGCACTGGAAGGTGCTGGAGCGCTTCGGCTTCGTTACCCTGGTGGAATGCAAGCTGGAAACGGGGCGCACGCACCAGATCCGCGTCCACATGTCCCAGCTGGGACACCCTATTTTCAACGACGAACGCTACGGCGGGGCGGAGATCCGCAAGGGCACCATCTACGCCAAATACCGCCAGTTCATCCAGAACTGTTTCGCGCTCTGCCCCCGGCAGGCGCTGCATGCCCGGACGCTCGGTTTCGCGCATCCGCGTACCGGCGAATGGATACAATTCGATTCCGCCCTCCCGGAGGATATGACCGCCCTCCTGGACAAGTGGCGCAAATACTGCGGTCAGATGCCTGAAGAATGAGAAAGCCGTTCGTCGTCCTATGGCTGTGCTCCGCGCTGTCCGCGCTGCTGCTGAGCCTGCCCTGGCTGGTGCCCCACGTGGGGGCGCTGGCGCTGGTCGCCTTCGTTCCGCTGCTCTTCGCCGACGAGGTGGCGCATGAGCTGAAGATGCGGGCCTCGTGGCTGCTGCCCGCTTTCACCCTCGTGGCATGGAACGCCGCCACGACCTTCTGGGTGTGCAACGCGACGGTCGGCGGCGGCCTGTTCGCCATTTTCGGCAACGCCGTACAGATGTTTGCCGTGTGGCTCATTTTCCGCCTCGCGAAAAAGAAAATGGGCGGCGCGCTGCCCTACATCTTCCTCGCGGCGATGTGGATCGCCTGGGAGCGGCGCTACTTCTTCGTGGACATTTCCTGGCCCTGGCTCACGCTGGGCAACGCCTTCGCCCGCAGCATCCGCACGGTGCAGTGGTACGAATTCACCGGCTCCCTGGGCGGCTCGCTCTGGGTATGGGCGGCGAACCTGGGCATCTACGGCCTCATCGTGGCCGTCGGCAGCGGGCTCTGGCAGCGCTGGAACGGCATTGCGCGCGCCTGCGCCGCGGTGGGCATCATCCTGGTGATCGCCGGCCCCGTGGTGGCCTCCAAAATGATCTGGGCGTCCTATGAGGAGCGCTCGGAAGGGGTGGTGGACGTGGTCGTCGGCCAGCCCAATTTCGACCCTTACGAGAAATTCGAATCCCTCCCGCAGGCCGAGCAGACCGAGATCCTGCTGGGGCAGTTCTCCGAGGTGCTTTCCGGGCGTCCGGAGGGCCCCGTGCTGCTGCTCGCGCCCGAAACCTTTACCGGCGACGTGCTCCTGAACGAGCCCGAAAATTCGCGCACGCTGCAGCGTTTCCGCGCCTTCCTGGGCGGGCATCCCGGTGCCGGGCTGCTCTTTGGCGCCAGCACCTACGAACTCTTCCAGACCCACGCGGCGCCGACCATCCTGGCCCGCTCTTACGGCGACGGCTGGATAGTCTCGCACAACAGCGCCCTGATGGCGCACGCCGAGGGTCCGGTGGAAGTCTACCACAAGAGCAAGCTGGTCGTGGGCACCGAGTTTACGCCCTATCCTCGTGTTTTTGTGCCGCTGGATAATTGGCTGTCCGCCAAAATGGGCGTGGGCGGCCTGATGGGCCGCTGCGTGGGGCAGGACGGCGTGTCGCTGCTGCATTTCGGGGCGGAGCGCACCCCGCTGGGCTGCGCCGTCTGCTATGAGTCGGTCTACGGGGAATATTGCACGGAATACGTGCGCGCCGGGGCGCAGGCCATGACCATCATCACCAACGATGCCTGGTGGGGGAATACCCCGGGCTATCGCCAGCACCTGAGTTTCGCGTCGCTGCGCGCCATCGAGCTGCGCCGCGACATCGCCCGCTGCGGCAACACCGGCATCTCCGCCTTCATCAACCAGCGCGGCGAGATCCTTTCGTCTTCCGCCTGGTGGACCCGCCAGACTTTGTCCGGTACCGTCAACCTGTCCTCCGAACAGACTGCCTTCGTGCGCCACGGCGACATCATCGGCCGCGTCTGCACGCTGGTCTTCCTGCTCCTCGCCGCCTTCCTCCTCGTCCGCCTCCTCCTCGGCAAGCGGTAAGCCGCCTCGCCAGCCTGTTTCCCGCCCGCCGCTAGCCGTCATTCGCCGGCCCCGACCGGCGAATCTCCACTTCTACTATGATGTGTAACAGGCTGTAAATCAAAGAAATATCATTTTATACTATCCCTATTGTGGGGGTAGTGTGAAACAGTAGAACTCTCATCAACAACCAGTTACAGCTCACAAGCAAACGGACGTCCTGACGGAAGTTTACCGACCAGAGGGGCGGGCAGCCGCGGGCGCGAGCGAGCCCACTGAAGAGCTCACGCAGCGTCTCGCGGCAGCCGCCGGAAAGCGTATATTCCGGCGGCGGTGCCCCTGTTTTCCACCCTCCGCCAGCCTGTGCCGTTTTTTTGTAATCGGTTGATTTGAAAATGATTATGAAAGTAAACAGGTCCTGTGGAACCTGGTTACTTTTGTAAAACGCTGGTTGTGAGGAAGTTGGAGATAACAGAACAATACGCTATCTGAGTTGTTTTCAATAACTGATTAAGTGATAGCTGGTTATGAAAGTAACCGGGCCCAAGAGAACCCGGTTACTTTTGTATATTACTGATATTTAGAGACTTATAAGAAGCAGCTAGATCTTCCAGTCGATCGGGGGCTGGCCGTGGGCGGTCAAGAATTCGTTGCAGCGGGAGAAGTGGCGGCAGCCGAAGAAGGCGCCGCGGGCCAGCGGTGAGGGATGCGCCGCCTCGAGTACGAGGTGGCGCGAGGAGTCGATGAGCGGCGCTTTGCTGCGGGCGTAATTGCCCCAGAGCAGGAACACCACCCCGTCGCGCCGCTCGCTGACCGTACGGATCACCGCATCGGTGAAGGTCTGCCAGCCGATACCGCTGTGCGAGGTGGGCTCTCCCGCCCGCACGGTCAGCACCGCGTTGAGCAGCAGCACGCCCTGCCGGGCCCACGGCGTGAGGTCCGGACTCCCGGACATGCGCACGCCGAGATCGGTCTCGATCTCCTTGAAGATGTTCTTGAGCGAAGGCGGCGCCGGGACATTCTGCGGCACGCTGAAGCACAGGCCCATGGCCTGGCCGTAGCCGTGGTAGGGGTCCTGGCCCAGGATCACGACCTTGGTCTGATCCAGCGGACAGAGGTCAAACGCGCGGAAGATCTCCCCGCCCGGCGGGAAGATGGTGCGCCCGGCAGCCTTCTCTGCATGCAGCTGCTGCGCCAGGGCGGCGAAATAGGGCTGGTCGAATTCGCTTTGGAGCGCTTCGCGCCAGGAAGGTTCGATTTTTACGGTCATCACCCAAATATACACATTTTTTGCCTATATTTGTTCGTTATGAACACGATAGCTCTCTTTCCGGGATCGTTCGACCCGTTCACCGCGGGCCATCTCAATATCCTCGGCCGTGCGCTGACGATGTTCGACCAGGTGGTCGTCGCCGTCGGTATCAACCAGGACAAGCGCGGTTTTTTCACCAACGAGCAGAAGCTGGACATCATCCGCCAGGCCACCGAGCAGCTCGGCGACCGCGTGCGCGTCGTCTCCTACGACAGCCTGACCATCGACATCTGCCGCCAGCTGGGCATACGCCACATCGTGCGCGGCATCCGCAACATGATGGACTTCGACAACGAGAAGGCCATCGCGGACGCCAACCGCCGCCTCGCGCCGGAGATCGAGACCATCATCATCCCGACGGCGCAGGAGTTCGCCCACATCTCTTCTTCGGCCGTGCGCGACCTGCTCCGCCACCACGGCGACACCAGCCAGTTCCTGCCCGAAGGGGTCGTCCTGCCCGAAGTATTATGAGAAAATTCGTCATCCTGCTGTTCGCACTCACGTGCACGTTCCGCGCTGCCGCGCAGATGGACACGACCGGCGTCTATGCGCCGCTGGACAGCTTGCTGACGCAATTCTACGGCGCCCTGCTCTACGAGGACGTCGAGGTGAAGAATGCCGAATTCGACGACCTGATCTCGTCCTGCACCGATTCGCTGATGCGCCAGCACGTGGCGCTCGCCATCTTTGACCATTACCGCTACAGCCGCGTGATGGGCGAGGAAGCCGTGGCCGTGCACCTCTACGACACCTGGATTGAGCCGGGTCTCGTGCAGACGCGCAGCGAATTCGAAATGTTCGAAGCGGAGCGATTCGCCCTCGAACACCGCAACACCCTGATCGGCATGCCCGCGCCGCAGCTCACCCTGCGCACCCCCTGCGGCGGCCGCAAGACGCTGCCGGTCGCGGACCGCGCCTGCGTGCTGATGTTCTATTCGCCCGAATGCGCGAAATGCCGCCTGGAGACCTACGCGCTGCCCACCGTGCTCGCGGCGGTCGAGTTCCCGCTGAACTTCTACGCCATCAACGTGGATGCCGACAAGCGGGCCTTCAAGGCCTTCCGCAAGTCGCTCAAGACCAGCAATAGAAAGGTCAGGATGATCCACCTTTGGGACCCGAATTCCGAGTCCACGCTGCTGCTCGACTACGGCGTTTTCTCCACGCCCAAGATCTTCGTGGTCTGGGAGGGAGAGATCATCGGGCGGCGCCTCGAGATGGACAGCCTGATGGAAATGATCCAATATATCAATATGCTCTATGGCCAAAAAGAAGAAGAGTAGCAAGAAATTCGCCGGCGTCGACCCCGCCTACCTCGACAAGCAGCGGGCCTCCCTCCGGCGCGTCCACCGCAAGTCCGTGCTGTTCAACGCACAGGAGCTCGCGGCCATCGACACGTATTGCAAACGTTTCAAGGTCTCGTCCCGCTCGGCACTGATCCGCCAGGCGGTGATGGAGCGCGTGCTCACCGGCCTGGAAGAGAGCCATCCAAAATTATTCTAGTTAGTAGATACCATGAAAAAACTAAGCATGATCGCCCTGGCCGCGCTGCTCTGCTCCGGCCTGGCGCTGACCGCCTGCAAGGGCGGGAACAAGGCGGCGGACGCAACTGACGACTACATCGCCAAAACTATCTTCGACCTCATTCCCAAGGAGGACCTGCCGGACTACTGCGCGCACGTGCAGCAGACCGATTACAGCGAGTATGACCCGGCGGACGTTCCCGCGTTCGACCCGACCTTCTTCTCGGCCGGCGTGGAGGGCCACATGGTCGAGGGCATGGACTCCGGCTTCTACGGCTACATCAACGTCAAGTGCTATCCGCTCGAGAGCGGCGGCTGGCGGGCCTACTGGGTCGCCTACGGCGGCTATGACGGCCTCTGCGGCTTCGACCGGGGCGGCGCCTACAACTACGTGAAAGGCAAGCTGACCAAGGAAGAAGTCTGGCTCCTGCCCACGCCGAACATGGAAGACATGCTCTCCGCGGACCTCATCAGTGCGCTGATCGACAGCGGTGAGTGGCACTACATGGACCCCAACTACAGCTATACCTTCGGCTCCGGTGAGGACGGCCTGCTGTCCGTGACGCTGGATGTCGACTACCTGTTCTATCCGGAAGAGGGCAGCGACGCGGCGTATCCCGGCACGGCCCTCGACGTGGACTACGGCTGGAACGGCGTGCATTTCGTCCGCCAGGACTTCGACGGCCTCGACGACGTCAGCCTGAACGCCCTTCCCCGCCTGATGGGCCTCAACCCGGAGGGTGTCGCGCTTGGGGACGGTGGCTTCGTCATCTATGATCCTGAGGAGGAAGAGGAGGAGCAGATCAACTACTACAACGAAGTGCAGAGCTACGCCTTTATCGACGACCTCGGCGTCGCCAGCTCCTGGCTCGTCTTCAACTACGAAGTCGGCACCCGCGAGCTGAAGGCCTACAACTTCGACGGCACTAAGTTGACTCCGACCAAGCACATGATCGTGGATGACTGGAATGCAACCAAGGCCGAAAACCCCGACGCCGAGATGTACCTGACCCCCGTTGTGATCCGCTTCATCGCCCCGGTCGACGACGTGCCCGACTACCCGATCGCCGGCTACACCTACGACGCCTACTGCGAGGGCCTCTTCGAACCGGACGACCTCTTCGAGGAATAGCTGACCCGCCCGCGGTTGGTAGTTGAAGCTGTTTTTTATAAGCTTCTGGATATCAATAATCTATGAGAGTAACCAGGTTCTTTTGGGCCCGGTTACTCTCATAACCAGCTATCACTTAATCAGTTATTAAAAACAGCTTAGATAGCGTTTTGTTCTGTTTTCTCCAACTTCTTCACAACCAGCGTTTTACAAAAGTAACCAGGTCCCATAGGACCTGGTTACTTTTGTAATCATTTTCAAATCAGCAGATTACCAAAAACAGCAAAACCGGGCTATTGGACATTTTGGGTGATGAAATCCTTGCAATGAATTGAAATTCATACCTTTGCAAAGATTATCATTGATATGCTTAAAAAAATGCTTTTTCTGCGGGTCGAAAAATGTGGTCCACGATGGCCTGAGAGGCCGTATTCAGCGGTATAAATGCAAGGACTGTGGACGCCGTTTTGACGGCGGTTTGCGTCGAGACAAAGCTCAAGTAATCACCGACTATATCGAAGGTAAGCAAACAATGGCACAGCTTGCCGATAAGTACCAGGTGTCCACGAAGACCATCGCTCGAGATCTCACCGGGATGCGCTATGTGCAGAAGATCTCCAAATACAAGCAAGTGATTGTCCAAATGGACACGACATACTGGGGTCGGAACTTTGGATTGATGGTCATCAAGGACTCTCTTCGGAAGAAGATTTTATGGCGCAAATACGTCACGCATGAGACCATAGCAGATTACCTGGAAGGCGTCTCCTGGCTTGAGAAACATGGCTTCAGGATATACGGTATCGTCATTGACGGAATGTGGGGATTGATGCAGGCACTTAAAAGGTATCCCGTCCAGATGTGTCAGTTTCATCAGCAAATGATAGTCCGAAGATACCTCGCTGAGGATCCAGATTTGGATGCTGCCAGAGATCTGCTGGATCTCGTCAATGCCATCACGATAATGGACAAGGAGTGCTTTATCGGTGCATTTAACGAGTGGTACGACAAATACAAGGACGTATTAAATGAGCGTGTCCATGACAAGAGAATCAAGCGGAGAACACCTCCGTATATGCGTCCCCGATTAAGGAGCGCATATCTAAGCTTACGCAGACATATGTCTTGGCTATGGACATTCTATGATTATAGAGATAGAATCATACCTAACACGAATAACGGCCTGGAAGGCATTTTCTCAGACATCAAGTCTAAGGTACGTGTCCATAGCGGACTTACTCGAGAACACAGGAAGAAACTGATAGATGAGTATATCACTCGCCATTACTAGGCACCGCCGCCTCCCATTACGGTAGTCGGCGGCTACAGATCAAGCGCTCCGCCGAGCTCGATGGAACGGCTCGCTCCGCGCTTGACTGTTGCCAGATTTATCTCCCGAAATGTCTAATAGGATCTTTTTGATGGGAATCCATCACCCGAAATGTCTATTAGACCGCAAAACCAGGCGTCGGGCGGAAAACAGGGGCACCGCCGCCGGAATATACGCTTTCCGGCGGCTGCCGCAGGACGCTGCGCGAGCTCTTCAGTGGGCTCGCTCGCGCCCGCGGCTGCCCGGGGAAGAGCGGGGCGGGCAGCCACCTCACTTGCCGGCAACGAGCACTCCGCGTCGAGCCCTCCAAAGCTCGAAAGCGGAGATCGCTCGTAACCGCCGGGCGCGCGCCCGGCGGTGGTGCCAGGTTCTGCCCGCACCCAGATTGGTAAACTCCCGTCAGGACGATACATTTCTTGTGAGTCGTGAATAGCTATATTTCAACTGATTATAAAATTATACTCCCCCGATTTTTGGGGGAGTATAATTATGTAACAAGCTGATATCTAGTCGGTTGTGACTCACGGCCCCAGGGAGGGACGTGACCAAGATGCTCTAGAAGATGAAGCTGATGACGTCCTGGATGGTCTTGACGTAGTGGAATTCGAGGCCGCGGACGTAGATCTCCTTGATGTCCTCGATATCCTTGCGGTTGTCCTCCGAGATGACGATCGTGTGGACCCCGGCGCGCTTGGCGGCGAGAATCTTCTCCTTGATGCCGCCGACAGGCAGCACGCGGCCGCGCAGCGTCATTTCGCCGGTCATGGCGATACCGTGTTTGACCGCCTGGCCGCGCAGCGCCGACACCATCGAACTCACCATCGTGATACCCGCTGACGGGCCGTCCTTCGGGGTGGCCCCTTCAGGCACGTGCACGTGCAGGTCCTTGGCTGCGAACTCCTCGGAGGTCATCTTTGCCATCTCCGGATGCGCCTTTATATACTGGTAGGCGATGGTCGCCGACTCCTTCATCACGTCGCCCAGATTGCCGGTCATGGACATCACGCCCTTGCCATTCGAGATGGAACTCTCCACGAAGAGGATCTCGCCGCCCATCTGGGTCCAGGCGAGGCCCGTGACCACGCCGGGCGCTTCGTTGCCCTTCTGCAGGTCGTGGAAATTGGTGGGCAGACCGAGATACTCCTTCAGGTGCTCCTTCTTGATGACGGAAGGATACTCCTCGCCGAGGGCGATCTTCTTCGCGGTCACGCGGGCGAGCTTCGCAATCTGCTTCTCAAGGCCGCGCACGCCCGATTCGTGGGTGTACTCGTCGATGATGGCGGCGAGGGCCGCCTTGTCGATCTTGAGCGCGTTCTTCTCGATGCCGTGCTCCTCGAGCTGCTTGGGCACGAGGAATTTCTTCGCGATCTCCATCTTCTCCTCGGCCAGGTAGCCCGTCACGTTGATCAGCTCCATGCGGTCGAGCAGGGCCGGCTGGATGGGCGCGGTGCTGTTGGCCGTGGTGATGAAGAGGACGTTGCTGAGGTCGTAGTCCAGGTCGAGATAGTTATCGTGGAAGGTGGAATTCTGCTCCGGATCCAGCGCCTCCAGCAGGGCCGAAGACGGGTCGCCCTTGAAGTCGGCGGCCAGCTTGTCCACCTCGTCCAGCACGATGACCGGGTTGGAGGTGCCGGCGCGGGCGATGCCGTTCAGGATGCGGCCCGGAAGGGCGCCCACGTAGGTTTTGCGGTGGCCGCGCAGCTCCGCCTCGTCGTGCATGCCGCCCAGGGCGATGCGCACGTACTTGCGACCGAGCGACTTGGCGATGGACTTGCCCAGCGAGGTCTTGCCCACGCCCGGAGGGCCGTAGAGGCAGAGAATAGGGGACTTCATATTGCCTTTCAGCTTGAGCACGGCGAGATACTCGATGATGCGGTCCTTGACCGAATCGAGGCCATAGTGGTCGCCGTCCAGCACCTTCTGCGCGTGCTTGAGGTCCAGGTTGTCCTGGCTCATCTCGCCCCAGGGCAGGTCGAGCATGAACTCCAGATAATTGTACTGGACGCTGTAGTCCGGGGAAGACGGATTGTATTTCTCGAGCTTGGAGAGCTCCTTGTTGAAGGCCTCCCCGATCTCCTTGGGCCATTTCTTCGCGGCGGCGCGCTCGCGGAACTTGTCGAATTCCTGCTCGTCGTCCATACCCAGCTCCTCCTGGATGGTGCGCAGTTGGTTGTTGAGGTAGTACTCGCGCTGCTGCTGGTCGATCTCGCTCTTGACCTTTTGGTTGATCTCCTGCTTGATCTTCATCAGCTCCACCTGCGAATCCAGCACGGAGAGCAGCTTGAGCGCGCGCACCTTGACGTCGTCGATCTCCAGCAACTGGATCTTCGACTCGAAGTTCTCCACCTCGATGGTGGTCGCGACGAAGTTCACGAGGAAGCGGAAATCGTCGATCGCCTTGAGGGCGCCGATCGTCTCGCGCGTACCGATATTGCTCGCGCGCAGCAGGTGGACGGCCTTGTCCTTCAGCGATTCGCTGATGGCTTTGATGTCCGTGCTGTGCGGGTCCTCATTCAGGATTTCGGGGAGATAATGCACCCGGGCGGTGATATACGGCTCATAGCCGAGCACGGCGTCCAGCTGCAGGCGCTTGAACGCCTGGAGGATGGCCGTGATCGTGCCGTCCGGCATCTCCAGGGTCTTCAGGACCTTGCAGACGGAGCCGTAGCGGCTGAGGTCTTCCTCCTGCGGCTCCTCGACCATCACGTCGTTCTGCGGCACGGCGCCGATGAAGAAACCTTCCTTCTCGGCGTCCTGAATCAGGCGCACGGACTTCTCGCGCCCGATCGTGATCGGGAACACGGCGCCCGGGAAGAGCACCGCGTTGCGGAGCGCCAGGACCGGCAGGATCTCGGGGAGTTCGGACTCGTCGATTTTCAGCAGGCCTTCTCCCTGCATGACGGGAATGATGCTGACTTCTGCGCCAGCGGGGAGGGTGAATTCTTTATCTTGTCTCATATTATTGTCAAAATGTCAGTAATCTCTGTTTTATGGAACCGTCTGCGAATATAGTCAATCTCCGTGCCACGTCCAAAAAACTGCAAATATCATTTTGAATAATAAAAAATTAACTCTATTTTTGCACTCCCAAAAACGATATAGGTTAGTTACAAAATAATTTAATACTCAAGACAATGACTAAAGCAGAAATCGTGAACGAAGTGGCCAAGGCCACCGGCATCGAGAAGGTGACCGTCCAGACTGTCGTCGAGGCCACCATGGAGAGCATCAAGGCTTCCCTCATCAAGGACAACAACGTGTACCTGCGCGGATTCGGTTCCTTTATCAACAAGCAGCGCGCCCAGAAGGCCGCCCGGAACATCACCCGCCAGACCACGATGACGATCCCTGCCCACTGCATCCCCGCTTTCAAGCCGGCTAAGTCCTTCGCCGCCGCGGTCAAGGAGAACGTGAAACCCAAATCCAAATAATTATGCCGAACGGAAAGAAGCATAAGAGACATAAGATGGCGACGCACAAGCGTAAGAAGCGCTTGCGTCTGAACCGCCACAAGAAGAAATAGAAGTCGAGAAAAGCCTGACGGGAGATCCGGCGGGCTTTTTCTTGATTATGTTGCGAACAATGGATACTGCGAAGACTGAAAAAGACCTGGTGGTGGACGTCTCGTCCTCCGAGGTCCGGATCGCACTGCTCGAGAACCATCGGCTGATCGAGCTGAACCGCGAATCGAACCAGGGTCAGAGCTATTCGGTCGGGGACGTCTTCCTTGGCAAGGTCAAGAAAATCCTCCCCGCGCTGAATGCCGCCTTCGTGGACATCGGTGACAGCAAAGAGGCGTTCATCCACTACCTCGACCTGGGCCTGTACTTCAAGGCTTTCGACACCTTCGTGCGCGAAAGCAATCCCAACCGGGACCTCGGCCAGCTCTATTCGGGGATGAAGATCGGCCCCGCCCTCGCGAAGGAGGGGCGGATCGAAGACCACCTCAAGCCCGGGCAGATGATCATCGCCCAGATCACTAAGGAACCGATTTCCACCAAGGGATCCCGGTTGACTGCGGAGATTTCATTGGCAGGACGCAACGTCGTACTGCTCCCCTTCGCCGAGAAGGTGAGCGTTTCCCAGAAAATCTCCTCGAAGGAGGAGAAAAAGAGACTTGAGACCCTCGTCCGGAGCATCCTCCCCAAGAACTACGGCGCCATCATCCGGACCGCCGCAGAAGGCAAGACGGCCGCCGTTCTGGTGGCCGAGCTGCGCCTGCTCATCGAGAAATGGGAAGGATCCTGGAAGAAGGTGGCAGCATCCAAGGGGGTGAAACTCCTCTTCACCGAGTACTCCAAGACCACCACCGTGCTGCGCGATCTGCTCAATGACTCGTTCACCAACATCCAGGTCAACGACCGGAAGGTGTACGAAGAGACGCGCCGCTACATTTCCCTGATCGCTCCCGAACAGGAGAAGATCGTCAAGCTCTACGAAGGCAGGGAACCCATCTTCGACCATTTCGAAGTGACCCGCCAGATCAAGAGCTCCTTCGGCAAGGTGGTACCGATGAAGCAGGGTGCGTATCTCGTGATCGAGACCACCGAGGCGCTCAACGTGATCGATGTCAACAGCGGCATCCGGGCCAAGACCACCGACCAGGAGGAGAACACCTTCGAGGTCAACAAACTGGCCGCCGAGGAAATTGCCCGCCAGTTGCGGCTCCGCGATATGGGCGGCATCGTCATCGTCGACTTCATCGACATGGCGAAGCCCGAGCACCGCAACGACCTCTACAAGTACATGCGGGACCTGATGGCGGGCGACCGGGCCAAGCACAACGTGCTGCCCCTGACCAAGTTCGGCCTCATGCAGCTCACGCGCCAGCGGATCCGCCCCGTGACAGAGATCAATACGACCGAAAAATGCCCCCTGTGCCACGGCACCGGACACATCACGTCCACCGTGGTCATCGACGAAGAGATCGAGCGCAGGATCGCCGACCTCGCCGAGAAGGGACAGAAGACCATGACCGTCCGGCTGAGCCCCATCCTCGGGGCCTACCTGACGCGCGGATGGAACTCCTTCCTCCGCAAGTGGAAACGCAAGTACAAGTGCAAGCTGGAGCTGGTCGAGATGACCGACCACAGCATCCTGCAGTATGAAATCGTGAATGAGAAAGGAGAGGCCCTCGCATAGAGGACCTCTTTTTCTTTGGCGTTTCTGCAGTTTTTTTTATTTTTGTATGAATTTAATAACACTAATGCCTATGAGCGGTATCTGGATTATCATGCTCGCCGTCATGCTGGCCTCCTTCATCATCCAGCGTGTCCTGAGCAGCAAATTCGAGAAATATAGCCGCGTTCCTTCACCGGGCGGCCTGACGGGCGCCGACGTGGCGCGTCTCATGCTTGCGCAGAATGGGATCAAGGACGTCACCGTGCAGTCGGTTTCCGGCAAGCTGACCGATCATTATAACCCCAAGGACAAGACCGTCAACCTCAGCGAAGGCGTCTTCGAGAGCGCTTCCGTCGCGGCCTGCGCCGTGGCGGCGCACGAGACCGGCCATGCGATCCAGCATGCAACGGGCTACGCGCCGCTGAAGCTGCGCTCCGCGCTGGTGCCGGTCGTCACCTTTGCCAACAACACGGTCCAGTGGGTGCTGCTCGCGGGCGTGCTCCTGATCAACGTCTTCCCGACGCTGCTCTGGCTGGGGATCATCCTCTTCGCGATGACGACCTTCTTCAGCATCGTCACGCTTCCGGTCGAGATCAATGCGAGCCAGCGCGCCGTCGCGTGGCTGGAGCGTTCCGGCATCGTGGACGCGGAGACGCGGCCGATGGCGGCCGACGCCCTGAAATGGGCCGCCTACACCTACATCATCGCCGCTCTCGGCTCCCTCGCCACTCTCTTCTACTACATTTCACTCGGAAATAGCAGACGATAAGATTATGAATATGAAGAAAATACTTTCCATAGCTGCGCTATTGTTGATGATGCTGTCGGCCTGTACCCAGTTGCCGACGGATCTGTTTACCGGAAGTTACACCTTCAAGACGAGCGGGACCGTGACGGTGGATGTGACGGCGGATGTACCTATACAGGGTGTGGACCCGGTCAATCTCGGCCCCAACGTGTACGACCTGACGCCCGAGATCGGGCGGATGGATATCAAGGCGCGCGGGAACGAGACGATGCTCGTGACGATGAACGTATTGGGAGGGGACGTGTTTGTCTTCGAAGCGGAATTGACTCCCGGTGGTTTCCGGCTTTTGCCTACAACCCGGACGCTCCGGGTTGGTTTGCTGCCGGAACTGCAGGTGACGGTCTCCGGAGAGGCGTTCATCCTGGACGGACTCTTGAATGTCAAGCTTGTGTATTCCGGTGAGCGGATGGTCATCTCGAGTCTCACGTACACCATCACGGCCAGCAATGTCGTCTGCGTGGCCACGAAGAATTAGCTCAGATGAAAAGGTTGAATTGGATAGGACTGGCCCTCGTTGCCATGCTTGCCTCCGGCTGCGAGTCGGAGCAGGTGACGCAACTGGTGGACCGGATCAGGGGAACCGCCCCGGAAACACAGCGTCCTCCCGTCAGGGTCAAGACGATTTCGGTGGGTTTCCCGGAGATCCTGCCTGACCAGGTGTTCTCCGGCGAGGTCGAACCCGAGAAATCCGTCGTGCTGACAGCGCCGTACGGGGGAACCCTGACGGCGCTGCGCGTCCGCAAGGGCGAACGCGTGGGGGGCGGGCAGGCCGTGGCCGTGATCCGCTCGCAAAGCGTCGAGAGCGCCCTGCAGATTGCCGAAGCGTCCCTGGACCAGGCGCGCGATGCCAATGAACGCCTCCAGAAAGTGTACACCTCGGGCGCGATTCCCGAAATACAGAAAATCGACATCGAGACCCAGCTTGCCAAGGCCGAAGCGACGGCCGCCGCAGCCCGGCGCGCCGTGGCGGACGGGACCGTGAAGACGCCCTACCGCGGCATCATCGGCGAACTGTACGTCGACCAGGGAGTCGAGGTACTTCCGGGACAGCGTATCGCCTTGTTGATGGACATGAACGTGCTGAACATCCGTATCGATGTCCATGAGAACGACATCAGCAGCATCGTCATCGGCACGCCCGCTATCGTGTCCGTGCCTGCGCTCGGACTGGAAAACCTGTCTGCAGTCGTGTCTGAGCGGGGCTATGTGGCATCGCCCCTGACGCGGAGCTACAGCTGCATCCTCCGCCTGGCCGACAGGAACCCGAAGCTGATGCCGGGGATGGTGGTCAAGGCGAGTTTCGCCGTTCCGGAGGTCACGGGCGACCGGCGCATCGTGGTCCCTGCTGCGGCGGTCCGGATGGATACCGAAGGCAAATACGTCTGGACGGTGGTGGATGGCCGCGCCTGCAAGGTGCATATTGTCCCGGACGGATACAGCGGCCGGGGAATTATCGTTTCGGAAGGCCTGTCGGCTGGTGACAGGGTAATCGTGGAGGGCTTCCAGAAAGTCTCTACTGGAATGGAAGTAATTGAGTAACAAAGTGAAGCCTACGCGTTTGCCCGAACTTCGCGGCCAGGTAATCCGGGACGCCATCCACTACAAGAAGGTCATCTATCTTTTTGTAGCGGCCCTGGTCGTGGTCGGCGTCGTAGGCCTTTTCCGGATGAAGCGGGACGAATTCCCGACCTTTCAGATCAAGCAGGGCCTGGTCGCGGCCATTTACCCCGGTGCTACGGCGGAGGAAGTGCGCGACCAGGTGACCAAACCGCTGGAGGATGTCCTGTTTTCCTGCAAGGAAGTGGACCGCTCCTCGCTCAAGTCGATGTCCCAGGATGGGATATGCTATCTGCTGGTGGACCTGACCACGCCGGTCCGGACCAAGGATGAAGTGTGGTCCAGGATTAAACTCCGCCTCCAGACCGCCAAAATGACCCTGCCCGCCGGTGTGCTTGCCGTCGTGGTGCTGGACGATTTCAGCGAGATCTCTTCGCTGCTCATCACGATGGAATCCGAGGACAAGGGATATGGGGAAATGCTGGACTATGCCCGGGATCTCTCCTCCCGCCTGCAGGAGATTCCTGCCCTGTCCAGCGTTACCATTTACGGAGCGCAGGACGAGGAAGTTGCCGTTACCCTGGATATGGAGCGGCTGTCGTCTTACGGCGTGAACCCAGCCAGCCTGATGCTTGAGTACCAGAGCGCGGCGCTCAATACCTCTGGCGGCACGTTCCATACCGATTACGCCTATTCCCCGGTCCACGTGGCCAATCCCGTGACGACCGAGCAGGAAGTGGCGGACCGCATCGTCTTCACCGGACTGGAGTCCGGGGCGCTGCACCTGCGGGACATTGCCACGGTGGAGCGCCGCTACAAGGAGCCGTCAAGCTTCGTTTCTTACAATGGGCATACGGCCATGGTGCTCAGCATCGTGATGCGCTCCGACAACAACATCGTCGATTTCGGACGGGAGGTGGACAAGGTCCTGAAGGAATTCTCGGCCACGGCTCCGTTGTCCCTCCACATGAGCCGGATCACCGACCAGCCCAAGGTGGTGCGCCGCTCCATCATGTCGTTCATGCGCGACCTGTTGATCGCCATGCTGGTGGTGATCCTGGTGATGCTGCTGCTCTTCCCGATGCGGTCGGCGCTGATCGCCAGCTCCGGCGTGCCTGTGTGCACGGCCGTGGCGCTGGCTGCGATGTACATGACAGGCATGCAGGTCAACATGGTCTCCCTGGCCGCGCTGATTGCCGTACTGGGCATGATTGTGGACGATTCCATCATCACGATGGACGGCTATATGGACAAACTCGGCCGCGGGCTCGCCCGGGAAGATGCGGCCGCAGCGAGCGGCAGGGAGCTCTTCATGCCGATGTTCATGGCGACCTTCGCCATTTCGGCCATGTTTTTCCCGATGCTCAAAATCATCAAGGGCTATCTGGGCGACTTCGTCGCCATCTTCCCCTGGATTATCGCCTTTGCCCTGGCGGCCTCCCTGGCATACGCCATGCTGGTCGTGCCCTCGCTGGAAGTGCGCTTCATCCGGGAGAACGGTCCTTCGCGCAACAATATCCTTTCCCGGGCGCAGGCCCGGCTCTTCAGTCTGATCCAGCGGGTTTACGATGCGCTGGAGCGCTTCTGCTTCCGGCATGCATTCCTGACCATTGCCGTGGGCGTGCTGGCCGTCGGCCTCGGCATTTTCATGTTCACCCGGATCAACGTCATGATGATGCCGAAGGCGGCCCGGGACATCTTCGCCGTGGAGATTAACCTGGATGGAAATGCCTCCCTGGAAAAAACCTCGGCGGTCAGCGACTCCCTGTCGCACATGCTGCTCGCGGATCCGCGCGTGACGGGAATCACCTCGTTCGTGGGGTGCAACGCTCCGCGTTTCCACGCCACCTACTCTCCGGCGATGCCGGGCAGGAATATCGCGCAGCTGATCGTGAACACCCGCTCGAATGCCGACACCGAGCAGTTGCTGCTCGAATGCTCCCAGCGCTATGAGAACTGGTTCCCGGAAGCGCTTATCCATTTCCGCCAGATGGACTATCAGGCCGTCACGGCCGTGGAAGTGATGCTCTGCGGCGCCCCGACCGAAGAACTCCGGCCGCTGGCGGACAGCCTCCGCACGTTCATGTACGGGATGGAGGACCAGCTGACCTGGATCCACACCGATTACGACAACATCGTTCCCTATGTCGAGGTTGAACTCGACCCGGAAGAGGCGCCACGGCTGGGGGTCAACAAGTCTGTCCTCTCCCTTTCGCTGGCCGGCCTGCTCGACGGGATGCCCATCGCCACCATCTGGGAGGGAGACCGCAAGGTCCCGGTCAATCTCTACAGCCAGGGCATCACACGGAACATGGCTTATGAGTCGCTCGGCGACGTCAAGGTGCCGACGTTCCGGGCAGGATCCACGGTCCCGCTTCGCCAGGTGGCGACGCTCCGGCCCGCCTGGCGACCCGAGAAGATCATGCGTTATGCCGGCCGGGAATCCGTGAGCGTAATGGCCGACATGCGCTACAAGAAGAGCCAGCCCGCCGCGATGAAACCGATCCGCGAATATGTCCGGACCCATATCGAACCGAATTTGCCGGAAGGCGCCTCGGTCAGGTATCTGGGCCTTTCGTTATCCAACGACTATTTCATCCCGCAGATTCTCTGGACTTTCATAGCGGCCGTAGCCGTGCTGTTCGTCTTCCTGCTGCTGCATTTCAAGAAGGGCTCCGTGGCCGCCCTGACGATGGTGCTGAGCCTGCTCTGCCTGTTCGGCGCCTCCTTCGGGCTGTGGATCTTCGGACTCGACCTGAGCATCACGGCCGTACTGGGCCTGGTCTCGCTCGTCGGCATCATCGTGCGCAATGGTATCATCATGTTCGAGTACGCCGAAGATTTGCGCTCGGAACAGGGCATGAGCGTGCGCGATGCCGCTTTCCTGGCCGGCGCCCGCCGGGTGCGGCCGATTTTCCTGACCTCCTGCACGACGGCGCTGGGTGTGCTGCCGATGATCCTCAGCGGCGACCAGCTGTGGATGCCGATGGGGGTGGTGATTTGCTTCGGCATCCTGTTCTCGATCCTCCTGATCGTCCTGATCATGCCGGTGTCGTACTGGCAGATTTTCCGCGGTGCAGATAAAAAGAAGAAGCATGAAGAAACTGCTTGACATTTCGTATATCCTTCCGGTCCTGCTGGTATTCGTGCCGGCCGGCGTCAGCGCCCAGCGTGTCGTCACGCTGGCGGAGTGCCAGGAGCTTGCCGTGGAGCACGATCCCGGCATCCGTGTCGCCCGGTTCGACCTGCAGGCCGCCCTGGCCCAGCGGGCCGAAGCCCGTTGGGAATACTTCCCCCGCGTCAGCCTGAACGCCGCAGGCTACTATGCGCTCAATCCGCTCATCTATGTCATGCCGCAGGACATCCTGAGCGGATATTGGGCGGATGTACTCTCGCAACTGGTCACGGATGCGGCCGGTCAGGCCGGAATCAATCCCTGGTATGCCGGGTTTAAATTTGGCTGGGCTGCGTCGGCGATGGTGTTGCAGCCCGTCTTTGCCGGCAGGCGTATCGTGAACGGCAACCGGCTGGCCTCGCTGGGCGTGCAGGCGGGGGAGCTGCAGCTCTCGGTAAATACCGCCTGGGCGTCTCCCTGCAGGAAAAGATGCAGACCCTGGAGCAGGCCGGGCAGTTGCTGGATTCCCTGGAGCGCGATGCCTCCGCGGCGGTGGATGCGGGGCTGATCGCCGACACCGATTTGCTGCAGGTGCGGATGCGGCAGCGCGAGCTGGCCTCCGGCAGGGTCCAGCTGCGAAGCGCCCTGAAGCTGGTCAAAATGGACCTCTTCAATGCGATCGGCTTTGAATATGCCTATCTGGACCTGGATTCCTATGTCCTGGAAGGGGATTCCTTCGGGGAGCTGGCCGCTCCCGAGCATTACCTCCTGCCGGACGATGCGCAATACATGACCGAGGAGTCCCGCCTGCTGGCGATGCAGGTCGAGTCCGAGCGGCTGCAGAAGAAAATGGCGGTGGGGGAGTACCTGCCCCAGATTTCCATCGGCGCCGGATATGGATACCATGACCTGAACGGGATGGGAAAAGGGAAACTCAACGGTGTCGGCTTTGCCACGGTCCAGATCCCGATCACGGGTATCGGCAAAGCGGTTGCCCGTGCCCGCCGCTACGAGAGCCAGGTGGAGAAAGCCCAATCGCAGCAGGAGTATTATGAGGCCCAGCTGGCCCTGCAACTGCACCAGAAGCGGCTGGCCGTGGAAACGGCCTGGGAGCAATTGGGCGTCGCCACGGAGTCGGTGGCTGTCGCCCGGGATGCAGCGGATAAATTAAGGGCGCGCTACGGTGCCGGCCAGGTGACGATGTCGGACCTGCTGCAGGCGGAGCTGTCCCTTCGGCAGGCCGAGGAGGAGCGGATTGACCGGAAAATGGAATATAACCTCGCGGTGAATTCGTACCTTCGCAGATGCGGCAAGCTCTGAATATGGATAGCGTCAGAATAGACAAATACTTATGGGCAATCCGGGTGTTCAAGACCCGGAGCGACGCCACCGACGCCTGCAACGGCAACAAAGTCAAGATTGCGGGTGTCAATGCCAAGCCGTCCAAGGCCGTCAAGGCCGGTGACATCCTGGAGATCCGCAAGGGCCCGGCACTCTTCTCCTACCGGGTCCTGAAAGTCACCGAAAGCCGCATGGGAGCGCAGCTGGTGCCCGAATTTGCCGAAGATCTCACCCCCGAAAGCGAACGCTTCAAACTCCACGCTCCGAAGGAAACCATCGTCCTCCAGCGCGACCGCGGCGCGGGCCGTCCGACCAAGCGCGACCGCCGTCAGCTCGAAGAAATGATGGAGTCGATGGATTTTTGACGGAAATTGCGTAACTTCGTGCGTTTTTTGTTACTAGAAACGTATGTGCGGAATTGTTGGTTACGTCGGAGGGCGCCAGGCCTATCCGATCCTCATCAAAGGTTTGACCCGGCTCGAGTACCGGGGCTATGACAGCGCCGGCGTGGCGCTCATCGGCGACAGCGGCAAGCTTGTCATCTACAAAACCAAAGGCAAAGTCAAGGACCTGGAAGCTGTGGCGGCCGACAAGGACGTGTCCGGCAGCATCGGCATCGCCCACACCCGCTGGGCTACCCACGGCGAGCCGAGTGACGTCAACTCGCATCCCCATTATTCTGAAAATCACAACCTTGCGCTGATCCACAACGGCATCATCGAGAACTACCAGTCCCTCAAGACGGAGCTCACCCGCAAGGGTTACCATTTCCAGAGCCAGACCGACACGGAAGTCGTCATCCAGCTGATCCAGTACATGATGGACTCCCGCAAGGTCAGCTTCGAGAAGGCCGTTCCGCTGGCGCTCAACCACGTCGTCGGCGCCTACGCCCTCGTGATCATGGACAAGAACCAGCCCGACAAGCTCATTGCCGCCCGCAAGGGCAGCCCGCTGCTGATCGGCGTGGGGGAGGATGAGTTCTTCGTGGGCTCGGACGCCTCGCCCATCATCGAATATACCCACAAGGTGGTTTACCTCGGCGAGGAGCAGATCGCCTACATCCAGCGCGGGCAGGAGCTCCGCATCACGGACCTGCGCAGCGTCGAGCAGACGGCCGAAGTCCGCGAGCTGGAGATGAACCTGAGCGAGATCGAGAAAGGCGGCTTCCCGCATTTCATGCTGAAGGAGATCTTCGAGCAGCCGCGCACCCTGCGCGCATCGATGCAAGGCCGCCTGCATCCGGAGCTCGGCGAGGTCAAGCTTTCCGGTGTCATCGACAACCGGGAACGCCTGCTGGCCGCGCAGCGTTTCGTCATCTGCGCCTGCGGCACTTCCTGGCACGCCGGCCTGATCGGCAAATACATCATCGAAGAGCTGACGCGCAAGCCGGTCGAGGTGGAGTACGCCTCCGAATTCCGCTACCGCCGCCCCGTCATTTTCCCGACAGACGTCGTGATCGCCATCTCCCAGTCCGGCGAGACGGCCGACACGCTGGCCGCCGTCAACCTGGCCCGCGAGGCGGGCGCCTTCCTCTTCGGCATCTGCAACGTGGTCGGCTCCTCCATCGCCCGCGCCACAGACACCGGCTGCTACACGCACATCGGTCCGGAAATCGGTGTCGCCTCCACGAAGGCGTTCACCGCGCAGGTCACCACGCTCTTCCTCATCGCCCTGAGCCTTGCGGACCAGCTTGGCACCGTGTCCGAGGAGCGCCGCGCCGCGCTCGTGAAGGAGTTGCAGCACATTCCCGACAAGATCGCGAAGATCCTGGAGCATGACGCTGAAATTGAGTCGCTTGCGAAGGTCTTTACCTATACGCACAACTTCCTCTATCTTGGCCGCGGCTACAATTATCCGGTCGCGCTGGAGGGGGCGCTGAAGCTGAAGGAGATTTCCTACATCCACGCCGAGGGCTATCCCGCCGCGGAGATGAAGCACGGTCCGATCGCGCTCATCGACGAGGAGATGCCGGTGGTGGTGATCGCGCCGCGTCGCGGCAACTACGAGAAGATCCTGTCGAACATCCAGGAGGTGAAGGCCCGCAAGGGGCGCATCATCAGCGTCGTCACCGAGGGCGACACCGACGTCAAGGCGCTGTCTGACTGGTCGTTCGAGATTCCGGACACCGAGGAGTGCTTCGAGCCGATCCTGTCGATCATTCCGCTCCAGCTTCTGGCCTATCACGTCGCCATCGCCAAAGGCCGCGACGTCGACCAGCCCCGCAACCTCGCCAAGTCCGTTACAGTAGAATAGTTGCGGCAACAGGTTCCCCCCGAAAGGCAGAAAAAAACAGCTTTCGCTAAATGCCTTTCGGGGGGAACCTGTTGTCCGCCGTTAGTCGCTGGCTACCTTTTTCCGTCATTCGCCGGCTTCCTTTTTCCGTCATTCGCCGACTTGATCGGCGAATCTCCTAGTCCAGATACAGGGCGTGGCGGACCCTGGCGGCGACGGCGTCGCCTTTCAGGCCGCGAAGGATTTCGAGGCCGAAGGCGACCGCGTGGCCGGCGGAACGCCCGGTCACGATACGGCCGGCCCGCACGGCGGGCGCGGGCGTATGGACGGCGCCCTGGGCGATCAGCAGCTCCTCGAATCCCTCAAAACAAGTGAACTCCGCACCCCGCAGAACCCCGGCTCCGAGCTGGCTGAGCACCAGCCCCGGCGCCGCGCAAATCGCTGCCACAGTGCCGCCGGCGGCATAATGCGCCCGCATCGCGTCGATGAGCGGCGTGCAGGCGGCGAGGTTCTTGGACCCGGGCATGCCGCCCGGGAAAATCATCACGTCGTCGGCCGTCGTTCCGGCTGCATCCAGATCCACTTCGGGCAGGTAGGCGTCCGGGCAGACCGTGACCCCGTGGGAAGACTCGACAGTCGCCTCGTCCGTCAGGGCGACCAGGCGCGCGGCGACGCCGCCCCGGCGGAGCACGTCGCTGGTGGCGAGGGCCTCGACATCCTCGAAGCCGTCGGCCAAAAATATATTCACTCCTTTCATATCCACAAAATTATAATTATCTTTGACAATCGCATAATTAATCAGGAACAATCATGAACAAATTCCTCTCTCTTTGCGTCGCGGCGGCCTTCGCCTTTTCGGTTAACGCCGGCGCCCAGGTGTTCGACCACCTGTCGCTCGGTGTCGGCCTCGGCACGGACGGCGTCAGTGTGGAGCTCGCCGCCCCGCTTGGCGACCACGTCGACCTCCGCGCCGGCTACGGTATGGGCTTCGGACTTATCGGCTACACCGTCAAAGATTTCACCATTCCCGATCTTTCCGGCAATGGCAATGCCACCGCTCCGCTCAAGCTCGGCCTCGGCATGAGCAACGCTCGCCTGCTCTTCAATATCTATCCCGGCCACAGCGCTTTCCACTTCACCGTAGGTGCCTATCTGGGCTCCCCGCGCTTCATTCGCGGCCAGATCGCCAACATGCCGAGTGCGTACAACACGGCCGGCATCGAAGTGGACGGCTACCTCGTGCGGGCGAAGAACGGCACGCTTAACGTTGACCTCTGCGCGCCCGGTTTCGGCGGCAGCGGCTTCTCTGTCAAGCCCTACGTCGGCATCGGTTACGGCCGCGCCGTCAATGAAGACAAGACCGTCACCTTCAGCGTAGACCTCGGCGCCATCTATCAAGGCAAGGCCGGCGTCTGGGCAGAGGGCGTAGGTCTCACCGACCGCACCCAGTACGTGCAGATCACCGAGAAGAACCTCAAGTCGGTCGCCAAAATCGAGGAATACGGCAAGTACATGATGTTCTGGCCGACCCTCACGTTCCACCTCTATGTCAAACTTTTCTAAACGAATGAATATGAAGAAGATATTATTCGCCGCTACCCTGGTGGCCATGCTGCCGCTCCTGTTCTCCTGCGGCAAGCAGAACAACGGAGGCGAGAATCAGTTCGAAGAACCCCGCTTCATCCAATACGCCGGAAAGCTCGTCCCGCGCGGCGGCGAACCGGCTCCGGCTGCGCGCATTGCGCCGGCTGCGATTTCGCAGATCACTTTTCTGGAATTCACCGAGAGCGGCCTCTTCGTGATTGCGCGGGGCACATCGTTCACCAGCGGTACCTACACCACGAACGACGGCCTGACCTTCACGCTCAGCAACGGCGGCACCGTGACCCTCAGCGGCACCAGCGGCGAGGTGACCGTGACCATTTCGCCGTCCGGCGAGACGTTCAAGGCCTCCTTCACGCGGGCGACCACCACCAACACGGCCTTCCGCACCTGGAACATCGACAAGGTCCGCGCCACCGTCCAGGGCTTCGGCGATCCTGTCACGGCCCAGTTTGATGGCTGCGACCTCTCCCAGATCAAGAAGTTCCTGAATGACAACGGCCACAAGGGAGACTATCTTCCGGACTGCAAGCTGCTCTCCATCACCCTCACGGGCGCCAACACCGTCCTCTTCACCTTCTCCGACGACATGCCTGATGTGGGCAGCTGCTCCATCAGCGGAGACAACGTCAGCTTCTCCTGGTTCAGCAAGAACCGCATCTTCGAGCTCGAGAACGCCAAGGCGACGATCAGCTACATGGACGGCAAGTGCATCCTCAAGGTCGACGCCGGCCTGAAGGGTTCCACCACCTCCGGCTCCGTCACCTTCGTCATGTCTCCGATGGATTAACCCTCCCAGCCGCCCGGCTCCGCATTTGCTGTGAGCTGTAAGTGGCTGGATATTAGTAGATTATAAAATTATACTACCCCCGAAATGGGGGTAGTGTTTTTTTGTTCTCGATTGATAATGAGTTTCTTGTAGCTCACAAGCCGACCGGCGAAAGCCCGTCATTCGCCGGCCCCGACCGGCGAATCTCGTTTATCTAAGGCGGTGTTTTTGATAAGTAATTGGGCATGTTTTCGATAAGTTATTGATAGATAATGTTTTATGAAAGTAACTGGGTTCCCGCGGACCCGGTTACTTTTGTAAAATGCTGATTGTATGTGAGTTGGTAAAAACGGGATTGCTGGTCGGTTGTGCTGTTCTTGGTAATTGTTTAATTGATAGACAACTATGAAAGTAACCAGGTCCCGGAGGATCTGGTTACTTTTGTATGATATTGATAGTTAGAAACTTACGAAAAACAGTTATTCTGCGTCTTCCGGGAGAGTCGGGGCGGCGGAAGGGTCGATGTAGGGGTCGGCATCGTTGCGGACCACCGTGGTCTCCAGCAGGATGGTGTCCCGCTCGGTAGGGCCGAGCACGAATTCGGCACATTCGGCCGGGACCAGCAAGGTTTCACCCACCTTCACCGGGAAATCCAGTTGCTGCCCGCCGGCCAGCGGAAGTTGCACCGACGCGCCACCTTTGACACAGCTGTACAGGAGGAAGGGCCCGACTTCGCGGCGGACCTGCAGGGGCGTGGAAAGGGGAATGCGGTCGACGCGCAGCTGCGGCAGATCGAGCAGCCGTTCTGAACCCGGCGCGTCGCCTTTCCCAGCGGACGGCCGGAAAATATTTTTCGTGCGGTTGCTCGAAAAACCATTTTCCGCTCCGTCCTCCACGACGCTCGCGCTCGGCTCGCACCGGAACTGCCGGTAGTCAATCCAGTCCAGCGCATCCACCAGGGTGAGCGCCGGATCGAACTCGTCCGGATGCACCTCCTCGCCCCAGCCGCAGAGGCAGAAATCCATCGGCGAGGACTCGCCGATCTCCAGGATATCCACATCCCCGGCGGCCGCGTGCGGCGTCCCGGCGGGAATATGCAGACACTGCCCGGCGTGCGGAGCAATGACGTTCAGCACCTCTTCGATGCTGCCGTCCAGGCACTTGGCGTACACCTCGGCGGCATCCGTATCGCGCCGGAAGCCCACCATCAGGCGGGCATCCGCGCCGGCGCGCAGGACGTACCAGAGTTTCTCCTTACCCAGGAAATCATAACGCTGCGCGGCGGTCTCGTCGTCCGGATGCACCCGGAGCGGCATGCGGCCCTTGACGTGCAGCACGCGCACGCAGACCGGGAACTGCCGGCCGTAGTATTCGTATACATTGTCCCCGACCACGCGGTCGAGATAGGTGTCCATCAACTCGGCGAGACTGTTGCCCGCCAGCCATCCCTCGCGGATCAGCGAATCGCGATATCCCAGGTCCGCGAGCTTGAATTCCTCACTGCCCCAGGGGTAATCGTCCTGCAGGGTGCAGAACTTGACCGGATATAGTTTCTTCTCTTCTTCCATACGGCGCAAAGTTACGAAAAAAGCTTATCTTTGCATCTACGGTTAGTAAATGCGCTATGAAACAGAACCTCCATCCCTCCACCCTCTGCGTCCAGGCCGGGTATGAGCCGGCGAACGGCGAGCCCCGGCAAATGCCGATCATCCAGAGCACGACCTTCAAATATACCACCTCCGACGAGATGGGCCGCCTCTTCGACCTCGAAGCCTCCGGCTACTTCTATACCCGTCTGCAGAACCCGACCAACGACCGCGTCGCGGCGCGTCTGGCTGCCCTGGAAGGCGGTGTGGCGGGCATGCTGACCTCCTCCGGCCAGGCGGCGAACTTCTTCGCCTGCTTCAACATCTGCACGGCCGGCGACCACATGATCACCACCTCGGCCATCTACGGCGGTACCTACAACCTCTTCGGCGTTACCCTTCCGAAGATGGGCATCGAGGTTACCTTCATCGACCAGAACGCCTCCGACGAGGAGATCGAGGCAGCCTTCCGCCCGAATACCAAACTCCTCTTCGGCGAGACCCTGACCAATCCCGGCGTGCGCGTGCTCGACATCGAGCGCATGGCGCGCATCGCCCACAAGCACGGCGTGCCACTCATCGTGGACAACACCTTCCCGACGCCCGTCAACCTGCGCCCGATCGAATGGGGCGCCGACATCGTCACGCATTCCACGACCAAATACCTCGACGGCCACGGTACCACGGTCGGCGGCGCCATCATCGACAGCGGCAACTTCGACTGGAAAGCGCACGCGGAGAAATTCCCCGGCCTGACCACGCCCGACGAGTCCTACCACGGCCTCACCTACACGAAGAAATTCGGCAAGCTGGCCTACATCACCAAGGCCACCAGCCAGCTGATGCGCGACCTCGGCTCCATTCAGAGCCCGCAGAACGCCTTCTACCTGAACCTCGGCATCCAGACGCTCGCCGTCCGCATGAAGCATATCTGCGCTTCCGCGCAAAAGGTGGCTGAATATCTCCACGACCATCCGGCCGTGGAATGGATACACTATCCCGGCCTCGCCGACGATCCGGACCACGCGCTGGCGCAGAAATACCTGCCTGACGGCACCTGCGGCGTGATGGCGCTCGCCCTCAAGGGTGATCGCGAGAAGGCCAAGCGCTTCATGGACCACCTGCAGCTGGTGACGATCGAGACCCACGTGGCCGACTGCTACACCTGCATCCTCCATCCGGCCTCCCACACCCACCGGCAGCTCTCCGACCAGCAGCTCCGCGAAGCCGGTGTTGACCCCGGTCTCATGAGATTGAGCATCGGCCTGGAGGATCCCCGCGACATCATCGCCGACCTCGAGCAGGCCCTTGCCGCCGCAGAACTCTAGCCCCGCTCCTGACCGGGCAGCCGCGGGCGCGAGCGAGCCCACTGAAGAGCTCGCGCAGCGTCTCGCGGCAAGCGCCGAGCCGCGTATCGCGAGTCGCTGGTGCCCCCCAAGCACATTCAGTTCCACCAACCGCCCGACCGGCACATCAATCACCTGGCTGGAGCCGCCGACTTCCGTAATGGGAGGCGGCTCCAGCCCCAGTCCCAATAATTGAAAAATGCTGTGAGCTGGAAGTGGTTGGGTGGTAGGAGATTATGACTTTATACTCCCCCTGAAAACCGGGTAGTATAAAACGGTAATCTGCTGTAATTCAATTGATTATAGCTCACAGCGCGATTGGGATGCGAAAGGAGGAAGGCGGTTAGCGCTGGGTGGAGGTGGCGTTGGTGGCGGAATGCGTGCTGATGGAGCTGGATTCGGGTTTCGGGGAGGCGAGGAGGGAGATGAGGAAGCCGACGGCGCCGACGCCGAGGACGGTCCAGACGACATCGGAGGGCTGCAGGACGACGGGGTAGGCCTGAAGGAAGAAGCCGCCGGGCATCTTGATGATGCCGAAATGCTGCTGCACCAGAGCCAGGGCCACACCGGTGACCAGACCGACAAGCAGGCCGCAGAGCGACACCAGCCAGCCCTCCCAGATGAAGATGCGCCGGACCAGGCGGTCGTCGGCGCCCATGGCACGCAGCGTTGCCATGTCGTCCCGCTTGGCGATGGACAGCATCGACAGGGACCCGAAGATATTGGATGCGATGATAATCACCACAAACAGCAGAATCAGATAGATAGCCAGCTTCTCGTAGCGCATCATCTTGTACAGGGACGGCTGCTGCTGCACCCGGTCCTGCACGCGATAGGACGGCCCGAGCAACTCCTGCAATTCCCGCAGGAACTTCCGGTTCGTACGGGAAGAGACAGCCTGGCCGGAAGACGCCCCGGCGAGCCGCAACTCCACCCCGCTGACCTCATCCGTCAATCCCAGCAGCGAGCGCATCTCCTCCAGCGGCACCACCAGCAGGTCCCCGTCCACGGTGGCATTCACACTGACCAGCGCCGCCGGCTGCATCTTCACGCTGCCCAGAGACGCGGTCGGTCCAAGCAGTGAAATCCGGGCGCCGCGCCGCGGATAATACAGCACCAGCGGCTCCACGAAATGGGTACGGATGCCCATTTCACGCGCCAGCGAGGCGCCTACGACCGCCTGGGGCAAGTCGCCGTCATGCAGCGAAAACTCGCCCTCGACCACGTGGGAAGCCAGCTGCGACTCCTCCTCGTAGACGGCATCCACGCCCTTCGCACGGGCCAGCTGCTGCCGCCCGCCGTAGGAAACGAACACCTCCTCCTCCAGCACGCTGCAGACCTGCGCCACGCGCGAATCGTCCAGCAGCGCGTCGAAGGCAGGCCCGGACGGCACGAAGTATTTTCCGGAAACGGGCGTGACCAGCACGTCCGGCGCCAGGTCGGAAAGACTCTCCTTGATGATGCGGTCGAAGCCGTTGTAAACGGAGAGAATGAGAATGAGTGCGGCGGTGCCGACCGCCATCCCGATGGCGCTCAAAACAGATATCGCGTGAATGACGCCCAGCGACTTCTTCGCCACCAGGTACCGACGCGCGATATAAAGGTCGGGCCGCACAGGGCAGAATTATTTCTTTAGGAGCTCCTCGATATGCTCCGCGTAGTCGAGCGTCGTGTCCAGGTGGAAATCGAGTTCCGGCACGATGCGCAGCTGGGAGCTGACCTGGCGGCCGAGCTCGCCGCGGATGCTGCGCTTCTCCTCCTCGAGGAGCTGCATCACCTGCGGGGCGCGGTCGGAGGGGAAGATGCTCACGAAGACCTTCGCGATGCTGAGGTCGGGGCTGATGCGCACTTCGCTCACCGTGACCATGGCGCCGCCGAAGGCTGCCATGCCGCGGCTGCGGATGATCTCGGAGAGGTCGCGCTGGATTTCGCGCGCGACCTTCAACTGTCTGGTGGATGCAGGTTTGTCCATAGGATGAGATCCCCGATCAGGTCGGGGATGACGTTTTAAAAGGGATGACTAAACGATCTTGATGATAAAATAATCCTTCTTGCCCTTCTGCGCGAGGATGTACTTCCCGTCGATGATGTCGGCCTCGGAGAGCCGGTAATCGATGTCCGTGACCTTGTCCTTGTTGAGGCTGAAGCCGTTCTGCTGGATCATCTTGCGGGCCTCGCCCTTGGAGGGGAAAATCTGCGTATTGACGGCCAGCGCGTCCAGGATGCCGAGCGGCAGCTCGCTGCGCGAAATCTCGAAGGTCGGCACGCCGTCGAAAACGGCCAGGAAGGTCCGCTCGTCCAGTTTGCGCAGGTCCTCGGAAGTGGATTTGCCGAAGAGCATCTGGCTGGCGCGCACGGCGTTGTCATACTCCTCCTGCCCGTGCACCATGATGGTGACCTCGCGGGCCAGCAGGCGCTGCAGCTCGCGGCGCTCGGGTGCCTCCCGGTGGGCGGCGATGGCGCCTTCGATGGTGGCACGGTCCAGCATCGTGAAGATCTTGATGAAGCGCTCCGCGTCCTCGTCGCTGACGTTCAGCCAGAACTGGTAGAACTGGTACGGAGAAGTCCGCTCCGGATCCAGCCACACGTTGCCCTTCTCGGTCTTGCCGAACTTCGTGCCGTCCGCCTTGCGGATCAGCGGGCAGGTGAGGGCGAACGCCTCGCCGCCGTCCATGCGGCGGATGAGCTCCGTGCCGGTGGTGATGTTGCCCCACTGGTCGGAGCCGCCGAGCTGCAGGATGCAGCCGCGGTGCTTCCAGAGCCAGTAGAAATCATAGCCCTGCATCAGCTGGTAGCTGAATTCGGTGAAGGACATGCCCTCGGAGGAGTCGCGCGAAAGGCGCTTCTTCACGGAGTCCTTCGCCATCATATAGTTCACGGTGATGTGCTTGCCGATGTCGCGGATGAAGTTGATGAAGCTGTAATCCTTCATCCAGTCGTAGTTGTTGACGAGCTCCGCCTTGTTGGGGGCGTCGGAGTCGAAATCGAGGAACTTGCCCAGCTGCGCCTTGATGCCCGCCACGTTGTGGGCGAGGGTCTCCTCGTCCAGCAGGTTGCGCTCCTGGCTCTTCATCGAGGGGTCGCCGATCATGCCGGTGGCGCCGCCGACGAGGGCGAACGGCTTGTGGCCGCAGTTCTGGAAATGCTTGAGTATCATCACGCTGACGAGGTGCCCGATGTGCAGGGAATCGGCCGTCGGGTCGATGCCGACGTACGCCGCCTGCGGGCCTTCCATCAATTTCTCTTCCGTTCCCGGCATGATATCCTGAATCATGCCTCTCCAAGTTAACTCTTCAACAAAATTCTTCATCGCTTGTTTTCTAAAAGTCTGCAAATTTAGTAAATTTGCGGGTCGAAATCAATTTATCAAAAAATATGAGAAAGAAAATCGTTGCAGGCAACTGGAAGATGAATACGACCAGACCTGATGGTATCGAACTGGCGAAGGCGGTCGCCGCCCGCGCCGCGGAAGTCCCGGCCGGCGTCGGCCTCATCATCGCCCCGCCCTTTACCCACCTCTGCTGCTGCGGCAAGCAGCTCGAAGGCACCAAAGTCGAGCTCTCCGCCCAGAACTGCGCCGACCACGTGAAAGGCGCCTACACCGGCGAAGTCTCCGTCGACATGCTGAAGGCCGTCGGCTGCCAGTGGACCATCCTCGGCCACTCCGAGCGCCGCCAGTACTACGGCGAGACCGACGAGAAGCTCGTCGAGAAAGTGAAACTCGCCCTTGAGGCCGGCCTCGGCGTCATCCTCTGCGTCGGCGAGGTCCTCGAAGAGCGCAAGGCCGGCAAGCACTTCGACGTGTGCGCCGCCCAGATTAAGAACGTCCTCTACAACTTCACCGCCGAGGACATGAAGAAGATCGTCATTGCCTACGAGCCCGTCTGGGCCATCGGTACCGGCGAAACGGCCACCCCGGACCAGGCCGAAGAGATTCACGCATTCATCCGCAAAGTCCTCGCTGACAAGTTCGGCGCGGCCGTCGCGGACGACACCACGATCCTCTACGGCGGCTCCTGCAAGCCGTCCAACGCCAAGGAGCTCTTCGCCCAGCCTGACATCGACGGCGGCCTCATCGGCGGCGCCGCCCTGAAGGCGGACGACTTCATCCAGATCGCCCTGTCGTTCTAAGCTTATTCCAGGATGCGCACCACCAGGCCGATGCGGCCCGAGGCGCTCCACAACCAGACCATATCACCCTCGAGGCGAACCACCTCGAGGGTGAGGTTTTTTCGCGTCAGCACGTCCCGCTCCGTGGTCCACACCAGGTCGGCCGTCAGGCGCTGCCCCAACTCGGCGGGCACCTGCGAGAAGCTGGCCACGAAGAAGTCCGACATCGTGTCGGTATAGGCGCGGAACTCCCGCAGATCGCGGCTGAAGGCCAGCTGGCAGGTGTTCGGCTCGTAGCTGAAGGCGATGCTGCCGCCCACCAGCAGGCGCACCCCCTCGTTCTCGCAGAACGCGGCGCGCTGCCGTTCGTCCTGGCAGCCCGCGAGCAGCAGAAGCGCCCCCAGAAGCAATATGCGAAGCGAAGGTCTCATTGCACCGTAATCTCTTTATAGAGTGTCTCCGACGTGCCGTCGGTATGCGTAATCTTGGCCCGCAGGATGCCGCTCCAGCGCAGCGTGTAGTACCCGTCCTCCTCCGGTGTGACCGGGATGCCGTTCATCGTCCAGCTGACCGACTCCACCTCGGCCGCGTTGAACACGCGCAGCGGGATCTTGCTCCCCGCTGGGAAGCTGCCGTCCACATTGCGCGTAGCGCCGCTCAGAAAGATGTAGGGGTAGGTGCCCTCGCGCAGCATCTTCGTCGTGAAGCTGCCGTCGATGCTGTAACGCTCGCGCGCGGTCGTGTGCACCTGGATGTAGAAGCGGTAGGGCGTCTGCGGATGCAGTCCCTCCAGCGTGCAGCTCGTCGCGTCGGGCGTCAGCTCGCGCCGCCGCTCCTCGAGCCCGTCCGTCCAGCGCAGTGTGTAGCCGCCGATGCCCTTCAGGGCCGGATCGGCCTTCCAGCGCAGCACAGCAGCATCCTGGTACACGATAATGTCCACCAGTGCCAGGGGCCGCAGCACCTCGAACGTCACCCCCGTCCCGTCCTGGCGGATGCCCCGCAGCGCGAAGCCGGGCGCGTGTCCGCTCCAGGCGCGGAAGGCGGCAGGGGAGTCGGACCCGAACGTGTCGACGCCCCCCGTTCCGGGAAATGGCAACCCGCTCGCCGTGGCCGCCCCCGGATCCGCCGGCATCGGCCGGGCGCAGGGGTGCGCGGGGTTATCGTTCACGATGCCGTAGTCCCAGCGGTCGTGCGCCGTCAGCTCCCCGTCGTGGCCGGGAGAGTGTCCGGCCGGGTTGTCGGAGCGGTCGACATGGAAGACGTGCAGCCCGTCCGCGCGCGCCTCAAACAAGAAGAATTCCCCCTCCGTGTCGGTCGGCGCCTTGAGGTAGCGGCGCCCGCTGAGCAGCGGCGCAAGGGTTTTGGGCCCCGTCGTCAGCTCCTCCGCGGTCCCGAGCCCCAGCAGCTCGAATTCGATGGCGCCGAAATCGGGCGGCACCGCCCGCCGGCAGCCCTCGTCCATCAGTGATGTTCCCCAGAGTCCGCGGTCCGTGCCGCCGCTCTGCTCGCCGTCGCTGTCGTAGAGGTCAGGGAGTCCGAGCACGTGGCCGAACTCGTGGCAGAAGATGCCGAGCCGCGCCTCCGGTGCCACGGCGAATTTGTCAATCTTTATGTTCTTAATAGTCAGCGGATTGCCGCCGCCGGCGCTGAGCCGTCCCTGCTGCGGGTAGATGTCGCTCGCGACCCCGCTCTCATGCTGCCCGGGACCCGCGTACAGCAGGAATACATTGTCCACGAAGCCGTCCTTGTCGCTGTCGTATTGCGCGAAGTCGATGCTGCCCTGCACGGCCGTGCAGGCCTCCTTCACCGCATCCGCGAGGTGCACGTCGCGCCGGTCCGGATAGTCCGTCCCGTACCACGCGACTTCGCGCGAAAGCGTCACCGCCGGGCCCAGCACGAACTCGAACGCCTCCTCCCCGTACTGCCGGTTGAAATACGCCTGCGCCTCCGCCACCAGCCGCTCCTGCTCCGTCCGCGCACCCGCGAACTCCCGGTCCTCGAACTGAACCGGAATCACCACCATGCGGAAAACAAGCGAAAACAGCAACAAATTCATACCCCTAAGTTACGAATAATTCAAGAAAATGCTTACCTTTGCCACGCATTTCGAAAACCAGCAAGTGGTTTTGGTGCAATGGGATCCGGCCCTGCGCCGGATTGAGTAACACATTTTAAAACAGTACAAATGCAACATTTTGAACTCAAAGGCACGACCCGCAAGGTCGGCAACAAGGCCGTTATCAAGGCATTCCGCCGCGAAGGCCTCGTCCCGTGCAACTTGTACGGCCTCGGCATGGAGAACGTCCTCTTCACCGTCAACGCCAAAGAACTGAAAGCCCTCACCGACACCCCGAAGTCCTTCATCGTGGACCTCGTCCTCGACGGTGCCAAGAAGGCCCAGACCGCCGTTCTTCACGAACTGCAGTGGCACCCGGTCACGGACGCCTGCCTCCACGTCGACTTCCTCGCCGTCGATGAGAAGAAACCCATCGCCATCAGCGTTCCCCTCGTGATCGCCGGCCACGCCAAGGGTGTGCAGCAGGGTGGTAAGTTCTACCAGAACGCCCGCAGCATCAAGGTCTGCGCCGCCATGAAGGACCTCCCCGATGAGGTCACCGTCGACATCACCGACCTCGGTCTCGACAAGCGCATCAAGGCTGGCGACATCCAGCTGAAGAACGTCGCCGTCGTCTCCGACAAGGACACGATCATCTGCGGCGTCAAGACCACGCGCAATGTCACTGCTGCGGCTGCTACGGAGGAGTAAACCCGACCCCGCCGGGTCAGAGAAGTCTTACCTGGTCGTCGGACTCGGCAACATCGGTGCCGAATACGCCGCCACGAGACACAACATCGGCTTTATGATATTGGATGCCTGGGCTCAGGCATCCAATGTCGTTTTCGAGCCCGGCCGCTACGGCGACATGACGCTCGTCCGCGACAAGGGGCGCGAGTTTCATCTTTTGAAGCCCTCCACCTACATGAACCTCTCCGGCAACGCCGTCCGCTACTGGCAGCAAAAGCTGGACATCGAGCTCGACCACATTCTGATCATCTGCGACGACATCAACCTACCCTTCGGAAC
>CADBYT010000021.1 GCA_902798975.1 uncultured Bacteroidia bacterium | reverse complement strand
CATCGCCTGCTCGAGCTTCTCGGGAAGGCCCTTCAGGGCGGCCTTCATGTCCTTGCCGGCGAGGTTCCAGAAGATGGACTCGCAGAAGAGGGCCTGCTCGGCCACGCTCTTCGTGGCGGCGACAGCCTCCTCCCAGCCGCAGCCGAGGACGTGGCCGTCGGCGCAGGCCTGGCGGATCGGGGTGTCGGGATTGGCGCTGAGCGCGAAGCAGTTCTTGTGGCCTTCGGCCTGCAGCTTCTTGGCGAGCATCAGGGCCTCCTTGGTGCGACCGGAGTTGGAGTCGACCAGGACGGTGAATTTGCTCAGGTCATACTCCGCAGCCTGATGGGAGCCGTCGTTCTGGACCTCGACGGGCAGGCCCCAGGTCAACGCGACGCGGCGGCAGTTCTTGGCCGGGAACAGGCGGGAAGAACCCTCGCCGGTGAAGAACATGCGGCCCGTCTTGCGGAGGGAGTCCGTGACGAATTGGGAACAAGCGGGATCGAATTTGGCGACGGTGGGGACGGTCCCCATCATCTCCTGCACCAGGTAATACTGGGCGTACTTATTGTCTTTCAGATTCATATTATAAAGGTTTTAGATACGCAGGCGCAATTCCTCGAGGCGTTTCAGGTTGGTTTCGGTCTCCGACCGGATCTGCCGGACGAAGCTGTTGTCCTCCAGTTCCCCGATCGCGGCGGTCATCTCCTCGGCATTGCGGTAGGTGGCCTGGCGGAAGGGGTTGTCGTGGTCTTTCTTGCGGGTGCGGTACACTTCGTCGCAGATGTAGCGCTGGATGCGTACCTCCTCGTCGATGGCCTTTTGCCACAGGGTTGCGTCCATCTTGTCGACACCCAGCAGGCAGCAGAGCGAGAGATAGGCGTGGCGGAGCTTGTCGACGGGATAACGCCTCCAGATGTCATTGTAGCGCTTGTGGATGTCTTTCCAGTCCGCCAGCTTGCCGCTCCGGATGTCGGCGCGGAGACGGTCGAATTCGGTCATCATCATCAGCTGGCCGCCCAGGTTGACCCACTCGCGTTGACGACGGCTCTTGAGGAATGCAGACATGGAAGTGAGCGTCTCGCCCGGATTGGCCTCGATGTAGTCCAACGCGTTCATCACGGCATAATGCACCAGCATGTCGCCGTACGCGCGATAGGCCCGCCAAGGTTTGCGGATGAGGACGTTGCGATTGCTTTTCTCCATGTTTTCGCCGAAAACCTCGAGAGCGTCTACGGTCTTGGAGTCCCCGTCGAGCAATTCGCGGCCTTTAGCCCGCAGCTGCTCGTCGTTGAGTTTGTCGAAAGGCTTATTTTCTTTCCGGTACCATGCCTTGGCCGTCCAGAGCTCCAGCAGTTCGCGGCCCTGGATGACCTCCTCCATGCTGTCGGGGGCGAAGGTATCGAATTCGATGTTCTGCGTCTTGGTGATCCGCTTGTCGCGGGTCTTGTATTTCCAGTTGTTGCGCGCGAGCGCGTACATATTGTGGCACCACCAGAAACCGGGCGCCACCTCCAGGCGGTCCTCCTTCGCATTGTTGCTGAGCAGGGAGAAGGGCAGCGGGATGTTCAGCTCGGCGGGATAGTCCGCCTTGGCGAGCAGGGTGTAGCTGGCGAATTTGCAGGAGTGCTTCACGCTCGTGCACAGGCCCGGCCAGAATCCGCGTCCCGCTTCCACTTCGTTGTCGTTGGTGCGGCTGTTGTGGTTGGAGCCGATGGTCGCGCCGGCGGCCATGTTGCTCTGTCCCTTGACGCACGCGGCGATGAGGAAGGAGTTGTTGTGGTGCTGCTCGTGCGCCGGGAAGATGAGGTTGTGGAGCACCTCGCAGCAGGAGATCGTGGAGTTGTCGCCGAGGATGGAGTTGATCAGGCGGGCGCCGAACTTGAGGGCGCTGTTGTTGCCGATCACGAAACGGATGGCCGTGCAGGAATAGAAGATGCGGCTGCCGAAGCCCACGATGCCGTTGACCAGGATCACGTTCTCGCCGATCTGCGACGGCTCCTTCTCGGAGGAGTTGATGGTGATGTTCTTGAGTTTGCTGGCGCCCTTGATGTAGCAGGCGGCGCCGATCCTGGCATCCTTGATGATGGAGGAATTCTTGATCACACAGCCTTCGCCCACGGTGCCGTAATAGCCGCGGTGGCTGTCCATCGAGGCCTGGGTGATTTCGCGCAGCTTCTGCTGCAGCGGCTCGTCGTCGATGAACTTGGCCCACATGTATGCGTCCGCCGTGGTCATCCCGTCGAATGGATACACGGCCCGGCAGCCGGTCTCGTTCATCACCTCGATCTTGACGCGCACGTCCTCCGACTCGCCGTCCTTGATGATGCCGTTACCGAACTTGGAATGGTCCGTGGTGCACATCTCCTCGACGTTGAAAAGCATGCAGCGGTTCCCGATAATGTAGTGGGAGAGGTAGTGGACGTTGTGGATGGCGCAGTCGTCGCCGATGTCGCAGGAGTGGATCGAAGAATTGGTGATGCCGATCGGCAGGCGCAGGTCGTGGAACTGGAGGCCGTTCTCGGACACGCGCCCGATGCGGACCGTGCCGTAGAATTTGTTGTTCTTGATGCCCTGCGGGCGGAATTCGTCCGTCACCCAGATGGTGTCCCAGCTGGCCGCCGTGTTGTCGTTCTTGACCAGGCGCTCGATCTCGTCGCTGGTCAGGTGACGCCAGCCGCCGCGCGGTTTGTGGACCTGCTTGTTGCGAAGATAATACTTGTCTTTGCCTTCCGGGAGGTACTTCGGATCTATCCATCCGTTGATTAACTTCTCGGGAGGGAGAACGGTCACTTTTTCCATGAGTGTTTGCTTTTAGAGGTTGCCAGTCTACAAATTTACATTTTCCCCTCCGAAAAACAATGCGTTTGGCGGAAAGAATCGTATATTTGTCTTCCGTATGAATCTGAAGAGTCTCGCGAAGGATACGGCGCTCTACGGGCTGGTGAGCATCGTCGGCAGGTTCCTGAATTACCTACTGGTGCCGGTCCATACCTACATGATCCCCGTGGAGAGCGGCGGGTACGGCATCGTGTCCAACCTTTACGCCTACACGGCGCTCTTCCTCGCGCTGCTGACCTTCGGCATGGAGACGACCCTGTTCCGCTTCGCGAACAAGCCGGGCACGGACGACAAGATGGTCTACAGCAACGCCCTCCGCATGGTGGGTGTCGTGAACCTCGGTTTCCTCGCACTGGTCTTCCTGCTGCTGCACCCGATCTGCGGGGCGATGGGTTACGAGGCGCACCCCGAGTACATCGGCATGTTCGCGCTGATCACGGCGCAGGACGCCTTCCAGGCGGTGATGTTCAGTCGTCTGCGGCAACAGCGCCGACCGATTCGCTTCGTGTTCCTGAAGTTGTCCTTCATCATTCCCAGTGTCCTGCTGAACCTCTTCATCTTCCTGGTGATGCCGAAGATTCCGGCGCTGCAGGGCTTCTTCCAGCAGTTCAACTACGGCGTGGGCCTCATCTTCATGGCGAACCTCTTCTGCACGACGCTGGTGTCCTTCCTCTTCATTCCCGAGATCCGGGGCATCGCCTACGGCTTCGACAAAGGTCTGGCGAAGGAGATGCTCGGCTACTCCTGGCCACTGCTGATCCTGGGCCTGGTGGGCGTGCTCAACCAGGTGTCCGACAAGATCCTGCTCCCGAAGCTGATGCCGGGCGAGGAGGGCATGGTCCAGCTGGGCATCTACGGCGCCTGCGTCAAGCTGGCGATGGTGATGGCCCTGCTCACGCAGGCCTTCCGTTATGCCTACGAGCCCATCGTCTTCGCGGACAACAAGGACAAGAACAGTCCGTCGACGCTCGCCGACGGGACCAAATACTTTATCATCTTCACCCTGCTCGCCTTCCTGGCGGTGATGTTCTACCTGCCGCTGCTGCAGCACTTCATCGGCGGGGATTACCGGGAGGGCCTCGGCGTCATCCCCATCGTGATGATGGCGGAGATCTTCATGGGAGTGTACTTCAACCTGTCCTTCTGGTACAAGCTTACCGACCAGAACTGGTGGGGCGCCATCATCAGCGCCATCGGCGTGGCCGTGATGATCGCGATCAACGTCGTCTTCGTGCCGAAGATTGGCTACTGGGCCTGCGCCTGGGGCGGATTCGCCGGCTACGGCATCCCGATGCTGATCAGCTGGTTCCTCGGGCAGAAGAAGTATCCCATCCCGTACGACCTGAAGGCCATCGGCAAGTTTGCGCTGCTCGCGGGCGTGCTGTTCGCGCTGTACTGGTTCTGGCTGCGCGCGCTTCCCGCGTGGGCGCAGATGACCGTCGGCACGCTCCTGCTGGCGCCTTACGTCCTGCTGGTCTGGAAAGAGATTAAAACATCCAAAGCAATATGAAACGTATCTTAACAATCACCCTCTGCTGCCTCGGTGCCGCTGCAATGCTGTGCAGCTGCGGCGGGAATGCCGCCAGGAAAGCCGCGCAGGACGCGGAGAAGGCCGCCGCCGATTCGATCGCGGCAGCGGAACAAACCAAACGCACGATGGACAAAATCGCCACGCTGCCGGCCGAGCCGGTCTTCGACATCATCACCTCGATGGGTGTCATCAAAATCAAACTGTATGCGGACACGCCCAAGCACCGCGAGAATTTCGCCAAGCTGGCGCTGGAGAAGTACTACGACGGTATACTCTTCCACCGCGTCATCAACGGCTTCATGATCCAGGCCGGCGATCCGCTGTCCAAGGACCCCGCCAACAAGACCCGCTTCGGCACGGGTGGTCCGGACTACACCGTTCCCGCCGAGTTCGTGCCTGAGCACACCCACAAGAAGGGCGCCCTGGCCGCCGCCCGCCGCGGCGATGCCGTCAATCCTTACAAGGAATCCTCCGGCTCCCAGTTCTATCTGGTGCAGGACGCGGACAACTGCGCCCAGCTGGACGGCCAGTACACCGTGTTCGGCGAGACCATCGAGGGCCTCGACGTGATCGACAAGATCGCCTCCGTCCAGACTGACGGTCGCGACTGCCCCCTGCAGGATGTAAAAATCATCACAATCAAGCTTGCCGAATAAGTGCTTTGGCACAGATATTGATATTCCATTAAACCGAATAGTTTTTTCATAGGTTTAATTTTAGGTTAGAATTGCGAGAGGGTCCCGCTGTGAAGCGGGACCCTTAAGTGTTATTTTACCTTACCATTTCCGTCACTCGCCGGCTCCGACCGGCGAATCTCGTTCCACCGGGCAGGATTCCCCGGTAAAACCTGCCCGGTCCCCTCAAATAACAAGGGACCGGCCAGAAAATCCCGCCTTTTTCTGCCCGCCAGGGGCAAAACAGGGCCTCAGTGCCCCTGGCGACGGAAATTTACGGTTTCCAGGGGCAAAATGGAGTGTTTTAGCCTCTGGGAGGAGGTGTCGAGGGCGGGCAGGACCTGGCACCACCGCCGGGCGCGCGCCCGGCGGTTCCGAGCGATCTCCGCTTTCGAGCTATGGAAAGCTCGACGCGGAGTGCTCGTTGCCGACAAGTGTGGTAGCTGCCCGCCCCGGCAGTCGCCGGCGAGGAGCGAGCCCTTCGGACGAGCTCAGCGACGAGCTGGCGGCAAGCGCCGAGCCGCGTATCGCGAGGCGCTGGTGCCCAGGACCGGAGACTTTGTTCGGCTGTTTTCGGGATGTTCTTGATGAACAGTCAGATACCAAAGTAACCGGGTACTTTGAAACCCGGCTACTTTCATAAACTATTGATATGCTGTTAGTTGCGTAAAACGGATAAATCACTACTTGCTTTTATCCGGGGCGGCTGGGGTGCCGGGGAGCGGTTTGTAGCTCTTCAGCTCGCCCTTCAGGTACTCGACCGCTTTCTCCAGCTGGGCGTCCTTGCCGAGCCAGTCCTCGAACGGATTGATGTCCACCACGATGTCGGGATCGACGCCGTGTCCCTCGATGATCCACTCACCGTCCGTGGAATAGGAAGTGAAGAACGGGGTGCGCATGTCCTGCCCGTCCACGAACTGGCGGGAACTGGTGATACCTACGATGCCGCCCCAGGAGCGCGTGCCGATCAGCTTGCCCAGGCCCAGCTGGCGGAAGCCGTACGGGAAGAGGTCGCCGTCGGAAGAGGAATACTTGTCGATGAGGCAGACCTTCGGGCCGTAGAAGGCCTCGTTCGGCACGGGCTGGTTGCCGCCGTTGCGGTACATGTTGACGCGGTACACCTCGCGCTGGAGGCGCTCCAGGATCATCGGCGACACGTTGCCGCCGCCGTTCATGCGGTCGTCCACGATGAGGGCTTTCTTGTCGAGCTGCGTGTAGAAGAGCTTGGTGAACATGTCCAGGCCTTCGGAGCCCATGTCGGGAATATGGATGTAGCCGATCTCGCCGCCCGAGAGTTTGTCCACTTTCTCAATATTGTTCTGGACCCATTCGTAGTAGGCGAGGTTGGTCTCGTCGGCCACGGGCTTGACATAGACCGTGCGGGCCCCCTTCCCGGAGGCGCTGGACGCGATCTTCAGGGAGACGGTCTTGCCGGCCTTGCCAATCAGCGCCTGGCCCGGATCCAGCAGGTCCTTCGCGGGCGTGCCGTTGACCTCTACGATATATTCACCCACCTTGGCGTCCACGCCCGGGGTGCGGAGCGGGCAGCGCAGGGAGGCGTCCCAGTCGGCGCCGCGGAAGATCTTCTCGATCCGGAATGCGCCCGTGCCCTTGTCCTTGCTGTAGGTCGCGCCAAGCAGGCCGGTGGCGATGCGCGGGATGTCATGCTTCTCGCCGGAGGTGATATAGGCGTGGCCGATGTTCAGCTCGCCGATCAGCTCGCCGATGAGGTAGGTGAGGTCGTCGCGGTGCTTGACGTACGGCAGCATCTGGCCATACTTCTCCCGCATGTGCTTCCAGTCCACGCCGTGCATGTTTTCCACATAGAAGTTGTCGCGCGTGATGCGCCAGCTCTCGTCGTAGATCTGCGCCCATTCGGTCTCGTGCTCGATCATCATGTCGATCTCGTCGGTCGGGACGTTGCCGCCGCGGGCCGGGCCGCCGCCGAAAGGAACCACTTTGAATTTGCCCTCGCTGCGCACGAGCGCCTTCTTGGCGTCGGGCGTCAGCACCAGCGGCATGTCGGCCGGACCGTCGCCGGTCTGCAGGGTCTTGAGGTCGAAGGTCTTGACCGCCGCGGCGCCACGTCCGCCGGGACCGCCCGGGCCGCCGCCCGGCATTCCGAAACCGCCGAAGGAGCTGTAGTACAGTTTGTCTCCGTCGGCGAGGATGAGGCGGTAGCGGCCGGCCGGCAGCGGCAGTGCGGTGACGCGCTGTGCGAGGCCGTCAACATCGACCTTGGTCGTTACCTTCCCTGCCTCCGGGGCCGGACCTGCGGGGGCGGGTTTGCCGGGGGCGCCTTTCCCGTCATTCGCCGGCTCCGACCGGCGAATCTCATATTCGTCGTTCCCCAGCGTCATCGGGTTCGGCGTATCTTTCGCCAGCGGGAGGATGAACACGTAGTCGGAGAGGCTGTAGGAGGCGTTCCACTCCACGTCGGAGTACTGCGAACGCAGCTCGCGCGAGGACGTGAAGAAGAGGTACTTGCCGTCGCGCGAGAAGAGCGGCTGCCCCGCCGGATACCAGCGGTCGGTGACCTGGTAGCTCTTGCGGGCCTTGATGTCGAAGAGCCAGAGCGCGCTCAGGTAGTTGGGCATCTGGGTGGTGTAGGCCGCCCAGGCGCCGTCCGGCGACAGGGTGAAGGAGCGGATGGCCGCATCCTTGCCCACGATGATGCGCGCAAGCGCCTTGCTGTCCACATCCAGCTCATACACGTCCCAGTGCAGGGTGGAGAAGTAGAGCTTCTTCCCGTCCGGGCTCCACTGCAGGTTGGTTGGATAGCCCTCGTTGAAGGAGGTCAGGCGGGTCGCCTGCGTCATGTTGTCCGCGGGAGCGGTATAGATCTCATATTCGCCGGAGGCGTCGGAGAACCAGGCGATGCGGGAGCCGTCCGGGCTCCATTCCGCCTCGCGCTCATGCGAACCCGGCGAGCGGGAAATGTTCACCACCGGACCCTTCTCGGCCGGCAGGGAGAAAATGTCGCCGCGGGCGACCATCAGCACGCGCTTGCCGTCCGGGGAGAGGCTGTAGCCGTTGATGGACAGGTTGCCGCTGCGGTATTCGGTACGGCTCCAGACATTGTCGTCCGCGAGCTGGATCGTGACCTTCTCGGCCGCGCCCTTGCGCACGTCATATTTATAAATATAGCCGCCGTTTTCGAAGACCACGTAGCCGTCGGCGCTGTGGGCCGGGAACTTGCAGTCGTATTCGGTGAAGTTCGTGACCTTGCGGGACTGCTTGCTCTTCGTGTCGTAGACGAAGAGGTTCATCGTCCGGTCTCGGTCGGACAGGTAGTAGATCTCGTTGCCGATCCACATCGGGAAGATGTCCTGGGCGTCGTTGTCCGTGATTTTCTCGAGCTTGGTGGAGCCCACCGTATTGATCCAGATATCGTCCGCCTGGCCGCCCCGGTAGTACTTCCAGGTGCGGAACTCGCGGAACATGCGGTTCATCGCGAGCTTCTTGCCGTCCGGCGAATAGGAGCAGAAACCGCCCTCGGTCGTGGGAATGAACTCCGGCAGGCCGCCCTCGGCGTCCACCTTGCAGAGCTGCGCCCGCAGGCCGCTGAAGCACCACTGCTTGCTGCGGTAGACGATCTGCTTGCCGTCGGGGGTCCAGCCCATCACGATGTTGTTCGGGCCCATGCGCTCGCCCACCTGGTCGCGCTCCACGAGGGCGCTGTAGGTCAGGCGCTTGGGCTCGCCGCCCGTGATCGGAATGGTATAGACTTCGGTGTTGCCGTCGTACTGCGCCGTGAAGGCCACGGTCTTGCCGTCCGGCGAAATTTTCGGGAAGCACTCGTAGCCGACGTCGGAGGTCAGCTTGACCGCCCGGCCGCCGTCGATGCCGACGCTGTAGAGATTGCCTGCGTAGCAGAATACGATCTTGCCGCCGCCCACGGCGGGGAAACGGAGCAGTCGCGCCTCATCCTGCACGGACGCCGCGAGAAGCGGAAGCGCCGCGGCCAGGGAGGCGAGGGTCAGGAGAATTTTCTTCATATAACGATCAATAATTCAAGGATTTGCGGTAATTGTAGCCGGCCTGCTCGAGGACGGGGAATTCGTGCTCGCGCAGCACGCGCAGGAAACGGAACCAGTCGCGCTGGCCCGCGGGGCTCCACTGCACCTCGGACAGGGCGAGCAGGCGCGGGAGCAGCATGTATTCCAGGTGATCCGGCGTGGAGACGTACTCCGTCCAGAGATTGGCCTGCACGCCGAGGATGTGGTGTGCCTGGGCGGGATCGACGCCCTCCAGCGGGTCCAGGGAATAGATCTTCTCGAGCGTGACGACGCCGTCGAAACTGTCCGGCTCCCCGGCGGGATCCTCCGCCTGGCGGTAGTCGAAATAGCAGTGCGAGACGGGCGTCAGGATGGCGTCGAAACCTTCCGCGGCGGCCTGGATGGCCCCCGCCGTTCCCCGCCAGGACATCACGGTCGCGCCCGGGGCGAGCTCCCCTTCGAGAATCTCGTCCCAGCCGATGATTTTCTTGCCCAGCGTGGCGAGGAAGTCCTGGACACGCTTCGTGACATAGTTCTGCAGATATTGCTCAGCCGTGAAGCGGCCGTCGTCATGCAGCCCCAGCTCCCGGATGCGCGCCTGGCAGTCGGGACAGGTTTTCCATTCGTCCTTGGGGCATTCGTCCCCGCCGATGTGGATGTATTCGCCCGGGAAGAGCTCCGCCACCTCGGCCAGGACGGCTTCCAGGAAGGCGAACGTGCTCTCCTTGCCCGCGCAGAGGACCTGGTCGGAGACGCCCCACTTCGTCCAGGTGGTGTAGGGACCGCCGTTGCAGCCCAGTTCCGGATAGGCGGACAGGGCCGCCAGCATGTGGCCGGGCAAGTCGATTTCCGGCACCACGGTGATGCCGCGTTCCGCGGCGTAGGCCACCACTTCGCGGATCTGCTCCTGCGTGTAGTAGCCGCCGTAGCGGAGGCCGTCGTTGGATGAGAAATCGTGCCCGGTCATCGTGCCTTCGCGCCAGCAGGAAATCTGGCTCAGGAGCGGATAGGACCGGATCTCGATGCGCCATCCCTGGTCGTCGGTGAGGTGCCAGTGGAAACGGTTCAGCTTGTACATGGACATGACGTCCAGGTAGCGCTTGATTTCGTCGATCTGCCAGAAATGCCGCGAGCAGTCCAGGTGCATGCCGCGCCAGGCGAAGCGCGGCTCGTCGCGGATGATGCAGCCGGGCAGGGACCAGTTCTCCTTCTCCGCGGCTCGCTCGCCGTATATTGCGGCGGGCAGCATCTGCCGGAGCGTATGCAGGGCGTAGACGATGCCGGAATGGCCACTGGCCCGGACGACGAGACGCCCGGATGCGACCTCGATCACATAGGCCTCGGTGCCCAGGGACGCGTCCCGCAGGAAGAGGGCGCCTTTCACCTTGCCCGACGCCACGGCCTGGTCAAGTCCGGGTGGCGAGGAGAAGGGGCAGCTCTTGCCGCTGACGTAGCCCAGGTGGGCGGCGAAGGCGCTGACGGCGGCACGGGTTTCCGCGCCGAAGGCCGGGTCGCACTTGAACGGCTTGCCGGAAATGCGCACGCTGCCGCTGCCGGGCACCACCTCGGCCGGCCGGGGAACGATGTCCTCGAGCGCGCCCGCCCGCGAAGACGAGGCGAGCAGGCACAATAACCCCACGAGCAAGAGACGTTTCATCGGGATAAAGATAATCAATAAATCAACAGGCCGAGCACGCCCGCACCCAAAATGATGGCGATCGGACCGGCCATGCTGATCCTGACCGTTCAGAATCTGACTCTGTAACTGAAATTTGGGAGTATCGGGAGCAGCGCCATCTCCTTCCAGGATTCTGACTTTCCGTCAAAATAGAGCATAAACGGGTTGAAATGATTCGTCAGATTGCAGACACCCAGGTTCAACTCGTGTTTCACCATGCCAGTCGCGAAGGAGAATTGATAACCGAAGTCCAGCCGGAATACCGTGGGCATACGGTAGTTGTTGATTTCAGAATAGTACTGTGCCTGCCAGACACTGTCTTCCAGCGTATGCATGTAATATGTCATGGCTGCTCCATTCTCCCAATGTCCGCTTTCCAGGATGAGCGAAAGGGTCCAATGACGCCACATGCCCTGCACGTTCAGGACATGGGTCCGGTCAAACCGCGCATGAAAGGGTTTTCCATCGTTTATGCCTTCAAAGCCATATCGGTTTGTTTGGGATAGCGTATATGACAGCCGGGCATGCCAGTCGTCATGGTCATATTCATATAAGAACTCAAGTCCGCGTGCTGTCCCCTGGCCTTGTGATACCTGGGTTTCCCAGTCGGCCATTCCGCCGTTGAACAGGCTCTGGGCATATTTATAGTAAACCAACCTGTCCATCTGTTTATAAAAACCACCGAAAGAGCCGCTATGTGCACCAAATCGGAACTGTAATCCAATGGAGCCCTGCAAAACCGTTTCCGGTTCAACCTGGGCCTCGGAAGGGACAATCATATCCAGCGACCAACCGACGGGAAGGCCTTCCAGTGAGTGGTAATACTGTACGAGACGGTCGAACGAAGTTGCAAGCAAGAGGTGAGAACCCAGATTCACCTTAGCCGATAGACTAAATTCCGGATCAAACCGTCCCCGTTCATCAGAGAGTTGCCTATAGTAGTTCACTCTGCCCATTGCATTGAGGGATACGTGATCTGGAATCAGGAATCCGGCTTGTGCATAGGCATCTGCCAGTAAGACCGAAGTGTGATTCTTGACTGCTGCGACCTGCCCGGGCGAGAACCCGGCAAGGCGACCTTTGATACCATAGCCGAGAATAAAGCGGCCGATGGTCCGGGACCTGTCGACAGACAAAGCCGTCTCCTTCAGTTCGGACTGTAGTGACAGGTGGTTTTTGGCCTCATGATAGACGGCATCTTGCGCTTGATGGGTGTTGAAATAATTTATGTACGCCAGTACGGATGTCTGGGAATTGGCGGTTTGATTCTGTAGTCGGACTGATACAATTCCGTTGCGCCAACCGAGTGATTTATCGGTATCAGATCCTTGAGAAAAGGCATACTCATCCATGCTTCCCATTCCGGCCAGCTCGATAAACGTATTCCCATTGAAATCGTACCGGATCTTCCCGTAAAGATCTCCCACTCCCGCCTGGAAGTTGTCAAACTCGTTAAACCGGGTCGGAAGGAGTTTCCGGAATGCCCGATATTCCCAGGTCAGCGGAGAAACGCGCGCAGAGAGCAAGAAAGACAGCCCCTTGGAAATATGCCCTTCGCAGTCTGCACCGAGCAGGAAGTTGTTTAAAGCAACACTTGCCCCCACCTCCTTTTTCGGCGTTCTGGTTGTCACACTGAGATGTGCTGCCGTGAAATTGCTTTCCCTGCCGTCAAATCCGCCTTTGGCCAATTCAGCCCTTTCCATCGTAGACACGGGAATAATCGTTGTCAGGCCCAAAAGATGGGAGTACCCATAGATGGGAACGCCATCTAGCGAAAGGAGATTGTTCCCCATGTTGCCGCCTCGGACGTAGAACGCGGATCCGCCGTCGGCTCCCGTGGTGACACCTGGAAGATGCTGTGCCCAGCGAATCGGATCACCTTCTCCTAAGGGAGAGAGGGTCCCTACGATGCCATTCATGTCCGAACTCAGTCGGTCGATACTGCGTTCGATCCGCTGGTCTGCCATCTTGATGGCAGCTGTTAGGGTGTCCGTCCATGGGAGTTCCTGGGCAGACAGGGCGGTTCCGGTCAGAGCCAAAACGGAAAGAATGAGTGACAACTTTTTCATTCCTCAAAGAAAGACTTCTCGTTCATCCAGACCATCTTTTGTTCCGCCCGAGCGCCAAATATGCCAAGTCCGCCCGTAATATTGGAGTAGATGTTTTCCCGGAGGTATATGCTGGATAAATCGCTGGACTCCTGCAGTAGCTGGATTCGGATGGCGTCCATCAGATAGGCGTCAAAGTCTTTTGATATGGCCGCGAAAACAACATATCCCTGCCCCTCTTCCACATCCTCGACGACACCGTCATTGACCAGCTGACTTTGCTTGTTGAGTTCATAGGGGAAATACCCCTTCATGTCCCCGGATACGATCAGCCAGTTTTTATCAACAGTTTTCGGATATGGAATCCGCAGATATTTCCGGTGCATGCTGGTCCCTTTTAATGGCCAATACTTGGCGTAATGGAACTCCAGGCCATATTGGAATACCGTATCAACCTGAGGATCATACACATCGCCGGTCAGGTTGAAATTGTCAACATACGGAAAATCCGTGCACAAATTGTCCGCAATCCGCCGTTCCCCGCTCAATTGATCCCAACTCATTGCATAGACCCAGGTGAAGTCTGGAAGAGATTCCAATTCATAAACGATCAAGGGGAATGAGTTGTATTCGTATTTGTCGGACGATCCAAATACCGGCCAATAATACACCGCCCTGACATGAATCTCCGGCATGGTTTGTTCGGCCAGAACGGGCTCATATCCGGGAACGTTCACCTCTAGTCGGTAGGTATGCCCGGGTGTCGGTTCGTATCGTAGCGTCCAGATGTCGGCATCAGAAAACAGAAATCCCCCCACCGCCTTGTTCTCGCTGACATCATACAATCTGGCATCGGCCTGTGTCAGAGGTTCGCGTTCGCGGGATGCTCCTTTTGTAAAACAGAGCCGGAGTGTCTGGACCGGACTGTTGGTAAGGATGCACTCGACCACCACCTGCGGTCTTTCCCCGGAATCCAGTTCGGTGTCCCGAATGCAGGATGCCAGGGGAAGGATAATCAACATCAAACACAATCTCCAATCAGGGCGCATCACTCCACTTTCCTATATGTAATGCCGTCAAAGGTCATCCGATTTGATGAGAATTCGACCAGAAGGGAAGAAACATACCTGGTGCCGGTATCGTCTTCTTTTTGAGAGGAAGACCAGGGGTTCCCGGAGGAAGATGCCTGCTCAAGATAAATCCTGTTATCCATGATATAATACCGAAAGCGGGACGCGCTCATTTTTCCCGGGGTCGCCGGAGAAAACGTTGCGTATACTTTTTCCTTCCCATCCTTGAAGAACTTATATCCATCGAAACTCATTTGATACTCGAAAGTTTCCCCATCCCGCTCATACCTGACAACCAAAAGTCCGTTTTCGTCTATATCATCGTCCCATGTTATCGTATAGCTGGTTCCGTCTATCTTGCCTACGGCATGTACCGGCACCCACGTCGTTCCAAGTAAACTATCTGTCAGCTGATCTTTCGAGCATCCGAAAGAAAGAAGAACACCTACAACGCAAATTGCGCTAATGACTAAACGGCATTTCATCTCAATCAATAGTTTAAAACAATTATATCTTTTCTTGCATCTGCAATACAATTCCCATTCCGGTATCCCTTTAAGTATAAAACATAGTATCCTTCAGTGTAGCAGGTCAAATAGTAAAAGCCTGGGCCAAATTCAGTAAAAGTGAAAGGTGTCGGAGAACTCGCCTCGTTGTATTGTACATAAACGGAATAGTTGAAATCGAAAGTTGGATCAAAGTTATAGGTGTTTGTTTGATTTACCAAAATGGGGCTATTCCCGTTAATGGGTGTGAAAAAATACAAGGGTGTTGTTCTTTCGGCATAATACTGCATATTGCTGTAATCATATGGGCAATAATTGTAATCATGTTCCATAAGTGGGCCAGCTCCCCATTTTGACAAAAACTTTCCACTTGGTAATACAACGGCGGAGTGATCTCCAGAAGAGTAATAAGCCCTCTCTGCATCAGATTGTGTGCTGCTTACATATAGATCATTTGTCCAAAACTTCGAAAGCTGCAAGACATCATTATACTCAGCATTAATCCATGTTTCGTTAGTGGTGCTGCTATCATACCATGCATAACTATGGCAATTATATTTTGATGACGCAGGTCCTCGCAAGGTGGCATTTGGATACTGCGAAAGTGCAGTGTTGGTAAAATAGATAATTTCGGCATTGGTCATTTCGTCAAAATGAAATCCATGGATTGATTGTTTAAAGAAGGTTTGGATGGATACAGCATATGATCGTAGCGAAATACTATCCGTCACAGATGGTGAATCTTCCCACCTTTCTCTTATCTTTTCGGTAATCTCAATCAATGGATACTTCGAAAAACTGCTGAATGTTTCATGCTCGGACTCTCGCTGTGATAATTTCGCTTGTGCCGTTTGCCCTAGCAACATGGAATAATGTCCGTCGAAAATGCCAGGAATGCAACCGGAACTAATAAAATACTCAATAAACAATCCGTTGGAATAGGAGACGATCTCATAATCATTATCGAAATCACACTTTTCTGTGGACATATCTATTGATAAGGAGGCAAATAATTCGGTGATAACGCGCGCCGCATCCGTTCTTTGTATAAACTCTTGATGCAAGTTACTTTTACTTAACACCAATTTTACGGCTTCCCTTGGATCATCGTAAAAAAGAATCAGATAATTAAGCGGATAATGGATGAGCGATTTTGCTATTGCTTCAGTGGTCATGCCGGTCAAATAACTACGTGGAACATTACACGCTTTAAACCGATCATCAATACTTGCTATTTCCGTCCATTCCTTAAAATCCATTTCAGAGAAAAAGTCTATAGGTGTTTGTGGGTCATGGGATAAAGGGTTAAATGATTTTGTCATGACCGAGGCTGTTTCCTCTGTGCTTGTCACAAAGAAATCGGTTTTGTTGCATGAGATGGCAGCAAAAGCCAGGGCTACGTACAAACAAACGGAAAAAAGTTTATTTCGCATAGTAATCAAGTGTTTGTGGTTATCGTTTATAAATATGTACCCGAACCAAGTAAAAGACTGCGTGAAAAAGTGAAAAATTTTTTACATCATTCTGATAATAAACGCGTTGCGATTGTGGACAATTATCTCTAATTTTGCGTTCGCTCCGAAGGCTATAAGGATGATCGATCTCGAAAGATTGTACAGTCAACATAACCAATCTCTTTTGGATTTGGCGACAAGGTATGTGGGTGATCCCGACACGGCACGGGATATTGTTCACGATGCCTGGATCATTATTCTTTCGGGGATAGATAAGGTTGAAAAGCCGGATAAGGCCGTTTCGTGGATGAGAGGGATTGTCCGGAATCTTTCCCTGAAACACCTCCGTTTTCAGAAACGACATAAGACGCTTACGTTGAATCGAGAAGCGGAGTCCGTTTTAGATGACGACTTTGACCGCACTCCGATATCCTATGAGGCGTTGATGGCTCTTGTGAACGACCTTCCGGAGAAGTATGGTTCCGTGTTCCACCTGGCTGTCTTGCAGGGAAAGAGCCATGAGGAAATCGGCCGGATGCTGGGCATCGCTCCGCATTCATCCTCTTCCAACTTGGCTCGCGCCAAGAAAATTCTCCGGGAGCGTATCGGGAAATATTTACTCCTCGGACTGGGATTGTTGTTCTCGGTTACTCCGGTCAAGGAGTTCCTTCCGAGCAAGAATGATTATAATGAGCCGGACAATCCTACTTCCCCATCTGTTTCTGTTGACGCGGCACCGTCGGCCACGTTAATGACGCAGGGGAGGGCAAAAAGAACTGAACATGTTGCCCCCGGGGCGAATGACTTGATGCATTCTGTACGGAATGTGGGACCGATGTTGAAACGTCCGGATCAGATTCATCCTCAGGCAATTGTTGAATCACGCTCCGGACGTGACCTAGTGTTAACTCGGCCCGCGCATTCCCAACACAGTTTGGAGGTGACCCATGTTCAGTTGAATCGATTCGATATGCCTGCTGGTTTGAGGATCGGTTGGCGGTCTGGCTGGAAGGTGCTTGTGTGCGGTGTAATGGGGACGCCGACTCGTGAAGCCGCGGAGCGGCCCTTTACCATCGTTCCGGATTTTACAGGAGGAACAAAGGCCATTGACAACTGGATAGAATATCAGTCATACCTCTTCAGCAACAAGGAACAGATGACACCGGCACAGTATGAAAAACTGCAGCGGTTTGTTTATCAGAACAGTCTGCGTGATATTACCATCTCTGAGAAGCAGACAGACTTCCGCCCGATCTCGGTGGGGATCTCCGTTGAGAAGACATTCTCTTCGCGTTGGAGTCTGCGAAGCGGTCTTGGTTTGACGTATATGAAATCTGCCACCGAAGCAGGAAATCCGGACGCTTCAAGTGTGTCGGGTAACCGGAAGGTCTGGTATCTCGGAATTCCGTTAGGCGTTAATTTCCAGATGTTTAATGCTTCGCGTCTCTCGCTTTATTCTACGGCTGGAGGGCGATTGGATATTCCAATTGTTGCAACTCAGACGATGGATTTCAGTTTCGGCGGCAAGTCTGGGGACAGGATTGTCTTATCAGGAATTAAACAAGTCGCCCCGGGTTGTATTTGGTCTGTCGGTGTCGGTGTGGGTCTTCAGTATCGGATTCTCTCGCATATCCATCTTTATGTTGAACCGACGCTCCAGTATCATTTCCCGAATGGTACCGGTGTGCAGTCCTGGTACACCACGCACCCGCTGATGGTGGAGGTTCCTTTCGGTATCCGTCTAAGTTGGTAATCAATAAATCAACAGGCCGACCACGCCCGCGCCCAAAATGATGGCGATCGGCCCCGCTTTGCGGGAGATGCCGAGCGCGAGGGCGGCGGCGAAGATGATCCAGGAGGTCCAGTCCGGAAAGCTTTCGCGGATCACGCTCAGCTGCAGCTGCAGCCCGGTCCACTGCGTCCGGAAGATGAGCACGAGCGCCGCGGCGCCGATCAGTCCGGCCACGGCGGGCCGCAGGGCGCGCATCATGTCCGAGAAGGTGCGGCCTTCGTGGAAGCGGTAAAATACCCGGATGATCAGGTAGAAAACGAGGAAGGACGGCAGCACAACCGCGAAGGTGGCGAGCACGGAACCGAGCACCCCGGCCCAGGGGCCGAAGCCGGCGCCGTTCATCACCTCGTAGCCCACATAGGTGGCGCAGTTGATGCCGATCGGGCCCGGCGTGGACTGGGAGATGGCCACAATGTCCGTGAACATCTCCTGGGTGATCCATCCGTGCGCCGTGACCACCTGCCCCTGGATGAGGGACAGCATCGTGCCGCCACCGCCGAAGTTGAACAGCCCGATGAAAAAGAAAGTGAAAAACAGTTGTCCCAGCAGTTCCGTCATGGCGTCTTTCTCTTTTGAAGGATGAGGGAAACGGAGACGGACACCGAGATCGTCACCAGGATGATCCAGATGGGGGAAACTTTCAGGAAGGCGACGCCCAGCAGGGACGCCAGGGCGATCAGCCAGGTCCACCAGGATTTGCAGCCGGACTGCGCCATGCGCACGGCAGGCACGAGGATCAGGGCCACGGCGGCCGGACGGACGCCCTGGAAGAAGCGCCGCACGATGTCGTTGTCCCTGAATTCGGTGAAGAACATCGCGATCAGCAGGATGATGATCAGCGAGGGCAGCGTGGCGCCGAGCGCCGACACGATGCTGCCCCGCAGGCCTTTGATCTTGTGGCCGGTGAAGATGGCCATGTTGACGGCCAGCAGGCCCGGAGCACTCTGCGCCAGCACGATCAGCTCGTCGAAATCGGTCTCGCTGATCCAGCCGCGTTTCACCAGCTCCCCCTCCACGAGCGGCAGCATGGCGTAACCGCCCCCGATGGTGAAGGTGCCCACTTTCGCGAACACAAGAAACAAGTTCCAGAGTGATGCTGTCTGTGCCATATAAACCTCACAAAGATACGCAGAAAAAAATCGAAAATAAATTTGGTGAATTCAAAAAAGTGGTTTACCTTTGCAGTCCCTTTCCGAGAGGAATGGACAAGATCATTGAAAATACTGGAAGAACAAGTACAAGCAAGTACCGAGAAACTAAGAATCGAGAGCGTTGATTTCTTTGGAAATTGATAGAGTGTCAGGAGAAGACTAGAAGTATAAATATACAAAG
>CADBYT010000020.1 GCA_902798975.1 uncultured Bacteroidia bacterium | reverse complement strand
CGGTGTAGATTTACCGAACAACAAACAGGGAGAAATAGGTCTGACCTATATCTTCGGTATCGGCCGCTCTTCCGCGAAGCGAATCCTCGAGAAGTGCGGGATCGATCCCACCATCAAAGTGGGCGACTGGAATGATGACCAGATCGCCAAGATCCGTACCGAGATCAATGAGGAGTACAAGATCGAGGGCGAACTCCGCTCCTCCATCCAGATGGACATCAAGCGCCTCATGGATATCGGTTGCTATCGCGGAATCCGCCACCGTCTCGGACTCCCCGTCCGCGGCCAGAGCACCAAGAACAACGCCCGTACCCGCAAGGGTCGCAAGAAGACCGTTGCCAACAAGAAGAAGGCGACCAAGTAATCATTGATGAATTATGGCAAAGAAAACTACAACATCCAAGAGAGTTGTCAAGGTTGAAGCTTATGGCGAAGCCCATATTTCATCGACCTTCAACAACGTCATCGTGTCCCTTACCAACGCTCAGGGTCAGGTGATCAGCTGGGGCTCCGCCGGTAAGTGCGGCTTCAGAGGCTCCAAGAAGAATACTCCGTACGCTGCCCAGATGGCCGCCGAGGACGCCGCCAAGACGGCCTTCGACGCCGGTCTGCGCCGTGTCAAGTGCTATGTCAAGGGTCCGGGTTCCGGCCGTGAGTCCGCCATCCGCACCATCAACAACGCCGGTATCATCGTGACCGAGATCGTCGACGTCACGCCGATGCCGCACAACGGGTGCCGTCCTAAGGGCCGTCGTAAAGTTTAATTATTTAAAGCAAAACTACTATGGCAAGATATACAGGTCCCAGCACCAAGATCGCCCGTAAGTTCGGCGAGCCGATTTTCGGTTCCGACAAATATTTTGAGAAGCGCAACTTCCCTCCGGGACAGCACGGCCTCGCCGCGAAGCGCAAGAAGTCCAAGGAATATGCTACCCAGCTGAAGGAGAAGCAGAAAGTCAAATACATGTACGGTGTGCTCGAGCGTCAGTTCCACAACACCTACGACAAGGCTTCCCGCATGTCCGGCCAGAAGGGTGAGAACCTCGTGATTCTCCTCGAGTCCCGTCTCGACAATATCGTGTACCGTCTCGGTATTGCCCCGACCCGCGCCGCCGCCCGTCAGCTCGTGTCCCACCACCACATCACCCTGAACGGCACCGTGTGCAGCATCCCCTCCACTCAGGTGAAGGCCGGCGACACCGTGGCTGTCCGCGAGCGCTCCAAGAGCCTCGAGGTGATCCAGAACAGCGTGGCCTCCGTGACCAAGTATTCCTGGCTGGATTTCGACACCAAGACCCTCAGTGGCAAGTTCCTCAATGTTCCGACCCGTGCGGAAATCCCCGAGAACATCAACGAGCAGCTTATCGTCGACCTCTATTCCAAATAATCCTTAACACCACTGTAATATGGCAATCTTAGCATTTCAGAAACCGGACAAGGTGATCATGCTCGAAAGCACCGACACCGTCGGTCGTTTCGAATTCCGGCCGCTCGAGCCGGGTTACGGCCAGACGATCGGTAACGCTCTTCGTCGCATCTTGCTGGCCTCCCTGGAGGGGTTTGCTATCAGTCAGATCAAGATCTCCGGCGTGGACCAGGAGTTCCAGACCATCCCCGGCGTCATCGAGGGGATGCAGGACATCATCCTGAACCTCAAGCAGGTTCGTTTCCGCCGCATGGTCGAGACCGTGGACACTGAGACGGCAAACATCGTCATCAGCGGCAAGCAGGAGTTTACGGCAGAAGATATCTCCAAAGGATTGTCTTCTTTCATGGTGTTGAATCCCGAATTGCACATCTGCTCGCTCGAGCCTTCCGTGAAGCTCGAAATCTCGATCGTCATTACGAAGGGTCGTGGTTTCGTGCCCGCCGAGGAGCTCCGCGACGAGAACACGCCGATCGGTACCATTCCGGTGGACGCTATCTACACTCCGATCCGCAAGGTCAACTGGAGCGTGGAGAACTGGCGCGTGGAGCAGAAGACGGATTACGAGAAACTCAATCTTGAGATCGTGACGGACGGTTCCATTTCCCCGAACGCGGCCCTTCACGAGGCGGCCAACATCCTGATCTACCACTTCAAGCTCTTCACCGACGACAAGAAGATGTCGCTCGAGAGCACTGTGGAGACCGACAGCAAGGAGCTGGACGAGGAGTCGCTGCACATGCGTCACCTCCTTCTCACCAAGCTCAGCGACGTGGGCCTTTCCGTGCGTGCCTTCAACTGCCTCAAGGCGGCTGAGATCGACACGTTCGCGGATCTCGTTTCCTATTCCCGTCCCGAGCTGATGAAGTTCCGCAACTTCGGCCGGAAGTCCCTCAACGAGATCGACCTCCTGGTCGAGAAGATGAAGCTTTCGTTCGGAATGGACGTCACCAAGTATAATATTGAACCCAAGAAAAAGACTTTATAAAGATGAGACACAATAAAGCTATCAATCATCTTGGTCGTCAGGCCGGTCACCGCAAGGCGCTCCTCGCCAACATGGCTTGCTCCCTGATCCAGCACAAGCGCATCACCACCACCGTGGCGAAGGCGAAAGCCCTCAAGAGCTACGTGGAGCCGCTGATCACCAAGTCCAAGGAGGACACGACACACAACCGTCGCGTCGTGTTCAGCTACCTCAAGGACAAGGAGGCTGTGACCGAACTGTTCCGCACCATCGCTCCGAAGGTCGCCGACCGTCCGGGCGGATACACCCGTGTGCTTCACATCGGTTTCCGTCAGGGTGACGCCGCCGAGATGGCGCTGATCGAGCTCGTTGACTTCAACGAGGCCGCCCTCGCCGCTGCAGACTCCAAGAAGGCTGCCGCCAAGAAGACGACCCGTCGCAGCCGCGCCAAGAAGGCCGAGGCCGCTCCGGAAGCTCCGAAGGCCGAAGCTGCGGCTGAAGAGAAGGCAGAATAATTACTAAAGCCTGAACCCGGGGAAGGATTTCCCCACACAAGCCTCATCGTCGATGACGATGGGGCTTTTTGTTCCCAGGGAGGCCACCTGCAGGGCCATCACCATGCGGTGGTCGTGGCGGGACGTGTATTCGCCGCCCTTGAGCAGGCGGTCGCCGAGCAGGCGCGCGGCGAGGGATTCGCCCCAGACCACCAGCTCGTCGCCTTCGATGCGCGCTTCCACGCCCATCTGCTGGAGCATTTCGAGGATGGCTTCCGCGCGGTTGGATTCCTTGGTGGCCAGGCGGCCGACGCCTGCGATGCGGCTCTCGCCGGCACAGAACGCGGCGAGCACGGAGATGATGGGGAAGAGGTCGGGGGCGTTGCTGAGGTCCTGCTGGAAAGCCTCCAGCGGGGCTTTTCGCACGCAAACGGTCCCGCCGTCGAGCTGCGAGACCACGGCGCCCGCCTCCACGAGGATGTCGATGACGGTCAGGTCGGCCTGCAGGGACTTGGTGTCCATGCCCACGAGTTCGGCCGAGCCGAAGATGGCGCCGGCCACCAGGAAGTTGGCCGCGGCGCTCCAGTCGCCCTCGATGTCGAAATCTGCGGCGCGGTAGTGCTGCCGCCCGCGTATCTTGAAATTGATGCCGGTGCAGCCGGACCAGTCGTCCGCCTCCAGCATCTCGGCGTCGCCTTCCATCTCGCTGCGGGTCTGGATCCCGAAATGGCGCAGCACGTCGAGGGTGATATACATGTAGGGGATGCTCTTGGGCTCGTTCACATGCAGCGTCGAGTCCTTGTCGCAGAGCGGCAGGGCCATCAGCAGGCCGGAAATGAGCTGTGAGCCGCCCTTGCCGGGGACCTCCGCCGTGCCCGGGATGAGGTGTCCCTTGACGGTGGCGGGCACATAGACCTCCTTCCCTTCGCGCTCCTGCTCGTTTGCGAGGAGCACGCCAAAGGCGGCCATGATGTCTGCGGCGCTGCTCAGGGGCCGTTTCAGCAGGGTGCCGCGGCCGGTCACGGAGAAATTGCCGTCGCCGACGGCGGCGAGCACGGGAATGGCCAGGCGCGTGAGCAGGCCGGATTCGCCGGTGTCCACGCTGCCGGGCTGCAGCTGCCGGCAACGCGCACCGATGCCGGTGATGCTCAGCAGGTCGCCGTTCTGCTCCACCCGGGCGCCGAGGGCGCGGGCGAGCGCGAGTGCGGCTTCGGAATCCCCGCAGGGGCTGTAACCGCCCAGGTGCGAGGTGCCGTCCGCGAGCGCCGCAGCAAGGATTGCGCGCTGCGCGAAACTCTTGGACGCGGGCATCCTGCGGCCTTCCGCCCGGTAGGCCTTGCGGTCGCCGTAGAGGGTGTCGTACATTTCCGCGAGCGGCCACTGGCCGGGCGCGGTGGCTTCTTCCGCCGTGAGGGCGGCGAAGGAGAAAGGCGCCCCGCGGCGCAGGCACTGCAGGCGCGTGTCACGGCCCGCCTCACCCATGCCGAAGGCCACCAGGCGGCCCTGGAGCGAATCCACATCCTCCAGCACGATGCTGTAAAGCGATTCGATGCGGGCGGCGTCTTCCGCCGTATGGCAGGTGGTCACGACCTTGGCGATGTCGGCGCCGTAGCGGAAGCAGCGGGCGAGCGCGCGCTGCAGGAATTCGCTATCGGGCGTGCCCTCGAAATCGTGGTAGGAGCGGATGATCTCCGTGCCCGTCTTGCGGCACAGATGCTGGAAACGCTTGCTCATGTCGGCCGGGGCCTCGATTTCGAGGTCCGCGAAACGGGCGCCCGCCTCAATGGCGATGCGCAGCCGCCGCTCCGCCTCCGCAGGGCTGTCGCAGCCGTCGATGCGGCAGGTGGCGATGAGCGGGGTGTCGGACTCGGCGAATAGCGTTTCAATCTGTTCGTCCGTGAGGGAACAGCGGTCGAGGCGGATTTCCGCCATTTCGACCGCGGGGTCTTCGAGGATCGTGAGGATCTGCTCGAAGCTCTTATGCTGCAGGCTGGTGCAAATCATCCAGGTCTTTGATTATCACCTTGCCGATCTTTTTGATCAGGACAAAGTGGATGATGCCTTTCTCGGCTTTCTTGTCTTTCCACATGGCGGCTTCCAGCTCTTCTTCAGGACAGGGCAGCTCCGTCGGCAGGCCGCAGGCGGCCAGGTCGGCGCGGATCTGAGCGGCGAGCCCCTGTTTGCACAGGCCCAGGCGCTCGGACAGGAGCGCGGCCTGCACCATGCCCACGGCGACGGCCTCGCCGTGCGTCATCGGCTCCGCCGTTTCGTGCGTGTGCTGGTACCACTCGATGGCATGGGCGTAGGTGTGCCCGAGGTTGAGGCAGCGCCGGAGGTTCTCCTCGTACGGGTCCTGCTCCACGATCTTGCGCTTCACGGCCGCGGCGGCTTCGATGAGCGGCGCCAGCGCCGCGAAATCGATTTTCGGTTCGGACAGCACCTTGACGGCCTTCTCGTAGTTGCCGCCCTTGTTGTCGATGATGAAGGTTTTGAGCATTTCGGCGGCGCCGGAACGGAGTTCGCGTGCGGGCAGGGTGGCCAGGACTTCCGGGAGGATGCGGGTATAGATGGGGAATTTCGTGACCCCGATCATGTTCTTGTAGCTGTCCAGGTTCACACCCGTCTTGCCGCCCACGCCCGCGTCAACCTGGCTGAGCAGGGTGGTCGGGTAGTTGGCGTAGCGCACGCCGCGCTTGTAGATGCTGGCGGCGAAGCCCACGAGGTCGGTGGTCACGCCGCCGCCCACGGCCCACACGATGGCGTCGCGTCCCGCGCCCTGCGCGAGCAGCCAGCGGCAGATATCCAGGACGGTGTCCATGGTCTTGTGCTCCTCGTCGGCGGTGATGGCCAGCGACGGGCGCCCCTCGGCCAGCTTGAGGGCGAAAGATTCGACGTTGCGGTCGTAGATGACGTAGATGCTCTTTTTCTCCATAGGAAAAGCGAAGATACGCCAAAAATTTGATAAATCGCGTTTTTTAAATACCTTTGCAGTCCCTACCAGCCCTGATGGCGGAATTGGTAGACGCGCTGGACTCAAAATCCAGTGGCCTTTAAAGCCGTGCGGGTTCGATTCCCGCTTGGGGCACGCGAGCCCGGCCAGTCGGTCGGGCTTTCGCGTGCCCCGGCGTCGCTGCGCTCCGCCTTTTATTCATCGAGGGGCGTTCCCCTCGAGCTCCCCCGGTCGCTACGCTCCGATACCGGCCAGTCGGCCGGGCTTTCTTTATCCTGACCGGATTCCCGGACTTCTTCGAAGGAATCATGATAAACGTATTTCTTAAATAACTATCTTTGTACATACCATCATCCAACCAAACAACCGATGTGCAAACTCCGTCCGGTCTTTTTTGTCCTGATTCCCATGCTCCTGCTGTGGGGAGCGTGCGACGGTTTGGATCCGTCGCCTTCTGGCGGACAACCGGAGCCACCCCCGTCACCATCAACGCCGGAACCGGTCAATCCGGGACGGCTTGTGCATGTCACCGGGACATCTTTCTCCCTTGGAAATGGAATCACGGATCCGTATGACTCCCTTTTCATCCATTTTGACGGCAAAATAGTTGATTCGACAATCCCGCATTACGATTGGATTACCGATGTGGATTATTATTATCCGGAGAACAGAAAAATCCTGAACGATACGACACTGGTTCTGGTGTTCGACGGGCATCAGGCAGATTGTTTCGGACAGGAGAACGAATATGGTTTTAAGGTTACCGGGGAAGATGGGACGCAGTCTTCCGTTTCCGTGAAAATTCCTGTCTATGACAGGAGTTATCGTATCGACGATGTTATTCAGAGGATGTTCTTGTTCAATCAGGATAAGGAACTGATGGTTTACTGCGAAAACGGAAAGAAGTTGTTGCGCATGGATTGTCAGACGGGGGGAATAATACAGGAATACGATCTGTCCGGGCTGCCCGGAGATTGCGTCTATTTCACGGTTAACGGATATAACGGGTACGTGTATACATGGAACCACTTTACCGGCGGCTATGGCTTCGATGTTCCAACGATCTGGATGTTGGATCCTGAGAGCGGGGAGTTTCGGGTCAGCGCTACCATCCCGAAGGAAGAAGACATCGTGTATCAGCCTCTGCAACCGGCCGATCTTGCCTTTACGAAATATGGCACCGGTGTGCTTGTCCTTCGCTCATCGGAAACTTCTTCCACCTGCGTGAAAGTGGTGGAAACCGCATCCGACGGCACCTTGACGCTGAAGGATCCTGACGCATATCCAGGTAATGAGGAGTTCCTGGAATCCTGGATTTCTTACATGATGGAATATAATACCATTCAAGACGGCTTGTCCGAGAGCCAGGATGGCTCTTATCTGTATTGTCTGGCAAATTCCGCTTATTATGTCCGTTTTGAAGGGGAGGACTGCCGTTTTATTGTGGATCATTATAATTTTGACCACAAGGTGCAGGCGGTTGCCAACAAGAAGAACGGGGTTTGGCTGATGCGCGAATTATATGATCAGTACCTGCTCTATCCCGATGGTTCGACGAGCCCGCACTGGAGCCTGGACAGCCGGCATGAAGGGAAAGCGGATTTTTGTTATACTCCAGGATACGAGAACTTGGTCATAAACTTTGAAAGCACACATTTTAAGGATAACCCTGCAGGTATCTATTATGCTGACACGACTACCGGGGAGATTGTTTTCTACAAAAAAGTTTTGGGGGGAATGATGGATTTCCAGACGACGGCTGACGGGAAGAGTGCCTTTTCTTACCGCCGGGAGTACTCGGTTTCCGGTGATTATTCCCATAGCCAGATTTTTGTTTTCGATATGCCTTACCTGCTTTCCCATTGTCGGCTATGATCAGGTTCCGGACTTGAGAAGTAAGAAAAAATCTGTTTGAAAATCGGCCGGGCTTTCGCGTGCCCCGGCTAATTGCTCACAAAATGTCTAATAGCCCTTTTTCCTTAGACATAGAAATTGCGGTAGACGGTCGCATGTTGATACCGTCTACCGCAGTTTCGGTGATATTCAGGCTTCGCCCAGGCTAAAACTGGAAGCCGATCTTGATACGCGGTGCCCCGATGGCTCCCAGATTGTGCGTGTCTCCGGCGAGGGGGGCAAGACCGTCCTGCGGTCTGTACTTCGTGACGCCGTACACATAGCGCACCAGATCCAGCGACGCGCCGATGAAGAAGTTCGAGGCCAGGAAGTAATCCACACCGCCGATGCAGGAGACGCCCATCGAGAAATTCTCGGCAGAGGAAATGCCCATCGAGGACAGCTCGTCGTATTTCTTCTGGTCGTTGGCATAGGCGAAGGAAAAGCGGAGGCCGCAGTAAGGGCGCATGGCCGGAACGGCAGGAATCCTAAAACAATAACTGCCGGCCAGGTACACCACGTAAGCCACCTGCTGGTCCGCGGGTACTGCCCGGTAGGCCGGGAGGTCCCCCGGCGAGTAGTTGTAGTCATTCTCTGCGGTTCCCGGCACTTCCATATAGCCCGGGTTGTAGGAGAACTGGAACATGCCTCCCAAATCGGCCTTCCATCTGTCGTTGATCAGCAGGGAAACTTCAGCCCCGAAGGCGGGCATCTTGTCCGTCCAGTTCAGGGAGACCGCCTCCATCTGATAGGAGGGGAGGCTGCTGTCCAGGGCCGCTGCGCTGGCATACCCATTGGCGCCGACCGTCACCGCGGCACTGAAACGGGGCCGTTCCTGTGCCAGCAGGCCGACGCCTATGAGCAAGGCGGCAGTACAAACTATGAAACGTTTGCAGTTCATGGGATCACAGTAAGATTAAAGCGTACTGCCCACCTCGGCAAAGGCTGCGTCGAGCTGTGCCTTGAGCGCGGCCACGATCTTCTCCAGCACTTCCACCTGGGTCTGCCAGAACGCAAGTTCGTCCTCCGCGAATTGACGCGCCTGTTCAATGTTGAAGTCATTCGTGATGATGACGGCCCACTGTGCGTCAAGGGCCTGCTTCTGGGTGTCGATTTCGGTCAACAGCGCGGCCAGACGCTCATCGATGGTCATGGTCCATGCGGTGCCATCGACGGCATAACCCGTATAGGCGAGATTCAAGATGGCCGTGATGGCGTTGTATTCGGCCAGCAGGGTGGTAAGCGTGTTGTTGATGTCCCATACGCGCTTTTCGGCATTGGTTTTTTCCTCTCCAATCTGTTGATATATGGCCACCTGGGCGTCGTACCCGGTCTTGGCTTCCTGGACTTTGGCGAGATCGGGCGTAAGGGCAGCCCATGCGTTTTCCAGCGTGGTCAGAGCGGTTCCGTCGCCCGCCAGTGCAGCCTTGGCAGCCTCGTAGATGGCCGTGAAACCGGCCAGATTGAAGTTGCGGGAATACCATCTCTCAGGGAAGAGCATAATTCGGCCGTTCGGATAGACACCGTCGACCGGTTCGGGATAATAATACGAATCGTTGAATCCCCAGTAATCAAAATCGCCGGTGTTGTACAGGAATACTCTGCCGGGCGTAGTCGAGCCTGCGGCAGGCGGCGTCTCAAAATAAAACTCTGAAGCAAACCCAAAAAACTCTTCTATGAGCGTTCCGCCATAGGTGGTCCCGCCCTCGGTCACGGCCGTATATTGGATATAGTCCGTCAGGAATTTGTTAAAATTGGTAGTTTGCATGGCCGTAAGTTCGTCCATGAGCATATTGAACTCCGTCTTGGTCTGGAGGAGCACTCTCTGGTCTGCGAGCTTGGTGTTCAGATCCAGCTCCGCCTGTACTGCCTCGCTGTGGAGCAGGCTGGCTTCGTTCATCTTTTCCCAGATGACCAGCTGCTGCTCCTTGAGCTCTTCCCGCTCCGTTTCCCGGAACTTGACCAGGGCGTCATATTCCTTGATCAGGTTGGCCAGGGTTTGCGATATCGTATTCAACTGTCGATAAGCGGCCTCATTGGGATTATAGATGTTCTTTTCAATCTTTTGCAGATCTGTCTGCGCCAGCAACAGATTGATACGTGCGTTGCTGAGCTGGTTATAATAGTCCGTGTAGCTGGTCAGGATCGTGCTGATGAGCGTGGCCTGGGCCGTGGTCTGTCCGGCAAGTGCGGCATCCAGGGCCTGCTGGGCATTGATCAGCGCGACCTGATTGTTCAGGGCATCCACCTCCATCTGGGCCAGGATGTTGGCGATCTGCTGCCGGGCAGATGCCTCGCCGATGGTGTTCTGGAGCTCCTGCGCGGTGGCGAGCGCCTGCTGATAGGCGGCCTGGGCATTGAGCATGGACGCCTGAGCCGCCTGAACGGCGGCCTGGGCACGGAGTAGTTCCGCCTGGGCGCGGGCTTGTTCCACGCGGGCGTTACGAAGATCTGTCACGGACTGAGATTCGGTGTTGCTGATGCAAGAAGAAAGGCACAACAATCCCGTCACGAGAAGCACGGAAAATGACTTCTGTTTCATGGGGTACTAAGGTTAAAAGGTTATTTTTAGTGTCTGTTTATGTTGCAAGATAAGAGAATAAATCAAATAGACCAAATTTTTTGTCAAACTACTGTCCGTATTTACGTATCTTTGGGGAGAAAACGTAACCATGATGAAAACATTAACCAAACTCTCCCTGATGATCTGCCTTTCCGCACTCGCGACGGCCTGCGCTCCCAAAGAGCCGGTCAAGTACCTCGCCCTGGCCTTTGACGACGGCCCCAACCTGACCACCGAGACCAAAATGCTCGACGTTCTCGCGAAACACAAGGTGCCCGCCACCTTCTTCGTCATCGGCAAGAACATCACCGACGAGAGCGCCGGGAACATGAAGCGCGCCATCAAGCAGGGCTGCGAGATCGGCAACCACTCCTTCTCCCACCCGATGATGACCATGATGGACGAAGCCCAAGTCAAGGAGGAAATCGAGACCACCTCCGCCCTGATCGAGCAGATCACCGGGAAGCGCCCGACGGTCTTCCGTCCGCCGTACATCAACGTCAAGCCGGAGATGTACGACTGGATCGACCTCACCTTCATCTGCGGCAAGGGCTGCCAGGACTGGGAGGCGTCGGTCGGCAAGGAGTTCCGCCGCGAGGGCATCATCTCCAACGCGGAGCCCGGAGCCATCTATCTCCTGCATGACTTTGAGGGCAACGAGGCCACTGTCGAGGCCCTCGACGAGGCGCTCCCGGTGCTGAAAGAGCAGGGCTACGTCTTCGTAACCGTATCCGAGCTTTTCAAGAAACTGAAATGCACCCCGGACGCACACACCATGTACACCGTCGTTCCCGACGGAAGATAAAATAACCACCGCTATGACTACTTTCCGGAAACTCCTGCTTTCCTGCCTGCTGGCGCTGCCCGGGCTTTTCGCTTCTGCACAGATTTATGACGACGGCCTGCCCCGCAGCACGCCAGAGGCCGAAGGCATCCGTTCGGAGGCCATCGCCGACTGGTTCCGCGCCCTCGAGGAAGGGGGCTATGAGGTCCACGGCCTCATGCTCCTGCGGCACGACAAGGTCGTGGCCGAACACTGGTGGGCGCCCTACGGCCCGCAGTATCCGCATGCCATGTACTCCGCCACCAAGACCTTCACGGGCGCAGCCGTGGGCTTCGCCGTGCAGGAAGGCCTGCTGAAGATCAGCGACCGGGTGCAGGATTTCTTCCCCGACCTCATGCCGGAGCATCCCGCCCCGGAGCTGTCGCGCCTGACGGTGGAACACCTGCTCACAATGTCGGCCGGCCATGCCCGCACGCAGTATCCCGGCTCCGGTGACGACCAGGTGCGCTCCTTCCTTGCGATGGACTACGCCCACGAACCGGGTACTTCTTTCGCCTACAACATCACCTGCTCGCACATGCTCTCGCAGATCATCACCCGCGTGACGGGCATCACCCTCTACGAGTACCTGAAGCCGCGCCTGCTGGATCCGCTGGGCATCCGCGACGTGGTGTGGGAGATGGACCTGGACGGGCGCAACATGGGCAACGGCGGCATGCACAGCAGGACCTCCGACCTCGCGAAGATGGGCATCTTCCTGAAGAACAGGGGTGTCTGGAACGGCAAACAGCTGCTCGCGCGCGAATGGGTGGAGGCCATGACCACCCCGCACATTTACCAGCGTCCCGATCTCTCCAAAGAGGAGAATGAGAAGGATGACAGCGGACAGGGCTACGGCTACCAGGTCTGGATGGGCCGCCACAACTCCTGGCGCGCCATCGGCGGCCAGAACCAGCTGATCATGGTCATCCCGGAATACGACGTCGTGGTGGCCTCGAACGGCCAGATCGGCGATGAGGCGGGATTCAACCAGCTGATCTACAACCTGCTGGACGGGATGAGCGACAAGAAGCTCAAGCCCAGCAAGAATTTCGATCTGAAAGCCGCCATCGACGGCTATGCGCTCCAGAAGCCCTTCGGGGAGCCGTCCCTCGCCGGCGAGCGTTCCCGGACCCTGCGCTACCGCATGCACCAGAACGCCTATGGCCTGACGGGCATCGCCTTCCGTTTCGACGCGGGCGGCAACATGACGCTGACGCTGGAAACGGGCGAGGCCATCCACAATATCCCCTTCGGGCTGGACAGCTGGCAGATGGGCAGCACCGACCGCTCCCTGCTCTTCGGCGGGACGGTCTATGCCAACACGATGAACACCACGCCGATGACCACGGCGGGCTGGTGTGCCTGGACGGGCGCCGACGAACTGGGCGCCTACTATCTGTCGCTGTTCAACAACGGCTGCCAGGAGCGCTTCCGCTTCAGTTTCTCGCCCGACAGGAACGAATTGACCGTCACCGTTGTCGCGCCGCAGCCGCGCCGTTTCCAGGGGAATCCGGCACCGGCACCTGCCACGCGTGACATCACTATGACGGCCAGTCGAATCAAAAGTACTTACTAGTCCTGGAAGAGCATCGGAGCGAACTGGTGGAGTGAACGCCGCCAGGTGAGCCATTCGTGGCCCGTGCCCGGGGACTCGTAGTAGACGTGGTTCACGCCGAGGCTGTCCAGCGCGCAGTGCAGGTCGTAGATGCCCTGGTACATGCCGTTGGGCTCGTCGGTGCCGATGCTGATGTACAGCAGGTGGTACTGGTCGTTGATGGAGGTGGGATACATCTCGGAGTCGCGACGGTCGCCGGGGCCGCGGCCGGAGCCGCTGAAGCCGCCGATCCAGCCGAAGAGCTCCGGATGGTCCAGGCCGATGGTGTAGGACTGGAAGCCGCCGAGCGAGAGGCCGCAGATGGCGCGGTGGTCGCGGTCGGTGAGCGTGCGGTAGGTCGCGTCGATGTACGGCACGGTCTCCTCGACCACCACCTTCTCAAAGGCGTCGAAGTTGAAGAGGTTGAAGCGGCCGCCCTGCTCCTCGCCGGCGAGCGTAGCCACGGCGTGCTCGCAGACGATGATCATCGGGACGCAATCGCCCTCGGCGATGAGGTTGTCCATGATGTTGCGCATCATGCCCTGGACTGCCCAGCCGGTCTCATCCTCGCCGGCGCCGTGCTGCAGGTAGAGCACCGGGAAGCGGCGATCCGGCTCGGAGGCGTACTGCGGCGGCAGGTAGATGTAGTACGGGCGGTCTGCGGCGGTCAGCTCGGAATGGAATTTCTCGATGCGGATCTCGCCGTGCGGGACCTTCTTCTCCAGATAGTAGTCCACGCCGGCCTCGGGGATCTCGATGCCGCTGCCCCAGTAGAAGGAGCCGAAGAACTGCTGGGTGTTGGGGTCGGCCACGCGCTGGCCGTCCACGTTCAGCATGTAGTAGTGGAAGCCCGGCACGAGGGGATCGGAAGTCACCTCCCAGATGCCGTCGTCGCCCTTGACGAAGTCGTAGTTCTTACCGCCCACATTCACGGCGACGGCCTGTGCGTCGGGGAAGTCGACGCGGAAGACGACGCTGAGGTCGGGGTTGATCATGGGATAGTCATGACCGGGAAGGTTGGTGGTGGCGGGAGTCGGCTTGGTGAGCACGCCCACCTGGGTGTTCCCCGCGCAGGAGGCGAGGAGCGCGGCTGCGAGCAGCAGCCCGGAGACAAGATGGAGTTTCATGGGTTTATCTGTAATAATCTTTATAATCCTGACGGAAAAGGATGTCGGCCTCCGAGGAGGCGTCGATCACGGACTGGATGTATCCGTTGATGGCGCTGATGCCGGCGTAGAGCTTCTCGGGCGGCCAGGCGTTGGAGCCGCCGGACGAGATGCCGTTCTCCCGGAAATGGATGTAGGCATGCCAGCCGTCACCGTCCAGCACCTGCATGCGCGGCCAGTAGGAATTCTTCAGCCGGTGGAGCTTGTACTTCGCGACCGCCTCGTCGATGCGGTCGAAGATATCTTCGGGACCAGGAATCACGAGGACGTCATGGCCGTGCTTCTCCAGGTAGGCGATGCGCACGGCGCCCGTCTCGTCCCGTTTCACTTCGTAGTAGGTGAACGGATACATCATCGTGCCGCTGTACACGAATTCGTACGACCGGGCCGGGCCGTCGGGCCGGGGATTGTTGCCGGAAGACTTGGTTACGAACGGGAACAGCAGGGGAATCATCATGGCGAATGTTAGCAGGAGTTTCATAGATGCTGCGTTTGTGTTCTCAAAGTTAGTGATTTTTTCTATTTTTGTATGATATGAAGATAGGACCGCTGGATCTGGGCGACCGCCCGCTGCTGCTCGCGCCGATGGAGGACGTCACGGACGTCTCCTTCCGCGTGCTCTGCCGCGAACAGGGCGCAGCCATGGTCTATACGGAATTCGTCAATTCCGACGGGCTGATCCGGGACGTCCCCAAGACCATCGCCAAGATGCACACGCTCGAAGAGGAGGCCCCGGTGGGCATCCAGATCTACGGGCAGCATCCCGATGCGATGGTGGAGGCGGCGCGCATGGCGGAAAAGGCCGCCGGGCTGACCGGTGGACACGGAGCGGACCTCGTCGATATCAACTTCGGCTGCCCCGTGAGCAAGATCGCCGGGCGCGGCGCCGGTTCCGGCATGATGCGCGAGCCGGACAAGATGGTGGCCATCACCAAGGCCGTCGTGGAGGCGGTCGGCAAACCCGTGACCGTGAAGACGCGCCTGGGCTGGGACGATAATTCCAAGATCATCGTCGAACTCGCGGAGCGCCTGCAGGACGTGGGCATCGCGGCCCTGACCATCCACGGACGCACCCGCTGCCAGCTCTACAAGGGAGCCGCCGACTGGACGCTGATCGGCGCCGTGAAGGCGAATCCCCGCATGCACATCCCCATCATCGGCAACGGCGACATCACCGACGGGCCCTCCGCCCGCGAGGCCTTCGACCGTTACGGCGTGGACGGCATCATGATCGGGCGCGCCACTTTCGGCCATCCGTGGATCTTCCGGGAGATCCGGTATTTCCTCGAGCACGGGGAGCCCCTGCCGCCCCTGTCGGTGGCGGAGCGCGTGGCCCTGGCCCGCCGCCACCTCGCCCTGTCGCTCAAGTACAAGGGCGAGCCGCGCGGCATCTACGAGATGCGCCGCCACCTGTCCTGCTATTTCAAGGGCCTGCCCGACTTCAAGGAGACCCGCATGCGCATGGTCACGACCCTGGACGTGGCCGAACTCTACGACATTCTCGATACGATAGAAAAGCGATATGATTGACAAGATCCTCCTGTTCCCCTATTACCTCGTCCTCAAGGCGCGCGACCGCCGCTGGAGCAAACCCGGACGCAAGTACAGCTACGCCGAGGTGCCGACGCTCTCCGTCGGCAACGTGACCGTCGGTGGCACCGGCAAGACTCCGCATGTGGAGATGATCCTGCGCCTGCTGCAGCAGAGCCCGGAGTGGTGCGACAAGCAGCTGGCCGTGCTCTCGCGCGGCTACAAGCGCGACAGCACCGGCTTCCAGCAGGTGACGGCCGAGGGAAGCGCGGCGATGTACGGCGACGAACCGATGCAGATCAAGAAGAAGTTCCCGGGCGTGGTCGTGGCCGTGGACAAGAAGCGCGAGCAGGGTTGCGACCTGCTGGTGCATCCCGAGAAGCTGAAGGGGCGCAAGTGGGCGAAGAAATGCTGGAACCGGGAGTTCCCGGCGGCGAACTATATCATCCTCGACGACGCCTTCCAGTACCGCAAGCTCAAGACCAACCGGACGGTCGTGCTGGTGGATTACAACCACCCTGTCCAGAAGGACATGCTCCTGCCGCTGGGCCGCCTGCGCGATCTGCCGGAACGGATCTACGACGCGGACGCGGTCATCGTGACCAAGTGCCCCGCGGAGCTGGAGGACGACACCCGTATCGCTTTCGTGCAGGAGCTGGGCTTCACTGAATACCGCCAGTCCACCTGCGAAGCGGTCAACCCCAAGGGGCATCGGCAGCTTATCCTTTTCACTACCGTGCACTATGAGCCGCTTGCGGGTGTCTATTCCACTTCCGAGCCGCGCTACACCTACGCCAAGAAGGCGATCGTGGTGACCGGCATCGCCAAGGACGGTCCGCTGCGCGCCTACCTGAGCGACACATACAAGATCACGGACCGCTTCCGCTTCCCGGACCATCACCGCTACGCGTGGAAGGATATCACCCGCATCCAGGGTGCCGTGGACAAGCAGCCGACGGCTGCCGTCGTCACCACGGAGAAGGACGCCCAGCGACTGCTGGACTGCACCGGCATGCCGCAGACGCTCATGGAGCGCATGTTCTATGTCCCCATCTTCGTCGATTTCCTGACGGACGGGGAGCGGGAAGTCTTCACCGAGTTCATCACTTCGATATAGCCATGGCAGAAAGAATCGAGTTGCTGCGCACTCTGATGCGCGCCAAGGGCTGGGACGCGGTCGTCGTCACGGGCTCCGACCCCCATTGCAGCGAGTATCCGGCCGAGCGCTGGAAGCAGGTCGAGTGGCTCTCCGGCTTCACCGGCGAGGCGGGCGACCTGGTGGTCACCCTGGACCACGCCGGCCTCTGGACCGACCCGCGCTATTTCATCCAGGCGGAGCAGCAGCTGGCCGGGACGGGTATCGATCTCCACAAGACCCGGGTGCCGGACCAGGTCCTGATTCCGGAATGGCTGGAGCGCCAGTTCGGCGCCGACGGCCTCATCGCCGTGGACGGCTTGTGTATGGGCGCCGATTTCGCGCAATCGCTGCCCGGCACCGTGATCAGCGTCCCGGATCTGCTCGGCCCCTTCTGGCCGGAGCGGCCCGCCATCCCGCAGACGCCGGTATTCACCGTGAATCCGGGCGAGAGCCGCCGGGAGAAACTGGACTGGCTCCGCGCCTTCCTGCGCGGACGCGAATGCGACGGGATCCTGCTCACGGCGCTCGACGAGATCGCATGGCTGCTCAACGTACGCGCCTCCGACATTGAATACAATCCGCTCGTGATCAGCTACCTGCTCGTCACGCAGGACGACGTGTGCTGGTACGTGCTCAAGGACGAAGTCGAAGACCCTGAGTCCAAGGCCACCTTCAGCATCCTGGAATCCGAAGGCGTGCGTCTGCTGCCCTATGCCGACATCGATTACCTGCCTTCTGAGCTGCACGGCCGGCTCTTCGTGGACGCCGCCACCCTCAACTACCAGCTGTATACGAACCTGATTACCGCCGGCGTTCCCCTCGAGGAGGGGACGAGCCCCATCCGGCTGCGCAAGGCAGTGAAGAATGCCACGGAAGTGGCCGGGATGCGCGACGTGCACGTGCAGGACGGGCTCGCGATGGAGCGTTTCCTGTACTGGCTGGAGCGTTCGGTGGACGCAGGACGGGAGATCACGGAATGGGACGCCGCCGTCAAGCTGGGCCAGCTCCGCGCCGACCTGCCGGGATACCGCGGCGACAGTTTCGAGACCATTTCCGCCTGGGGACCCGGCGCCGCGCTGCCGCATTACATCACGCCCCACGCGTACGCTCCGGTCATCCGCGAGGGCGGCCTGTACTTGTGCGACTCGGGCGGGCAGTACGACCGCGGCACGACCGACATCACCCGCACCGTTCCGGTCGGACGGATCAGCGCGCTGGAGCGCGAAGACTATACGCTGGTGCTGAAGGGTCACATCGACCTGGCGATGGCCGTATTCCCGGAGGGAACGCACGGCTGCCGCCTGGACGCGCTGGCGCGCGAACCGCTGTGGCGCAGCAAGCGCAATTTCGGCCACGGTACCGGCCACGGCGTCGGCTGGTTCCTCGGCGTGCACGAAGGACCGCTCGACGTGCGGCAGAACCTCAATCCCACAGTCCTGCAGCCCGGCATGATCCTGTCGGACGAGCCCGGCATCTACCGGGAGGGCAGGCACGGCGTGCGCCATGAGAACCTGCTGCTGGTGGTGGAGGCGGGGCAAAACGACTTCGGCCGCTGGCTCGCGTTCGAGACGCTGACCCTCTGCCATTTCGAAACGGACGCACTCGAACTCTCGCTGCTGGACCGCAGCGAGATCGAATGGCTGAACGCCTATCATGAGCGTGTGTACCGGACGCTGTCTCCGCAGCTTCCGAGGGAGATTGCCGACTGGCTCCGGGAGAAGACCCGGGCCGTCTAGACGGTCATAATTTCCTTTTCCTTGGCGGCGACGATCTCGTCGACCCGCTTCACGTTCTTGTCGGTGATCTTCTGCACCTCGGCTTCGGCCTCCTTCTCGGTGTCCTCGGACATGCCGTCGTTTTTCTGGGCCTTCTTGAGGAGCTCGATGCCGTCGCGGCGGGCGTTGCGGACCACGACCTTGGCGTTCTCTCCGGCCACCTTGGCCTTCTTGATGAGATCCTTGCGGCGCTCCTCGGTCAGGGCCGGGACGGTGCAGCGGATCACTTCGCCGTTGTTGCTGGGGGTGAGGCCCAGGTTGGCGTCGATGATGGCCTTCTCGATCTTGGAGATGAGGTTCTTCTCCCAGGGCTGCAGCGCCAGGGTCTTCACGTCCGGGGCGGAGATGGAGGCCACCTGGTGGAGGGCGGTGGGGGTGCCGTAGTAGTCGACGGTCACACCGTTGAAAATGGCGGGATTGGCCTTGCCGACGCGGTAGGATTTGAGATCTTCCTCCAGGAAGTTGAGGGCTTCCTGCATCTTGCCGTCGGTTTGGTTGATGATTTCTTTTGCTCTGTCGGTCAACATATTCTTTCTTTTTTAGTTATCAGTTTATGCGTGCACCACGGTGCCGATCTTCTCCCCGTTCAAGAGGCGTGCCAGGTTGCCGTCCTGCTCGATGTTGAAGACGATGATGGGGACGGGACCCTGCTCGCAGAGGGCGAAGGCGGTCATGTCCATCACCTTGAGCTTGTCGGAGAGGGCTTTCGTGAAGGTCAGTTCCTCGTAGCGCGTGGCGGTCGGATCCTTCTCGGGATCGGCGGTATAGACGCCGTCCACGCGGGTGCCCTTCAGCAGGGCGTCCGCCCCAATCTCAAGGGCGCGCAGCGCGGCGCCGGAGTCGGTGGTGAAGAAGGGATTGCCGGTGCCGCCGGCGATGAGGGCCACGCCGCCGCGCTCCAGCACGGCCACGGCGTCCTCCCTCCTATAATAATGTGCGATGGGGGTCATCGGGGTGGCGGTGAAGACCTCCGCCTCCACGCCGAGGCTGCGGATGGCGCCGGCGATGGCGAGGGCGTTCATGACGGTGGCAAGCATGCCCATGCGGTCGCCCGTGATGCGGTCAAAACCCTTGCCCACGCCCTGCAGGCCGCGGAAGAGGTTGCCGCCGCCGTTGACCACGGCCACCTGGTGGCCGGCCCGGACGGCATCTACGATTTCCCGGGCGTACCGGAGGAGGTATTTCTCATCGATACCCTTGCCTGCGGGCCCTCCCAGGGACTCTCCGCTCAGCTTTAGCAAAACTCTCATAGTTATTCTATTAACAATAGATTCCAGCCTTCGCTGGAATGACGACCACCCGTCATTCCGGGCTTGACCCGGAATCTCTTTTCCGAATAACAAAATTATTGGAAAATTATGAAACTTGCAAGATTCGGGTTATATTTGCAGTCTAATCAGCAATAATCCCAACACGATGTTCATATTCAATTCCTCTATCGGCAAGAAATTCATCCAGGCGGTGAGTGGAGCCTTCCTGATCCTTTTCCTCATCCTTCACGGGGTCATCAATTTCTTCTCCGTCATTGATTCCTTTACCGGCAAGTTCGGTGTTGTCGCGAACGACGAGGCAATCTTCAGCAAGGGCGACGGCCTGTTCAAGCTCGGCTGCGACTTCATGTCCACGCCGATCATCGACATCATGGTCCCGATCCTCGCGCTCGGCTTCGTGATCCACATCGCCTACGGTTGCTGGCTGACCTGGCAGAACATCCGCGCCCGCGGCGGCATGAAGCGCTATGAAGTGGCCAGCAAGGCCGCCGTCGATTCCTGGTCTGCCAAGAACATGCTCGTGCTTGGTATCATGGTGCTCGGTTTCCTGGCCTTCCACCTGACCCACTTCTGGGCCAAGATGCAGCTCCCGGAGATGTTCGGCATCGGCAATTTTGAGAACAATCCCTACCTCCTGCTGACCACCACCTTCGGTCACTGGTGGGTCGTGGCGCTCTACGTCGTGTGGTTCGCCGCCATCTGGTTCCACCTCGTGCACGGCTTCTGGAGCATGTTCCAGACCGTGGGCTGGAACGGCAGCACCTGGTTCAAGCGACTGAAGGTCATCGGCGTTATCGTAGCTACGCTGATCGTCCTCCTCTTCGTCGCCACCGCGATCAACGCCTTCGTCCAGGCGAACTTCATCGCCTAGATTCGCCGATCAAGTCGGCGAATGACGAACAGTGTCATTCTTCCGTCATTCCGGGCTTGACCCGGAATCTCCTGCGCGACGGGGTTTGTTTTTTCAGAATAAATGACTACCTTTGCGGTCCCTATTTTGTGTAGGGATCGCAATTTTTATTAACTTATTAAAGATCAAGACAGTGGACACACAAAGCTACAAAACTGTTTCGCTTAACAAAGCGACGGTTGACAAGAAGTGGGTTGTCATTGACGCGACTGATCTCGCTCTTGGTCGTCTCGCTTCCCGCGTGGCGCTTGTCCTTCGTGGCAAGACCAAGCCGGGTTATACCCCGCACGTCGACTGCGGTGACAATGTCATCGTCGTCAATGCGGAGAAAGTCGCCCTCAGCGGCAAGAAGATGACCGATCGGGTTTACACCCGCTACACCGGCTATCCCGGTGGACAGCGGTTCACGACCCCGAAGGAGATCCTCGCCAAGCAGCCTACCGAACTCGTCCGGAGAGCAGTCAAGGGTATGCTCCCGAAGACCCGTCTTGGTGCCGACCTTCTCAACAACCTGTTCATCTACACAGGCCCCGAGCATCCGCACCAGGCCCAGAACCCGAAAGAAATCAAGTTGGACGAAATTTAAACAGAGCAAATGGAACAGACACACGCCCTTGGAAGACGTAAAGCAGCCGTCGCTCGCGTTTATCTCACTCCCGGTGCAGGCAATGTCACGGTTAACGGCCGTCCCCTCGAGACCTACTTCGCTCTCGACGCCCTCCGTTACATCGTGAACCAGCCGTTCGAAGTCACCTCGACCCTCGGCCAGTTTGACGCGAAGGTCACCGTCATCGGCGGTGGCGTGAAAGGTCAGGCTGAAGCCATCCGTCTGGGTATCGCCCGCGCCCTCAGCGAGTTGGACCGTGAAGCTTACCGTTCTGCACTCAAGGCCGCCGGTTTCCTCACCCGCGATGCACGCGAGGTCGAGCGCAAGAAGCCGGGCCAGCCTGGTGCACGCCGCCGCTTCCAGTTCAGTAAACGTTAGTTACTGCCCGTTTTACGGCACAGCCGCGGTTCCAAACTTCCGGTGTCCGTGAGGACCGAGACGGGAAGTTGCCGCGCTGCGGAAAAGGCCGGAGACCGAACGAGGTTCGCTACTCCGCCTTGAAGAAAAGAGACCCCGCACGGGGACAGTTTAGAACAAAACAAAAAACAAGACACACACAATGTCACGTACAAATTTCCAGGAATTGCTTGATGCAGGCGTTCACTTCGGCCACCTGGCCCGCAAGTGGAACCCTAAGATGGCTCCCTATATCTTCGATCAGAAGAACGGAATCCACATCATCGACCTGCACAAGACCATCGGCAAGATCGATGAGGCTGCCGAGGAGATGAAGCAGCTGGCCAAGTCCGGCCGCAAGATCCTCTTCGTCGCCACCAAGAAGCAGGCCAAGGAACTCGTCAAGGATAAGGCCACGGCGGTCAACATGCCCTCCATCACGGAGCGCTGGGCCGGCGGTATGCTGACCAACTTCCCGACGATCCGCAAGGCCGTCAAGAAAATGTCCACCATCGACAAGATGAAAGAGGACGGCACCTTCGACAAGCTCGCCAAGCGTGAGCGTCTGCAGGTTGACCGTCAGCGCGCGAAGCTCGAGAAGAACCTCGGCTCCATCCGCGACATGAGCCGCGTCAAAGAGGCCAACCGCCTCAACATCCCGGTATTCGCAATGGTTGATACTTGTTGCGATCCCACCCCGATTGATTATGTGATACCGGCGAACGACGATGCGACGAAGTCGATCGAATGCGTGCTGAACGTTCTCTGCGCAGCCATCCAGGAAGGCCTCGACGAGCGCAAGCTCGAGAAGGACAAGGAGGTTGTCGAAGAGCCCGCGGCGGAAGAGGCACAGAAGCCGGCCGCCCGCAAGCTCCGCGCCCGCAAGGGTGGCAAGGACGCCGACGAGAAAGCCGAAGAGGCAGCTGAATAAATCTCAAAAACAGAAAATTATGGCAATTACTGCAGCAGATGTAATGAAACTCCGGAAGATGACTTCCGCTGGTATGATGGACTGCAAGAAGGCCCTTGAGGAAGCTGAAGGCGACTTCGAGAAGGCTATCGGCATCATCCGCGAGAAGGGCAAGCTCGTGGCCGCCAAGCGTGCGGACCGTGAGACTTCCGAGGGTGCGGTGAAGGCCCGCGTGGCCGGTGGCAAGGCGATCCTCGTCTGCCTCGGCTGCGAGACCGACTTCGTTTCCCGCAACGCCGACTTCCAGAACCTCGCCAACGCGATCGCCGACGTGGCCATCGCCAACTGCCCGGCTGATCTCGAAGGCCTGAAGGCCTGCAAGATGGCCGACGGCTACACCGTGGCCGAGGCTGTCGAGGCCCAGACCGGCAAGACCGGTGAGAAGCACGTCCTCGCTTACTACGCGATTGTGGAGGCTCCCTTCGTGGTCGAGTACATCCACACGCTCAACGGTAAGCTCGGCGCTCTCGTGGGCTTCAACAAGGAGGTCCCTGCGGAGCTCGCCAAGGGTATCGTGATGCAGGTCGCATCCATGAACCCCGTGGCCATCTCCCCCGCTGACTGCCCGGCCGAGGTGCTCGAGAACGAGAAGAAGATCGCGATCGAGAAGACCAAGGAAGAGCAGGTCCAGAAGGCCGTTGACGCCGCCCTCAAGAAGGCTGGCATCAACCCCGCCCACGTGGACAGCGAGGATCACATCGAGTCCAACACCGCCAAGGGCTGGATCACCCCGGAGCAGGCCGCCCAGGCCCGCGAGATCATCAAGACCGTCGGCGCCGAGAAGGCTGCGAACCTTCCCGCCCAGATGGTCGAGAACATCGCCAACGGCCGTGTCCAGAAGTTCCTCAAGGAGAACACCCTGATGGAGCAGGAGTACCAGATGGCCGACGACAAGTCCACCGTCGCCCAGGCGCTCGCCGCCTTCGACAAGGACGCCAAGGTCGTCGCCACCAAGCGCTTCTCGCTGAACGACTAAGCGCTCTGCGCCGATAGATTATACAAGAAGGAGAGCCGTCTGGCCCTCCTTCTTTGTTTTGTGTCTGAAGTCCGGTCAGGCGCCGAAGAGGAGACCCAGGAGATCGTCGGGGGTGGCGCCGTCAAAATAGTCGGAGACGGGTGGAGATTCGACGCAATGGCTCGGAGCCTCGCGACGCAGGGGGTCCGGGGGGAACGCCCCCCGGTCATCAGCCCGCCGGGCGTGTGCTTCGAGTGCGCCGCGAAGCGAAGCGCGATCGAAGCGCAGGCCGACCAGGCGGGCGGCGAGCCCGGAAGCGGGCAGGGAACCCATGAAGTCGCCCCCGAAGCTGACGGCGGTCAGGATGCCGCGGTCGAGGCCCAGGCGGACCTCGACGGTGCCGCAGGCGAGGCGGGCGCTGCGGATCAGGTCTGCCTCCCGGGACTGGCCGTAGCGCCATTCCCAGGTGGAAAATTTCTCCTCGCTGAGCCGTTGCACGGCAGCCCGTTGCGCCTCGTCGAAAGGCAGCTCCCCGTCGCCCGCCGCGAGGATTTCCTGCAGGGCGGATTGGAAAGAATCCAGCGAGGGAAACTGCGGCAGGTAATCTTTCAGGTTGGCCACCCGGCTGCGCACGGAGGCGATACCTTTGGCGGCCATCTTGGATCCGGGCACGTCCAGCGCCCGGGCCAGCGTGTCCAGGTCCACGTCGTACATCAGCGTGCCGTGGATGATCTGGCGGTCCCGCCAGAGGCGGCGGGCATAGCCGGAGACCTTGCGGCCCTCGACGAAGATGTCGTTGCGGCCGGTCAGTTCCGCGGGGACGCCCAGCGAACGAAGCGCCTCCACCACGGGCTCCGGTGAAGCGTCCCGCCCGATGATGGTGTAGTTGAGGTTCTGTAGGTCGTGATAGACGGCTCCGCCGCCCGTGACCCGGCGCGCGAGCAGAATGCCGTTCGCGTCCAGCCAGGCGAGATTGACCTCACTGTAGGCGTTTTGGTTGAGGCCGATGATCACGGAGGGCCGGTTGCGCCACAGATAGAAAAAGCAGTCGTTCGACGGATACTGCTCCAGGCAGTACTCGTCGAACGACATATTGTACCAGGGGTCGGTCGAAGGGTTCGTCAGAAACCGCATACGCTGGCCCCGGAAATTACATCTCGTTGCCGACCTTGCGGGCGCGCTCCGGCTTGTCGAGGTTGATACCGTCGCTGATGCCGACCTCCACGAGGACGTTCCATCCGGCGCAGAGGAAGACGTACGGCTGCATCGGGCCGGCCTCCGGCACGACGATGGTCTTCTCGAACGGCGTCGGCTTGGTGTCGATGGCGACCACGTGCACGCCTGCGCCCTTGAAGACGGTCAGGAACTTGTCGTACTCGCTCTCAATCGGGTTCACCACGAACACGATGTCGCCTTCCTGCATCACTTCCTCGATGCCGTGGACGGCGTAGGTGCCCTCCAGGAAGTCGCTCTTGCGGCGGGTGATCTCGTTGGTCTTGAGGGTCAGTTCCTCGGCTACGCCGTCGTTGTAGCCGGCGAAGTAGATGGTGTGGGCGCCTTTGACCCACTTCACGATCTCGGGATCCACGGGCAGGGTCATCGCCTGCTCGAGCTTCTCGGGAAGGCCCTTCAGGGCGGCCTTCATGTCCTTGCCGGCGAGGTTCCAGAAGATGGACTCGCAGAAGAGGGCCTGCTC
>CADBYT010000019.1 GCA_902798975.1 uncultured Bacteroidia bacterium | reverse complement strand
TTTGAACAATCCGGATATCCCGATTAAAGTCATCTGGTCTCCTGGTTATGTATTTGCATATATCGTCATCATTCTGCTTGTGGGAGTGCTCTGCGGTATGTTCCCAGCAATGATGGCGGGCCGCTATAAACCCGTGGATGTAATGAAAGGTGGATACCGGCGCCGTAGCAAAATGGTATTCAGCAAGGTATTCATCGTGCTGCAGAATGCACTTGCGGTCATCCTGATAGCGCTGGCCATCACGATGGAGGCACAGATGCGAAAGACACAGGAGCGGCCGATGAACTGCAATATTGATAACATCTTCTTCCTCAAGGATTTTTCCGGTGAAGACGATGCTTCTTTGAAAGATGCACTTGAGGCGCTTCCTTGCGTAAGACGGATCGGAAGAAGTTCGGGCGTGCCAGGCAGTATCAATATGGGCCAGTACAGCACCACCCGGGATGGACAGGACATCCTTTACAAACTGATCAGGATGGACAGTACCGCATTCTCGATGTTCGGATTTGAGATTCTGGAAGACTTCCATGCCCCGCAATTCAATAGCGTCTGGTTCTCGGACAAGAGTTTTACTGCTACCGGTTTCGACTTGGACTATCATGACATCAGTGGCACGCTGAGCAGACGGACGAAGGGCTGCGAACAGGTTGCCGGAGTTTTCAAATCTTTTCCGACCAACAACGCCAATATTGGGGAAGAAGATTATGCCATCGTTTCGCTGATGCGCTCTGATGACATTCCTTTTGCCGGATGGGTCATAGAAACCACCCCGGACCGGAAAGCGGCGAAAGCGCAGATCATGGAAGCTTACGATAACTATATCAAGGGCAAGCCGATTTACGGAAGCTTGGCTTTCTGGGTTGACGAGAACATCGCCGAGGCATGGAGACCGGCCCGCAACAATATGAGGCTGGTGGAGATTTTTATGCTCCTGTCCATTCTTATCGCCTTGCTGGGCCTGGTGGCCATGAGTACCTATTATGCCGATGAAAAGAGCCGCGACATTGCCGTGCGGAAGGTGTTTGGAGGAACGATAGAAACTGAAGCGGGTCGCACGATCCGTGAATATTTGATGCTGGTGGGGATTGCTTGCGTCATCGGTATTCCAATCGCCGTCTATGCGGCTCAGGAATACCTCAAGGATTTCATTTACAGGCTGGAAGGCTATTGGTGGATTTTCGTGGTGGCCGTGCTGCTCACCGGGCTTATCGCCTTTGTCTCCGTCATCTGGCAGGTATTGAAGGCGGCAAAGACGAATCCGGCGGTAGAGTTGAAAAAAGAATAGAGATTCGCCAGTCAGTGCCGGCGAATGACGATAAGATGCTAAGAATGATTTTTAAGATCCCAACCCATACGCTCCGCCAGTTCTTTGGCTAGCTTTGCATCCTTGTGCGGGACGGAGAGTTTGAATTCGTCCCAGGCGCCGTAATGAGCCTTCGACCCCGGGTCCATCAGCATGGCCGGCTCGGGAACCTCTGCGCCATATCCCTGCACCAGGGAACTGGGCGTTACCCACGAGTGTTTTACGGCCTCACAGAGTGCCCGCTTGACGAATGCATTGATGGAAACGCCCTCCTCGGCGGCGAGGTTAGCGATGTCCCTATGGGTTTCGGGAGCAATACGGACGTTGAAAGCCCCGGAAAAACTTTTCTGCGGTGTCCTTCCATGGTCACTGCAGAAAGCAAGGTAATCTTCCACTGCTTCGTGGAAGGATTCTGTAAGTTCCTGTATTGTATTTCCTTCGTAATTGACCAACCCATCTATCCCCAGAATTTCACCGAAAAGCACGTTGTCCTCTTCGCTGAACTCAACAGAACCGAGATACCCTTTGTACTTAAGAGTTTTCATTTTGTTCTTTGATTTTTCCATCATCAATTAATTGTCTGTGAATGCGCTTCATTACAAATTTCTGTACAATGTTCCCCGGATGCGGTTTGTGCACCATAATAGGGAAGCTATTATCACCGATAAAGATCACTCTTGACCCGGAGGTTTTCCCTTTATCTTCTTTCTTGTATCCTAATCGGCATAGTAACGTTACCAGTTCATCGAACGTGAAGTCCGATGGCAGGTTCTTGAACCGCTCTAATAGTTTATCTTTTGTACTCATGTGCAAATGTAACTAAAATTTAGTTACAATCCAAATAATAATGAAGGGTTGTTTGATGCCCCTTATATGTTTTCTACGCTTTTGGGTGTTTTTTCCGGAAAACTGTTATATTTGTGGGAAATTTCTAACAATTCCTACAAATGCAAGAGAAAGACGGGAAATACATCTTCGGCGTGGTGAAAGTGGGCGACAAGGGGCAGATCGTGATTCCCAGGGACGCCAGGAAGCTTTACGGCATCCAGCCGGGCGATGCCCTGCTGCTCCTGGGAGATCAGCGGGGCATCGCGATCGTCAAGACGGAAATCTTTCAGGACGCAGTTGACCAGGTGATGGAGGGCCTTACCCAATGAGAAAGCACTGGATTGACAATCTGCGCTGGGTGACGGTGCTCCTGGTGCTGTTCTATCACGTCATTTATTTCTATAACAACAAGGGTGTCTTCGGCGGCATCGGAGGCTTTGGCGAGTACCCGGAATGCCCGCAGTATCAGGATGTTGTGATGTATATCCTCTATCCCTGGTTCATGCCCCTGCTGTTCATCCTGGCGGGCGTCAGCGCCCGTTATGCGCTGCAGCGCAAAAGCGCCAAAGAATGGTTCAAGACCCGCACGCGCAAGCTGCTGGTGCCGGGCACCATCGGCCTCTTTGTGTTCCACTGGATGGTCGGTTATTTTAATACCGTCGTGGCGGACAACCAGGGTGTGTTCGACGGTGTGCCTGGCGCGGTGAAATACGGCATCATGGCGGTCAGCGGCACGGGACCCCTCTGGTTCATCCAGCTGCTCTGGCTGCTCTCGCTGCTCCTGCTGCTTGTCCGTGCGCTGGACGGCAAGGACAGGTTCTGGACCTGGTGCGGCAAGGCGAACATCGTCTGGATTATCATGCTGGGCGTGCTTTTCTGGCTGGGTGAAAAAACGCTCGTCCAGGATCCGCGTCCCGACTCGGCGGACGGCCTCCTGAACCTCTACAAGCCGGTCTTCTACCTGATCTGTTTCCTGCTGGGCTATTTCGTCTTCTCGCACGATGCAGTGCAGGAGAAGGTGAAACAGGCCTGGATCCCGCTGCTGGTCTGCGCCGCCCTCGCCGGCATCGTGCTGATCGTCACCACGTTCGGGCAGAACAACACGACGCCGCAGTACATGGGTACCCCGCTGAACTGCCTCTACGGCTGGCTGATGTGCCTGGCGATGATGGGCTGGTTCAGCGCCAGATTCGACCGAACCGGCAGGTTCGCCGGCTACATGACGCGCAGCAGCTACGGCCTCTACATCGTCCACTACCTGGTTGTCGCCAGCCTGGGCTACATGATGAAAATGTACACCCAGCTGCCGCCGGTGGTGATGTACCTGATCCTCACCGTAGCCGTTTTCACGCTTTCCCCGCTCCTGTACGAAATCCTGCGCAGGATTCCCTTCGTCCGCTGGTGCGTTTTCGGAGAAAAGAAGAAACCATGTTAAGTTTGCTGCTCATGTCATTGCTGATGCCGGGTACCGTCCCGAAATACGAAGTGACCGTGGAACAGAACACCGTCTACGCCACGGCAGAGGGCTACTGGAGCCATGCGCCGGTGGGAGAGAAGCGGACCGTTTCACGGCTGCTGCCCCAGCTGGGGCGCATGCGTACGCTCTATCTGGAAATGGATATCTATCTGCCGCAGGATGGAGACGCGTCAAGCCGCCCGCTGCTGCTGATGATGCATGGCGGTTCCTTTTTTGTCGGGCATAAGGAGGAAAAGGGGCAGGTGGCCTGGTGCGAGTACTTCGCTTCGCTGGGTTACGTGGCTGCTTCCATCAATTACCGCGAAGGGTATCACCCGGTCCGCAGGGACATCGCCGCGGCGGAAACGCGTGCCCTGGAAGATGCCGATGCTGCGCTGCGCTATCTGCTGTCCCGCGAGGACCTGCGGGTTGATCCGGATTATATCTTTGCTGCCGGGACCAGTGCCGGCGCCATCCTGGCGCTGAACCTGGCGTTCCGGCCGGCCGGAGATCATCCGCACATCCGCGCGGTGGCCAATCTCTGGGGTTCCGTCCATGACCTGAAGCTGCTGGAGAATTCCGACACGGCCATCCTGTCGTTCCAGTCCGAGCATGACCCGGCCGTACCCTACCGTGAGGGTTATCCCTTCCGGACCGGGGAGAAGGGCGTGCATCTTCCAACGCAATGGTTCTCGGAGGAAATGTACGGCACCCTGGCCGTCTATGAACGGGCGCGGGAACTCGGCCTGCGGGTGGAACACCATCCCTGCCCGGAAACGGGACACCGCCTGCACATCGGTCCGGACGGCGGCTTCACGCCCCGCTTCTACGAAATCCGTGACCGCATGGCGGCCTTTTTCGCAGAATGAGATCCCCGTCCGGAGACTACCGGTGCCGGAAGGCGAGTTCGCGTTCGAGCTCGGCGAGACTGACGCCCTGGCTCTCGAGCAGGACGAGCAGGTGGTAGATGAGGTCGGACGCTTCATAGACGAAGCGGTCGCGCTTGCCGTCCACCGCCTCGATGACGGCCTCGCCGGCTTCCTCGACCACCTTCTTGCCGATGGCCTTGGGGCCCTTGATGAACAGTTTGGTGGTATAGGATCCTTCCGGCATGTTGGCGTGGCGGTCCGCCACGACGCCGGCCAGCGTGCGGATGAAGCCCTCGTCCTCCGGCGTGTCGAAGCAGGCCGTGGTGCCGCGGTGGCAGGTCGGTCCGTCCGGGCGTGCCTTGATGAGCAGCGTGTCGGCGTCGCAGTCCGCATACATCTCCACCACATGCAGGAAATTGTTGCTTGTCTCACCCTTGGTCCAGAGCGTCTGCCGGCTGCGTGACCAGAAAGTCACCAGCCCGGTCCGGGCCGTCTTCGTGAACGCTTCCTCATTCATGTACCCCAGCATCAGCACCTTCAGGGTACACGCATCCTGCACAATCACCGGGAGCAGTCCGTCTCCGGTCTTGTCCAACTTAAAATCGACAAATTTCATAACACTACATTCTGACATTGACGTTTGCGGCGCGGAGCGCCTGTTTGAGGGTCGGGATGGGAATCTGCCCGTAGTGGAAGATGCTGGCAGCGAGGGCGGCGTCGGCGCGCCCTTCGGTCAGCACCCGGCGGATATCCTTCACGGAACCGGCGCCGCCCGAGGCGATCACCGGAATGGTGAGTTCGTCCGCCAGTCGCGCATACACCGCATCGGCATAGCCGGAACGGGTGCCGTCATGATCCATCGAAGTGAACAGGATTTCGCCGGCGCCGCGCTCCTGTGCCTCCCGGGCCCAGGAAAACAGTTCCACGTCCGTCAGGCGCTTCCCGCCGTGTGTCGTACAGGTCCAGCGCCCGTCGATGCACTTGGCGTCGATCGCCACCACGACGAACTGGCTGCCGTATTTCCCGGCGATACGCCCGATCAGCGAGGGATCCGCGATGGCGGCACTGTTCACGGAAATCTTGTCCGCGCCGGCGTCCAGCAGCCGGGCCGCATCCTCGATGCTGCCGATGCCGCCGCCGACGGTGAAGGGGATGTCGATCCCCAGGGCGATGCGCTCCACGAGGGCGGCGAATGTGCGCCGGCCCTCCTGCGTGGCGCTGATGTCGAGATAGACCAGCTCGTCGGCGCCGTCCCGGGCGTATTTCACGCCCATTTCGACGGCATCCCCGACTTCACGGAGCCCCTCGAAGTTAATGCCCTTGACGACCTGCCCGTCCTTTACATCGAGGCAGGGGATGATGCGTTTTGCGACCATGACTTGATCTCTTCCAGACTGATATGGTTCTCATAAACGGCCTTGCCCACAATCACCTTGCGCAGGTGCAGCGCATCCAGCATGTGGATGTCCGTCATGCAGGAGATGCCGCCGCTCACCGTGAAACTCAATGACGGGAACTGGCGCTGCAGGCGTACGTAGAGGGAGGCAGCAGGGCCTTCCAGCGTCCCGTCGCGGGAAATCTCCGTGACGATGCACTCCTGCAGGCCCATGGGTGCGAACTGGGAGATGACATCCTCGATGCCCAGCGGAGAAGAATCCTGCCAGCCCGAGATGGCGACGCGGTCGTCCCGCACGTCGGCGCCGAGAATCATCCGGGCACCGTACTGCTTGAGCCAGGTGGCGAACTGATCCGGGCGCAGCACGGCGGCGCTACCGATGATGGCATGGGTGGCGCCGGCGTCAAAGGCCCCCCGGAGTGCCTGGTCGCTGCCGAGGCCGCCACCCCACTCGATCTCGCAGGACACCGCCGAAGCGATGGCTTCGAGGGTGCGGAGGTTATGCGGTTCGCCGGCCTTGGCGCCGTCCAGGTCCACGACGTGGATGCGCTCCACGCCGCAGTCGGCATAGCTGCGTGCCATGTCGACGGGGGAGGCGTCATAAACTTTCTTCTGGAGATAGTCACCGCGCGTCAGGCGCACGCAGCGTCCGTCGATGAGGTCGATGGCAGGGATGATCTTGATCATAAGGCGAGGAAATTCTGGAGAATGGCCGCCCCGACGGAGCCGCTCTTCTCGGGATGAAACTGCGTACCGTAGAAGTTTTCATATTTGAGCGCTGCGCTGAACAGGCGCTCTCCGTGCCGGCAGGTCGCGATGGTATCGGGACAAAGCTCCGGGTAGTAGGAATGCACGAAATAGACGAAACTGCCGCCTTCCAGGCCTTTGAACAGCTTGCTGTCCAGGTTGCCCAGGGCGTTCCAGCCCATGTGGGGGACCTTGGCGCCGGGCGTCTCCAGGAAACGGCGCACATGGGCGTCGAAAATGCCCAGGCACTGCGTCGGCCCCTCCTCGGAGTCGCGGCACATCAGCTGCATGCCCACACAGATGCCCAGCACCGGCCGGCGCAGGCTCCTGACGAGGGAGCAGAGACCGCGCGCCTGCAGGTTGGCCATCGCCTCGGCGGCGTTGCCCACGCCGGGCAGGATGACCTTGTCGGCCGCGAGTATCCTCGCGGGATCCGCCGTGAGCTCGTATTCCGCGCCCAGGCGCTGCAGGGCGTTGCCGACCGAGCGGATGTTGCCGGCGTCGTAGTCGATGATGGCGATCATAGCAATCCTTTGCTTGAAGGTAAATCGTAGCTGAACACGTCGCGCCGCACGGCTTGCTTCAGCGAGCGGGCGAACGCCTTGAAGACGGCCTCGGCCAGGTGGTGGTTGTTCTCGCCGCGCGCCTGCACGTACAGGTTGGCGCGCATGGCGTCGGAAAGTGACTTGAAGAAATGCTTGAACATTTCCGTGGGCACGTCGCCCACATATTCGCGGGTGAACGGAACGTCCCAGACGAGTTCGCTCCGTCCGCCGAAATCCAGCAGCACGATGGCTCGGCTCTCGTCCATGGGCAGGGCGAAGCCGTACCGGTCGATGCCGCGCTTGTCGCCCAGTGCCTGCCGCAGGGCCTCTCCGAGGGCGATGCCCACGTCCTCGATGGTGTGGTGTTCGTCCACCTCCAGGTCGCCTTTACAGCGGATGTCCAGGGCGATGCCGCCGTGGGTGATCAGCTGCGAGAGCATGTGGTCGAAGAACTTCAGACCGGTGTCCACGCCGGACGGGCCTTTGCCGTCCAGGTCCACGCGGACGTAGATGTCCGTCTCCTTCGTCTTGCGGGCCACGGTGGCGCTGCGCGCGCTGCTGCGTATGGTCTCGGCGATCTCGGCCCAGCTCTTTTCGCTCACCAGGAGCGCCTGTGCGCCGAGGTTTTCCGCCAGCTGGCGGTCCGTCTCGCGGTCCCCGACGACCCAGCTCGCGGCGAGGTCATAGGAACCGTCCAGGTACTTGCCGAACATGCCCGTGCCGGGCTTGCGGTTGGGGGACTTGTCCGCCGGGAAGGACGGGTCGATCAGGATGTCGTCGAAGACGATGCCTTCGCCCTCCAGGGTGTGCAGCAGCAGGTTCTGGGCCGGCAGGAAGTCCTCTTCCGGAAAGGCGGGCGTGCCGAGTCCGTCCTGGTTGGAGGCCATGACGAGCTCGTAGCCCAGACCCGTGAGGGCCTTCAGGCCGGAGATGGCGCCGGGCACGAAGACGACCTTGTCCAGGGCGTCGATCTGCTCGTCGGTGGGTTCGCACAGCAGGGTGCCGTCCCTATCGATGAATATCGCCTTTTTCATAAGCTTGGAGAGATTGAAGGAGTCGGTCGTTCTCGGACGTGAGTCCGATGGTGATGCGCAGGCAGCCCGCGCAGCCGGTCACGCGGTTGCGGTTGCGCACGATGATGCCGTCGGCGATCAGGTGCGCATAGAGTGCGTCCGCATCGTCCACCTGCACCAGCAGGAAATTGGCGTCGCTCGGATACACGCGGCGCACGAAAGCGAAGGCGGGGAGGGCAGTCGCCACGCGGGCGCGCTGTGCGATAATCTCGGCCACCTGCGCGTCGATCGGGCGGTCCAGCGCCTCGGAAACGAGCTGCTGGGTGGACTGGTTGATGTTGTAGGGATATTTGACCATGGACATCAGCCGGATGATGTAGGGGCTGGCGAAGGCCATGCCCAGGCGCAGTCCCGCGAGCCCGTAGGCCTTGGACAGCGTCTGGAAGATGACGAGGTTGGGGAATTCGGCCAGGCGGCCGCGCAGGCTGCCCTTGGCGCTGAAGTCGGCATAGGCCTCGTCCAGCACCACGATGCCGGGGAAACGTCGGATCAGCGATTCCAACGCCTCCGTCGGGAAGGCATTTCCCGAAGGATTGTTGGGACTGCAGAGGAAAAGCAGTTTGGTGTGCGCATCCGCCGCGGCGAGCAGTTCTTCTGCCGGGAGAGAGAACTCCGCCCCGAGCGGAATGCGCCGCATCTCGATGTCGTTGATGTCGGCGGCCACGTTGTACATGCCGTAGCTGGGATCGATCGCGACGGCGTTGTCCACCCCCGGCGTGCAGAAGATGCGGAACATCAGGTCGATGGCTTCGTCGCTGCCGTTGCCGAGGAACAGACATTCCGCCGGGACGCCCTTGATGGCGGCCAGCTTGGCCTTGAGGGCCTTCTGGTGCGGATCCGGATAACGGTTCCAGCCCGTAGGATAGGGGCTTTCGTTGGCATCCAGGAAGATGCCGAGGGCCCCCTGGTATTCGTCGCGCGCCGTGCTGTACGGGCAGAGGGCGCGGATGTTGGGACGTACGAGCGCTTCGATCTTATTCATCTGCGAGACGGATTTTGACGGCGTTGGCATGGGCCTGGAGGCCCTCCGCTTCAGCCATCGTGACGATGGTTGCCGAGAGGTCGCGCAGGCCCCCCGGGGTGAGTTCCTGCAGGGTCATCTTGCGGTAATAACTGTCCAGGTTGACCCCGCTGAAGGAGCGGGCCCAGCCGCAGGTGGGCAGGGTATGGTTGGTGCCGGAGGCGTAGTCGCCCGCACTTTCCGGAGTCCAGGCGCCCACGAAGACGCTGCCGGCCGCCGTGATGCGCTCCGCGAACGCCCACGGGTCGCGGACGGCGAGGATGAGGTGTTCCGGGGCGTAGGCATTCGCGAAGGCGATGCGGTCCTCCTCGTCGGAGAAAACGACGCAGCGGCTCTTCTCGAGCGCCTGCCGCACGAAGTCCGCGCGGGGCAGCTCGCGGGTCTGCCGCTCCACTTCTTCACGGACGGCGTCGGCCGTCTGCGTATCGGTGCAGACCAGCATGACCTGGCTGTCCACGCCGTGCTCGGCCTGCGAGAGCAGGTCCGCGGCGGCGAAGGAGGCCGGCGACGAGCCGTCCGTGACGACCATCACCTCGGACGGCCCGGCAGGCATGTCGATGGCCACGGTGCCGGCCGACAGGAGCTGCTTGGCCGTGGTGACGTATTGGTTGCCGGGGCCGAAGATCTTGTCGACCTTCGGGACGCTCTGCGTGCCATAGGCCATGGCGGCTATGGCCTGGGCGCCGCCCAGCTTGAAAATCCGCTTCACACCGCAGTAGGCGGCTGTGTAGAGCACTTCCGCGTTGACCTTCCCATCCTTGCCCGCAGGGGTGCAGAGCACGACTTCCGGGCACTTGGCGATCTTCGCCGGCACGGCGAGCATCAGCACGGTGGAGAAGAGGGGAGCGGTGCCTCCGGGGATATAGAGTCCCACGCGTCCGATGGGCACGGGACGCTGGACGCAGCGCACGCCGGGGGCCGTGTGCACGGAGATCTCCCGCGGCTGCTGGGCTGCGTGGAAGACCCGGATGTTGGCTTCGGCCTGCGCCACGGCGCGCTTGACGCTGCCGCTCACGCGCACTTCCGCTTCGAGGATTTCCTCGGGGCTCACTTCGATGGCGTCCAGCGGACGGCCGTCGATCTCTTCCGACAGGGCCCGGAGCGCATCGTCGCCCTGTTCGCGCACGCGCTGCAGGATGGCTTCTACGCGGCTGCGCACGAGCGGATTGCTGTCTGCGGGACGGCGGCAGAGCGCCTCCCACTGCTCCCGGGACGGATTGATATAGCTTTCCAGCATGGTTTACGGAATGATTTTGTCGATATTCAGGATCAGGATGCCCTCGGCGCCGATCGCCTTGAGTTGCTTGATTTTGTCCCAGAGGTCGTCTTCGTCCACGACGGAGTGCATGGAGCACCAGCCTTCGGCGGCGAGCGGCATCACGGTCGGGCTGCGCATGGCGGGCAGGATGCGTGTAGCTTCCTCGACGGAGGCCTGCGGGAGGTTCATCAGGATGTATTTCTTGCGGCGGCTGACCATGGCCGAATCGATGCGGAAGAGCATCTCGTCCAGAGTTTCCTGCTGGTCGGGGGTCAACTGGCCGTTCGAGATAAGCACGGCCTCGGACCAGAATACTTTCTCCACCTCCACCAGGCCGTTGGACACAAGCGTGCCGCCGGAGGAGACGATGTCGAAGATGGCGTCGGCGATGTCGGCGGCGGGGGCGATCTCCACGGAGCCCGTGATTACTTCGATCCGAGCCTGGATGCCCTGTTCGTCCAGCCATTTCTTCAGGATGCGGGGATAGGAGGTGGCAATGCGCTTGCCGGCGAACCACTGCGGGCCGGTGTAGTCCGCGGTCTTGGGCACGGCCAGCGAAATGCGGCAGGCGCCGAAACCGAGCTTCTTGACGATCTGCACGTCGAAACCGCGCTCTTCGACCTCGTTGAGGCCGACGATGCCGAGGCCCGCCGTGCCACTGGAAACGACGCCGGGGATGTCGTCGTCGCGCATATAAAGGAGTTCCAGGGGGAAGTTGGGGGCCTGGGACAGGAATTTCCGGCGCGAATCGTCGATGTCGATTCCGATCTCGCGCAGCAGGGCGGTGCTGTCTTCGTTCAGGCGGCCCTTGGATTGAATGGCTAATCTGATCATACTTGTCTTACTACTAACATAAAAAAGGCTTCCCGGATCTCCGGCAAGCCTCTCTCAACGCAACACGCACGCACACGACGACCTACCGGATCCTCAGATTCGGTGGTGATGGTGATATGCGCGCAGTTGGGTCATACTTTCGCAAAGATATGGATTATTTCCGGAAATTCAAAATCTTGTCGATCATACCGTACTGGAGGGCTTCTTCGGAGTTCATCCAGTAGTCGCGGTCGGCGTCGGCGAAGACCTTGTCGTAGGACTGGCCGCTGTGCTGGGCGATGATGGAGATGAGCTCCTTGCGGGTCTTCTCGATCTCCTTGGCGGCGATCAGGATGTCCGAGGCCTGGCCTTCCGCGCCGCCGAGCGGCTGGTGGATAAGTACGCGGGAGTGGGGCAGGGCGGAGCGCTTGCCGGGGGTGCCGGCGCAGAGCAGCACGGAGCCCATCGAAGCAGCCATGCCGGTGCAGATGGTGGCCACGTCGGGCTGGACCAGCTGCATGGTGTCATAGATGGCGAGTCCGCTGGAGACGCTTCCTCCCGGTGTATTGATATACAGGGAGATATCCTTGTTCGGGTCGGTGGAGGAGAGGAAGAGCAGCTGGGCCATAATGATGTTGGCGACATCGTCGTTGATGGCCACGCCGAGGAAGATGATGCGATCCATCATCAGGCGGCTGAAAACATCCATCGAGGCCACGTTCAGGGGACGCTCTTCGATGATGGTGGGATTGATGTAGGCGTCCAGGGCGGAACGATAGTCGTGCAGGGTCATGGAATTGACGCCGCGGCCGAGGGTGGCATACTTTTCAAATTCACTCTTTTGCATATTCGTGGGCTATTAGTTGTCAAAACCGATTTTGGGCCGTTTGGGGGCTGACAGGGAAGAAGGATTGCAGCGGAGGGATTCCTCCAGGATCTGCTGCGAGATGGGCTCGTCGGCGAGTGCCGCCACCATGGCCGATTCGTTGACGACGAAGGCGATGTCGGACGAGGCGTAGCCGTCGGACAGGAGGGCGAGGCGGTTCAGGTCGATGTCCTCGGTGGTGGGGCGGCCCTTCAGGTGCAGCGCGAACATGGCCCGGCGCGTCTCGGGATCCGGAGCCGGAATCTCGTATTTCAGGTCCATGCGGCCCTTGCGGAGCACGGCCGGGTCGATCATGTCGACGCGGTTGGTCGTGCCGATCACGAAGACGCCGCGCTCGGCGCAGTTGTTCAGCTGGGAGAGGAATTCGTTCACCTCCTCGGCGCGGTTCCGCGCTGAATCGGATCCGCGGGCCGGGACGAAGGAATCGAATTCGTCGAAGCAGATCACGGACGGGGCGTTCTCGGCGGCCTTCTTGAAGAGATCGGCAATCTTGCCCTGGGTGCCGTGGATATAGGTGCTGCCGAGGTCGGAGCCGTTCACGAGGTAGTAGTTGAAGCCGGATTCCTCGGCGAATTTCTTGGCGAAGAAGGTCTTGCCGCAGCCCGGAGGGCCGTAGAGCAACATGCCGTTCGGCGGCAGCAGCCGGTACTTGGCGGCCTTCTCCTTGTCCCGGAGGACCCAGATGACGCGGCGCAGCAGTTCCTGCTTGAGCGCGTCCATGCCCGCCACGTCGGCGAAGCCTCCGTGTCCGGCGCGGTTCTTCTGCGCCTGGAGCGAGACCTGGTCTTCGCGAGGCTGGTTTGCCGGCTCCTGGGTCGGGTCCGGCTGGGGCGCGCTGTCCTCCTTCAGGGTGATCTCCGCGGGGGAGAAATCTTCCGTGAGGGTCTTGAGCAGGACGGTTGCGTCCGGCCGCTGTGCCGGGTCGAAATCCAGGCAGACGTCGATGACGGCGTCCAGTTCGGGATCGTAGGTGGCGCCTTTTGGATATTCCAGGGCGTTCTGGCGGGCGCGTCCGATGCTGATCTTGCGGGAATAGAAGGAGTCGTGCGGGCCGATGTGGCAGTGCCAGGGCTCCTGGCCGGTGAGCATGTTGAAGAGGATGGCGCCGAGGGAGAAGATGTCGCTTTTCTCGTTGAAGGTGTCTTTCAGGGCCTCCGGGGCCACGAAGAAGAGGTTGAGGTCCTCCATCGGGAAGGGAACGGGACCGTTCAGGTCGCCGTGGGTGTGGCCCAGGTCGATGATTTTCGGCGTGACGCCGTCCGGGGTGGACTCCAGCAGGATGTTGCGCGGGGTGAGGTCGTTGTGGTTCAGGTCCAGATCGTCGTGCAGGTACACGAGCCCCTCCAGGATGGGGATGAGGATGGATTTGGCCTCGGCGGCGGTGAACTTGCGCCCTTCGCGCAGCACTTCCGACAGGAGCTTGCCTTCGAAGAATTTCGTGATCAGGTATTGGAATTCCCTGCCGTTGATCTTGCCGGAACCGTCCGCGACATAGCGGATGATGCTCGGGTGCGAGATGCGGCGGGCGTGGACGATTTCCTCCACGACGCCGTCCACCAGCATCTTGTCCGGCATGCGCGACACGTCGAAGAATTTCATAAAGAAGGACGTGCCCTGGGCGTCCTTCACGATGTAGCTGTCGTTGAACAGGCCCGCCTTGATGAAGCGGTGAATGGTATAGTCCCCGAAGGGGGTGAATTCCGGAAGCCGTGTCATAGTGATTGGTGTGTACGCAAATATACGAAAAGATCGCGGATATCGTCAAGGATCCAGTCAGGAGATGCGGTCTGGAGGGTAGGGCGGTCCTGGTTGCCCCAGGTGACGCCGCAGGTGCGGCACCCGGCGGCGCGGCCCATCTGCAGGTCGAAGATCGTGTCGCCGACCACGAGGGATTCTTCCGCCCGTGCTCCGAGCCGTTCCAGCAGCAGGAGTGCGAGATCGGGAGCGGGCTTGGGATGGGAGACGTCTTCGTTATTGGTAAGCGCGCAGAAATACGGCTCGATCTCCAGCATGCGGATCAGGGTCTCCAGGGAGGCGCGGCTGCGCGAGGTGCAGATGGCCAGTAGCAGGCCGGAAGCATGCAGCTGCGCGAGGACTTCCTTGACGCCCGGATAGAGCGTGATGCAGGGGATGGCAATATCGCCGAAGATCCGCCTGTAAGTGGCGCAGGCCTCGTCGACGCGCTCCGGCGGCGTGTCCGTACCCCGGGCGAAGCACTGGCCCAACGGCAGGCCGATGGTGGCCTTGATGCGCTGGGGGGTGGAGGCGGGCAGGCCCATCTCCTGCAGCGTGGCCTGCGTGCAGCGGACGATACCCTCGCTGGTGTCGGCCAGCGTACCGTCGAAGTCAAAAAAGATATTGCGTATCATGACCTGCAAAAATACGGGAAATATCGTATCTTTGCAATTATGGAAAACACACGACAGGAAGTCGATCTGGCAGAGGTGCTGGAAGTGGCGGCTGAGGCCGGGCACATTCTGCTGGAGAACGGCGCCGAGATTTCGCGCGTGGAGGACATCATGTCCCGGATTGCATCGCACTTCGGCGTTGATTCGGGGAGTTTCTTCGTGCTCAGCAACGGCATCTTCACCACCGGCTCGGTGGACAAGGTCCGGCAGGGCGGCGGACAGGCGCAGACCTACGCCAACGTCGAGTTCATCCCCATCCGCGGAATTCAGCTCTCCAAGGTCATCGCCGTCAACCGCCTGAGCTACGATATCGCCTACGGCGTCTGCTCGCTGGAGCAGGCCCGCGAGCGCCTGCATCTCATCCGCCTGTCCGCCCCCAAGCCGAACTGGGAGCAGATCCTGGGCTCCGCCCTGGGCGCAGCCGGCTTCTGCGCCGTATTCGGCGGCGGCTGGCTGGACTGCGCCGCCGCTTTCGCCGTTGGCGCACTCCTGTATGCATTTATCCTTTTCGTCAGCAGCCGCTACCTGTCCAAGATCGTGGGCGGGGTGTGCAACGCCCTGCTGGCCACCTTCCTCTGCCTGCTCTTCCACCGCATCGGTTTCGGGGAGAGTCTCAGCAACATGATCATCGGTTCGATCATGCCCCTGGTCCCCGGCGTTCCCTTCGTGAACGGAGTGCGGGACCTGGCGAATTCCGACTACATCGCCGGCCTGACCCGGCTGACCGACGCCATGCTCGGCTTCGTGTGCATTGCGCTCGGCGTGGCCTTCAGCTTCATGCTGGACGGCTGGTGCTTCGGCGGGATGGTCGTCCTGCAGGGCATGAGCGTCAATCCGGCCACGGCCGGCCTGCTCACCCAGACGGTGGCGGCCTTCGTGGGCACGCTTGCCTTTGCCGACCTCTTCGGCGTGCCGCGTGCGCAATACCTGACCGCCGGCCTGATCGGTGCCGTCGGCTGGTGCCTGTATCTGGTGCTGGTCCGTTACCTTGCCGTCAGCCCCGTCATTTCCGTCATCCTGGCTTCTGTCCTGATCTGCGTGCTGGCTCGTTTCGCCGCCATCGGCCACAAGTGCCCCGCCCAGGTCTTCCTGCTCTGCGGCATCTTCCCGCTGGTGCCGGGAGCCGGTATCTTCTGGTGCACCTATTACCTGGTCTCCGGACGGCTTGCTGCATCGCTCACCAGCGGTTTCGGCGCAGCCAAGGCCGCCGTCGCCATCGTGCTCGGCATCATCCTGGCCATGGAACTGCCCCAGCGTCTCTTCTCGGGCCATGACAGGCGGAAAAAGCATTCCGTTCATTGATAAAAGTTGTATTGCGATATGAAAAAGTATTTCCTTTCCCTGCTGGTTTTTGTGATCCTGCCCTGGCTGTCCCTCGCCAACGGCGATCCGGTCATCTCGTTTTCCGCTTCGATCCGCTCCTGCAACCCGGTTCCGCTGAAAGTGTCCGATGTGCAGGTGGTCCGGGAAGACCTCAATATCAAGGTCATGGTCCCTTACACCGAGGTTTCGGTGGCCTATCGCCTGCGCAACGGTTCCTCCCGGGACATCCACGTGGATTACGGCTTCCCGCTGGACTTCAGCGGAAACATGGACGACCTGGAGGGGTTTGACAGCTCCGAGATGAGCGAGTCGATGTTCGAAACCGGCATCGCCGACCGGGCGCTGCGCGACATCCACTTCCGCCTGGAAGGAAAGGAACTCGGCTGGACGCACGCCGACAGCATCGTCAAAATCGACGAATATGAGAATGAAGAGGGCGAAATGGTCGACATGAACGTCTGCCGCCTCTGGACCTATACGGTGCTGGACATTCCGGCCGGCGCCACGGTGACCCTGGAGGTAAACTATTCTGTCCTTTGCAACTGGTCGGCCCCCCTCTTTTCCCTGGGAGGCTCGCCCCTGACCCGCTATTTCCCGCATGACGGGGAGTTTTACTATGATTTCACGCCGGCCAGGCATTGGGGCAACGGCAAGGCGGACGTCCTTTCCCTCAAAGTGGACTGCTCCGGCCTGCCGAAGGGTTTTCTTCACAAGGAAAGCCCCGAGAGCCCGAGCGTGTACGGCGCGGACTTCGTGCGCAACGGCAACGTCTTTACCTATGACGCGAAGAACTATGACTTCGCCACCGCAAACGGACTGGTCGTGAATTTCTACCGCAATTACTCCGTGGCGGAAGAGCCTTTCCCGTCCTGGGGCGAACCGCTCAAAAACTGCCTGGTCTCCAACTCGAAATACCGGCTCAACGTGTCCGGTTCGCAGGATAAATATCCAGCTTCCAACATGCAGGACGGCGACCTCACCACGGCCTGGGTGGCCCCCGGCAACGGGGTGGGCGCCACGCTTTCCATTGATTTCCCGACTCCCTGCCGCGTCTCCGACATCGGCCTCTACAACGGCTACCATAAATCCGCGTCGCTCTGGTCGGCCAACAGCCGTATCAAGCGCATGCGCCTCGAGATCACCCGGGCCGACGGCTACAAGGACGAGCCGCTGGAGCTCGAGCTCACGGAGTGGGACGGCAATCATTTCGCCCTCTCCGAGGCGGACAGTCCGCGCTTCGGCAGCATTGTGATGATTCCGGTCACGACGCTGTTCCGGGAGCAGGACGGCCGCCCGACAGGCGAAGACGAAAATGGCATCATCCTCTTCGACAAGGTCCCCTTCAGCTCCGAATACGTCTCTTCCATCCGTATAACTGTCCTGGAGGTCGAGCCGGGCACGAAATACAAGGATCTCTGCCTGTCCGATCTGCTGATCCTCGACGGCTTCAAAATGCTGCCGGAATGAAGACGGGACTGATCGTCGCGATGAGCTCGGAATACGAGGCCCTTCGCCGTGCCGGGGTGACGGATGTCATCAAGTCCGGCATCGGCAAGGCGGGCGCCGCCCGGGCCGCGACGGAATTCATCCTTGCCGAACACCCCGACTGCATCATTAATTCCGGCTGCACCGGGGGCATCGGTGCCGGCGTGGGGGTGTTTGACATCGTGTTGGGCAAGCAGACGGCGTACCACGACGTGTGGTGCGGCGAGGGGAACCTTCCCGGTCAGGTGCAGGGGCTTCCGCAGCGTTTCGATGCGGACCCGTCCCTGCTTGCGGCTGCCCTCGGCCTGCAGACCGGGTGCACGCTGCACAGCGGCCTGATCTGCACCGGGGACCAGTTCCTGACCTCCTCCGAGGAGGATGCGCGCGTGCTGGACATCTACCCCGACGCGCTGGCCTGCGACATGGAATCTGCGGCCATCGCCCAGGTTTGCCGGCATTACGGCGTACCCTTCCTGAGCTTCCGCATTATCAGCGACGCCCGCCATGCCGAAAAGAAATCCGAGGCGGTGTACAATGATTTCTGGCAGAAGATCGGGGAAGATTCCTTCGCCTTCGTCCGCCAGCTGCTGGAAAGCCTGTAAAACTAACGCAATTCTTCGAACAGGAGCACCTCGATCCCGGAATCGTTGGAATCGAGGACGTTCTTGATTTCCTGCATGTCCGTATTGGAGAGGTGGTAGGGGACCAGGACCTTCGGGTCCAGGGTCATGGCCGCATCGACGCACTGCGTGGTGGTCATCGTGTAGGGCTGGTTCGCGGAGAGGAAGGCGACATCCAGCGGGCCGAAGCCGGCCATCTCGTCAATATCCTCCGTGTCGCCCGACACGTACACGCGGAAGCCGTCGAAATCCAGGATATAGCCGTTGTCCCGGCCCTGGGGGTGGAACTGCAGGTGGTCCTCGCTGATGTTGTAGGCGGGAACGACGATGATCCCGACGGGCCCGACGCGGAGCGTGTCACCGTTGGAGACGGCCTCGCCCTTGCCCAGTTTCTCCCGGGAAGCGGGGTTGAGGAGCACCCGGGTGCCGTCCTTGGAGAGGAAGTCGATGGCGGCCGGATCCAGGTGGTCGCCGTGCTCGTGGGTCACGAGGATGCAGTCCGCCTTCGGGAAGGCGGAATAGTCGATCTGCGTGTCACCCATCTGCATCACCGGGTCGATCTGGATGTGGAAGCCCTTGTAGCTCAGGGCGATGGATCCGTGATGGATCATGGCGATTTCGACTTTGTTGCCTGTCGGCGTGTCGAAGGATTCCACCGGGAAGGGGAGACTCTGGGAACTGCAGCCGGCGACGGCGGCGGCGAGCAGGATGGATACGAGCTTGGTCATCATCATGAGGTTTTGAGACGGCAATATACGGATTTCTCCATAAAATAAAAAGAAACCGCCGCAGGAATGCTCCTACGGCGGTCTCTTTCGTCATGCCCGACTTGATCGGGCATCTCTTTACGCGATGGCGATTTGCCTCGAAGCGGGAATCTGCTTCTCCGGAGTCTTCTTGGGCAGCTCGATGCCCAGGACGCCGTTGGTCATGGTCGCCTTGATGTTCTCGACGTCGATGTTGTCGGGCAGTGTGAATGCCTGGTGGTAGGATGTGTAGGAGAACTCGCGGCGCAGGTAATTCTCTCCCTTGTGCTCGTCTTTGTTCTCATGCTTTTTCTCCAGGGCGATCACCAGCTCCTCGTCGTTGTCGACGCGGATCGTGAAGTCCTCCTTGGTCATGCCCGGGGCCGCAATCTCAATTTCGAAAGCCTTGTCGGTCTCCTTGATGTTGACGGCCGGGGAAGCGAACTGCTTCGCGGGCATCACGACGAAATCGTCGAACAGATCTCCAAAAACGCTCGGAATCCAAGCCTGGTTTCTTCTTGCGGGATACATAATCAAATCTCCTATCATTTTAAATATGGTTGAACTTTTTTCTTTCGTCCCGTCCGGGGGACGACTTACATGCTTACAATTCGCAGACCACCTGCCATACAGCGACAATTTGGCGCAAAACTATATTTAAACGCCTGATAATCAAGACATTTTGTCAAAAACGCTGACATTTTTTCAGCAAAATATCTTGACTTTTTAAAATTTTTTCTTACATTTGAATCCGGTTAGTTAAATCCCAACGTATGGACAAATTCACACAGAACTACGTCGACCGGTTCATGGATGAACTGATCGCACGCAACCCTGGCGAGAAGGAATTCCACCAGGCCGTCCGTGAGGTGGTGGAAAGTGTTGCACCTTATGTCACCTCTTATCCTCATCTGATGGATCTCAAGATCCTCGAGCGCATGGTCGAGCCCGAGCGCGTCATCATGTTCCGCGTGCCCTGGACCGACGACAAGGGCGAGATCCACATCAACCGCGGTTACCGCGTTCAGATGAACAGCGCGATCGGCCCCTACAAGGGCGGTATCCGCTTCCACGCCAGCGTGAACCTCAGCATCCTGAAGTTCCTCGCCTTCGAACAGACTTTCAAGAACTCCCTGACCACGCTCCCGATGGGCGGCGGCAAGGGTGGTTCCGACTTCAGCCCGCGCGGCAAGTCCGACGCCGAAGTGATGCGTTTCTGCCAGAGCTTCATGACCGAGCTCTCCCGCCACATTGGCCCCGACACCGACGTGCCGGCTGGTGATATCGGTGTGGGCGGCCGTGAGGTCGGCTTCCTCTTCGGCCAGTACAAGCGCCTCCGCGACGAGTTCACGGGCACGCTGACCGGCAAGGGCCTGCCCTTCGGCGGCAGCCTCCTCCGTACGGAAGCCACGGGCTACGGCGTCTGCTACTTCGCGCAGGAGATGCTCGCTACCCGCAACGAGAGCTTCGAGGGCAAGACCGTGGTCGTGTCCGGCTCCGGCAACGTGGCCCAGTATGCAGCCCAGAAGGCCATGCGCCTGGGTGCCAAGGTGGTCACGCTCTCCGATTCCGACGGCTTTATCTACGATCCTGACGGATTCGACGAGGAGAAGCACCAGTACGTGCTCGAACTCAAGAACATCCGCCGCGGACGTATCAAGGAGTATGTCACCAAATATCCCAAGGCCCAGTACTTCCCGGGCGAGCGCCCGTGGAGAATCCCGTGCGACATCGCGCTCCCTTGCGCCACGCAGAACGAGATTGAGAAGGCCGACGCGGAGAACCTGGTGAAGGGCGGCTGCTGGTGCGTCGTCGAGGGTGCGAACATGCCCTCCACGCCCGAGGCCATCGCCATCTTCCAGGAGCACAAGATGCTCTACTCGCCGGGCAAGGCGTCCAACGCCGGCGGCGTGGCGACATCCGGCCTGGAGATGACCCAGAACTCGATCCGCCAGAAATGGACCTCCGAGGAGGTCGACGAGCACCTGCACCGTATCATGTCCGACATCCACGCTGCCTGCCTGAAGTACGGCACCGAGGAGGACGGCTATATCAACTACGTCAAGGGTGCCAACCTCGCCGGCTTCATCAAGGTGGCCAACGCGATGGTGGCGCAGGGTCTGGTCTAAATCGACTCTATGAGCAATAACACGGATTACACACAATTAATGGCCAGGAGGATTCGCCGAATCCTCCTGGTTTGTAACAATTATGACAGCTTCTCCCTGGAGGAGGACGGACACATCGAGGCCCTGATCACGCAGGAGTACTCCGAGCTGAACCTGAGCAACCCGCCCGCCATTGTGCGGGCCGAGTCCACGTTGGACGCGCTGGAGGTGCTCAAGGAAGGCAAGGGCTTCGACCTCATCATTACGATGTACAATGTCGGCAAGTTCGACGTGTTCTCCTTCTCGCTGAAAGCGAAGAAACTCGCGCCGGACACCCCGATCGTCCTGCTCTCTTCGTTCTCCCGGGAGATCTATCGCAAGATCGCGGAATGCGACCACGCCGGCATCGACTATGTATTCTGCTGGAACAACAGCACCGACGTGCTCATCGCCATCATCAAGCTCCTCGAGGACAAGCTCAACGCGGAGCACGACTGTCTGGAGATGGGAGCCCGCGTGATCCTGCTTGTGGAGGACTCCGTGCGTTATTATTCGACTTATCTGCCGTTGCTGTACCGCCTCGTGCTCCAGCAGAACAGCGAGGCGGTGCGCGACGCGCTCAACGAGGAGCAGCAGTTCCTGCGCAAGCGCGCCCGGCCCAAGATCCTCATGGCCACGTGCTACGACGAGGCCTATGATTATTATCAGAAATACAAGTCCAACGTCATCGGCATCATCTCCGACATCGGGTTCGTCCTGCACAAGGGCGACAAGCCGGAGCAGGAGAAGATCGACGCGGGCATCGACCTCTGCCGCATGGTGCGCAATGAGGACCCGATGCTGCCTTTCCTGATGCAGTCTTCGCAGGAGAGCATGCGCGCCGTGGCCGAGCAGTTGGGCGTGGGTTTCGTGCACAAGCGCTCCAAGACCCTCACCCAGGAGGTGTCCGAGTACATCGGCCGGGAATTCGGCTTCGGCGACTTCGTCGTCACCGATCCCGACACGGGTCTAGTGACCGCGCGGGCACGCAACCTCTACGAATTCGAGCAGGTGGTGGCCGGCATGTCCGACCGCGCGCTGCGCGAACTCGCGGACAAGAATTACATTTCCCGCTGGCTCTACGGCCGCGGTATCTTCCAGATCGGCGACATGTTCCGCCCGATCCGCATTCATTCCGACGAAGACGTGGCCCACGTGCGCGAGATGAATCTCCGCATGATACGCGACTACCGCATCAGCCAGGGACTCGGCGTGGTGGCGCGCTTCGATCCCGAATCGTACAACGACGCCATCTGGTTCTCCCGCATCGGCTCCGGTTCGCTGGGCGGCAAGGCGCGCGGCCTCGCGTTCCTGAACCACATTCTCCAGAAATACGACCTCTACGACAAATGGGAGGATGTGCGGGTGCTCGTGCCGCGGACCCTCGTGATCACCACGGAGTTCTTCGACCGCTTCATCCGGGAGAACGGCCTGAAATACGTCATCAACGCCGACCTGTCGGACGCCGAGATCCTCTCGGAATTCGTGGCCTCCACGCTGCCGCAGGAGTTGACCGAGGCGCTGCGCGTGTTCATACGCAACGTGCGCAAGCCGCTGGCCGTCCGCTCTTCGTCGAAGCTGGAAGATTCTTACTATCAGCCGTTTGCGGGGGTCTATTCGACCTATATGATCCCGCACACGGAGAACGAGGACCAGCAGCTCCGTCTGCTCTCCAAGGCCATCAAGAGAGAAGATGGCCATCGTGCTGCAGGAGATCTGCGGCAGCGAGGACCGGGGCTATTTCTTCCCGACCTTCTCGGGCGTGGCCCGCTCGGTCAATTTCTACCCGATCGGCTACGAGACACCGGAAGACGGCGTGGCCAAGATCGCCTTCGGCCTGGGTAAGGCCGTCGTGGACGGCGACCAGGTGCTCCGCTTCTCGCCGAAGTACCCGCGCAACGTCCTGCAGACCTCCACGCCGGAATTGGTGATGACCGAGACGCAGCAGGCCATGTACGCGCTCGACCTGCAGCCGGACAAATTCAAGACCTCCGTGGACGACGCGGTCAACCTGGACCGCATTCCCGTCACGGACTGCGGGGCGTTCCGCAACTTCTCCCGCGTGGTCTCCACCTATGACTACGAGAACCAGCGCATGGTGGATTCTCCGGCCCCTGCCGGGCCGAAATTCGTCACCTTCGCGCACATCCTCAAATACAACACCTTCCCGCTCGCGGACATCCTGAACGAACTGCTGGACATCACGCAGAAGGAGGTGAAATGCGGCGTCGAGATCGAGTTCGCCGCCAATCTGGACGTCGGCAACGACAGTCCGGCCATCTTCAACGTCCTGCAGGTACGGCCCATTTCCGCCGACGGCCTGGACGCCGAGGTGGACTGGAACGGTATCGACACCGACGGGGCCCTGGTCAGCTCCGGCAGCGCCATTGGTCCGGGCTGGATTCAGGGCGTACGCGACATCGTGTACCTGCGCGAGTCCGCCTTCGACGTGCTCAAGACCCGCGAAATGGCCGCCGAGCTCAAGGCGCTCAACGCCCAGATGCGGCAGGAAGGCCGCAACTACGTCCTGGTGGGCTACGGCCGCTGGGGCTCCAGCATCCCGACGCTGGGCGTGCCGGTGCAGTGGAGCGACATCTCCGAGGCCCGCGCCATCGTGGAGTGCTGCCTGGAGAATTTCCGCGTGGATCCCAGCCAGGGCACGCATTTCTTCCAGAACATGACCTCCTTCAACGCCGGCTACGTCAATGTGAATCCCTTCGCCCGCGAGGGCGAGTGCTTCGATGTGGCGCGCCTGGATGCCATGCCTGCATCCTTCGAGACGGATTTCCTGCGCCAGGTGCACTTCGAGGAAGATCTGCAGATCTGCATCGACGGCCGTACGGGCCGGGCCCTGATTAAATAACCGGGGGGGCGTTCCCCGACTGTTGCGTCATTTGCCACTGTTACGTCATTCGCCGACTGTTACGTCATTCGCCGACTTGATCGGCGAATCTAGAATATGAATATGAAGAAGATATTTGCCACCATCTGCTTTTTGCTGCCCCTTCTCGCAGGGGCCCAGGACTACGTGTCCACGGCGGACGACATCGCGCTGGGGAAGTTGGTCCTGGAGCGGCTGGCGGCTTCGCCGAAACAGGACGCCGCCTCGCAGATGATCCTGGCTGCCAGGCAGTTGCTGAACCAGCCCTATGAGGCCGGCACCCAGGAGGGCAGGGAAGAGCGCCTGCGCATCTACCTGACCCGGACGGACTGCATCCTCTTCGCCGAGACCTGCCTGGGCCTGGTGCGGACCGTGCAGGTCTGCGGCCCGCTTGCGACCTTCGAGGACCTGGCGCGCACGCTCCGGCAGACGCGCTACCGCGGGGGCGTGGTGGATGGATATGCCTCCCGGCTGCATTACACGACGGAATGGATCCGCCAAGGCGAGCGGAACGGCTTCTTCCGGGATATGACGGAAGAACTGGGCGGCGTGCCGGACACGCGCCCGATCAACTACATGTCTGCGCATCCGGACAGCTACGCCCCGCTGAAAGGGGAGTCTTCCTACGCGAAAGAGAATCTCCGGCAGATCCGGGCCATGGAAGAACGCGTGAACGGACTGTCCCGCTGGTATATCCCGAAGGATAAACTCGCCGCCGTGGAGGACCGCATCCAGAGCGGTGACATCCTCTGCCTGGCCACCTCGATCGACGGCCTGGACTATTCCCACGTCGTGATCGCGTACCGCGAGAAACCCGGCGCGCCGCTCGGATTCATCCATGCGTCCACGTCTGCGAAGAAGGTAATCGTCGAGCCGCGTTCGCTTCTGGCTTATCTGCAGGCAAATAGCCGCGCACTGGGAATTTCTGTGCTTCGCGTGGCGGATTAGGCGGACAATTTTGCCGAAAAAAGCGTATATTTGTATTGCTATGACGACTGAAAGTACGCTGCTGCAATACGATCTCGGTCCGGGTGTCGAGGCCTTCTCCACGCGCCGGGATTCCGAGCTTCCCTGTCCTGTTATCCAGGCCCATCAGGTCCACGGCTTCCGTGTGGCCGTGGTGGACCGTCCGGATACCCGCAAGGAGGAGCTGCAGGGCTACGATGCACTGGTGACGGCCCTGCCCGGCTGCGCCATCGGCGTGCACACGGCGGATTGCGTGCCCATCCTGATGTACGATCCGCAGCATCGCGTGGTCGCCGCCGTGCATTCCGGCTGGAAGGGCACGGTGCAGCGCATCTCGCAGAAGGTGCTGTTCGTCATGAAGCAGACTTTCGGCTGCCGTCCGGAGGGTATCCGGGCAGCTATCGGCCCTGCCATCGGGCCGGCGAGTTTCCAGGTGGGGGAGGAAGTCGTCCAGTTCTTCAAGGAGCAGAATTTCCCGCTGGAGGAGATCTGGAGCTTCCGCTCGGGCTTCAGCGGCATTCCCATGGCCGACGGGCACCATCTCGACCTGTTCAAGGCGAACCGCTGGCTCCTGCAGGAAGCGGGTGTTCCGGAGGCCTATATCCAGATTGCCGGCATCGATTCCTACACCGATCCCAGCTTCTTCTCTGCGCGCCGCGAAGGCATCACCTGCGGCCGCACCATCAGTTTTATCCGTTTGGTCTAAGCGCCCGACAGGGCTACTGCTTCACTGCGGAAATCCAGCTGACAGCGTCTTCCAGCGGGGTTTCGGTCCGCACGTCCGGTGCGATGGGATCGTCGCAGAACACCTCGCCCGTACGGGCCTCGTCGCAGGATTCCGTGATCACGAGACTGTAGCCGTCGGCCAGCGGATACGGCGTGTTGCCGCTGGCATATCCCGCCGTGGGGATGCCGAAGGTCCTCACGTTGTCCAGGCCGCGGAAGCAGAGCAGCGTGGCTTCGCCGGAGCTGGCGGTCCAGTCGTTCGTCAGGATGGCGACGGGGGTGGATGCGGGGAACTTGAAGCCGTCCTGGGACAATCCCTGGCTGCGCGTCACGTAATCGAGGGGGACGGGGGATGTACGGGTGCGGCTCTTGAAGCGGAGAACATCCCCGTCGGGTATCAGGGCAGAAACGGCTGCGATCATCGGGTACATGTTGCCGCCCCGGTTGTCCCGGAGATCCAGCACGACACCCCGGGCGTCGGCATGCTCCCGCAGGAAGTTCAGTACGGTGTACACGTATAGCGAATCGCTGACTTTGACGCCCATATGGGCCGGTAGTACGATGTGCAGAATGTTCTGCCCCAGCAGTTTAACTTCAGGCGCGGCTTCCTCGTAGGAGGACGTGTCCCGGACCGGTTCGGTCAGGGAAGAGTGCTTCCCGCCGGCGACTTTCGCCGCCTCCCGGACGGCTTCATGGGCCTCGTCCATCGAGGTGAAGTCCTTCGCCGCTGCGAGGATTTCCGCCTTTTTGGCGCTCCATTCCGGGCTGTCGGCATACAGGGCGCGGCTGTCCAGCAGGCGCACGCAATGTTTCACATAACCGTTCGGCGTCCCCTGATTGTCAAACAGGGAACAGGAGCTGAGCGCTGCCAGCAAAAGGGTAAGGAGGATGAAGTGCTTTTTCATATCGTTTATGGTTTTGGTTGCTGTTGCAATTCTTCCGCGATCAGCGGAAGCAGGATTTCGTCGGCCGGAAGCCAGCGGACGGAGTGGATCTCCTCCCGGGAGAGCCAGCGGGCGGCTTCGTGCTCGATGAGCTGGAGAGATTCGCCCAGCAGGGAAGCCATGTAGCAATGCATGGTCAGGTGGAACTGGGGGTAGTCCCAGTCCACCGTGTAGAGGAATTTGTCGATGCGGATTTCCGCGGCCAGCTCTTCCCGGATTTCGCGCGTGAGCGCCGCTTCGGGCGTCTCGCCGGGCTCCATTTTCCCGCCCGGGAACTCCCACCAGTCCTTCCAGTCACCGTATCCCCGCTGGGTGGCAAAGATCTTGTCCCCCTGGCGGATGATGGCCGCCACGACCTCGATGCTCTTGCGCTGCCCGTCCATGCAGAAGCGGCTAACCGAAGACGATCGTCCGGTTCTTGTAGGTCAGGATCTTGCGCTCGATGTGCTTGGTGACCGCCCGGCTGAGGACGATCTTCTCCAGGTCGCGTCCCTTCAGCACGAGGCTGTCGGGCGTGTCCTTGTGGCTGATGCGCACCACGTCCTGCTCGATGATGGGGCCCGCGTCCAGCTCGCGCGTGACGTAGTGGCTCGTGGCACCGATGATCTTGACGCCGCGCTCGTAGGCCTGGTGATAGGGCTTCGCCCCGATGAAGGCCGGCAGGAAGGAATGGTGGATGTTGATGATATGGTGCGGGTAGCGCTCGATCATCTCGTCGCTGATCACCTGCATGTAGCGGGCCAGCACCATGAAGCTGATGTGCTCGCGCTCCAGCAATTCCATTTCCTCGCGCTCCACCTGCTCCCGGTTGGACTTGTCCGGCGCGATGCTCCATACGTAGAAGGGGATGCCGAACTGGTCGGCGACATAGCGCAGGTCCTCGTGGTTGCTGATGATGCAGGGAATGTCCACATCCCATTCACCCGCCCGGTAGCGGGCCAGCAGGTCGTACAGGCAGTGGCTCATCTTGCTCACGAAAATGGCCATGCGCGGCCGCTCGTCACTGAAGAAGATGCTGGACACCATGCCGTAGCGCTCGGCGAACAACTCGTCCACGACTTCCTTGATGTGCTCGCGCGGGATGAAGAATCCCTTGAGCTCCCACTCGATACGCATGAAGAGGTGCCCTTCGATGGTATCCACGTACTGGTCGATGTAGACGATGTTGCCGTGGTTGCGGGTGATGAAGCCCGTCACGTCGGTGATGATGCCCTGCTGGTCAGGACAGTGCAGCAGGATAATCGCTTTTCCTTCCGCCATTATTTCTTGGAAATCAGGTACTCTGCAATTTGGACTGCATTCAAAGCTGCGCCCTTCTTGATCTGGTCGCCGGAGAGCCACAGGGTGATGCCGTTGTCGTTGGCGAGGTCCTTGCGGACACGGCCCACATAGACGTCATCCTTGCCGCCGGTGAAGAGCGGCATCGGGTAGGTCTGCGTGGACGGATCGTCCTGCAGCGTCACGCCCGGGGCGGCGGCGATGGCCGCCTGCACCTGCTCGACGCTGAGCGGCTTCTCGGTCTCGATCCAGACGGCCTCGGAGTGGGAGCGCAGCGAGGAGATGCGCACGCACATCGCACTGCAGCGCACGTCGGAGTGGAGGATCTTGCGGGTTTCGTTGAACATCTTCATCTCCTCCTTGGTGTAGCCGTTGTCCTGGAAGACATCGATCTGCGGAATGACGTTGTAGGCCAGCTGGTAGGCGAATTTCTTCACCGTCACGGGCTTGCCCTCGACGATCTCCTTGTACTGCTGCTGCAGCTCGGCCATGGCCTGTGCACCGGCGCCGGAGGCGGACTGGTAGCTGGCCACGTGGATGCGCGTGATGTGGGAAAGCTTCTCGATCGGCTTGAGCACCACGACCATCATGATGGTGGTGCAGTTCGGGTTGGCGATGATGCCGCGCGGACGGTTGAGGGCGTCCTCTGCGTTGCACTCAGGCACCACGAGGGGCACGTCGGCGTCCATGCGGAAGGCGCTGGAATTGTCAATCATCACGGCGCCGTACTTGGTGATGGTCTCCGCGAATTCCCTGGAAGTGGAGGCGCCGGCCGACACGAAGGCGTAGTCCACGCCCTTGAAGTCGTCGTTGTGCTGGAGCAGCTTCACTTCGTATTCCTTTCCGCGGAAGGTATATTTGGTCCCCGCGCTCCGCTCGGAGCCGAAGAGAACCAGTTCGTCCATGGGGAAATTGCGTTCATCGAGGACCCGCAGGAACTCCTGTCCCACGGCTCCGCTTGCACCTACGATAGCTACTTTCATAATACCAAAGGTTTTGAGATTCCGGGTCAAGCCCGGAATGACGGTTTGTTATTGAAGTTTTGATAAATAATCTTTGAAATCTGAGTATTCCCGGCCCATCGGGACGGATTGTTTCGTGCCCTTCATGAACGCGGCCAGACGGGCGGGAATCTCGATTTCCGCACCGGTGGCCGCTTCGACGGTATCCTTGAATTTGGCGGGATGCGCGGTTTCGCAAAGCAGGGCGGCTTCGCCCTTGCCGAGGTTGTGGTAGACGGCGTGGAAGCCGCAGGCGCCGTGCGGGTCGAGCTGGTAGCCGTACTTCTCGCGGCAGTACTTCAGGACCTCGCGGATGCGCTCGTCGCTGCACACGGAGCCCGTGATGTCGGCCGTGATGGCATTCCAGTCGTTGTTGTACAGCTCGAAAATGCGGGCGGCGTTGCTCGGATCGCCCACGTCCATCGCGTTGGCGAGGGTGGGGATGCTGGGACGCGGGATGTACTGCCCGGTCTGCAGGTAGTCGAAGAAGACCTCGTTGGCGTTGTTCGCCGCGATGAAGCGCTTCACCGGCAGGCCCATGCGCTTCGCGAAGAGGGCGGCGCAGATGTTGCCGAAATTGCCGCTCGGCACGCACACGACCAGCTGTCCGGCCAGACCGAGACGCTTCATCTGGGCGTAGCCGTGGAAATAATAGAACGACTGCGGCAGCAGCCGCGCGACATTGATGCTGTTGGCGGATGTCAGGCGCAGCTTCGAGTTGATCTCCGAATCCATGAAGGTGTTCTTGACGAGGGCCTGGCAGTCGTCGAAATTGCCGTCCACCTCGAGGGCGGTGATGTTCTTGCCGAGGGTGGTGAACTGGCATTCCTGGATGGGGCTGACCTTGCCCTTGGGGTAGAGCACGTGCACTTGGACGCCCTCGACGCCGAGGAAGCCGTTCGCCACGGCGCTGCCCGTGTCGCCCGAAGTGGCCACGAGCACGTGGATGGTGCGCGGGTCGTCGGAGTGCTTCGTGAAATGCCGCAGGAGCCGGGCCATGAAGCGCGCGCCCACGTCCTTGAAGGCGAGGGTGGGACCGTGGAAGAGCTCCAGCGCGCCGATGCTGCGCGTCACGGGGACCACGGGGCAGTCGAAGGAAAGGGTTTCCTCGACGATGCGGTCCAGTTCCTTCAAGGGAATGTCCTCGCCGAAGAGGGCTTCGGCGACGGTGCACGCAATCTCGTGGAAGGTCATCGTCTGGATGTTCTCGTAGAACTCGTCCGGCAGCACGGGAATGCGTTCCGGCATATAGAGTCCCCGGTCCTCGGCCAAGCCGCGGATGACGGCTTTCTCGAGACTGGCGCGGGGCGCTTGTCCGTTGGTGCTGTAGTATTGCATAGGCGTCAGGCGATGAGGCGGGCGCCCTTGTTGGACACCTTGACCACGTAAGTTTCAGAAAGGATGCCCTGCTGGGCGAAATGGCGCTCCATGATGGCGCCCACGCGCTGGGCGATGTCGCTGCGGTTCGCCAGGGCGAAAACGGACGGGCCCGAGCCGCTGATGTTCATGGCGAGGGCGCCGGCGCCGAGCAGTTTGGCACGCAGCTCGTCGAAGCCCGGAATGAAGCCCTTGCGGTAGGGCTCCGCCACGGCGTCGCGCATGGCGCGGCCCACGAGCTCGATATTGCCGCTGCAGAGGCCGGCCACGAGGCCGCCCACATTGCCCCACTGGGTGATGGCGGTGTGCATGGGGATCTCCTTGGGGAGAATGCTGCGCGCCTCCTTGGTGGAGACCATCAGGTGCGGGTGGATGACGGGGCAGTAGAGATTGCCCGGGACGGGCAGCTTGATGACGTCGAGCGGTTCGTAGCCGCGGATCAGGATGATGCCGCCCATCACGGCCGGAGCCGCATTGTCGGCATGGTAGCCGCCGCTGGCGAGGTTCTCGCCCTCCATGGCGCAGACCACCACGTCCTCCTCGGAGAGGGGAGCGCCGAAGAGCTCGTTGATGCCGAAGGCGGCCGCGGCGCTGGATGCGGCGCTGGAGCCGATGCCGGAGCCGGGGTAGATCTTCTTCAGCACGCGCACCTCCACGCGTCCGCTGTGGCCGGTCATCTCGAAGAACTTGCGGATCACGGGCGTGATGACGTTCTGGTCGATGTCCTCCGGCAGCGGGACATCGGTCTCGTTGACGATGCTGATGCCGGAGCCGTCTTCGTCGAGGCTCATTTCGAGCACGTCCCCGACTTCGTCGAGGGCCATGCCCATGATATCGAATCCGCAGCCGAGGTTGGCGATGGAAGCGGGGGCGAATACCTTGATCTTCTTCATAATGATCTGCCCGTTAGATGTTTGCGATGCTCATGATGTCGGCGAACACGCCGGCGGCCGTCACGTCCGCGCCCGCACCGTAGCCCTGGATGAGCATAGGATGGCGGTTGTAGCGCTCGGTGGTCAGCAGGACGATGTTGTTGGAACCGTCCAGCACGTAGAAGGAATGCTGGTTCTCGACGGCCTGCAGGGAGACGGAATACTTGCCGTCCTCCATCTTGGCGACGAAGCGCCAGCGCTTGCCTTCCGCCTCGAGCTTGCGGCGACGCTCCTCGAAACCGGCGTCGAGGGTCGGGAGTTTGGCCCAGAACTCCTCTTCGCTGCAGTCGAAGAACTCCTTGGGAATGAAGAGGTTGGCCTCGACGTCCTCCTGGTTGACCTCATAGCCCGCTTCGCGGGACAGGATGACCAGTTTGCGGATGACGTCCTTGCCGGAGAGGTCGATGCGCGGATCGGGCTCGGAGAAGCCCTGCTCCTTGGCCATGCGGACGGTCTCGCTGAACGGAATGTCGGCGGACAGGGTGTTGAAGATGAAGTTGAGCGTGCCGCTCAGCACGGCCTCCAGCTTGCGGATGGAGTCGCCCGAGTTGCACAGGTCGTTGATCGTGCCGATGATGGGCAGGCCGGCGCCCACGTTGGTCTCGAAGAGCCACTTGACGCCGCGCTTGCGTGCCAGCTCCTTGAGCCGGCGGTAGTTCTCGTAGTCGGAGGAGGCGGCGATCTTGTTGGCCGCGACCACCGAGATGCTGTGCTCGAAGAAATCGCCGTAAAGGGCCGCGACGGCCGGGCTGGCGGTGCAGTCCACGAACACGGAATTGAAGATGTTCATGCCGATGATCTCCTCCTTGAGGCGCAGCGGATCGATGGGGATTCCGTCCTGCTGCAGGCGCTCCTGCCAGTGGGCGAGGTCGATGCCGGCGCGGTCGAAGACGGCGCGCGTGCTGCGGGCGATACCGACAATGTTGATCTTGAGGCCGCGCGTGCGCATCAGCGTGTCGCGCTGCTGGGCGATCTGCTCGATGAGGCGGCCGCCCACGGTGCCGGTGCCGCAGAGGAAGAGGTTGAGTTCCTGGTATTCGGACAGGAAGAAACTGTCATGGATGACGTTGAGGGATTTGCGCAGCTGGCGGCGCTCCACGATGAAGGAGATGTTGGACTCGGCGGCGCCCTGTGCCAGGGCGATCACGCTGATGCCGTTGCGTCCCAGGGTGGTGAAGAGCTTGCCGGCGATGCCCGCGTGCTGCTTCATGTTCTCGCCGATCACGGCCACGGCGGCCAGCTCCTCGCGGATGTCCACGGGGTTGATGGCGCCGCTTTCAATTTCGCGGGCGAAGGCCTCGTCGAGGACCTCGCGGGCGCGGGCGGCGTCGCTGCGGCTCACGCCGATGGAGATGCCGGTTTCGGATGCCGACTGGCTCACGAGGAAGGCGCTGATCTGTTCCTGGGCGAGCGAGGCGAAAATGCGGCTGTCCACACCCACGATACCGACCATGGAGGTACCCGAGAGGGTGATCAGGGCGATGTCGTCGATGGATGAAATGCCTTTGATGGAAGTGGTTCCGGGGGTAACGTTTTTCTTGATGATCGTACCCTTTGCTTTCAAATTGAAAGTATTTTTGATGAGAATGGGGATCCCTTTCGCGCAAACCGGGTATAAGGTAGGAGGATAGACCACTTTCGCTCCGAAATTGCAGAGCTCCATGGCCTCCTCGTAGGTCATTTCGTCGATGACGTAGGAGGTCTTGATGATGCGCGGATCGGCCGTCATGAAGCCGTCCACATCGGTCCAGATCTCAAGCAGTTCCGCGTCAAGCGCGGCGGCGATCAGGCTGGCGGTGTAGTCGGATCCGCCGCGTCCCAGGGTCGTAATATCGCCGCTGGCGGCGTCTGAGGCGATGAATCCGGGCACGACGGCCGTGGCACCGGCCGCGCTCCAGCCCTTGAAAGCCTGTTGTATCAGATCGTAAGTAAGGCCCGTGTCCACCTCGTCCCTGTGGCCGTGGTGGCGGGTTTTGATGAAGTCCACGGCGTCGTAGCGCAGGGCGCAGGGGAGGGTCGCGGTGACGATGCGCGAAGAAAGCCTTTCGCCGAAGCTCATCACCTCGTGCGCGGTCTTCGGAGGAAGGACGTGCAGCAGGTAAATGCCCTCGCAGATGCGCTCCAGCTGGTCCAGCAGGGCATCCATCTCGGCTTCGACGGCGCGGACGCCGGCGGCGGGCACGACGGCCTCACACACCGTGTGATGCCGGGCGCGCAGCTGCGCGACCTCGTCGCGGAAGGCGACGTCGCCCGCCTCCGCCAGCCTGGAGGCACGGATCAGCTGGTCCGTGACGCCACCCAGGGCGGAAACTACGACGATGGAGGGTTCCTGACGGGAACTTACAATCTCTTTGACTCTGAGGATGCTCTCCGGTGTGCCCACCGAAGAACCGCCGAATTTCAGGATTTTCATGACTAACTAACGCGTTTGTTACTCCAAAGTAAAGCATTTTTTGGCAATTTTTCAAAATTTTAATAAATATTTTGCACTTTCCTTGCTTTTTCCGCAAAAAATCCCGAGATTCGCCACAGGTAAGGGGGTATTGTACCCCGCTGTTAGTCATGAAATATCGTAGTAGTGTAACCTTCGAAGGCCGCAGGATGGCCGGGGCTCGTGCGCTCTGGATGGCGGACGGGATGAAGCGCAGCCAGTTCGGCAAGCCGGTCATCGCGATCGCCAATTCCTTTACCCAGTTCGTTCCCGGACACACCCATCTGCACGATGCAGGCCAGATCGTAAAAGCTGAAATTGAAAAACTGGGCTGTTTTGCGGCTGAATTCGATACGATCGCCGTGGACGATGGCATTGCCATGGGCCACGACGGCATGTTGTATTCCCTTCCGTCCCGCGACATCATCGCCGACAGCGTAGAATATATGGTCAACGCGCACAAGGCGGATGCGCTCGTGTGCATCAGCAACTGCGACAAGATCACCCCGGGTATGATGCTCGCCGCCATGCGGCTCAACATTCCGACCATCTTCGTGTCCGGCGGCCCGATGGAGGCCGGCGTGCTGGGGGAGAGCAGGCTTGACCTCATCGACGCGATGATCAAGTCCGCCGACCCGTCCGTGAGCGACGCCCAGGTGGCGGAGATCGAAGCGCACGCCTGCCCGACCTGCGGCAGCTGCTCCGGCATGTTCACGGCCAACTCGATGAACTGCCTCTCCGAGGCCATCGGCCTGGCCCTGCCCGGCAACGGCACCATCCTGGCCACGCACGCCATGCGCGCGGAGCTTTTCCGCAAGGCGGCGCGCCAGATTGTAGAGAATACCTACAAGTATTATAAAGACGGCGACGAGTCCGTGCTGCCCCGCAGCATCGCCTCGCGCGCCGCGTTCCTGAACGCCATGACGCTCGACATCGCCATGGGCGGCTCGACCAACACGGTGCTGCACCTTCTGGCCGTGGCGGCCGAGGCGGGAGCCGATTTCAAGATGGCGGACATCGACGCCCTTTCCCGCAAGGTGCCCTGCATCTGCAAGGTGGCCCCGAACACGGCGAAGTACCATATCCAGGATGTGGGCCGTGCGGGCGGCATCGTGGCCATCATGGCCGAACTGGCCGCCGCGGGTCTCGTGGACACGACGCTCAAGCGCGTGGACGGCCTGACCCTCGCCGAAGAGATCGACAAGTGGTGCATCCTCTCCCCGAACTGCACGGAAGAGGCGCGCAAGACTTATCGCGTGGCGCCCTGCGGCCGTTTCAACATCGAGCTCGGCTCGCAGAAAATGTATTATGACAGCTTCGACACCGACCGCGCAGAGGGCTGCATCCGCGATGTGGCGCATGCCTACACCAAGGACGGCGGCCTGGCCGTGCTCTTCGGCAACATCGCCCGGGACGGCTGCATCGTCAAGACGGCCGGCGTGGACGAGAGCATCTTCCATTTCGAGGGCCCGGCCCGCGTGTTCGACTCCCAGGAGGCGGCCTGTGAGGGCATCCTCGGCGGCAAGGTGGGCAGCGGCGACGTGGTCGTGATCACCTACGAGGGCCCCAAGGGCGGCCCCGGCATGCAGGAGATGCTGTATCCGACTTCGTATATCAAATCGATGCACCTGGGCAAGGAGTGCGCCCTGCTGACGGACGGCCGTTTCAGCGGCGGTACCTCCGGCCTGAGCATCGGACACATTTCACCCGAAGCGGCGTCCGGCGGCAACATCGCCCTGGTCCGCGACGGAGATATCATCGTCATCGACATCCCTTCCCGCAGCATCGCGGTAAAGCTCGGCGACGCGGAGCTCGCAGAGCGCCGCAAGGCGGAGGAAGCGCGCGGCCGCAAGGCCTTCACGCCGCCGCTGCGCCAGCGCGAGGTTTCCAAGAGCCTGAAGGCGTACGCCGCCATGGTCAGCAGTGCGGACAAGGGTGCCATCCGGATCATAGAAGACTAAGCTTATGGGACAGCGTTTGACAGGAGCGGAGATTCTGCTGGAGTCTCTCATCGCCGAGGGGGTGGATACCGTCTTCGGCTACCCGGGTGGTTCTATCATCACCGTCTATGACAAGATGTACAGCTATCAGGACCGCCTGAAGCACATCCTGGTGCGCCACGAGCAGGGCGCCATCCATGCCGCGCAGGGCTATGCCCGTGCGACGGGCAAGCCCGGTGTCGTGATCGTGACCTCGGGTCCGGGCGCCACCAATGTGATCACCGGCGTGGCCGACGCCATGGTGGATTCCACCCCGGTTATCGTGATCGCGGGCCAGGTGGGCAATGCCTCCCTGGGTACCGACGCCTTCCAGGAGACCGACGTGGTCGGCATGACCGGCCCTATCGACAAGTGGACCTACCAGATCCGCCGGCCCGAAGACGTGGCTCCGGCGGTCGCCAAGGCCTTCCACATCGCTTCCACGGGCCGTCCCGGCCCCGTGGTGCTCGACTTCACCAAGGACGCGCAGATCGGTGTGGGCTGGTTCGAATACGAGAAATGTACGCACATCCGCAGCTACGCCCTTCCGGCGCCCGCCGACGAGGCGGCCCTGAATGCGGCGGCGGAACTGATCGATAACGCCGAACGTCCCTTCGTGGTGTTCGGCCAGGGCGTGGTGATCTCCCACGCGGAAGAGCAGCTGAAGGCCTTCCTGAAGAAGGGCGGCATCCCGGCGGCTTCCACCATGCTGGGCCTGAGCGCCCTCCCGTCCGACTTCCCGTACTACGTGGGCATGGCCGGCATGCACGGCAACATCGCCTCCAACCTGATGACGCAGAAGTGCGACGTGCTGATTGCGGTCGGCATGCGTTTCAGCGACCGCGTCACGGGCAATCCTTCCCACTACGCCCCGAATGCCAAGGTCATCCACATCGACGTGGACCGCACTGAGATCGGCAAGATCATTCCGGTGGAAGTGGGCATCCTGGGCGATGCCGCCGAGGTGCTGGAGCGCCTGACAGCCAAGATCAAGTTCTCCTTCCACGACGAGTGGGCCGCCTCCGCGCGCCGCTACGACGCCGTGGAGAAGGCCAAGGTGGCTTCGATCGAGACGAAACCCGACAGCGGCGCCATCAACATGGGCGAGGTGGTGTCCAAGGTGGCTGAGCTTTCCGGCCGCAAGGCCATCATCGTCACCGACGTGGGCCAGAACCAGCTGATGAGCGCCCGCTATTCCCGTTTCGCGGAGACGCGCAGCTTCATCAGCTCCGGCGGCCTCGGCACCATGGGCTTCGGCCTTCCGGCGGCCTTCGGCGCCAAGACCGGCGCTCCCGACCGCCAGGTCGTCCTCTTCGTGGGCGACGGCGGCATCCAGATGACCATCCAGGAGCTGGGCACCATCATGCAGGAGAAGACGGCGGTCAAGATCGTCATCCTGAACAACAACTGGCTGGGCAACGTCCGCCAGTGGCAGGAGCTCTTCTTCGGCGAGCGCTACTCCCAGACGCGCCTGCTGAACCCCGATTACTCGCTGATCGCCCAGGCCTACCACATCCGCTACCGCCTCCTGGAGGACCGCAAGGAACTCGACGCGGCCGTGCAGGAGATGCTGGACGCCGACGAGGCCTACATCCTTGACGCACACGTGTGCGAGATGGGCATGGTCTATCCGATGGTCCCCGGCGGACGCCGGCTGGACGAGATCCTGTTGAACAAAGATGAATGGTATCGCGATGGAGAATAGCAGTATGTATATCATCTCGGTGTACTCCGAGAACCAGGTGGGTCTGTTGAGTTCGATCTCCAACATCTTCACCCGCCGCGGCATCAACATCGAAAGCCTGACGGTGTTCCCGTCGGAATTCCCGGGCATCCACCACTTCACCTTCCGGGCCATCACCACCGAGCGCGCCGCGCAGCAGGTGGTGGGCTTCATCGAGAAGGAAGTGGAGGTGGTGCGCGCCTTCTATTTCCCGGACAATTCCACGAGTGCGGCCGAGCACGGCATCATGGAAGAATATTTACAAAACAGAAACCAATAAAAACTTAAGAGTATGGCAAAGATGAATTTCGGCGGCGTGATCGAGAATGTTGTCACCCGCGATGAATTTTCGGTTGAAAAGGCCCGTGAGGTCCTTAAGAATGAGGTTGTGGCCGTGATCGGCTATGGTGTCCAGGGCCCCGGACAGTCCCTGAACCTCAAGGATAACGGCATCAATGTCATCGTCGGCCAGCGTCCTGGCAAGACCTTCGACAAGGCCGTCGCTGACGGCTGGGTGCCCGGCAAGACCCTCTTCAGCATCGAGGAGGCCTGCGAGAAGGCAACCGTAATCGAGTACCTGCTCTCCGACGCCGCCCAGATCGCCCAGTGGCCCGTGGTCAAGAAGCACCTGACCCCCGGCAAGGCGCTCTATTTCTCCCACGGCTTCGGCATCACCTTCAACGACCGCACCGGCATCATCCCGCCGAAGGATGTGGACGTGATCATGGTGGCCCCGAAGGGCTCCGGCACCTCCGTGCGCCGTCTCTTCCTGCAGGGCCGCGGCATCAACTCTTCCTACGCCGTCTACCAGGACGCCACCGGCCGCGCCCTCGAGCGCACCCTGGCCCTCGGTATCGCCATCGGCTCCGGCTACCTCTTCGAGACCGACTTCAAGCGTGAGGTCTACTCCGACCTGACGGGCGAGCGCGGCACCCTGATGGGCGCCATCCAGGGCATCCTTTCCGCCCAGTACGAAGTGCTCCGCGAGCACGGCCATTCCCCGTCGGAGGCCTTCAACGAGACCGTCGAGGAGCTGACCCAGTCCCTGATGCCGCTCTTCGCGGAGAAGGGTATGGACTGGATGTATGCCAACACCTCCACCACGGCCCAGCGCGGCGCCCTTGACTGGATGGGCCCGTTCCACGACGCCACCAAACCCGTGTTTGAGAAGCTCTACAACGAGGTCGCCAGCGGCCGTGAAGCCCAGCGCTCCATCGATTCCAACTCCAAGCCGGACTACCGCGAGGGTCTGGAGAAGGAACTGAAGGCCCTGCGCGACAGCGAACTGTGGCGCACCGGCGCAGCCGTCCGCGAACTCCGTCCTGAAAACAAATAAATCATGGATAACAACCGGATCTATATCTTCGACACCACCCTGCGTGACGGCGAACAGGTTCCCGGCTGCCAGCTCAACACCGTGGAGAAAATCCAGGTGGCCAAGGCGCTGGAGGAGCTCGGCGTGGACGTCATCGAGGCCGGCTTCCCGGTCTCGAGTCCCGGCGACTTCAACTCGGTCGTGGAGATCTCCAAGGCCGTGACCTGGCCCACCGTCTGCGCCCTCACCCGGGCGGTGCAGAAGGATATCGACGCGGCTGTGGAAGCGCTCAAGTACGCCAAGCACAAGCGCATCCATACGGGCATCGGCACCTCCGACTCGCACATCCGCTACAAGTTCAACTCCACGCGCGAGGAGATCCTGGAGCGGGCCGTGCGCGCCGTGCAGTATGCCCGGCAGTTCGTCGATGACGTGGAATTCTACGCCGAAGATGCCGGCCGTACGGACAATGAATTCCTGGCCCGCGTGGTCGAGTCCGTCATCAAGGCGGGCGCCACGGTGGTCAACATTCCCGACACCACGGGCTACTGCCTGCCGTCGGAATACGGTGCCAAGATCAAGTACCTGATAGATCACGTGGACGGCATCGACAAGGCCATCATTTCCACGCACTGCCACAACGATCTCGGCATGGCCACGGCCAACACGATGGCCGGCCTGCTGAACGGCGCACGCCAGTGCGAGGTCACGATCAACGGCGTAGGGGAGCGTGCGGGCAACACCGCGCTCGAGGAGATCGCCATGATCCTCAAGAGCCACTCCGACATCCCCCTGCAGACCAACATCAACACCACGCGCATCTATCCGGTCAGCCGGATGGTGTCGAGCCTGATGAACATGCCCGTGCAGGCCAACAAGGCCATCGTGGGCCGCAACGCCTTCGCGCACTCG
>CADBYT010000018.1 GCA_902798975.1 uncultured Bacteroidia bacterium | reverse complement strand
TTTCACGTACGGGGCGCGCAGGCGCGCCGTCACGTTCCAGTCCATCGAGCGCACGTCGTCCCCCCACTGGTACTCCCGCACCTCGCTGAAGGCCATACCACGGCCCTTGAAGGCCGAATGGTACTCGCCGGCGAAGATCTGGTGGGAGAGCGCCTTGGTCTTGATCTCGATCTTCCTGACTTTCTTCAGGAGTTCGGTCGCGCTGGTATTACGGGACGATGACGGCATTGATGACCTGCTCGATAATCTCTTCAGGCGTGACGTTTTCGGCTTCGGCCTCGTAGGTCAGGCCGATGCGGTGGCGCAGCACCTCCGGGCACACGGCGCGCACGTCCTCGGGGATGACGTAGCCGCGGCGCTTGATGAAGGCGTAGGCCTTGGCCGCCATGGACAGGCTGATGCTCGCACGCGGCGATCCGCCGAAGGAAATGAGGTCCTTCAGGTTCTTCAGTCCGTATTCTTCCGGGGTGCGGGTGGCATAGACGATGTCCACGATGTAACGCTCGATCTTCTCGTCCATGTACACCTCGCGCACGACCTCGCGGGCCCGCACGATGTCATCGGGGCTCACGACGGCGTTGGCCTTCGGGAAATCGCCGCTGTTGTTCATGCGGATGATGAGCTTCTCCTCATCCTTCTTGGGGTAGCCGACCACGACCTTGAGCATGAAACGGTCCACCTGGGCCTCCGGGAGGGGGTAGGTGCCTTCCTGCTCGATCGGGTTCTGCGTGGCCATCACCAGGAAAGGCTTCGGCAGCGGGTAGGTCTGGTCGCCGAGGGTGACCTGGCGCTCCTGCATCGCCTCGAGCAGGGCGGACTGGACCTTGGCCGGGGCACGGTTGATTTCGTCCGCCAGCACGAAGTTGGCGAAGACGGGACCCTTGTGCACCTCGAAGGCTTCTTTCTTCTGGGAATAGATGAGCGTGCCCGTCACGTCGGCAGGCAGCAGGTCCGGGGTGAACTGGATGCGGCTGAACTTGGCGTTGACGGCCTGCGAGAGGGTGCTGATGGCGAGGGTCTTGGCCAGACCCGGCACGCCTTCGAGAAGAATGTGGCCGTCGGCGAGCATGGCGATCATCAGGTTTTCCACCAGGTGTTTCTGGCCAACGATGACCTTGCCCATTTCCAGCGAGAGGAGATCGACGAAAGCGCTCTCCTGCTGGATGCGCTCGTTGAGCTCCTTGATGTTTACACTTTCCATATAATTCATTAATTTTGCAGTCAGCTTATGCGCTATCTTGTCAAGCTTTCGTACAACGGCGCGGACTTCTGCGGTTGGCAGATCCAGCCCGATGCCCCGAGCGTCCAGCAGGCGCTCGAAAGCGCCCTGTCCACCCTCCTGCACGCCCCCGTGGCCGTGACCGGCGCAGGCCGGACCGATACGGGCGTCAATGCAATCGGCTACGTCGCGCATTTTGACGCAGCCGGGGAGCTTGACACGCGTCAATTATGCTACAAATTAAATGCCATTCTGCCCCGTTCGGTGGTGATTCATGAGATCGCTCCGGCGGCCCCGGAATTCCATGCGCGTTTCGATGCCGTCCGGCGCGAATATACCTATTTCCTGCACCGCGTGAAGGATCCGTTCGTGGAGGCGTTTTCCTATCTCTACACCTTCCCGGGAGTGGATTTCGCGGCGATGAACGAGGCCGCCGCCGCCCTGCCCGGGCAGCATGATTTCCGTTGTTTCGAGAAGACCGGCGCCGACTCCAAGACTTCCATCTGCACCGTCACCGAGGCCGCCTGGCACCGCTACACGCCGACGCACCTGGAGCTGACCGGCCGCGAAGGGGGAGACGACTACTGGTATTTCCGCATCGCCGCCGACCGGTTCCTCCGCAACATGGTCCGCGCCGTCGTCGGCACCCTGCTCGAAGTCGGCCGCGGCAAGCGCTCCGTCGCCGACTTCCAGTCCCTCGTCCTCCCGCCGTCATTCGCCGGCCCGACCGGCGAATCCCACCGCTCCCTTGCCGGCGAATCGGTTCCCGGTAACGCACTCTTCCTCAGCGACGTCTGCTACTAGCGGCCGCCCTTCCCTAGCGGGCGGCCGGAAATTATTTTTCGTGCAGTAGCCCGAAAAACCAATTTCCGCTCCGCCCTCCACAACGCTTTCGCGCGGGCGGCCTTGCTGCTAGCGCTTGATGCCGTCGTAGTGCTTGATGAAATTGAAGGCGCGGACGATCTTCGACTGCTTCTCCTCGTTCGGCTCCCCGTCATCCTGCAACTCCGCCAGGGCGGCTTCCGTCGAGATGGTTTCCGTCCGGCCGTTCAGGCCGAAACTCAACGTGGCGCCCTCAGCGGAGACGTCCAGCGTGACCGGCGCGCCCATCAGCAGCGGCAGGTTCACGTCGCCGTGCCCGGCCGGGAAGCCGCAAAGCACGGGGATGCGGTACTCCTTCAGGTACGAGCAGATCATCTCCTCCACGCTGCCGAAATCCAGGTTGGTCTTGCAGTCGGTGAACTCCCCGAGGACGACACCCTTGCAGTGATCGAACACGCTGTTGAGAATCAGCGTATTGATCAGGCGGTCGATGTGGCTCATGTCCTCCTCGACCTCCTCGATGAAGAGAATGATGTCGTCGCCCAGCGTGGCGTCGGCCTCCGTGCCCAGGATGGGTGTGAAGGTGCACAGGTTGCCGCCGACGAGCGTGCCCGCGGCATGGCCCGGCAGGCTGAGGGGATGCGGGGGCAGCTCATAGCGGGGAACCGCCCCGTAAAGAATATCGCGCAGCAGCGTGTTCGACAGGCCGACGCCCTGGGACTTGGCCATCAGCGAGCACATGGTGCCGTGGATGCTCATCACACCTGCACGGGTCTCCATGGCGTGCAGCGTGGTGATGTCGCTGAAGCCGATGAGCCATTTGGGGTGGGCGCTGAGGGTCTGCTCCGACAGCATGTTGGTCAGCTGGATGGTCCCGTAGCCGCCCCGGTTGCACAGGATGGCCTTGATGGACGGATCCTTGAGGGCCCATTCGAGGTCCGCGAGGCGCTCCTTGGGCGTGCCTGCGTAGTGCCCGAGGTATTCCTTCCCCACATTGGCGCCCACCACCGGCTCAAAGCCCCATTCGCGGAGGATGGCCGAAGCGGCCTCCACGTTTGCCATGGGCGTGGAGTAAGAGGGGGAAATGAGCGCGATCCTGTCCCCGGGTTGCAGGGATGTGGGTTGTACGCAGGACAGGGTAAGCGTTGGTCTGTTCATGGAAGCTTTCGTGCAGGCCGGCAGGATGGCAAGCGCCATCAGGCCGATAATCAAACATTTCCTCATTATTTGCCGGGTTGTTCCGTCACGACGATGGCCGGATGCCCGTCATCGTTCGCGCGGTAGTGCGGGGCATAGAGGGATTCGATCACCGGGACGGGGCTCTGGAAGCTGCCTTCCTGGGTCACGAAGTACTCCTCCGTGATTGTGGTGTGCTCCTCGGGATAGCTTTCGAACCAGAACTCGGTCCGGTCGGCCAGCACGGTGCGGTAGCCCTGCGGGCTGAAACTCACCCAGCCGGTGATGGAGATCGGGCGGCCCCGCCAGCCGTAGTGGCCGGAGAGCTGGTCGACGGGGCGGAAGGCCGCGGGACGCGTGGCAGTCAGGCGCACGAAACTGCGGTTCTCCTCGTTCCAGATCTTGTAGGTAGCCTCGATCTTGTCGCCGACATGCAGGATGTCGCCGTCCTGGAGCGGCTTCCCGTCACGGGTGAAGCTGCGGGAAACCGTGAATCCGTTGCCGCTGGCCTTGATCTTCTCGAAAGGCAGGGTGGTCTCGGCGGACAGGGCGAGGACCTTGGTCTGCAGGGTCTCCTCCGTGCCGCGCAGCACGCTGCCGATGGCCTGGATGTAGGCGGGATCGTCCTCCCACTGCTGTGTCTCCTTCTGGACCATGATCCAGAGGCGGATGCCCTCGGCGACATCGTTGTGGCCGCAGTCGGTCAGCAGGTCGCAGATGAGCGCATGGGCGTAAAGCTCGCTCTCGAGCAGGCCGCGCCAGGGCATGACGGCGTTCGGATAATAGGTGCCGCCGCTGCGGTGCGGCTCGGCGTATTGCAGCAGGGACGTGATGTCCTTGTCGAGCGACTTGGCGAGGCGGTTCTTGGCGAAGAAGGAAATGCCCCAGGCGCGGGCCAGGGAGGCGCCGTTCTCACGGGTGACCAGGGCGCGCAGCGTCTTCATGCGGCGGGCCTTGGCGAAGACCCGGCCGTTCAGGCCGCGCACCTTGCCCGGCACGAGGTAGGCCTTGGCTTCCTTCTTGAATTCGCGCATGACCTTGAGGCCGGCGCCCTTCGGGGCGAAATCGACCTCCGGATACAGGGCCCGGACGTGCAGGTACTGTTCCAGGCTGATGCCGCCGCACCAGATCGGGCGTGCGCGGTCGCCCAGGAAGGCCTGGTCGATGAACTTGACGGCGGCGGGGATGACCTCGGCGAGCTGCTGCGGGCAGGCGTCGCCCATGTCGGCGAGCCGCTCCAGCAGGGTGGCGGTAAGAATGGGCGAAGAAGTCATACCATTGAACCAGCCGAATCCGCCGTCTCCGTTCCGGCAGGCGAGGATCTTCTTCACCATGTCGGCACGCTGTTCCGGCGTGGCGGCGGATCCCTTGGAGCCGGGCAGCCGGTCGATGAGGAAGTTGGCGTAGAGCGACTCGGACTGGTCGAGCAGGTTCTCGCTGGTCGGAAGGCTCTTCTCGGGGATGGCCTCCTGGAGCATGCCCAGGATGGAAATCTCACGCAGGGAGGTCTCCACGCCCGATACATTCACGAACTGCCTGCGCAGTTCGGCGAGGAGCGCATTGCGGTCCATGCCAGCGAGCAGCAGGGCGGAGTGGGCCTCGGTAATCGTCTGCATGGCCGGTGAGACCGGCATCACGACGAACACGGCGTCGGAGCCGAAGTCGGCATTGTCGGCGGTGAAGCTGACCAGCATGCCGAGGTTCTGCAGCTTCGGCGCGGAGATCTCGCAGTTGAAGTCGACCGTGCCGTAGGCCGGGACGCTGACGTGCGAACTCTTGTCGGCGACGGCGGGTGCGGTCTTGTAATCCTTGCCGTTCAGGAACTTGACGGAGATGCGTCCGGCGACGGGCTTGCCCTTGCTGTTGGACACGGTCACGCGGGCCACGTAGCGGTCGCCTTCATAAAGGTATTGCGGCTGCACGACGGCCACCTTGACCGGCAGGGTCACGACCATCTCCTGGCGGAGCGTGGTGTTGTGGAAGGCCTTGTCGTGCGCGAATAGCTGCACATAATAGGTGGAAAGCTTGTCGGCGGTGGTGAAGTTGAAGGTCACCACGCCGTCCTTGTCGGAACGCAGGAACGGCTCCCAGGCGATCGTGTTTGCGAAATTCTCGCGGACAGACACTTCCGGTTCCGCCTCTTCCTGCATGACTTCATCCATCATCATAGGGGCCTCTTCGACCGCCGCGTTCATGGCCATCGCTTCTTCCAGGATCATTCCGTCGGCAGCAACTCCGGCCGCCTTGGCCATGACGCGTCCGCGTCCGGCTCCGAACGTCCTTTGGTTATCGAAGGCATAGGATTCGTCTTCGCCGACCGTACGGCGGTAATCCACGCTCGGCAGGTGCCGGAGAGCAGGGGTGACGCTGCTCCAGACATTGCGCTGTATGGTCTCCGTGCTCTTGTCGAAGATGGTGGCGGCGACCTCCGTGCCCTCCGCGGTGCGGATGGTGAAGCTGTAGTCGTGGTGCGGGGCGGTAGTGTCCAGGAAGCGGGTGAAGCTCAGCGGCAGGGCGACGGCCCGCTTGGGCTTGTAGGAGCTGACGCTGTAAGTATAGGAACGCTCGTCGCGGAACCAGAACACCATCAGGGTCAGGTTCTCGGGGTATTCGGCCTTGCGCTCGAAGCGGATGACCTGCAGGGAACCCTCCTTGCCGCGCTCGCCGCGCAGGGGGACGATACGCTTCTCCAGCAGACGGTTGCCGTCGCCGTAGAGCTCTACGACCACCCAGGCCGGACCTGTGGTGGCGCCGACCTGCAGGGCGATACCGTTCTCGTCTTTGATCTCCTTGAAGAAGCATCGGACATCCATGTCGAGGGCCTTGTCGCTGTCGGCGGCCTTGACGATTTCGTAGGTGTTCTGGTCTTCGAAGGTCCTGCCGGCATCGCTGACGGCCGTGGCCACGGCCTTGATCTCATAGAGGCCGGAAGGGTATCCGCTCAGGTCGAGCGGCGTGATTTCCCCGTTGGGGGCGGTGCCGGAAAGGATGACTTTGCCGTCGCGCGCAACCGTATAGCTAATCTTGAGATTCGGGTGGGAGAGCGGCCTGCTGCTATAGCCGAGACGGAAGTTGACCTGCGCCGTGTTCTCTCCGATGATGGAGCCGCCGGAGTATCTTCCGGTGCTCTCGAAGCGGCCGGAGACGCGGTTCACGACGGTCGCCTGGATCGGCAGGTGGGTGGATACCTCGACGGTCTGGCGGAACTCCAGCGTCTCGCCCGTGGCGTCCGTCACGCGGACGGTAACCACGACGCTGCGGCTGTAGTAGTCGGAGTCCGGCGCTTTGAAGCGAATGCTGAAATCGCCGGAGGGGGTGAGCTTGAGCTCGCCTTCCTCCAGGACGTCCTGCCTGTCCATGACGGTGAAGGTCGCCTTGGCGGTGCCGAGGTTATGGCCGGAGTAGCTCCGGACATTGCCCTCGACGAGGACATTGTCCAGCGGGAGATACAGGCGGTTATCCGGCTTCCACGTCAGTTCGAAGGTGGGCAGCACGAATTCGTCCGCCCGCACCTGCGTGGAGGCGACGGTGCGATTGCCTTCGCTGACCGTGATGCGGTACATGCCGCCGCGCTCGCCCTTTTTGAGGACGAAAGCGCCTGCGGCCGTGCCGAAATCGTTGGTAGTCAGATCTTCTTCCCCGATTTGCTTGCCGCTCGGGTCGGTGAGCGTGGCGTGGAGCTTGACGCCCGCCGGACGGGTGGCGAATTCGTAGGTTCCTTCATACAGGAGGACCTTGTAGTGCACCGTCTCGTCGGGGTTGAAGGCACTGCGGTCCGTGATGATCATGCCGTGCTGGTTGCCCGGATTCCGTTCGTCGGCGGTTTCCCGCATCTCGTAATTGAAATCGTGGCGCGGCGAGGCGCGGCGGCGTCCGTCGAGCTGGGCGACGGCCTGGATCTCAAAGCCCCAGTGGTCGTCGTCAAGGCGGCGGGTGAAGGATTCCGGAAGGTAGGTGAAGCCGTCGAGCTGCAGCCCCGTGAGCTGGTCCACCTGCTTGCCGTCTTCGTTGTACAGGAAGAGGTCGCAGCGCTGGACGGGCTCGCCCGTGATGTAGTCGGCCACATAGACGCCGTAGCCGTCGAGGTCGCGCTTGGTGGCGATGGAGAGGGTGTATTTGCGGTAGCTGCTCTCCGTTTCCGCCTTGCCGCCCGTGCACTTCAGGGTGTAGGTCTTGTCATCCAGGTCGGGGAGTTTGAGCGTGAGGGTGTCCCGGACATAGAAACGCTGGGCCGTATTCTCCACCGTGGTGCTCCAGACTTCCCGTTTTCCGTCCAGGACGCGTACCTTGACGGACGGAATGTTGCGTGTCAGGAAGGTTGCTACGCCCTTTTCGACGTTGAGGGAAATCTCCTGGGAGGTCAGGTTCTCCAGGATGTTGTCAGCCTCGGACGCGCAGTCGGCGATGGCCCGCTCGTCGCCCGAGAATTTCTTGCGGTCGTTGATAAAGGTCTGGCAGTCCTGGGCCAGCCGGCGGTATTCCTCCGATTTGGTCTCGTCGTAGCGGAGCAGGTTGCTGCGGCGGCGCAGCAGGTAGTCCCGGCCGAGCATGGAGACGGCCTGGCCGGCATGTTCCTCCACGTAGGCCTCCATGTCCTGCTGGATGGCGTTCTCGCTCTTGTCGCTCCGCCGGATGAGGTGGTATTCTATGAAAGCGTCGAAGGGATAGCGCCCGGCGAAGTACTCCTCTACGGTTTTGCGGACGGCCTCGCTTTTGCCGTTGTGGAGCAGGCTCCAGAGGGCGTATTCGTAGTCGTTGGCGATCTTCGGCAGCAGGGCCGGGGAGAAGACGAAGCCGGTGGCGTCGCCGTCGTTCCCGTAGAACTCCGGGTTGTTCGACTTCAGCAGCTGCTCTTTCTTCTCCGTGACATAGCGCAGCAGCTCGTCGGCGCCATAGCTGCCCCGGCGGTTGAAGAACACTGCAACGGGCTCGCCGTTCTGCTCGATGTCGTTGTTGGCCTGTATGCGGAGCTCGTCGCGCAGCTTCCAGTTGGAGGAACTGCGGGCGTCCACGTATTTCCAGCAGGCGTCATAATAATCCCAGGCGAGATGCTGCGCGGCGGCTTCTTTCTTGATGCGTTCGAGGATTTCGGCCTGGTCCTTCGGCCGGTCGTCATTCACGGCCTTGTCGTATTCGGCCCACAGTTTGGTCAGGGTGTGCCCGCGGTCGTCCTTGGCGCAGGCGGAGAAGGGAAGATTCATCAGAGTCAAAAGTGCTAGTGTCAGTAATTTGATCGCTTTCATAAGGCGTACATTATCTGGAGTCGAACAGTTCGACGGCTTCTGCTACAACAAAATTGCTGCCACCGATGTAAAGAATGCACCCGGGTGTGCGGGAAGCGGCCTCGAGCGCCTGCCTGACGCCGGCCTGCACATCCCCGCAAACCGTGCAGGAAAGGCCCTGCAGGCGCGATTCGAGCACATCGGCGGGCAGCGCCCGGTCGCCTTTCGGCGCCACGAGAAAATAGTGCGCGTCCGGCGGCATCAGCGGGCGGACGCCGGCAAGGTCCTTGTCGGCCATGATGCCGAACACGATCAGCAGCGGGCGGCCGGTTTCGCGCAGGCGGCGGAAATTGATGGCGAGCGCCGGGGGATTGTGACCGATGTCGCAGATGACTTCGGGGTCATTGCACAGGCGTTCCCAGCGGCCGCGCAGCCCGGTACGGGCGGCGGTGTGCGCCAGGGCGTCCCGGTCGGGATCAATGCCGAGCAGTTGGAGGGCGGCGAGGGCGGTGCGGAGGTTGGCGCCCTGGCAGGGACCGGTCAGGTCGGTGTCGAAGAGCTCCACGTCGAAGTCTTCCGCGTAGAAAAGCGGACAGGGAACGACGCTGGCGCGGGCTTCGAAAACGGGAGCCGTCTCGTCGTCCCGTTCGCCGCAGAGGGCGGGGACGCCGGGCTTGAAGATGCCGGCCTTCTCGGCCGCGATGGCGCCGCGCGTATTGCCCAGCAAGGCACAATGGTCCAGGCCGATGCTGGTCACGACGGCCAATTCGGGCGTGAGTATGTTGGTACTGTCCAGACGGCCGCCCAGGCCGACCTCGATCACGGCAATATCGACTTCCTGGCGGGCGAACCACCAGAAAGCCAGGCCGGTCGTAATCTCGAAGAAAGACAGTCCTTCGAAGTCCTGCTCCGTCAGGAAAGCGAACACTTCCTCGCGCGGAATCATCGACCAGCCGCCGGGCTCCACGAGTTTGATCCGCTCGCGGAAATCCACCAGGTGCGGCGAGGTGTACAGGCCCACGCGCAGCCCGGCGGCGGACAGGGCGGCGGCAAGCATGGAGCAGACCGATCCCTTGCCGTTGGTCCCGGCCACGTGGATGGAGCGGAATTGCCGCGCAGGATGGCCCAGGGCGGCGTCGAAGCGCTCCATTCCGGCGAGTCCAGGCTTGTAGGCGCCGGTGGTGAAACCGGTGTTCTGTACGCTCGGATGACGGGTATAAAGATCCGCCAGCAGGCGGTTGTAGGCGTCCTCGGTATAAATCATAGTTGCAACTGAATCCAAATTTAGTTAAATTTACACGTTTTTATTCCGCAATGGCCGAAAAATCGACAGCGTTGCATGCGATCTACGTCATCGACGGAGTGCAGGAAGAATACACCCCTGCACAGCTGCTCGATGCCGTGACCGAGTCCGAGGGACGGCACACCCTGACCGCCCCGGTGGAGACGCGTGTGGTGGACGAGACCCTGGATCCGGTGTGCCGGGTGCCGGCACTCGATCCCGGCTGCATCGACGCCTACCTGGATGCCGTATGCTCGACGCAGAAGCTGGTACCGGCCACGGCGGCCGACGCCTACACCCGCGTCCGCCTGGCATCGGCCCTCATCGACACGCTTTGGCGCACCGGCCGTTTCCGCCTCGGCGACCTGCGGCTCGACGCCTCCTGGCGCTGGAACGAAGCGCCGGTCGGCGCACGGGCGGCCTTCTACGATTCTGTCCGCGCCGCGGCGGATTATGTCGATGCCCTTGGAGTAAAATTCAGCGCGTACCGCTACACCCGGACGACGGGCCCTTCGGATCTTACCCTGCGCGCCCGCATTGCCCGCGACGCGGATGAAGAGGATTTCGGCTTCGTCAGCGAACCCTTCCGCTCGGAGCACCCGCAGCTCGGCGCTCGCCGCTCCTGCCCCGCCACGCTGGCCCCTGACCCGCAGAGCTGGGTGGTCTACATCCCCTTCGACACGTCCGAATTCCGCCTGGGCGGCTCGCTGTTCGCGCAGATTCTCGATGTGGGAGGCGGCGCCAGCCCGCAGATCACGGACGCCGATTATTTCATGGACTGCTTCGAAGTCGTGCGGGAGCTGGTCGAGGACGGCATCCTGCTGTCCGGCGCCACGGTGGGCGAAGGCGGCCTGCTGAAGGCCATCCGGCAGATGTCCGGCGAAGCGGGACTCGGGGTGGACGTGTCCGACGTGATGCGCGCCTACCAGGAGCAGGACGTCCTGCGCATTCTCTTCGCCGAGGTGCCGGGCGTCGTGATCCAGATACAGGATGCTGATTTTGATTACCTGGACGCCGAGCTGCTGCTGCAGGACGTCGCCTTCTTCCCGCTGGGCCATCCGGTCCCCGGGTCGTCGGAGATCCGCGTCAAGGCTTCGGCCAAGTCCGGTATACAGACAATATTGGAATCCCTGATGCATAATGCTGAGGGGGAGGATTGAACCACATAATATATGGGAAAACCTAAGATTTTCGTGTTGGACACCAACGTGATCCTGCACGACCACAAGGCCATCCGGAAATTCCGGGACAACGACCTCGTGATCCCGGTCGCCGTGATCGAGGAGGTCGACAAGTTCAAGAAAGGTACGGATGCCCTCTCTTACAACGCCCGCGGCTTTATGCGCGACCTGGACCGGATCACGAACGGCAAGAATTTCGGATCGGACGGTCTGCCGATCGGCCGCGATCTCGGCCGCATCAAAGTCGAGCCGAACCATCCCTTCGAAGGCGAGTACGCCGGATTCTTCACGGACGACATTCCGGACCACAGGATCCTAGCGACGGCCATGTGGGTGCGGGACCACCATCCCGGGACCTTCGTGGCGCTGGTGACCAAGGACATCAATCTCCGGATGAAGGCCAAGGCCATCGGCATGGCGGTCCAGGACTACCTGACCGACCATATCCAGGACGAGCGGATCGAGGAGGCGCAGCGCGAAATCCAGACGCTGGCGCTGGAGAACAGCCTCCTGCAGGAACTGGCCTACGGACCGGAAACGGCCATCGAATGGCGGCGCATCCTGAAGGTGCAGCCCCGGCCCAACCAGATGTTCAAATTCCGCTGGGACAGCGACCGGGATGAGATTGTGTGCGCCCGCTACGACGCTTCGCGCGACCGTATCGTGCTGGTCAAAGGGCAGGAAGCCTATGGCATCCGGCCCCGCAACGAAGAGCAGAAGTTCGCCATCGACGCCCTGCTGAATCCGAAGGTGGAGCTGGTGTCGCTGACGGGCGGCGCGGGCACGGGCAAGACCCTGCTGGCGCTTGCGGCCGCTTTGGAGCAGGAGAAGGATTATGAGCAGATCTACCTCTCCCGGCCCACGGTGATTCTCGGCAACCAGGATCTGGGCTTCCTGCCGGGCGACCAGAAGCAGAAGATGAGTCCCTTCCTGCAGCCGCTGTTCGACAACCTGAACGTGATAAAGAGCCAGTTCCGGCCCACGTCGAAGGAAGCGCAGCGCATCGACGCCATGCTCACCCAGGATAAACTGATCATCGAGCCGCTCGCGTACATCCGCGGCCGGAGCCTCGGACGCTGCTACTTCATCATCGACGAGGCGCAGAACCTGACTCCGCACGAAATGAAGACTATCATCACGCGGGCGGGCGAAGGGACCAAGATGGTCTTCACCGGCGACATTTTCCAGATCGACCAGCCCTACCTGGACCAATGGTCCAACGGCCTGTCGCATCTGGGCGAGAAAATGTACGGCCAGGCGCTCTTCCAGCACGTCTACCTGCGCAAGGGAGAAAGGAGCGAACTTTCCGAATTAGCCGCAAAGTTGTTATAATGAGAAAATAATCGTAAATTCGCGGTCTGTTTTGTAAAGGAATAAAACTAAACCATACTTTATGTTCGAAATTAAGAAACGTGTCTATCGCTTTGGCGGCAAGACCGCCGAAGGTGACGGGACCATGCGTGAGCTCCTGGGTGGAAAGGGAGCCAACCTGGCCGAGATGAGCAAGCTCGGCATGCCGGTGCCCGCCGGTTTTACCATTACGACTGAATGCTGCGCCGAATACTATCAGCTCGGCGGCGGCTACACCGAGGAGCTCAAGATGGAGGTCCGCGGTGCTCTCAACGCCACGGAAGCCCTCATGGGCAAGAAATTCGGCGATCCCAACGACCCGCTCCTCGTGAGCTGCCGCTCCGGCGCCCGCAGCTCCATGCCGGGTATGATGGATACCATCCTGAACATCGGTCTGTGCTCCGCCACGATTCCTGGCATGATCAAGAAGACCGGCAACCCGCGTTTCGTCTATGACGCTTACCGTCGTCTCATCATGATGTATTCCGACGTCGTGATGGAGAAGGCCGAGGGCATCGAGCCCGCCGACGGCCAGGGTATCCGCCAGCAGCTGGACCGCATGATGGCCGACCTGAAGGAGAAGAAGGGTTATGCCTCCGATACCGATATCACCGCCGATGAACTGAAGGACCTCTGCGAGAAATTCAAGAAGAAGGTCAAGGAAGTGCTCGGCGTCGAGTTCCCCGACACCGCCCAGGACCAGCTTTGGGGCTCCATCGGTGGCGTCTTCAAGTCCTGGAACGGCAAGCGCGCCATCGCGTACCGCCGCATCGAGAAGATTCCCGATGACTGGGGTACGGCCGTGAACGTCCAGTCCATGGTGTTCGGCAACATGGGCAACACCTCCGCCACCGGCGTCGCCTTCTCCCGCAATCCGGCCAACGGCGACAACCGTTTCTACGGCGAGTGGCTGATCAACGCCCAGGGCGAAGACGTGGTCGCGGGTATCCGCACCCCGAACCCGCTCAACGAAGCCACCAAGAACGATCATAACCGCGACCTCGAATCGCTTGAAAAGGCGATGCCGAAGGTTTACAAGGAGCTCGACGACATCCGCAAGCGTCTGGAGACCCACTTCCACGACATGCAGGACATCGAGTTCACGATCCAGGAGGGTGTCCTCTGGATGCTCCAGTGCCGTATCGGCAAGCGCACCGGCCTGGCCGCCCTGCAGATGGCCATGGACATGCTCGAAGAGGGCATGATCGATGAGAAGACCGCCGTGATGCGCGTCTCCCCGTCCCAGCTGGACGAGGTCCTGCACCCGATCCTGAACCCGACCTCCGAGAAGGAGGCCAAGGTGGTGGCCAAGGGTCTGCCCGCTTCTCCGGGTGGAGCCGTGGGTACCATCGTCTTCACCTCCGAGGCTGCCATGGAGGCCGCCGCTGCCGGCAAGAAGACCATCCTCGTCCGCGAGGAGACCTCTCCGGAGGACATCCAGGGCATGCGCGCTTCCGCCGGTATCCTTACGATGCGCGGTGGTATGACCTCGCACGCCGCCCTCGTGGCGCGCGGCTGGGGCAAGTGCTGCATCGTGGGCTGCGAGGCCATGAAGATCAACCTCGAGGCCAAGACCCTTACCTTCGCCGGCGACAAGAAGGTGTACAAGGAAGGCGACTGGATCTCCCTCAACGGTGCCAAGGGCAACGTGTATTCCAAGAAGATCGAGATGATGGACGCCAGCGAGAACCCGACCTTCATCAAGTTCATGACCATCGTGGACAAGTACCGCCGTCTGGGTGTGCGCACCAACGCCGACACCCCGGAGGATGCCCAGAAGGCCCTCGACTTCGGTGCTGAAGGCATCGGCCTCTTCCGTATCGAGCACATGTTCTACGGCAAGAATTCCGAGACCCCGCTCGCCAAGCTGCGCAAGATGATCCTCTGCACCACCGACCGTGAGCGCAAGGACGCGCTTGCCGAGCTGGAGCCGTTCATCAAGGCTTCCGTCAAGAGCACCCTCAAGGTGATGGACGGCAAGCCGGTGGTGTTCCGTCTGCTCGACCCGCCTCTCCATGAGTTCGTTCCGACCACTAAGGAGAAGACCGCCGAGGTCGCCAAGGAGCTGGGTATCAGCGCCGCCGAGGTGACCCGCCGCGGTGAGAGCCTCCACGAGGTCAACCCGATGATGGGTCTGCGCGGCGTGCGTCTGCACGTGGCCTACCCGCTCATCGCCGAGACGCAGTACCGCGCCATCTTCAGCGCCGTGGCGGAACTGACCCGCGAGGGTTTCCATCCGCAGCCGGAGATCATGATCCCGGTCACGGTGTCCGCCCGAGAGCTGGGCTTCCAGCGCGCCATCTGCGAGCGTATCAAGGCTGAGGTCGAGGTGCACAACGAGATGATCATCCCGTACAAGTTCGGTACGATGATCGAGATCCCGCGTGCCGCTCTGACCGGTGACCGCATGGCCCGTACCGCCGAGTTCTTCTCCTTCGGTACCAACGACCTTACCCAGATGACCTTCGGTTTCTCCCGTGACGATGTGGGTACCTTCATGGGCAACTACCTCGGCCACAAGATCCTCGACAACGATCCGTTCCAGACCATCGACACCAAGGCTGTCGGAAAGCTGGTCGAGATCGGTATCCAGGGCGGTCGCGCCCGTCGTCCGGAACTGAAGTGCGGCGTCTGCGGCGAGCATGGCGGCGATCCCGACTCCATCGCGTTCTTCAACAAGATCGGTGTCGACTACGTCAGCTGCTCTCCGTTCCGCGTGCCTATCGCGCGTCTCGCTGCGGCTCAGTCCGCGATCAAGCAGGCTGCGTAGCCGCAGCCTGCTGAAGGCTCGATGTCGGGGGGCGTTCCCCCCGAACCCCCTGCGTCGCTTCGCTCCGAAGCCGCAGCCTGCTGAAGGCTCGATATAGAATAAAGGCCCGGAAATTTTCCGGGCCTTGTTCGTCATTCGCCGGCTCCGATCGGCGAATCTCTACTTCTTGACGATGACGGTGACGTCGTTCACGCCGAGACGGACGCGGAGCCATTGCTCGATGCGCTCGCGCTCGGCTTCCTTGAGCCCGGTCTCCGTGCGGACGATGGCCACGATGGCCGCGTCGCTCTTGCCATTCTCGGCCTGGACACGTTCGCCGCGGGTGAGGGTGACTTCCTCCACGCCGGCGTATTGCGCCGCGATCTCACGGGTGATGAGGACGGACGGGAGCTGCTGGGCTTTGAAGAATTCGATGGACGTGGAGAGCGAATCCACCTGACCTTGCAGTTGCTCCACCTCCCGGTCATGGGAATCGATCATGTTGCGGATGATCTCGGATTCGGTCATAATTTCATTCTGGAAGGCGGCGTCCTCGCGGATGATGATCTGGCCGCGGGTGATGCCGGACTGTTCCGCATCGAGGAACAGCCGCTCGCGGGTGGCCGCGTCCATCTTCTCGCCGGCGAGGAAAAGCTCCAGCGTGGGCGGATTGACCTCCACGTCGGTGCGGTAGTCATAGATATAGCTCTTGCCCAGGTTCGTGTTGTCGTGTACGAGCCGCTGGGCGCTGATGGCGAAATTGTTGTCCTGGATCATCTGGACGGCGGACCATACGCTGGGCACGAGCATCAGCACCATGATGACCGCGATCCAGCGGGCGCTGCGCTTGCGTATCGCTTCCTCTTTGCCGTGGGGGCTGGGGAAGTGCAGGTATTTGACGGTCACGAAGGTGGCCAGCGAGATAAAGACCGTATTGATGATGAAGAGATAGAACGCGCCGACGATGAAGCGCCATTCCAGGTGTGCGATGCCGTAGCCGACCGTACACAGCGGCGGCATCAGGGCGGTGGCGATGGCAACGCCCGGGATCACGGTGCCGCCTTTTTCCTTGCGCGAGTTCTCCAGGATGCCGGCGAATCCGCCGAACAGGGCGATGAACACGTCGTACAGGGTCGGGTTGGTACGGGCCAGCAGCTCTGTCTGATGCTCCAGCTGGAGCGGAGAAAGCAGGTAGAAGAGGGTGGAGGACAGGATGCTGATCAGCACCATCACGAGGAAATTCTTGAGGGAGTCCTTCACCAGTGCGGTGTCGTTGGTGCCCAGGCCGAGGCCGAATCCGAGGATCGGTCCCATCACCGGGGAGATGAGCATCGCACCAATGATGACCGGAATGGAGTTGAGGTTCAGGCCCACCGAGGCGATGACGATCGCGCAGGCGAGAATGAAGACATTCGGTCCGCGGAAGTAAATATTGCTGCGGATGTTCACTGAGGCGACTTCCAGGTCCACATGATCGCGCATGCTGACCAAGGATCTGAGAAATGCTGTTACCTTATTCATAGCAATCCGTATATTGTTTTATGCCAGCCGGTCGAGCGGCTTCAGCCCGCGGCTCTTCAGCAGGACGTTGTAGCGGTCGATCACCTCTTCCAAACAGTCCTCCCAGGAGCGGACAAGGGTCTTGGATGCCCGGGTGCCCACGCGGTGCACGCGTTCGGGATCCTGGATCAGCTCGCGCAGCAGCTGCGCCATTTTGTCCGGATCATTGTCCGTCAGGAAGCCGTTTTCGCCTTCCGTGATGGAGGTGGCGGCCGTTGCTCCGCGTGCCATCACGGAGGGGGTGCCGAGCGCGGCGGCCTCCTGTACGACAAGGCCCGCCGTATCATACAAAGAAGGGAAGACGAACAGGTCGGCGGCTGCGTAATAATCGACGATCTTTTCGCGTCCGGCAACGGGACCGACAAAGGTTACCTTGCTGTCCAGGCCCTTCTTATGGACCATGGCCTTCATCCCCTCGGCGGCATAGCCGGTGCCCACGAAGAACATGCGGAACGGCACGTCCTCCAGCCTGGACAGGGCTTCTATGGTCAGCTGCGGGTTCTTCTGCCATACATGCTGTCCCACGAAAAGCATCACGAACTCTCCGGGGGCGACGCCCAGCCGCTGGCGGGCTTCGTCGAAGAAGGTCTCCGGACGATCCGCCACGAGGTCGGTCCCGTTCTGCATGACCTCAACGTGGCCCTTGTAGCCATATTCGCGGAGCACTTCGATGGCGGATTCCTGCGGCACCCAGACCAGGTCGGCTTGCTCAAAGAATCTGACAATCGAGGCAATCACCCTGTCGACAATGGGTTTCGGCAACACTTTGGAGAAGTCGTCGCGAAATTTGGAGTGGAAGGTGGCCACGAGGGGGATTCCCTGCCGGCGGGCGACGCGGAGTGCGGCATGGCCGGCGGAGAACGGGGCGTGTGCGTGAAGGATCCTGAACTGCGTTTTCTTGATTTTCGCGTGGAAGGCAGGATCGATTCCGGCCAGGCCGGTAACGTACGGCCGCCTCGTGGGGACCGGAAAGGACAGATAGTCGAGCACCTGGTAGTCGAGGGCGCCGTAGTCCGTTCCCGGGACGCGGGGCGTCACGACGGTCACGTCGCCAACCTTTTTCTGCAGCCAGTCTGCGTAGTTCAGCATGCACACGGCCACGCCGTCCCAGACGGGTGGAAATACCTCACAAAACAGACCAACGTTAGAAAATGATTTCGAGTTCCCCATATCGTTCAATCGGCGTGTCAGTTTACAAATATACAAACAATCTCACTTTTTTCGTATATTTGTAGATACCGATATTTAATAACCACAATCCAATATGGCAAAGAAACAGACGAACGGTTATCCCTGGACCTATTGCTCCCTCGGCGGGGTGGTCCGGGTCAACATCACGTCGGGTGAGGACATCGCGCACCTGGGTGAGTTGGATCAGAAACTCTGGACAGTCCTGAGCTGCCCGACGAAGGACCTGGCCTTCGACGAACGGACCCTGGCCCTGATCGATACCGACGGCGACGGCCGCGTCCGCGCGGCGGAGATCGTCGCCGCCGCGCAATGGTTGACAGCCGTGCTGAAGGACAAGGATGCCGTCATGAAGGGCGAAAGCGTCCTGAAGCTCGACGGCATCAACACCGACTGCGAGGCTGGACGGAAGCTGTTCAAATCTGCCAGGCAGATCCTGCAGAACCTCGGCCTGGATAAGGACGAGATCAGCGTGGACGATGCGACGGACAGCGTTGCGATTTTCAAGAATACCCAATTCAACGGCGACGGCGTCATCACACCGGCGTCCGCGGACGACGAGGCGCTCAAAGGCCTGATCACCGCCATTACGGAGAAGATCGGTTCCACGACCGACCGCAGCGGCGAGGCCGGCGTCACCGCGGAGCAGATCGAGGCGTTCTACGCCGCGCTGGCGGATTATGCCGCCTGGCAGGATGCCGCGGAAGCGGGCAGGAAAGAGATTTTCCCGTATGGGGACGATACCGCCGCGGCCCTGGCCGCCTGCGAAGCCGTGCAGGACAAGGTAGCGGATTATTTCATGCGCTGCAAGCTCATCCGCTTCGACGACGCGGTGAGCGCCGCCGTGGACGTGTCCGCCGAGCGGGTGGGCGCCATCAGCGAGAAGAACCTCGCCACGCAGGCCGAGGAGATCGCCTCTTATCCGCTGGCGCGTCCGACCGGAGAGGCTGCCCTGCCGCTGGATGCCATCAACCCGGCCTGGCAGGCGCAGTTCGCCGCCGTCAAGGCGCTGGTGCTGGATGTGGATTTCCCGAAGGCGAAGTCCGTCACGGAAGCGGAGTGGAACGGCATTCTCGCCAAGTTCGGCGCCTTCAAGGCCTGGATGGCCGACAAGAAGGGCGAAGCCGTGGAGACGCTTGGCCTGGAAGAGGTCAAAGCCCTGCTGAAGGCCGACCGCAAGGCGGATCTGCTCGCCCTCGTGGAAGCCGACAACGCCCTCAAGGACGAAGCCGACTCCATCGACGAGGTAAAGCGCCTGATGCTCTACTATCGCGACTTTGCGAAGCTTCTTCGCAACTATGTGATATTCACGGATTTCTATGGACGCAAGCAGGGCTTGCGCGGCATCTTTGAGGTCGGCAAACTCTATATCGACGAGCGCTGCTGCGACCTTTGCATCAAGGTGACGGACATGGGTGCCCACGGCGACATGCCCAAGCTCAGCGGCATGTTCCTGCTGTACTGCAAGTGTACCTCCAAGGCCAGGGGGGAAACGATGGATATCGTGGCCGTGATGACGGACGGGCATACGCGCGACCTGCGTCCCGGCAAGAATGGCCTGTTCTATGACCTCGACGGGAACGACTGGGATGCCGTCATCACCAAGGTGGTGGAGAACCCGATCAGCGTCAAAGATGCGTTCTGGACCCCGTACCGCAAGGTGGCCCGCTTCGTCTCCGACAAGATCGACAAGTCGGCGGCCGACAAGGATGCCGACTCGCTCGCCAAACTGACGGCCAGCGCGGACGCCGCCCCTGCAGGCGCCAAACAGCCCTTCGACATTGCCAAATTCGCCGGCATCGCCGCAGCCATCAGCCTGGCCGTGGCCGGTATCGGCGCCGTGCTGGTGGCGCTCGGCACCGCCGTCAAGAGCCTGACCTGGTGGCAGTGGCTCATCATCATCGCCGCTGTGATGCTCATCATTTCCGGTCCGTCCTGCTTTATCGCCTGGCGCAAGCTGCGCAAGCGCAACCTGGGCCCCGTGCTCAACGCCAACGGCTGGGCCATCAACTCGATGGTGCTGGTGAACATCCTCTTCGGCAAGACGCTGACCAGCGTGGCCAAATACCCCAAACTTAAACTCGAGGACCCGTACGCAAAGAAGACGCCCTGGTGGCGCAAGTGTCTGCGTTGCCTGGTCTGCCTGCTGATCGTCGCCTTCGGCGTAGCCTATTTCACCGATAACCTGAAGTGGATGGGCATCGAGCGCAAGGCGAAGACGGAGCAGGTGGAAGTGGTCCCCGCGGCTCCCGCGGAGGAAGCCGTGTCTGAAACGACGGAATAATATGGCAATACCGACCCTTTTTTCAAGGGAACAGGCCAGTGTGGGCCTGTTCTGTGAGTCTTTCCCGCCCGTCATGGACGGCGTGGCCGTCTGCATGCAGAACTACGCCTACTGGATACAGAAGAAGGTGGGAGGCGTGTGCGTGATTGTTCCCAACTCACCCGGGGCGGACTACAGCCAATATGACTACAAGGTCTTCGATTACCTTTCCATACCGGTTCCCGGGCGGCGTCCGTACGTCACCGGTCTGGCGGAAATGGATCCTACTTACCTCGCGAAGATTGCGACGACGCGCTTCCGGATTATCCATGCGCACTGTCCTTTTGCGGCGGGCCAGACGGCGCTCCGCGTCGCGCGCTCCCAGAAGATTCCCCTCGTGGCCACCTTCCATTCCAAGTATCGCGACGATTTCGCGAGCGTCTTTCCGAAGGTGGTGGTGGACATGGTGGTGGATTCCATCGTGGACTTCTATGAACGTGCGGACCTGGTCTGGGTGCCGCAGGCGTCCGCGATCGAGGTGCTCCGCGAATACGGCTACAAAGGCCACGTGGAGGTAATGGAGAACGGGTGCGACCTCGTGGCGGATTATCCGGAGAAGTTCTTCGTCGAGGCCCGTCAGCGGCTGGGAATCGCACCGGAAGAGTTCGTGCTGCTTTTCGTCGGCCAGCATGTGTGGCAGAAGAACCCGCGACTGACCATAGAGGCCCTGGCCCGGCTGGAGGACGTTCCTTTCCGCATGTACTTCGTGGGCACCGGCTATGCCGCCGAAGAAATGAAGGCGCTGGTCAGCGAAAAAGGACTGGACAGCAAGGTGACCTTCGTCGGCTCCATCACCGAACGCGAGAAACTGATCGATTACTATGCGGCTTCCGACCTGTTCGTCTTCCCGTCGCTCTACGATACGGCGGGGCTGGTCGTGCAGGAAGCGGCGGCGCTGGGCACGCCTTCCGTTATGGCGCGTGAAGCCACGGCCGCTTCTGTCCTGACGGAAGGCGTGAACGGCTTCCTGACGGACAATGACCCGGACAAGATGGCGCAGCTGCTGCGCGAACTGATCCACGACCCGGCGCGGGTGCACCGCGTGGGTGTCCAGGCCGGCAAGACGCTGGTCCGTTCGTGGGAAGACTGTGTGGACGAAGTGATCGACCGCTACAACGCCCTGTTGAAAAGCCGCAACCTGCCGCTTATCGGAGAGTAAAGCCGTTGCGCGCCGAGACGGGATTTCCCTGCCCGGTCAGGCCTTCGGCAACCAGTTCAAAACGTCCGCTGTAGGCGGGCGTTTTGCATTCCAGCGTCATGCTTTCGCCCGGAGCGAGGGTGAGCAGCGGATGCCAGTAGAGGGTCTGCCGGTAGTCGGGGTATTCCGGTCCTACGCCCTCGCAGGTATAGGCCAGCGGGATGGAGCAGCCCTGGAAATCGACGATGCGCACATTGTCGGCAAACTGCATCGAAGGGAGGGTGCCCTTGTAGGTGACGAAATTGACGATGCCCGAGAAACCGCGTATGCCCACGAAGTAGGAGTCGGCATAGATGTCTACCTCCCGGACGAGCAGGGGATCGTAGCTCAGGATCTTCTCATGGTCCAGCACGGGGATACCGTCGAGCAGCGCGAGCACCGTTCCGCTGGAGAAATAGTGGTCTCCCTGCTGGTCCGGAACCCAGGCCTGCAGTTCCCGCTTTCCGTCCACGCGCCGTACGCGCAGCTCCGAGATGAACTCGATGAAAAGCTCCTCCATCACCGGGAAGCGCGTGTAGTCGTCCAGGATGTAGCGGATGCATTCACGCTCGTCAAAGATCCGGTGCGTCCGGGCGGGAAGGGCGGTGTACAGGGTATCCGCGTCGAAATTCTTCTCCAGCTGCATGCCCAGGCCGCGCAGCTCCAGCGCGGAAGCCCAGCCATTGTAAAGCTGCAGTTGCGGAATGTCGCCGGCCGGCAGGTTCAGGAAGGGGCTTTCCAGCTCCATGTGGCAGATATTGTCACGGTCGATTCCCTCGATCTCGAGGAACATCTCCCGGTCGCCGTAGATGTTGGAAGTGAAGAAGGTGGCCGAACCGTCGGACGAGATGGATTCCGTATACAGGCTCTCACCGGTGCCGGGCGAAGAGATGAAGGCGTACTTGTCGGCGACGTTTCCCAGCTTGGCCATGTCCAGGCCCGAGACGTGGGCGTGGATGATTTCGCCCTCGTATTCGGGGATGACGGCAGTGTCGAAACCGCGGGCGGCGGGCAGTTCATGTATGCCGCGGACGAAGTCGGTGATGTGCGCGCCGTCCGGCGCCGGGATGCCGTCTTCGTGGCGGACGCTGAGGCTGAAGCCGACAGCTTCGGTCCCGTTGTTGGTCACGGTGACGCGGGTGTGTCCGGAGACGGCGCCGTCATCCGCACGAAGGGAAAGCGCGCCTGCAGATTCCGGGACCCTGGCTGTCGGCGCCTGCGCCACGAGCTCGACGCCCGATTCGACGCGTTCCGTGCTGAGGGTATTGAAAACGGACAGGGTACGCGCCCCGGTGAGTGGATCGAACCCTTCCTCGGATGCACCCAGGCGAGTGTAGGCGAAGAGACGGTAATTGCCTGTGGGCAGGGTGCTGGGCAGGGTCAGGCGCCCTGCGCCGCGACCGCCGTCCAGGGAAATTTTGGCCGTCTGGACCATGCCGGTGGAGGAATGCACCTCCACGTAGGCGATTTTGCTGAAGGAGGAAAGCTTGCCGCTTGCCGCATCCACACACCAGGCGGACAGCCACACGGCGTCGCCGGCCACGTAGACATCGCGGTCCGTGGCCAGGTAAACGCGCTCGCGCAGGCGCTCCACGGCGGACGCGGAGGGCAGCAGGCAGAGCAAAGAGCAGATCAGGATCAGGAACTTTTTCATCGTGTGACTATTAGGGGTGCTCGTTGGGCCAGTCGGCCGGTCTGTTCTTGTTCCCGCCTTTACTGCGGCAATCGATGCAGTCATGGTCTGCCCAGGAGTAGGCACTGACTTTGCCCATCATGTCGTAGACGGGATTGAAGGGGAGGAGATACTCCTTGTAAGCGAGTGCGCAGGAGTCCGGATGGAGGGGGACATCCCGCTCCCTGCGACTGCTGGGCGGGACATACGGCGCCCGGTAGAAGCCGGCTTCCAGGTTGTCGTAGTACATCCGGGTGGTGGCTGCCACGGCGGCATTGACATAGCCGAGTACCTGGTAGGACGGATCCGAGGTACAGCGCAGGTTGCTGGCCATTTCGCTCGGCGTGGGGGCGAACAACGATCCCTGCTCTTCGGAGTTCTGTCGGATGGTCCGCCAGTAGGCATAGGCTTCTTCGCTCATGGCTTCCATGACGAGCGTCATGCGGTAGAGATACTGGAGCCGGAGACTGTTCACCGGGATACGGTGGAAGGACAGTTCTTCGAAACGGTCCTCGGTCTGGTTTTCCGTGGTGAAAATGTTGATGGCGGGCGATTCATTACGGTCCCAGCAATAATACACCAGGGGTTGCCTGTCGGGGAATTCGATGACACCTTCCTTATACCGGCTGGGATCGTAGGTATAAATGGAGCGGATGTCGCTGTGGTATTCCCACTCTTCGAGAAAGGTCCAGCGGAAATACTTGGCGCCGTTGCAGTGCATGCTCAGGCCGATGTGTACCTCATTGAACTCCTCGTTTTTCCAATAGGACAGGTCGTCGATGACCGGAGCGGGGCAGACGTCGAGCCAGTCGGATTCGATGGCGCGGCCTTCCGGGGTCTGCAGGTGGATCCTGTAACGCTGGTTCGCGGGGAGTCCCGACGTATCGAAATCGAGTACGGCGCCGGCTTCCTGGAGGATGCCGTCGACACGGACCCCATTCTCACCTTCGATGTAGCCGGAGGTGTTCCGGGCAGGCACGACGTAATTGTTCGCGTCGAGCGGAAGGACGTAGGAGAATCGGAACGTGGAGGTCGTCCCCAGCAGGATGTCCCCCTCGATGACGAGCGGGTATTCGGCTTGGGGAAGTACGACGTTGTATGGATATTTGCAGGCGGCTGCGCTCAGCAGCAGGGCGGCGATGGCCGCGAAGCGGAATAAAACTTTCGTTGCCATCAGAATTTCAGATTAAGGTTGATATACGGAATAGGGCAGGCGAAAATGGAGAGCATGTAGCTCTTCTCGCCTTCGAAAAAGACGGAATAGGCGTTCTTGCGCCCCGTCACGTTATACACGCCCAGGGTCACGGACATGTGCGAGAACTGCCGCAGGTAGTGCCCCGGGTCGATGTTGAGGGCCAGGTCGAGCCGGAAGTAGTCCGGGATGCGGTGGGTGTTGCGCATCGTGTAGGCCAGGCGCCAGCCGCCGCCATAGTAATAGTGGCCGATCGGCATGGTGACGGGTCGTCCGGTGGAGTAATCCAGGTTGACGGAGACGGAATAGCGGTGGGTGAACTTGTAGTTGCCCACGAGCTTGATTTCATGGGGTTTGTCGTGCGGCGCATTGTACCAGTCGCCGCCGTTGATGGTCTCGACGCCGCGGTCCTCCATCTCGCGCATCTGCGAGCGCGCATAGGTATAGGAGAGCCAGCCGGTCAGTTTGCCGGAGGTCTTCTTGACCATGAGTTCCACGCCGTATGCCCGGCCGTAGGTCTCCACGAGATAGTCGGGCAGGTTGGGATTCATCAACAGCGTGGCGCCGGACTTGTAGTCCAGCTGATGTGCGGTGTGCTTGTAGTATGCCTCCACGCTGATGTCCACGGTGCCTCCGGCCACCGTCCAGTACAGGCCCGCGGCGGCCTGCCAGCCGGTCTGCGGCCGAACGCGGTCCGTGCAGAGCTGCCAGGTGTCGATGGGCGAGATGGAGGAGGTGTTGGAGATGAGGTGGATGTGCTGGCTCATCGTGTTGAAGCCGGCCTTGACGGAAAGGTTGTCGCGGAAGGAGTACTTTCCGGAAATGCGGAATTCGGGGTTGAAGTAGAACTTGGACGGGTGAATCGCCAGCAGGCCGCTGAAGCGGACGCCGGCGTCGACCGTGAAGTCCGGACTGACGGTCCAGCTGTCGCTGGCGAACAGGGCGGGCTCCAGGGCGTCCTGCGCGTCAAGCTGGTTTTCCTTGACAAGGGAATTCTCGTATAGCGGAGACATGGCTCCCGGCATCAGGTGGTACCAGGTGGCCTGACCGCCGTAGCTGAGGTTGTGCGCTTCGCCCAGCGCGTAGCGGAAGGTCGCTTTCGCGTAGCCCTGCCGGATGCGCGTGTCCACGCGGTAGCCGGACAGCTGGTTCTGTCCGAGGGTGTTGTCCAGCTGGGCGCCGTACTGGTCGTAGCCGGCCACGGCGGTGAGGTTGAGGCGGCTGGACAGGCGGCTGCGCCATTTCAGCGAAGCGTTGAGGTTGGAGTAGCGGAAGCTCGTGTCGCGGCTGAAGCCGAAGCTGTCGTGGGAAAAGTAGGCGTAGGCGTGCAGGGAGTTGTTGTCGTCGATCTTGTGGGAGATCGAGGCGTTGACATCGCCGAAGTAAGCCCGGGCGCCGGAATACTCGCTGTTCTTGGGGAGCAGGTTCAGAATCCAGTTCGAGTAGGTCGTACGCCCGCCCAGGATGAAGGTGGTCCGGCCTTTTGCGATCGGCCCTTCGAGGTGGAAGCGGCTGGTCAGCAGGCCGATGCCCAGCGAACCCGCGATCTTGTTGGCGTTGCCTTCCCGCCCGCGGACGTCGAGTACGGAGGAGATGCGTCCGCCGTACTCGGCCGGGATGCTGCTCTTATAGAGCTCGACCTCGCTGATGACATCCGGGTTGAATGCGGAGAAGAGTCCGAAGAGATGCGTGGGGTTGTAGATCGTCCCGTCGTTGAAGAGGATGAGGTTCTGGTCGGTGGAACCGCCGCGCACGTTGAAGCCGCTGGACGCTTCGCCGACGGACTTGACACCCGGCAGGGTGAGGACGGCCTTGAGGACGTCGCCTTCGCCGAAGGCGGTCGGAATCTTGTTGATGACCTCCATGCGCACCCGCTCGATGCCCATCTGCGCGTTGCGGTGGTGGGAGACGGCGTCGGCGGAAATCACCGCGCCGGTAAGCGCGAGGACCTTCTCCTTCATCACGACGTCCAGCACGCCGTCGTCCCAGACCTTGAGGGTCAGGTGCATGTCGTCGAGGGAGTAGCCGCTCAGGTTCAGCTGGTTGTCGCCGACGGGCAGGGCGATGCGGTAGAAGCCGGCCCCGTCGGTAACGGTATAGGCGCCGGTCTTGTCGTCATACACGGACACGCCGGTGAGCGGTTCGCCGCTGGCGATGTCGCGGACATGGCCGCTGACATAGGCCTTGCCGCCGCTTTTCGCACCCGCTTCGCCGATCTCATAAACCTTGTTCTGGAAGGTCACCACGGCACTCTGCTCCGCAAGATACTGCTTCAGGCCGCTGTCGTCCATGTGGGACTGCCCGTCGTCGAAATAGCCGGTGGGCAGCGAACTGAAGACGGACTTGCTGTGCAGGATGAAGCGGGCGGAACCGTAGCTGCTGACCACATAGCCCTTCTCGCGCAGCGCGTCGAAGGCGGCCTCCATGAACTGCTGCCGCGGAGCGCTCACGCTGAAGGTGGACTGCTCGGCGGCGTCCTTGATGTAGTAGATGTCCGGCTGGAATTCCTGCCGGAGGAAATGGACGAGGGAATCGAGTTCCACGCGCTTGAGTTCCATCAACTCCTGCGCGTGCAGGCTGCTGCCGCCCAACATGGCGCCCAGCAGGAAGAGGTACAGGAATTTTCTCATCGGGCGGTAATGTTGAGGACGGCCTTGCAGAAGTCGTCGAAGGGTAGGCTGCTGTCACCCATCCGCTCGGCGCGGAGGGTCTTGCGGATTTCCTGCTTGCGCTCCGGGAACTTGCCAAGCAGCGAGTTCCGGTTGCTGATGCGCGAGAAACGCCCGTCGGCGTCGCGGAAATAATAGGCCTGATGATAGGCGAAATAGCGCGTCACCTTGTCGCGGTAGTTTTCGTCATAATAGCCGATTCCCTTGCCGTTCATGTTCGTGACGGAGAAGGAAATCTGCTTCCAGATATGTTTGTACACACGTTCCGGTCCTTCGCCGAAAACCTCGTAGATGCCTTCCGGCAGCGTTTCTCCGGGACCCAGGCCCACGAACTTCCGGTCTCCGATCGTGAAGGACGGAGTCTGCGCCGGGGTGATGGAGACGGCGAAGGCGCTGTTTTCCAGATGCACGAGTATCCGCTGGGCCAGGGCGTCGATGTTGAGAGAAACGTTCTGGTAGTAGTTGCCTTCAAAGACGAGGTCTCCCCGTTCGAAATCGGGGTGGGACCAGTACGGGTGTCCGTTGGCCAGGAAAGTGTACTGGGGCGCCTGTTTGCTGCGGAAAAGGATGGAATGGTCCCCGGCGGCTTCCCGGAACGCCTGTATCTCCGGGATGCCTTCCTGGGCCCGTCCGGGCAGGCAGAAAGCCATCAGCAATACACTACCGATAAGGGTTGATATTGATTTCTTCATCGTTGCAAAGATACGATAATTTGCGAGATTCCTATTCTATAACGCCCGCGAAGCGAAAAAACGGCCTGGAAAGGTAAATTGCCCGCAATGCTTTGGAATTTCGGGAAATATGTCTAAATTTGCACGCTTTTTCCCGCGGTGGGAGGAAGTTTTGCTATTAACCTTTAATTTTTTTGCTGAGATGGCTGAATATTTGATGCCTGAGAACCAATAAGGACACCGGCTCTCCTGAGAGTCAGGTTGCTTTATTTTCCTACCGTATCGCTCACCTTACCGAGCACGTGAAGAAGAACAAGAAGGACGTGGTCACCCGTCGTTCCCTTCTCCGCCTCGTCGGTAAGCGCCGCCAGATCCTGGATTATCTCCAGGCCATGGACATTGAGAGATACCGTAAGATCGTCAAGGAGCTCGGTCTCCGTCGATAAACGAGATAGGAAAAACGAGGGATGGTTCCCGGGCGGAACCATCCCTTTTTTGATGAAAGACGTATAAAGACGCAATAGAGAAACAGTAATGAACGTAATCAACAAAAAAATCGAGCTCGCGGATGGCCGCGTAATCGAGATCGAGACCGGCAAACTGGCCAAACAGGCCGCCGGCTCCGCCGTTGTCAAGATGGGAGGCACGATGGTCCTCGCCACCGTGACCTGTGCCGACGAAGTCAAGGAAGGCACTGATTTCATGCCCCTCACCGTGGACTACCGTGAGAAGTACTATGCCGCAGGGCGTTTCCCCGGCGGCTTCCTGAAGCGCGAGAGCAAGCCCTCCGACTACGAGGTGCTCATCGCCCGCCTGGTGGACCGCCCCATCCGCCCGCTGTGGCCGGATGATTTCCACCTGGAAGTTTTCGTGAACATCAACCTGATCTCCGCCGAGAAGGACATCCAGCCGGATGCCCTCGCCGGCCTGGCCGCTTCCTGCGCCCTCGCCACTTCCGACCTGCCGTTCGGCGGTCCGGTCTCCGAGGTGCGCGTGAGCCGCATCAATGGTGAATTCGTCATCAACCCGAACTTCTCCCAGATGAAGGATTCCGACCTCGAACTGATGGTCGCCGCCACCGAGGAGAACATCATGATGGTCGAGGGCGAGATGAACGAGGTGTCCGAGCACGACATGCTCGAGGCCATCAAGTTCGCCCACGAAGAAATCAAGAAGCACTGCCGCGTGCAGAAGGAGCT
>CADBYT010000017.1 GCA_902798975.1 uncultured Bacteroidia bacterium | reverse complement strand
CTCCCCGTCTATGTAGATGGATGCTATGTGATTGCCGCCAACTGGCAGGCGGAGGAAGGCTTGAAGGAACTCAAGCGTTTCCGGAAGGAATACAATACGGAGCACCTCAAGATTCACACCATGAAGATTTTCATGGACGGCACGCAGAAAATCCATACCGCCGCGATGCTCACGCCCTATGTGGACGTTCCCGAGAAGGGTGCCACCGCCTTCAACAAGGAGGATCTCGCCGCCCTGATGGTCAAACTCAATAGGGAAGGCCTGGACCTTCACATGCACACCGTAGGCTCCGCAGCCTCCCGCGTGGCGCTGGACGCTGTGGAACTGGCCAGAAAGGAAGTCGGCGACAAGTTTACCATGAAGGTCACCTGCGCCCACCTGGAAGTGCAGGATGACGCCGACCTGGACCGTTTCGCCAAGTTGGGCGTGATTGCCAACTATACGCCCTGGTGGCATGCCGGCGACTACAAGGTATGGGGCACCTGGCTGGGTGAGGAGCGGGCCCGCAAGCTGTTCCGCTGCAAGACGTTGTGGGACAGCGGCGCCCTGGTTACCTGGTCCAGCGACAATGTCGTTTTCAGTTTCGAGGTCTGGAATCCCTATCTGGGCATGGAAGTGGGCATGACGCGCCATATCACGGAAAAGACCAATGCTCCCGCCTTTACCAGAGGGGAAGTGCTTCCTCCAGATCAACGGTGCCAGGCAGCTGGGCGTGGAGAACAAAAAGGGCTCCATCACCCCCGGCAAGGATGCCGACTTCCTGGTATTCGACAAAGACCTGCTTGCGGCCGAGCCGGAAGGCTTCAGTTACAACAAACCGGCCGAGGTGTACTTCGGCGGGAAGAAAATGAATAAATAATCAACATGAATCAGTATCAACAGATTAATCTGGAAGATTACATTCAGAGCGGGGAGGGAGGTCAGGCCCTCACCTATATCCGGAAAGATGGAAGCGCCATGGCCAAAATGTTCCAGTTCGGGCTGGGCTCTGATACGGTCGAACGCGAGTTCCGGATTTCCAGGGCAGTCTATGAAGCCGGCATTCCCTGTCCCAGACCCATCCGACTGGTAACGGACGGTAAATGCTTCGGCGCCGAATACGAGGTCGTCGCGAACAAGCGTTCCTACACAAGGATTATTTCCCAGGAGCCGGAGCAACTGGAAACTCTTACCCTCAAATTTGCCAGGCTCGGCAAGCAACTCCATGCCGTCCCGGCCAATACTGAAGTCTTCCCGGACATGAAGGAAGTCATCCGTCCCTGGATCGAGAAATCGGCATGCATCTCCGAAACGCTCCGCGGGCGGCTCCTGGGTACGCTGGACAGCATTCCTTCCCCCAGAACCTGCCTGCACGGAGACTTCCATATCGGCAATATCATTACGGATGGAGAGAAAGATTACTGGATAGATCTGGGAGACTTTGCCTATGGTGCTCCGGAGTGGGACCTGTCCATGAATTTCTACCTGGCGTATTACCTGTCTCCCGAAAATATGGAAAAGCTTTTCCATCTGGATCCGGCGACTTTCCGCAGGCATTGGGCTCTCCTTGTCAAATCCTATTATGGTATTCAGACACAGGAAGAGCAACGCTCCTGCGAGAAGGGCATGTTGAAATACTCGACCCTTAAGCTGATGTACAATTTCTGCAAGCGCCACAACGGGCAAGGAGAGCCCAGCCCGCAACTGGAAGGGCTGGCCAACGCTTTCCTCACCGGAATGGCGCCCGGGATTTTTTGAAAATCAAACGATGAGGTGTTTATTTAGAAATTTGATACCGCTTCTGATGTTATCGGCCTGTTCTCCCACGCCCAAGGAAAGGGTTCTCCACTTTGACGGCATAGAAAACGCGCGCGAACTGGGTGGCCTCGTCATGCAGGACGGCCGGACCATCCGGACCGGAAAACTGGTCCGCTCCGGAGAACTGTCCAACGCGTCCGATGCCGATGTGTCCCTGCTGAAAAGCCGCTTTGAGCTCAGCGATGTCTACGATTTCCGCTTTGAAAGGGAGCGCAGCAGCAAGCCGGACCGGGAGATAGACGGTGTCACCAACACATGGCTCTCAACGCTTCCCCAGGCGTTTGTGGATGCGTTTTCATCCGGGCGCGCCGACACCGCGGTGGTGCAGTCGGCAGGCCTGCTGGAGACCGTCGCCTCCTATGCCTTTAATCCCAAGGCCCAGGAATTGGCCGACCGCCTCTACCCGGCCATCGTGATGGACCCCACATCGCAGAAGCGATATGGGGAATTCCTTCAGGGTGTCCTGGACGCCGAGGGCGGCGTCCTCTGGCACTGCTCCCAGGGCAAGGACCGCTGCGGATTGGGCTCGGCCTTCGTTCTGGCCGCCCTGGGCGCCGACCGGAAAACCATCGTGGAGGATTTCTCCCTGTCGAACGTGTCTTATGCCCCCGCGGTGGAAGCGCTGTCGGCGCGTATCACCCAGATGGGTGGCGGCGAGAAAGAGCTCGCTTTCATCCGCGCCATGGTGGGCGTGAGCGTGGAGAATTTCGAGAGTACACTGGACCTGATAGACGCCAGATACGGCTCCCTGAATGTTTATCTGGAAAAGGCCCTTGGCTTCTCCGCCGAAGAGCAGGCCGCTTTACAGAGCAAGTTTCTGGAATAACTAACGAAATTAATAACACAGCAGTCATGAAAAAAGTATTTTTACTGGCCGTTGCGCTGATGATTTCAGCGATGGCTTATGCGCAGTTCAGCGTGCAGGTGGGTTATCAGATGAACTCGCTGAAGACCGGGATGGAAGGCCTGCGCGCGACACAGTATTACAACGGCGTTGCGGCGTCGGTGGATTATAACATCCCGTTAGTCGGCTCCCTCTCCGTTGCGCCGGGTCTGGGCGTAGACTTTCTCTTTACCAACAAATACGGTGTCAAGTACAGAGAACTCGATCTTTTCGCTCCCATCGACTTCAACCTCTGCCTCTCCGACAGAAGGGATGCCCGTCTTTCGCTCTTCGCCGGTCCGACTTTCTATTACGGTCTCTTCAGCAAGGATATCTCCACGAATCCGCATCACAATTACTACGATACGGAGAGCAAGCGATTTGACATGTCCCTCGGAGGCGGTATCTGGTGCGACATCAAGGAATCATTCCGCGTGAAGCTCGGCTACAAATTCGGGCTGTTGAATTGCAGCAAGGAAGCCGGCATAACGGAAAGGAGCAACACGCTGACGCTCGCAATCGGTTATATCTTCTAATAAAGGAATCATTTTATGATATCCCGATTATTAACCGCACTTGCATTTGCTGCACTCCTGCTGGGAGTGAGTACCGCGTGCAACCGCGACCCGATACCCATTGAAGTCCTGGAAAAGGAGCTTGTCGGCATGTGGTGGGATGAGTATGAGTACCATGACGTCACGGAGGACGGCGTGCCCTTTGACCGGGTGCTGCTATTTGTAGGAGCCGACGAAGACCACACCGGCTACCTCTATATGGCCGCATTCGATAATACTAGCGACGAGGCCGTGTCCGTCCTGCCCTCGCTTTTTAAAGCGATTGCCTGAACGGCGCTGCGTATGCGTGAGGACATTGGAGTATTGTAAACTATTTTTAATTTTTGACTTTTGAAGTATGTTGCAGTTCTAGATATGGAATCATTCATATTTTTAGGTTTTGGCGCTGATGCATGGATCACCATCGTTACGGTGCTGATCATGTTTACGGTCCTGCTGTTTACCAAGCTGCGCTCAGACCTGGTCTTCCTGGGTGCCATCGGCATCCTGTTCGTGACGGGCGTGCTGGATGCCAAAGAGGCCTTCTCGGGCTTCAGCAATACATCCGTCGTCGTGATCGGTGTATTGTTCGTGGTGGTAGCCGGACTCATGCATACAGGAGTACTGCAATGGATTGTCAAGTACCTGCTGGGGCAGCCCAAATCCTATTCGGGCGCCGTGTCGCGCCTGATGCTGCCGGTGGCGGCCCTCAGCTCGTTCCTGAGCAACACCACGGTGGTGGCGCTGTTCGTGAGCATCGTCAAGATGTGGTCCAAGAAGCTGGGAATCTCGCCCTCCAAACTGTTGATACCGCTGAGCTATGCCTCCGGTATGGGTGGCGTCTGTACGCTCATCGGCACTCCGCCCAACCTGATTATCTCCGGCCTCTATGCCGACCAGACGGGCACGTCCATGAACGTGCTGGCTACCACCATCCCCGGCCTGTTCTGCCTGTTCATCGGCGTGCTTTCTATTATGGCGATGCGCCGTCTGCTGCCCGATCGCAAGGCTCCGGAATCGGCCTTTGAAGAAACGTCTGAATATACCGTAGAATTCCTGGTTCCATCGGACAGTCCGTATATTGGAAAGACAGTGGTCCAAGCCGGTCTCTCCGAGATTCGCGGCGGCCGGCTCATTGAAATCATCCATTTTGACGAGGTGCTGTCCCCCGTACCTGATCAGGAACCTATTATGGGCGGCGACCGGCTGGTGTTTGCCGGTCAGATTGACGAGATTCTGGACCTGAAACAAAGTCACGGCTTTGTCAATGCAGTCAATCCTGTATTTACGACAGACGAGGTGGACAAGGGCCGACAGCTGCGCACGGCCTATGTTGCGTTGAACAGTCCCCTCATTCACAAATCCATGGGGAATACAACGTTCGAAAAGGATAACAACGTAGTGTTGGTGGCCGTTGCCCGTCAGGGAAAGCGCCTGGAGCAGTCGCCCCACGAAGTGAGGCTGCACGCCGGCGATACCCTGCTGCTCGAATGCCCGCCGGACCTGAATATTAATACGGAGCGCTTGTCTTCGCAGCTGTATTTCTTTGACTCGGATCAGGTGCCCAACATTAGCTACAAGACGCTGCTGTCCTCCCTCATTATGCTCGCTATGGTGGTGCTTTCGGCCTTCAAGGTGTTGCCGCTGCTGCAGTGCGCCTTCATTGCGGCCGCAGCGATGCTTCTGCTGCGCTGCTGCACGCCGGACCAGGCTATGAAATCCGTTGACTGGGATATTCTGATGGTGTTTGCCGGCTCCGTTGTCCTGGGTGTCGCCATTCAGAAGACCGGCATTGCCGAAAAACTGGCATACGGTATCCTGGACGTGTGCGGCACCAACCCCATCATTGTGATGACGGCCATCTGCTTTGTAGGGACCTTCATTACCGAGTTCATCTCCAATACGGCGGCAGGTGCCATGTTCTTTCCCATCATGTATGAGGCGGCGCTGCAACTGGGCTACGAACCCTTCCCGTTCCTCATTGCCCTTATGATCAGCGTCAGCAGCAGCTTTGCTACTCCCATCGGCTCTCCTACCCATATGCTGGTCTATGGCCCGGGCGGCTACCGTTTCAGCGACTTTATGAGAGTTGGCCTGCTGATGAATCTCATCATCCTGGCCGCCAATATCTTCATCGTCAACATCGTTTATCCGTTGACGCCGTTATCATAAATACTTTGATGTAATTTCAATCATACCACTAAAACTAATATCAAGTATGAAGCTTAACAATCCCTTTGTTATCACGATTAGCCGCGAAGTAGGTTCCGGTGGAAATACCGTAGGTCAGAAGTTGGCAGAAAAACTCAATGTCTGCTACGTCAACAAGCAGATTATCCAGGCCCTGGAAGAGAAGTTCAACCTGACCAGCAGTGGCATCGAGCGTTTGAAGAGCACGAAGAAAAACTGGTTCACAGATTTGTTCGAACAGGTCACCCCCGCCCCCAAATCCACCATTACGGTGGGAGGATATACCTACTCCCGTCATTTTCAAGAAGCCGTAACCGTAGAGGATATCTTCGAGGCCGAAAAGGAAATCCTCAACGCCGCTGCCGATGAAGGCTCCTGCGTCATTGCCGGCCGCTCTGCCTTCTTCGTGCTGAAAGACCGTCCCAATAAGGTGGACATCTTTATCACGGCCTCCAAGGAGCGCCGCATCGAGCGCATTATGGCCAAACAGGGCCTCAGCCGCAAGGAAGCCCTCGATCTCATTGAAAAGATCGATACCGGCCGTGACAACTACGTGAAACGCTATACGGACCTGAGCCGCTACGACATGCGCAACTATGACCTCATTCTGGATATGGACTACCTGACCGAAGACGAGGCCGTGGAAAAGATCCTCGCTTTCATTGGCCTTTAACAAGCCTTCCGGCTTTCAATATTTGAATAAAGGACTTGTTCATGGACAAGTTCTTTTATCTCCTGCTACCTTTTTTGGGGGGCGATGCGCACAAGACAACATCCGGGGCGAACACGGTACCGTCACCGTCGGCGGCAAAGTGGGCCCCGTGAGCGAGAGTCCGTTTGTGTATAAGCCGTAGGGGGTATATGCTTTAGGAATTTAAGAGAAGTAGCATGCTCGATAGTTTTTACAACAACCTTATAGCCGAGGACCGCTACCGGATGATTCTGGACGGCTTGCAGGTAACACTCGTCATCACGGTCTGCGCCGTCATCGTAGGGACCATCCTGGGTGGCCTGGTGTGCTGGATGCGCATGAGCCGCCGCGCCTGGCTGCAGAAAGTGGCCAAAGTGTACATTGATATCATGCGCGGTACGCCTGTGCTGGTGGTTCTGATGCTCATGTACTACGTGATCATGGCCCCGCTGGAGGCCACGGGCGTAGTGGTGGCCATTGTCACATTCGGCATGAACACGGCGGCGTACATTGGTGAGATGCTGCGTTCGGGCATAGAGGGTGTTGACAAAGGACAAACCGAGGCCGGCCTGGCCCTTGGCTACACGCCCCGGCAGACCTTCATCAAGATTGTGCTGCCGCAGGTGGTGAAATCGGTCATGCCCGTTTATCAGGGCGAGATCATCAGCCTGCTGAAGGGAACCAGCATCGTGGGCTACATTGCCGTGGCCGACATGACACGCGCGTCGGACCTCATCCGTTCCCGCACCTTTGATGCTTTTCTCCCCATCATTTTCACGGCCATCATCTATTTCTTCATGGCCTGGCTCATTGGGCAGCTGCTCAAATCGCTGGTAGAAAAGCGGCACCTGAAAGCCCTGGCATCGGCCCTGGGCATATTGATAGGAGCAACGGTGTGCTATGTACCCGAGCTCTTTACCTCCTCCCATGAGCAGGCCGATGTGGCCGAGGTCCCGACCGTTTTCCAGGCCCTGGCCGGAAAGGATGTGGGCGTTATCATCGGCAGCATCCAGGACATTGCCGTCACCGATATGGCACCGCACGCCCACATTCAGCGAATGGCCACCAACACAGACCTGATAGCGGCGCTGGAGGCCGGAAAGGTAGACATCGCGGGCAGCGAAAGCCTCACGCTGGTCTTCAATAAGGCCCTCGCCGCCCGGCTGGATTCCGTAAGCGCCGGGCTGCCCGCCATTCCGGTAGGCGCCTGTTTCCCGCTGGACGGCACTGAGCTGCAGCAGGACTTCAACGAATTCCTTGCCGAAATCCGACGCGACGGCACTTACAAGAAGATTCTGGACCGGTGGACCCAGGCCGATGACCCCTCATCGCTGGCCGTTCCCCGGCAGCTCGGCAACGGACGCACCATCCGCGTGGCGGCTTTCCCGTCCATGCCTCCGTTCAGTTTCATCAGTTATGGCATGCCGTCGGGTCTGGAGCCGGACCTGCTCACGGAATGGGCCAACCGGCGGGGCTGGAAGCTGGAATATCTCATAATGGACTTCGCCGCGCAGATTCCGGCCATACAAACCGGTAAGGCCGACCTGGCCATGGGCTATATCAGCATCACCGAGGAGCGCAAGAAGCAGGTGCTCTTCTCTGACGGCTATATCTCGTCGGAGATGATCCTGATCACCCGGAAAGGAGAGCTGGGGATAATTACAGATCCTTCCCAACCCTCCGAAGGGGAAGGCGGAAGCCGGAAGCCGTGGGTTTTTATCCTCCTGCTCATTCTCTGCGGTAGCTTCGGGCTCCTGGGAATCGGCTTATACCTGCGGCGGAAGGCCCTTGAAAAGCAGGCGGCCCGTTTCGAAGCGGCCTCCCAGCCGGAGGACGCCACCGTCATCCGCATCGAACACCTGAAAAAGAGCTACGGCAGTCTGGAGGTACTGAAGGACATCAATGCCGATATCCACCGCGGGGAGGTCATCTCCATCATCGGCCCTTCCGGAACGGGCAAGAGTACCCTGCTGCGGGCCCTGAACCTGCTGGACCGTCCTACCGGCGGCCGTATCTACGTGAGTGGCAAGAACATCCTGTCCAGGGGGTATCCCGTCCATCTGATGCGCCGGAAGATGGGCATGGTGTTCCAGAGCTTCAATCTCTTTGCGCATAAGACCGTATTGGAAAACGTCATGATGGCGCCTGGCCAGCTGCTCCATATGGACCCCGAAACAGCCCGAGAGGAAGCCCTGGCGCTCCTGCGCAAAGTAGGACTGGCCGAGAAGGCCGATGTCTATCCTTCCAGCCTCTCCGGCGGCCAGAAGCAGCGCGTAGCCATTGCCCGCGCACTGGCCATGAAGCCCGAGGTCATCCTCTTTGACGAGCCTACGTCGGCCCTGGATCCCACCATGGTGGGTGAGGTGCTCAGCGTTATCCGGCAGCTGGCCAAGGAGGGGATGACCATGCTTATCGTGACGCACGAGATGAAATTTGCCCGCGACGTGAGCACGCGCATTTTCTTTATGTACGGTGGGTATATCCATGAGGACGGCACGCCGCAGCAGATTTTCGAGGCGCCTGTGCACAGTGCCACCAAGGCTTTCATCCAGCGCATCCGTAAGGAGGTCTTCGAGATTGACGGCCCGGACTTTGACTTCCTGGGTATGTATTCTGCCATGGCCGCATTCTGCCACAAGTACAATATCAGTCACAAATTTGAGACGGCACAGCAGCTTTGCAATAGAATGCTGCGTGACGAAATGGCGGCGTATCGTCCCATTACCGTTCGCATCACCTACAATGAGATGTCAGCTGTCACAGCCTTGGACTTTATGGTGGAGAACTTGGAGCAGACACCGCTTACCGAGGCGCAGCGCAACGCTCTTTCTTCTGTCTGCGTTCAAGTGGTGGAGGAGCCCACAGGCCGCGGTTACCGAATAAAACTGATCTTATAAAAAAGACTCGGTTATGTCTTTTAATACGGAAAATAAGTCATATATACTCCCGCGGCGGTATTCCTTCAAAACCATTTGGAGGATAACGTTCCCTATCCTGGTAGCCCTGGTGATCGAGGAGTTGCTGGGGATGATCGACACGGCCTTCCTGGGCCGGGTGGGGGAGGTGGAGCTGGGCGCCTCGGCCATCGCAGGTGTGTACTTCACCATCCTGTACATGCTGGGGTTCGGCTTCTCCATCGGGGTCCAGATCATCATCGGCCGGCGCAACGGGGAGGCTTGCGAGCGCGGGACGGGCTTCGGCGCCATCGGGCTCGTGTTCTGGCAGGGCGTCTGGTTCCTGGCGGGGCTGGCGCTTGTGACCATGCTCCTTTCGTACCTGCTGTCCCCGCCTTTGCTCCGTGGGCTGCTGCAGTCGGAGAACATTTTCCGGGCGTCCGTGGTCTATGTGAACTGGAGAATCCCGGGACTGCTCTTCGCCTTCATGACGGCGCTGTTCCGAGCGTTCTACGTTGGGACGCGGGAAACGAAGAGCCTTACCTGGAATTCCCTCGTGCTCGTGGCGAGCAATATCTTCCTGGACTGGGTGCTCATCTTCGGCCACCTGGGTGCGCCGGCGATGGGCATCAAGGGCGCCGCCCTGGCTTCGACGATTGCCGAAGGCATTTCTTTCCTCTTTTTTGTCGTCTGGACCTTCTTTACGGCCGACAGGAAATACGGCCTGCAGAAGCTGGTCGGACCCGTGTGGAAGGAACTCAAGCATATTTTCTCCACCGCCTCCTGGGTCATGCTGGAGTATGTCCTGAATGTCTCCGTGTGGCTGCTTTTCTTCCTCTTCATCGAGCATCTGGGCGAGGAGGACCTGGCCATCGCCAACATCGTGCGGAGCATTTCCGAGGTGCCGTTTGTCTTCTCGGCGGCCTTCGCCTCTACGGCGGCGACGCTGGTGAGCAACATCATCGGCGAGGGCCATCCCGAAGGCGTGGTGCCGGTGATCCGGCGGGTGCTGATGCTCTGCGCCGTGACGATGGTGCCGCTGCTGGCTTTCTTTGCCATTTTTCCGCGGCAGATTCTCAGCCTGTTTACCGATATTCCTTCCCTGATCCAGGGTTCCGTCCCCACGTTGCGGGTGATGTGCACGGCCGCCCTGCTCACTTTGCCGTGGAATGTCTACCTGCAGTCTGTGGCGGGAACCGGGAATACGCGGGTCTGCCTGCGCATCGATGCCGTGGCCTTGTGCATCTATGCCGTGTACTGCACCGTCATCATCGGCCTCCTGAAATCCAACGTAGCCGTGTGCTGGACGGCCGATGGTGTCTATGCGCTGTGCATCTGGATCCAGTGCGTGGTGTACATCCACAGGAAAAAGTGGCTGGATAAAGCTGTTTGAAGCCGTGCCCCGAGATGAACATACTCTTTCAAAGATGAAGAAAACATTATATATTTGTAAATAACAACCATTTTAACTAATCACATAGTTCATCCGGTGAAAGCTTTTTGTTAAAACCGGGTCATGAGAAAACATTAACTAATTAATAATCATCTAGTGAAATCCCAATTATTAACCGTACTTGCTTTTGCTGCACTCCTGCTGGGAGTGACTACCGCGTGCAACCGCAATCGTATCGACATCGAAAGCCTGGAAAAGGACCTGGTCGGTTTGTGGTGGGATGAATATGAGTATTCAGATGTCACGGAGGCAGGCGTTCCCTTCGACCGGGTGCTGCTGGCCGTGAAAGCCGATGCAGACCACACCGGCTGCATCTACCTGGGCGTGTACAATTCCGCAGACAACAGGCCGCTGGCCGTCTATGGCGGCCCGGAGGATGCCGGTTTCACCTGGCGTCTGCTGGAAGACGGCAGCCTGATGCTTAATGAAATGCCGGGGGTTAAGAGCACCGTGCTCACCAAGGCCGACGGTGGCGGCAGCTATGGCGACGATATGACCAATGTCTCCGGTACCGATGCTGCCTATGCCAACGGTAGTGTTACTGTAAGCAATGGCAGCTACTCCGGCACGCTCGACAAGGCGGATTCCGGGACGGAGACAAAAATAGAAGAGCAATTGTCGCGAGTGGTCATAGACCTTGCCGATCTTACCACGGACTACGAAGCCCGGAACGGCGACATCCTGACGGGAACGCTGGGCAATCCTGTTAAAATCACCATTGCCGATGGCGCTGTCATCACGCTGAAGGACGTCACCATCAACGGCATAGACGAGAAAAAATATCAATGGGCCGGACTCACCCCTGTGGGAGACGCCACCATTGTGTTGGAAGGCTCAAACAAGGTCAAGGGTTTCAACCAGGACTATCCGGGCATTTTTGCGGCAGTTGGCCACATGCTCACCCTGACCGGCAGCGGATCGCTGGAATCAAGCAGCAATGGTGGTGGTGCCGGCATTGGCGGAGGTGCTGTGGTTTCCGTAACTGAGTCTGCGGAGAATCCTATTTCATGCGGAGATATTACCATCAGACAGGCCACCATCACCGCAATCGGCGGCGAACGTGGCGCCGGTATTGGCGGTGGTACCAATGCTTCCTGCGGCGATATCACCATCGAAAGCGGTCATGTTACTGCCAGCAGCGAAAGGAATTCTGCCGGTATCGGAGGCGGTGGACAATTGCTTACCAGACGTGTCTCATGTGGCAATATTACCATTCAGGGAGGCACTGTCATCGCCCATGGTGGCTTGCATGCTGCAGGTATTGGTTCTGGTGCTTGTCCGTTCAGCCTGTCCCCGATCGGCAATATTGCCATAACGGGCGGAACCATTACGGCCGTCGGTGGAGAAGAATCGGCCGGTATTGGTTGTGGCGGTGCCGGCAGATGCGGAAACATTACCATTACCCAAGATGTTACGCGTGTAGAGGCGACAAAAGGGAATAATGCCCTTTACAGTATCGGCCCAGATTCTGAACTGGGTACCTGCGGCACCGTCATCGTGGGCGATAAAGAGGGTTACGTCAGCGAAAGCCCGTTTGTGTATATGCCGTAATGGCTATGACCATCATGAGTGCAACAGAAAAAGTCGTTTTATCTTTATGGTTCAAACCATTTATTATTAATGATTATGAAACGTATTTTTTGCATTCTTCTGGCACTCACCGCATGCGTGAGCCTTTCTGCTCAGCAACAGGGTGACAAGGCCATCGGTGCTTTCGTCGGAGCCACTTTCTCCAATGCCCCGTATACCCTGGTGCAGGCCGCGGTCGGGTTTGATTATTTCGTTGCCGACAATTTCCGCCTGTCGTTAAGCGTGGGTGCCCCCTTTACCTCCGCGACCATCGCCGACAACTTGAAACAAAACTCGGTCGGCGTCTATTTCAACCCCAACATCGCGTACTACGTCAAGCTGGCGGACCGTTTCTACCTTACGCCGGAAATCGGTGGCGGTTATGAGTTGGGCTCTTTCAAGCAGAGATATGCTTCCACCGTACTCGTCAATGGCAAGTACAATGGATACTACATTTATTTCACGCCGTTCCAAATTGAATTCAAGGTGAATCCCCGCTTTTCCATCGGCGTCGCGATCGGTGAGTTTTACTACGAGAATTACAAGTACAAGGATTCCTCCAGCCAGATCGTAGACAAGAGCAATTCCTTCTCGTTCACGTTGAACTCCGGCAATGTCTCCTGCAGATTCTATCTCTAACAGGATAAAGAAGAATGAATAACAGATCCTTTTCAAGCAGGCTGAGCTGGAGAATTATCGGCATCGTTTCGGTGATTTTCCTCGCCTCCTTTGCTGTCATTGGAATCGCCACCCAGTATGTTATTGCCCACGAGAGTGCCCGCCAGGCCCCGCTGCTGCTGGTCCTGAGCCTGCTGGTCGTGGGCATCCTGGGTCTGGTGATCGTGTATTTCGTGTGCCGGAAGGAGATCCGCCGGATGACGCGTCCGATCACGGAACTCTCCGTGTCGGCCATGAACATGGGCATGGGCAACTTCAAGGCCAAACTGCCGGAGATCTCCAGCAAGGATGAAATGCGGCGCCTTCGGGACAGTTTCGTCTATCTGCAGAACTCCGTCACGGACTACATCGTGCAGATGAAGACCACCAAGAGCGACAACGAGCGCATGGAGTCGGAGCTCAACGTGGCGCGTACCATCCAGATGGGCATGCTGAGCACCGACTTCCCGCCGCAGCTCCACGCGCTGCTCCGGCCCGCCAAGGAGGTGGGCGGGGACCTCTACGACTTCATCCAGAAGGGCGACGTGCTCCATTTCGCCGTCGGCGACGTCAGCGGCAAGGGCGTCCCGGCCTCGCTGGTGATGTCCATCACCCGCGCCATGCTCCATTTCGTGGCGACCCTGGACCTCCCGCTCAGCGAGTCGGTGAGCCGCATCAACAACAGTGTGGCGGACTCCAACAGCAACGACATGTTCGTGACCCTCTTCATCGGCCGCATCAACCTGAAAACCATGCACATGGACTACTGCAACGCCGGCCATAACCCGCCCGTCATCCTGGCGCCCGGCGAAGCGCCGCGTTTCCTCGAGGTCAAGAGTAACCTTGCCGCCGGCCTGATGGAGAACTTCCCCTACGAAGCTGAATCTGTCGACCTCGCGCCCGGCACGCGCCTCGTAGCCTACACCGACGGCGTCACGGAGGCTGAGAACAATGACTATGCCCTTTACGGCGAAGAGCGGCTCCTGGAGGCCGTGAAGCAGAACGGTGCCGACGGGGACGAAAAGGCCGTCGTGGAGCACATCTACCAGTCCGTGAAGGGCTTCACCGGAAGCCATCCGCAAAGTGACGACATTACCATCATGAGCTTGAGAATATGAAGTACATCTATATCATCAACGGACGGGCCGACAAAGCTCAGCAATACCAGGAATTCTATCTCCAGCTGAAGGAAATCCCGCACCTGTACGAGGTCTACACCACTTTGGGCGAGGGCGATGCCACGCGCTACGTGCGCCTCTACTGCGACCTGCATCCGGAGGAGGAGGTTTGCTTCGTGGCCTGCGGCGGCAACGGCATCATCAACGGAGTGGCTTCCGGCCTGGTCGGTTATGCCTGCTCCAGCGAGCAGGCTGCCAAGCTGTGCGCCAACAAGACCATCGCCATCCTGTACTTCGCCGGCGCCACTGAGGACTTCATCATGAACTTTCCGGGCTACGATTTCCGCAGCGTCAAGGCCATGCTGGCCGGCACCGTACAGCCGATCGATGTCATCCAGGTCAACGACAGTTACTGCCTGAATGTCTGCAACATTGGTTTCAACTCCAGGGTCGCTTCCCGGGCCAACGAGCTCGTGGCCCAGGGGAAATCCGCCCACCAGGCCTACACGCGCGGCGTGATCAACGCCATCCTCACCAGCCGCTACAACCGCATCAAGGTGATGGTGGACGGCGAGCGCATTGCCCGCGGCCCGATGGTGCTCTGCACCTTCGCCAACGGGCATCGCGTGGGCGGCGAATTCAACTGCGCGCCGACGGCGAAAGTGGATGACGGCCTGATCGATGTTTGCTACTTCCGGGCGATGAGCCTGCTGCGGCTCCTCCTGCTGATCCCTCACTACCGCAAAGGCGACCACATCGGCTGCAATGTGGCCGGGAAGCGGGTCCTCTTCCGGCAGGCCCGCGAGGTGACGATCAGCAGCAAAGACCTGATTGACATCTACCTTGACGGAGAGCAGCTCCCGGGCTCTCACTTCGACCTCAAGATCCTCCCGGGCGCGCTGCCCCTCCGCCTGCCGAAAAGGCCGTAGGCCGGAATTCGGAAACGATTCCTTGCAAATGTTATCATTATGTTATATTTTTGTAGAAATGATAACATGTATGGACCGGATTATTCAGACAGGAATACGCATCAGTGAGTCGCTGTATGAGCGGCTCAAGCGAAATGCCAAAAAAGAGCGGCGCTCCCTTAACAATTACATCTCCGGGCTGCTTGAAGCGGCTACGGAGCCGGTCATTCCGCATTTGAGTCTGGCTGATTTCAAGTTGGATGACGATCTCTTACAATTGGGAAAAACCATCGGATCGATTCCGAAATCGCGAATACAGCACGATCCACGACTGAAAAGCATCTTGGGAGCATGAAAGTATTTCTCGACACCAATGTCCTGCTGGATGTGCTTAGCGACGCCAGGCCGAACCATCCGTATTCGACGGCTATCCTGCAAGTCGCCAGGCAAGGCCGGTTGACTGCCTGCGTGTCCACGCAATCGATCATTGATGCTTCCTATGTCCAAACACAATCATCGGGCGTCTCTGTGGAGCAATTCCGGGCGGCCGTCAAACTGTTGACTTCCTTTGTGACGGTTTCTTATATAGAGAAAATGGACATAGAACTGGCCACAGGATGTCAGATCCCGGATTATGAAGATGCAGCCCAGATCTCCTGTGCGTTGAACAGTTGTTGTGACGCCATCATCACCGCGGACGAGAAGATTGCCCGGCATACATCGCTCCCTGTCTATTCTCCGAAGGTATTCTACGAGATGGTCTTCGGACAGGATTGAGGAGAATTTTGTATCTTCGCAGTCATGAAATTGAAAGAAATCATCGCCGCGCTGGAGCGCTTGGCACCGCTGCGGCTACAGGATGAGTGGGATAATTCGGGTCTGCAGGTTGGATTTCCGGAAGCGGAAGTCTCCCGCGTTATGGTTTGTCTCGATATCACGGAAGCGATTGTGGATGAAGTTATTGCGAATGAGTGTAACATGATTGTTTCGCATCATCCGCTGCTCTTCAAGGCCCTTCGGCAGGTCTCCGACGCCACTTATCAGCAGCGCTGCGTGGTGCGCGCGCTGGCGGCAGGCATCTCCATCTATTCAGCACACACCAGCCTGGACAACGCCCCCGGCGGTGTAAATCATAAGATCGCCGAAAAGCTCGCTTTGCAGAACCTTTGCTGGCTCTCGCCGCTGGATTCCGGCGAAGGCGGATCCGGCCTGGTAGGCGAACTGCCCCGACCGGAGAAGGATGCCGATTTCATGGCACGCGTGAAGCACGTCTTCGGTGTGCAGTGCCTGCAACATTCCGACCTGGACGGGCGGGAAATCCGTCGCGTGGCCCTGTGCGGCGGTGCCGGCGCCTTCCTGCTGCGCGACGCGGTCCGCTCCGGCGCGGATTGCTTCCTGTCCGGCGAATTCCATTATCACGATTATTTCGAGAATGACGGCGTTCTCCTTGCGGAGCTTGGGCACTATCAGAGCGAGCAATTTACGCAGGATATCCTGCAGGAATACTTGACATTAAATTGCCCCGGCGTCGAGGTTCTCAAAACTACGATCAACACGAATCCCGTTTGCTATGACTGATAAGTATTTCGAAGATAAATTCTACGAAGATTTCGTGGCGACCTGCTACCAGGTGGACCGCCGGAAAATTCTGCGTCCGGCCGCTTTCCTCGACCTGGCCCAGCACATGGCCGTATATGGCGCTGATAAGCTCTCGTTCGGTGACGAGCAGTTGGGCCCCTACGGTTGCACCTGGGTGCTGGCCCGGCAGCACGTGCGCTTCGAGCGCCCCGTGATGCACAAGGAGGCCTGCCGGGTCCTGACCTGGCACAAGGGCATGCAGGGGATTTATTTCATCCGTGATTACCAGATTCTGGGTGCGGACGGACAACCCGCCGTCAATTCCACCAGTTCCTGGGTGGTGATGAATATCGCCGAGCGTCGCCTGGTTCGCGGCGATTTCCTGTCAGAGTTTGTCTCCACAGAGCCGCAGAGCAAGGATTTCGCTATCGAAGAACTGGCCGGCAAAGTGGCCGTGCCGCGCGGCACGGAGCCTTCCCTGATAGGTACGCATAAAGTCCTCTATTCCGACGTGGACTATAATCAGCACGCCAACAATGTCAAGTACACCGTCTGGGCCATGGATGCCCTGCCGGAGGATCTGGTGAATGAAAAGATGGTCAAGGAGTTGACCATCAATTTCAACCGCGAGGCCCGTCCCGGCGAGACCGTCGAGCTCTGGCACGAACTCGACCCCGACGGCGCCCACATCATCGAAGGTAGGGTAGCGGATTACCAGGTCTTCGTCGAAAAATTACTCTTCGAATAGACAGGATCTACTTCATCCAGCGGTCAAGCCAGTCGTAGAAGACGCGGTGCCAGTAGAGGGAGTTCTGCGGCTGGAGAATCCAGTGGTTCTCCTCCGGGAAGACCACCAGTTTGGACGGGACACCCATCATCTGCGCGGCGTTGAAGGCTGCCATGCCCTGCTCATAGGGAATGCGGTAATCCATCATGCCATGGATGCAGAGGATCGGCGTGTGCCACTTGGTGACCATGGTGGAAGGGGAGTTGGCATAGTGGCGCTGGGCCTTGGCGGTGTTGGCGTAGGGCGCACCGGCCTGTTGCATGCCGCCGAAGGTGACGCCGTCGCCCTTCGGGCCCACCTGCCCCGGCTCGTAGGCGTATTCCGTCAGGCCGCCGTTGTCCCAGTTGGCGAACCACATTTCTTCGGTGGTGAACCAGAGCTGCTTCTCGTCGAAGATACCTGCATGCGCGATGAAGCAATCATACAGATCGCCGTGCATACCTTCCAGCATATAAGCGGAATAGCCACCGTAGGAAGCACCCACGCAGGCGAGCTTGTTCACGTAGGGTTGTCCCTTGATGTAGCGGCCGGCGCTCAGATAGTCCTGCATGTTGAGACCCGGATAATCTCCGGAGATCTGCTCCTTCCAGGCCTGGCCGAAGGCCGTCGTGCCGCGGCGGTTGGGCAGGATCACGATATAGCCCTGCTGGGCCATCAGGCGGTAGCACCAGCGGTAGCTCCAGTCCTGCGAATTGCTGCCCTGCGGACCTCCGAGCACGATCTCGATGGCCGGATACTGCTTGTTAGGATCGAACTGCGGGGGATAGAGGACCCAGCAGAGCATCTGCTGACGGTCCACGGTCTGTACCCACACGCGCTCGTTCTTGACGTCGGCGAGCTGGCCGATGATGTGCTGGTTCTCGTCGGTGATCTGCGCGAATGTCACGCCGGAGGCGGTAATCTTCACGGACACCAGTTCGGTGGGGAATTTCAGACAATAGTAGGACGCCAGCAGCTCCACGCCGTTTGAGCGGTCGAGGACCGCGAAAGGAGAGAAGAAGTCATAATTCCAGTCGGGGGAGGTGATGCGCTGCACATCGCCCGTCAGGTCGGCGCAGAAGAGCGCCTGGACGCCTTCGCCCATGAGGGCGTTGAAGAAGAGCTCATCGTTGTGCCAGACCAGGCCGGCCACGTCGTGGTCGAAGTCGGGCAGCAGCTCGCGCACGTTCAGCACGCGCACTCCGACACTTTGTCCATCCGCCTCATCCTCAAGGAGTTCGGTATCAGCGACAAACAATCGCTGGCGGTCCGCCTCGTAGCCGTCGCGTTCCATGGAGATCCAGGCGATGTGGCGGCCGTCGGCGCTCCAGACGGGGTCGGCGTCGTAACCGCCGTCCGTCTTGACATCGATCGTCGCGCCGGTCAGGACATCATAGATATAGATGGAGGTATTGGTGCTGAACGCGTATTGCTTGCCGACTTTCTTCCGGCAGGAATAGACGATGTGGCGGTTATCCGGCGCCCAGTCCAGCTGCTCCACGCCGCCGAAGGGCTCGGTAGGCAGTTCGAAGAGTTCCTCCGTGCCGAGAATGTCTACGGAATTCTCCGGGGTGATCTTGGCCTTGCCCAGCGGAGCGACGTAGCTGCGCGGCACCTCGGTCACCCAGTGGTCCCAGTGGCGGTACATCAGGTCCTCGGTCGCGTAGGCCTGCGCCTTGTCGAGGTCCTCATAGCGGTCTGCAGGCTGCTGCAGGGCCGTATTCTTGATGCTGCTCACGTAGATGACCTGGTTCTGGTCGGGAGAGAGCTTGAAGTCGCTGATGCCGTTCGGGACGTCGCTCAGCTGCACGCGCTTGCCGAGCTGGTTGCCTTTAAGCGTGGCCTTCCAGAGCTGGCCGCCCTGCAGGAAAAAGATGCTCTTGCCATCCAGCGACCAACGGGCGCCGTTCACGCTTTTCGCGTAATGCGTCAGCTGGACCTTGTCGGTTCCGTCCGGGTTGCAGAGGAACAGGTTGCGGCAGCTTCGGTTGTCCGCGATGGAGGTATAGGAGACGCCATAGAGAATCCTGGAGCCGTCGGGGGAGAGCTGGGGGTCGGACAGACGGCCGAGCGCGAGCAGCGTCTCGGGGGTCATCACGCCGTTCTCGATCTGGATATCGGACGGGCCGACGTAGCCGCTGTCCTCTTTTTTTGCACAACTGAGAGCCATGATAAGACAGGTAATTGCGATAATAGTGCGTTTCATGCGATCATTCGTTTTAGCGAGCAAAGATAACATTTTAATTTGGTATCTTTGTGCTGAAGCAACAAGACAGGACCATGGACCAACCCAAAGTGGCGAGAATGCTGCGTCTGATGCAGTTGCTCGCAAGCAACGTGAACTACAGCATCGAGGAGCTGATGGACAAGCTGGAGATGTCCCGGCGGACGATTTACCGCTATATCGACACCTTCAAGGAGGCCGGTTTCGCCGTGCAGAAAGTCGGCTCCGGCGGCACGGTTTACAAGCTGGCCACGCTCAAGAGTTCCCAGATGGACCTGTCCAAGATCGTCTATTTCTCCGACGAGGAGGCCTATGTCGTGAACCGGCTCATCGACCGCCTGGACGACACCAATGCGATGAAGCAGGGCCTCAAGCGCAAGCTCACCGCCGTCTACGACGCCACCAACATCGGCAACTACATCGACAGGAAATCCAATGCCTCCAACATCGGCGTGCTGACCGAAGCCATCCGCGGGCGGAAGGCAGTAGAACTCAGGGGTTATTCTTCGTCGCACTCCGGCTCGACGAAGAATTACCGCGTGGAGCCGTTCAAGTTCAATACGAACTACATCGACTTCTGGGCCTGGGACCTCGCCGACGGCCGGAACAAGTGTTTCAAGGTCTCCCGCATCGAGGATGTGGCGCTGCTGGAGGAGCCCTGGCAGCACGAAAGCGAGCACGCCGCCGCTCCGACGGATGTCTTCCGGATGCACGGGGGCGATCCCGTCCACGTGCGCCTGCAGCTCGATTACGTCGCGAAGAATCTCCTCGTGGAGGAATTCCCGCTCGCGGAGCAGGGACTGATGCAGGAGCAGGACGACAGCTGGCTCTGGGATGGGGTCGTCTATCGCATGGAGGGCGTCGGCCGCTTCGTCCTCGGCCTCTCGGACCATATCCGCGTCCTCGAAGGCGATCCCCTCAAAGATCATCTCCGCGCCCGGGCGAAGAAATTTTGCTGTAAAAAAATAAACTGTGTCAAGAGTTGACACTCCAGGCTGCTACCTTTGCCATCGGAAACAAACAAAAGGAGTATAGCCATGACACAGACCAATTCTTCCATTTTCTGCAGCGCGCAGCTCTTTGCGCCTGCCGTTGCCGCCGAAGTGCTTGCCCTGATCGACGATCTGGGCCTGGAACTCATCGATATGGAGGTGAGCCATGAGAACAATTGAAGAAATCACGCAGCTGGCCGTCGCCGCGCACAGCGGGCAGAAGGACATGATCGGGAATCCGGCCATCCTGCACGTGCTGGCCGTGGGCCTGATGGGGGAGACCGAACTGGAGCAGAAGGCCGGTTTCCTGCACGATGTCGTGGAGGATACGCCGCTCACGATCGAAGATCTGCGTACCGACGGGGTGGAGGAGGAAGTCCTGGCCGCCGTGGATCTGCTGACGCATCGCGACGGGATCAGTTACGAAAAATATGTAAAGAATATCGTCGCCTCCGGCAACCAGATCGCCATTCACGTGAAACTGAACGACTTGCGGCATAACCTGCTCCGCGCCAGGCACTCGCTGGGCATCCTGTCGCCCACCGGCAGCACGCAGGCCCTCTACGAGGAGATTCTCCAGATCGCTATCAAACACGACTGGGCTGAGCGGTATATCCGGGAATATCGGCAGGGTTGCTGACAAATCATTATATTTGCATACTGGATTTCTTTCTGAAAGTATGTTCAAGGTCAGCGAGATCATGACGACGCCGCCGGCGGCGTTTTCGTCGGAGTTGCAGCGGCAGGTGTACGAGACATTCGCCGTGCGGGGGATTCCCTTCGAACGGGTGGACACCGACCCGGGCCTCACGATGGAGGATTGTCAGCATATCGACGCGAAGATAGGCGTGCGTATCGTGAAGACGGTGTTCCTGTGCAACCGGCAGCAGACGGAGTTCTACCTGTATGTGACGACGGACGACAAGCCCTTCGTGACGCGGGATTTCTGCGGTGCGCTGGGGATTCCGCGGGTGTCGTTCGCACCGGCGGAGAAACTTTTGGAGCTGACTGGTGTGCTGGTGGGAGCGACGACGATTTTGAGCGCCATCCTGCCGTCCGCTGCCGGAGTGCATCTGGTGATGGACCGGGCCGTGGCGGAAGGGGAGTGGTTCGCCTGCACCGATGGCACCGCCACCTGTTTCGTGAAGATCCGCACGCAGGATCTCCTTCAGAAATACCTGACCGGAAAGGAGATAGATATAATATGAAGATACTCGGAAACATCATTTGGCTGCTGCTCGGTGGGATTGTCATCGCGCTGATCTACTATATCGTGGGGCTGGTAATGTGCGTCACCATCAGCGGCATTCCTTTTGGGGTGCAATTGTTCAAACTGGGTACATATGCGCTTTGGCCGTTCGGCCATGAACTGGTCTTCCGGCCAACGGAGCCGGGCTGCCTGTCCACCGTCATGAACCTGATTTGGATTCTGCTGGGCTGGTGGGAGATTGCCATCCTCCATCTGGTGTTCGGTCTGCTTTTCTGCATCACCATCATCGGCATTCCCTGGGGCGTGCAACATATCAAGATGGCCTTCAACTCACTTTTCCCGTTCGGGAAAGAAATCCGATGATATGAACACCCCGGAAGATCTGCTGTCCCGCGTGCGGGAAATGGAAGAGCGCTACGACCGGTTGACGCGCGTGATAACCAGCCTGGAAGACGCGCTTGCGGCGTATGCGCGCGTCAGGCCGGACCTGGAAGCTTTGCAGGAATACCTGGACTCGGGCCAGTGGAAGGCCGATTTCGAGGCCGATGAGGCAGGGGAAATCCCGGCCGGCGTGAAGCGGGGCGTGCTTTCGGAGGACGGCCTGTATGATCTGCTGGAACAGGTCGGTCAGCTCCCCAGAATGTGAGCGACGAGTACGCCGAGGTAGTTGCCTACGGCGTAGCCGATGATGCCGATGGTGATGCCGCTGATGATGATGCGGCGGTTCTTCATCGACTCGGCGATCATGGGCACGAAGAGCGGCGAATTGATCATCGCGACGCTGGTGATGACGGCCGTGTCTGCGTCCACCCGGAAGAGCCGTCCGAGCAGCACCTGCAGCAGCAGGGAGCCGAAAATGATGAAGGCAACGTAGGCGAGCAGCCAGAGTCCGTTGCTCAGGTCTGTGCCCCGCACATCCACCATCGACGCCACCACGAGGCTGAAAACGAGCACCAGGTACATTCCGGCGTCATAGCTCTTTTCCCAGCTGTGCACGGCCGGCAGGAAAGAGGCGGCGATGGACAGGGTGGTGAGGGTGAGGATCAGCACGATCATGTTGACGCTGCCGGTCAGCAGCAGCGACAGTCCCAGCGAAATGCCCGTGATCAGCACGGCGAGGCCGATGGCTTTGAGCGTCCCGGCGCGATGCCGGCGCGAGAATGCATCGCGGTACATCTCAGTCTCCGAACGGGCCATTCCGCTTTGTGGCGTGGCCCCGGTGCCGGCCTCCCCGGCAGCCTCGGTAGAAAGGACTTTGCGGGCGAGGCGGATGCCGATGACCAGCAGGAAGATCAGATACAGAAAACTGACGATGAGGTCGAAAGAGTTGAGCAGGAGGTAGGTGCCCTCGTCGGCGCCGAGCATCATTTTGACGGCGGCGAGGTTGGGCGTACCGCCCGTATAGACGCCGATGGCCATCCCCGCCACGGCAGGTGCTTCGGGGCCGATCTGTTTCCCGAAGAGAAAGAAGCCCGCCACGGTGACGCTGATGATGGAAACCAGCCCGATGAGCAGCGACTTAAGCGCTTTGCCGACCGGCCAGTCGCGGAAATTGCAGGCAAATAGAATCAGCGGTATCGCCAGCGGAATGGTTATGCTGGACAGGGCGTCCTGGAGCGGGAACAGCTTGTCGGCAACTCCTTCGAAAGGATAAATCAGCAAGCTCCCGGCGGCGATACCGAGCAGGTACATCATCAGAATCGCCCCGATCCGCGCCACGAAGCGGCTTCTGCGGCACAGCAGGATCACGCCGTAGGGCGCCAGCAGGAAGAAAAGGGTCCAGGGTATCAGCAGCATGGGTCTCAGGAAATCTTGCTGTAATCCTTGATCTCGTATTTATCCTTGCGCAGCTCACGCAGCAGCGGGGCATTCCGGGGCTCCGACAGGGTCGGGTCCGCGTCGAGAATCTGGTTGGCATAGGCGCGCGCATCGGAGAGGAGCGCGCCGTCCCTGGCCAGCGAAGCGATGTTGAGGCTGATGGGCAGGCCGCTCTGTTGCGTGCCTTCCAGGTCGCCCGGGCCACGCATCTTCATGTCCTGTTCGGCGATCTCGAAACCGTCTTCGGTCTGGCACATCAGGTCCAGGCGCTGCTGGGCCTCCTTGGACGTCTTGACGTCCTTGACGAGGATGCAATAGGACTTCTCCGCGCCGCGCCCCACCCGGCCGCGCAGCTGGTGCAGCTGGCTCAGACCGAAGCGCTGGGCGCTCTCAATGACCATCACGGAGGCGTTGGGTACGTCCACACCGACCTCGATGACAGTTGTTGAAACAAGAATGTTTGCACGTCCTGCCACGAAGGCGGCCATGTTGAAGTTCTTCTCTTCGTTGCTCTGCTGCCCGTGGACGATGGCGACCTTGTAGTCCGGCAGCGGGAAAGCCTTGACGATCTCTTCATATCCCTGCTCCAGGTTCTGCAGGTCCATCTTCTCGCTCTCGAAAATGAGCGGAAAGACGACAAACACCTGCCGCCCGCGCGCGATTTCGTCCCGCATGAACTTGTACATCGCCGCGCGCCGGTTCTGTCCGATGCACATTGTCTGGACGGGCTTGCGGCCCGGCGGCATCTCGTCGATCACCGACACGTCCAGGTCGCCGTACAGCGTCATCGCTAAGGTTCTTGGGATTGGAGTGGCAGTCATAACAAGTACATGCGGGGCAATTCGGCCCTGGCGGGCGGAGCCCCTGCCTCCGGAAACTTCGCTTCGCTCATCCCACCGCTGCGCTTCGCTTGCGGTCCCCCCGTTTACGAAGCTACGGGTGGCTACGGTTTCCTGAGGCAGGGCTCCGCCCGCTTCAGGGCCTTTGCCCCACAGTTTCGATCTCTGTTCAACACCGAAGCGGTGTTGCTCGTCAATGACGGCAAGGCCCAGATTGCGGAAGACGACGTTGTCCTCCAACAGGGCGTGCGTGCCGACGAGGATGCCGAGCGAGCCGTCTTCGAGGGCGGCGTGGATGGCGCGCCGCTCTTTCTGCGTCGTGCTGCCGGTCAGCAGCGCACACTGCACGGAGGTGGGCTTGAGATATTTTTGGATATTGGCGTAGTGCTGCTGCGCAAGGACTTCGGTCGGCGCCATGATACAGGTCTGGAAACCGTTCCCGATGGCCATCAGGCAGCTGAGCACGGCGACCATCGTCTTGCCGGAACCCACGTCGCCCTGAAGGAGTCGGTTCATCTGGTGGCCGCTCATCAGATCGGCGCGAATCTCCTTGATCACGCGCTGCTGGGCGCCGGTCAGGGTGTAGGGGAGCGCGTTGTAGCACGCGTGGAAGTCCGCTCCCACCTTGGGCATCAGCAGGCCGCGCTCGCCGCGCGAACGGACGAATTTCTGCTTCAGCAGCGACAGCTGCAGGAAGAAGAGTTCCTCGAACTTGAGGCGGTAGGAAGCCTTCTGGAGGGCGTAGGAATCCTTCGGAAAATGGATATTCTTGATCGCGTACTGCAGCGACACGAGGCCGCGGTCGCGCAGCACGTACTCGGGCAGCGTCTCCTGGATCTCCGGCAGACAGAGCGCAAGGGCGGCGGACTGCAGCTTGCACATCACTTTGCCGGTAATGCCGCCCGTCTTGAGCTTCTCCGTGCTGGGATAGACGCCCGTCAGCGCGCCTTGCGCCATGGCGCCGTCCTGCGGCACGTCCACCTCGGGGTGGACGATGTTGAGGCGGCCGCCGAATTCCTGCGGCTTGCCGAAAAAGAGGAAGGTGCTCCCGGGCACGAGCCGCTGGTAGTTCCACTTGATCCCCTTGAAAAAGACCATTTCCATGCGTCCGGAGGCATCTTCGACGATGACGGAGAGGCGCTTGACGGCACCCCAGTGGATGGGATTCGTCTCCTGCGAGACGACCGCGCCGCCCGGTCCCAGCAGGGCCCGGGAAATGACGGTGGCCTGCAGCTGGACGAAGGCGAGGTCCGGGGCCACCTGGGCGATGGGCACGACGCCGCTGCGGTCGATGTAGCGGAAGGGATACAGGTGAATCAGGTCAGAGAGCGTCTCGATGCCCAGCTCACGCTGCAGCAGGACGGCCCGCTTGGGACCCACCCCGCTCAAAAACTGGATGCTGGTATCTAACTCTTTGGCCATACGTACAAATATACAAAAAAGCGGCAAATAGCTGCCGCTTTCTTGGAGATTCCGGACCTGCCCGGAAGGAGGAGGGGAGATCCCCGATCAGGTCTGGGATGACGAGAGAGACTCTATCGTCCGCCACCGCCGTGGCCGCCGCCGCTGAAACCGCCGCCACCGCCGAAGGAACTGTGTCCGCCATAGCCGCCCCAACTTCCGCCGCTGCCTCCGGAATAGGTGGAAGCTGCGTAGGCCCGGTTGGCGCTGGTAATGGCGCGGGACAGATTGTTCAGGGAATAGAGAGCACCGTTGAAGGTGGTGTAGTCATAGCCGACGGTACGCTCGAAGAGCACCGGATCGATGTCCTTGAGCTGCTTGGCCACCTTGTCGGCGATGCCGAACAGCGCGCCGTACACGAGATAATCCTGCCACAGGTGGACTTCGGCCGTCTCGCGCACGCCGGTGAGCGTGAAGTCTTGGAGGAACTTGCGGAAGCCGATCAGGTGCTGGGCCTCCTGCTGGCCTTCGGCCGTGAACTTGGTGTCGCCGGTACGCATCCAGCCCTTGCTGCGGAAGGTGCTCTTGCCCATCGTGGACATCTTCTCGCTCCAGTTGTAGAGGCGCTTCTTGTTCTTCGAGGACCAGGAAGAGAACTCCTTTTCCTGCAGGATACGGTCGTCGCCGGAGGCTTCGAGCATCATGCTCCAGAGATCGCTGGCCAGGGAATCGAGGGGCGCCTTGCCGCTCTTGTCCTTGGAGAACGTGATTTCGATCTTGCCCTCGGCGTCCTTCTGCACGTCCAGGTAACCGTTGTAGATCATGCGCAGAATCTCTGCGGAAGCGAGGGCGTTCTGCTTGCGGTCCTCGCCGAGGCGGGATAGGGCATAGTCGACTGCGATCAGGTCGTTGTCCATCGGAATCTCGCGGTACCAGTTGATCTGGTTCTCGGCGACGCCGAGGAGTTTCTTCTTTTCCCGTTTCGAAATCTTGCCGGTAGCTTTCCGGTAGCCTTTGCGGACGCCGAGATAGCCGAGGATCATCATGATCAGGCCGGCGATGGCGCCTGCGGTGTCGTCCTCATCGTCATAGTCCCCGTCGGAGCCGAAGTCAGCTCCCTCCATGGCACGGTCCAGCGCCTCCTGGAAATCGCGCTCCTGCACGCTCTGGGAGTCGAAAACACCCTTGTCGAAGCGCATCAGCGCAATCACGGAACTATAGTATCCGAACGGCTCCGTGGACTCGTAGACCACGCTGCCCCCTTCGGAGAAGGCGACTGTGCCGTTGAATCCGAAGCCCCAGACGCGGACCCAGCTGGTGTCCAGCTGCTTGTTCAGCTGCTCGCTCGGAGAGATGGTTACGCGCACGTGCTGCGGAGGAGCCTTCTGCTCGTCGTTGACCAGCTGCAAGTGGAACATGTCGTAGTCATTCAGGCTCTTGACCGTATTGGTCATGACGTAGAAGGCGTCGTAGACGTGGTCACCGTATTCCCCGACACCCCAGCAGAGCTCCACGCCGTTGCGCTTGTGCACGATGCCGAAGCGGCCGGCTTTCTGCTTGCGGGAGCGGTCCACGTCCCATTCGCCGTCGTCCGAGAGCTCCTGGCCGTCGCTGAGGACGGAGAAACTCTTGATTTCGATGTCGCCGAGGTTCTCCCGGGGGAGATACCATTCGGTGATCTCATCGCCCGTGTTGACGTCCCAGCGCTCGTGGATGAGGGCGACGCCTGTCGGGTAGAGCGTGACCTCGATGTCGAGGTCACGTACCCGCTGCTCACGGGCAAAAACGGCAATGGTCGAAACCAATGCCGCTATCAAAGTGATCCAGCGCTTCATCCTTAAATCTTGAGGGAAGGCATCTGGGTCTTCTGCTCCTCGGTCTTGAGGTATTCGCGGACCTTGAAGCCGAACAGGCTGGCCACGATGGAGTCAGGAATCTGACGGATGAGCTTGTTGTACTTGGTGGCCGTGTCGTTGTACACCATCTTGCTGGTACGGACCATGTTGGTGTATTTGTCGACGGCGTCCATGGCCTTGGCGTAGTTCTCGTTGGCCTTGAGTTCAGGATATTTCTCGACCACGACGTTGAGGCCGGCTGCCACCTGGCCCATGAGGGCCTCCTGGGCGTCGGCTTCGGCGGCGGTGCTGTTGCCGTCGATCGGGCGGCGCTGGGCGATCACGTCACGCAAGGTGTTGTATTCGTGCTCGTTGTAGGACTTGACGAGTTCGACCATGCCGGTGAGGGCGTCCCAGCGGCTTTCCTGCTGCACGCCGATGGTGCTCATGGCATTCTGGCAAAGCTCATCCTGGGCAACCAGTTTACGCTGTACGGAAATCACCCACACGACGAGGAGGGCGACGATGACGATGGCAATAATAATACCCATTGTTAGATAGTGTTTAGAGTTAAAATCGTATAAAGGTAAGAAAAAAAACAAAAAACCACCCCTTGCGAGGCGGTTTTTTGCATTTTTCCCTGTAAGGCACGAAGGGACCTACAGCTGCGGGCCCGCGGCGACGAGGGCCTTACCGGCCTCGTTGGACTCGTACTTGTGGAAGTTCTTGATGAAGCGGCCGGCGAGATCCTTGGCCTTCTCCTCCCACACGCTTGCATCGGCGTAGGTGTCGCGAGGATCGAGGATGCCGGTGTCGACACCCTTGAGCTCGGTGGGAACCTCGAAGTTGAAGTACGGGATCTGCTTGGTCGGAGCCTTGTCGATGCTGCCGTCCAGGATGGCGTCGATGATTCCGCGCGTATCCTTGATGGAGATGCGCTTGCCGGTGCCGTTCCAGCCGGTGTTCACGAGGTAGGCCTTGGCGCCGCTCTTCTCCATGCGCTTCACGAGCTCCTCGGCATACTTGGTCGGGTGCAGCTCCAGGAAGGCCTGGCCGAAGCAGGCGGAGAAGGTCGGGGTGGGCTCGGTGATGCCGCGCTCGGTACCGGCGAGCTTGGCGGTGAAGCCGCTCAGGAAGTAGTACTTGGTCTGCTCCGGGGTAAGGATGCTCACCGGAGGCAGCACGCCGAAGGCGTCGGCGGACAGGAAGATGACCTGCTTGGCTGCGGGGCCGTGGCTGTCCGGGCGGACGATCTTCTCGATGTGGTAGATCGGGTAGCTGACGCGGGTGTTCTCGGTGACGCTCTTGTCGTTGAAGTCGATCTTGCCCTCCGCGTCGACGGTCACGTTCTCGAGGAGCGCGTCGCGGCGGATGGCGTTGTAGATATCGGGCTCGGACTCCTTGTCCAGCTTGATGACCTTGGCGTAGCAGCCGCCTTCGAAGTTGAAGACGCCCTCATCGTCCCAGCCGTGCTCGTCGTCGCCGATGAGCAG
>CADBYT010000016.1 GCA_902798975.1 uncultured Bacteroidia bacterium | reverse complement strand
CGTCACGCTGAGCCTTCCAGTCGTTCCACTTCTTGTCAGCAGCCTCCTGGGTCAGGGCACCCTTGGCGACACCGCCGTCGAGGTGGTGGCGAAGGAGAACACCCTCGTAGGAGAGAATGCGGCGAGCGGTGAGGGTCGGTTCGGCACCCACCTTCAGCCAGGCAAGAGCGCGCTCGGAGTTGAGAACGATCGTCGCAGGGTTGGTGTTGGGGTTGTAAGAGCCGATCTGCTCGATGAAACGACCATCGCGCGGGGAGCGCGAATCCGCCACTACAATGTGGAAGAATGCGAAATTCTTCTTTCCGTGGCGCTGTAAACGAATTTTAACAGCCATTGTGAATCTGTTGTTAAATAATTAAACCTAAATACATTCCTACCCGAGGAATGGACGGCAAAGATAGAGCAAAAAAATTATTTATGCAACAGATATTCGAATCCGGCATGGTTGCGGGTGTTCCGTCCCCCCAGCAGCTGGTCGTCCCAGGACAGACCGCTTTTCCGCAGGGTCGGCATCAGCGAGAGCTGGTCGCGCCGGCTCAGGTCCAGGATGTGCCCCCACCATTGCTCGTCAAAGGCCACGACGGCCGGATCGAGGTGGCGCCGGAAGACCAGGTTGCTCTCCATCAGGCCGGCATGGCGCGGAAGGCCCTGCAGGCGCAGGAAGCACAGTACCTTCAGCCATTGGAAAGGAGTCAGATATTTCATATCCAGGCACTTGCGAGCCTCCTGGTAGGTGCAGTCCCGGTCGGGATGCGGCACGCCGCTATACAGCACGCCCGACGCGGCCTTGAGGCGCGCCGCGTGGTAAAGCGAGCCGTCCAGCAGGGCGATGTTGCCGTCGATCCACACGCTGCACGCATAGTCCGGCAGCAGCTCGTGCGGGTGCATTTTCGCCCAGCGGGCGTCCAGGGTAGACACGCTGAAAGAGGCGGGCAGCTCGCGTATCTCCCAGACGCCGTCGCGAGCGGCATGGCTCTCCCCGCGGCCGACGAAGCAGATGAAATCGAATCCCTCCTCCAGCACACGGGGTTGCCGGAGATCGTCGTAGGCGCCGACGATGCAGGTATAGATGGCTATTTTCTCCGTCATTTCTTAAACAGGAGGGACAGTTTCCGTTTCACCCAGGCCTTCTCCCCCGCCGTCAGCAGGTAATGCCAGGTGTAATGCGCCATTGTCGCCCAACCCAGCCCGACACCGACCAGCAGGCGCCAGCCGAGCGGCCAGGCGAAGGACCGGACGAGGATGACGGGCACGAGCGAGAAGCAGGTGGTCATGAAAAGCAGCGCCAGCAGGCGCAGATAGGGCTTAAGCGGGAAATCCGCCAGGCGGTGCACCAGCACGATGCGTTCCACCAGCACGACCAGGTAGACTACGATGAACACGACGTAGGCCCAGAGCGGGCCGCGTCCCAGGTGGAAGCACAGCCAGATCAGCGGAAATCCCAGATAGGAGGTCAGGCCGGTGATCAGGTAGAAGCGTTTCACGCGCCCCGTTGCCTGCACCAGCGTGTGCAGGGAATTGCCCGCCAAGTCGACGAGCAGCCCGAGCAGCGCCAGGCGCACGAAACCGGCGGCATGCGGCGGCACCTTGTCCGGGCCCAGCCAGACGTCCAGCAGCAGCTCCGCCTCGCCCCAGAAGGGAATGGCGCAGGCAAGGATCACCAGCCAGGCATATTTGGCGCCTTTGCGCACCAGCTCGAAACAATAGTCGCGGTCCCCCGCCGCCCAGGACTTGGTGATCTGCGGATTCAGGGCGGTCAGGAAATTGGACACGAACTGCTTGACGGTGTTCTCCACCTGCAGGGCCACGCCCCGGGCGGCGTTGATCGCCACGCCGAAGAAGAGGTTGACCACCTGCCCGGCGCCCTGCGTGTTGAGCACGTAGCCGCTCGAGCCGAAAAAGCTCCAGCCGGCGAAGGCGGTCATTTCGCGCGTCAGCGCGCCGTCGTACACCAGCCGGCCCCGCGTCTCCGCGAAGAAGCGATGGCAGTAGAGTCCGTACGCCACCCGCACCAACAGGGCCACGCCGAACATCAGGACCGCGTAGCTGATCAGCTTGTCGAAGGGAGAGAAAAACAGCAGCAGGGCGACGCCCAGCTTGAGCAGCGCCTCGCCGAGGCTGATCACGGCAAAGGCCGACATGCGCTCGTGCGCGATGATGGCGGCGTTGTACGGCACGGCCAGCAGCGTCACCACCAGCACGCCCAGCGAGCACTGGAGCACCCAGCGGGCGGCTTCCAGGCGGCCTGCCGGGATGACCAGCTTGTGGTTCAGCCACCACAGGCCGGCCGTCTCCGCGAGCAGGACCAGCAGCAGCGAGAGCCCCAGCTGGATGACCACGCCAGTGGAGAAAACGCGGCGCAGATGTGCAGGGTCGCCCTTGCCCAGCCCGACCGCGAGGTAGCGGCTGATCGCCGCGGAAATGGAATTCGTGAGGAAGGTGAACACCGTCACCACACCCCCGACGACATTGTAGACGCCGTAGTCGTCCACGCCCAGCGTCCTGAGCACCACGCGCGAGGTGAACAGGCCGATGAGCAGGAGCAGGAACATACGGAAATACAGCAGGAGGGTGTTACGTGCCAACCTCCTGCTGTTTTCCGAAAGCTGTCCTGCCGGCTGCGGCATGGAATTATGGCGTCACGGCCGGTTCGCCCTGTTCCGCCTTCAAATCATTGTAGAATCCGATCTCCGCGGCGCTGATGTACGGGCTCAGCCAGAGGAGGCCGATGCCGAAAGTCAGGATGCAGAGGATCACCCAGCCGATGAAGCTGAGGTACAGCCAGAAGAGGTCGAACTTGTGGCCTTTCATCATTTCGCGGCTGCGGGTGCTGGCTTCCCAGGCGCCGATCTCGGGATGCTCCTCGAGGATGTACGGCGTCATCGCGTAAGCGAAGGACATGATGATGCCCGGGATAACGAACAAGAAAGTCCACAGGGTGATTTTCAGCTCCATCAGGAACATGCCCAGGACCTTGTGCAGGTAGTTGCTCGTGGCGAACTGGAACATGTTGTGGAGGAAATCGGCGTCGCCTTTCTCCCGGAACACCCGCATGGCGTTGTCGTAACCGACAATCATCGGGTTGACGACGAAGAGCGTCAGCAGGAAGCTGATACTGCAGAGTCCGAGGATCAGTCCGGTGCCGGATCCGGCGGAGGGCTGGATGAACTGGGGAGCGGCGTTACCGCCCGAACAGACGAGGGCAATGACCGCGAAGACCAGGGTTCCGATCACAAAGGGAGCCCAGTTGCCGCGCAGGGCATCCAGCGCAGCGTTTTTGTAATCCTGATTTGTTCTCATGGCGGGAAGGGTTATCGTTTACGCAAAGATAGCAATAATTTGCACAATTGCTAGAGCCGGATCAGGAAGCCGATGCCGAACGGGAAGTCATACTTGTCGAAGAGCCCCTTCGCCCCGTATCCGCCCACGCCGAATCCGCCGTGAAACGCGAGCGCGAAGCCGTGCGAGATCCACCAGTCATATTCCAGCCGTCCGTACAGGAAGGTGTCGAGGGACTGCCCGACCGGCGGCTTGTAGCGGACGGAGAAACTGAACCCGCCGTAGTCCAGCCCGGCACCGACGCTCCAGGTGAAGGCGGTGTTGCTCCTGCGGGCATAGGGGAAGACGGCCAGGCCGGCATCCGCCATCAGGGACACGCCGCCGAGGTTGCCGAAACGGGCCCGGAAGCCCGCCACGTTGCGCCACTCCTCCAGGACGGAGAAATACTCCGTTTCCAGACCGACGGCCACGTAGGGGAAGCGATCGTCCTCCACCTTCCAGTTGCGCGCGGCAGCCACGCCCAATGCCGCCGAAGCCCCCATGGCCGCGACGCCCATGCCGATCATGAGGCCGTTGTCCGTCAGCGGGTCCAGGTCTTCGACCAGGCCGCCGATGACGCGGTGGCGGACCGGGATGTCGATGAGGTCGAACACGGGGTTCCAGGCCAGGAAGACAAAGTCGTAGTTGTCCCTGTCCTCAACGCGGAATTTCCCGGCACGGAGTTGCAGGTAGCAGATTTCCCCCTCGCGAGGGCGGATCGAGCCCGACCAGCCCTTGTAGATGCGTCCGTATTTGTCCACGGCCGTGAGACTGTGGCGCTCGGGCGTGGTGTCCACGCTCAGGCAACCCGGGGTATCCAGGAGCGGTTGCTCCCCGAAAGCTTCCGTCACGTCGCCTAGGTATTCCTGATCTATGTAGATGCGGACAGGGACGGCATCCGCGTCGTTCGTCCAGAAACAGATGGACTGGGCTGCCGACGGCAGCGCGCACAATGCCGCAAGAAAGAGGATGAAAATGAATTTTCTCATACGTCTTTTTCGTTTCCGGGAAACGGTTGCAAAAATCACACCGACCGGATTATCGGGACTTTCGCGGCAGGCCGAGACTGCTGAGGAAGAGTCCGGCAAACGTGAACAGGGCGTTGTAGAGCAGGAGTTCGAACCCGATTTGGTAACCGCCGAACCAGGCGGCGCTGTGCGTGGAGAGCACATAGCAGAAAACCGGGGACAGCAGGCAGATGAAGGGCACCCAGCCGTCGCGGACGCGCCGCCGGGTGAAGATGCCGAAGAAGAACAGGCCGAGCAGCGGACCGTAGGTATAGCCCGCGACGGTGTAGATGGCATTGATCACGCTCCCGTCGCGGATGGCTTCGAAGCCGAGAATGGCCAGGCCCAGCACCACGGCGGCGCCTGCGTGCACCCGGCGACGGGTGCGCAGCAGCCCGGCTTCGTCCAGGCGCGTGTCCGCGTGCAGGAAGTCCACGGTGAAGGTGGTCGTGAGGGCGGTGAGGGCAGAGCCGGAGCTGCTGAGGGCCGAGGCCGTGAGGCCGAGGACGAAGAGCAGGCTGACGACGGGCGGCATGTAGGCCGCGCCGGACCCGTCCGCGCCGCAGGCGATGGTCGGGAAGAGATCGTCCGGCTTCGCCACGCTGATGCCGCGCGCCGCGGCGAACTGGTACAGCAGCACGCCGAGGGCGAGGAACAGGAGGTTGACAGGGATGAAAGAGGCGCCGTAGCTCATCATGTTGCGCTGGCTCTCGCGCAGGCTCCTGCAGGACAGGTTCTTCTGCATCATGTCCTGGTCCATGCCGGTCATGGCAACGGTCGTGAGCATGCCGGCGGCGAACTGCTTCCAGAACAGGCGCGTGTCCTTCCAGTCGTCGAAGAACCAGATGCGCGCCATGCCGCTGTCGCGGATGCTGCGGCACATTCCCCCGAAGTCCAGTCCCATCACGCGACCGATCTGCACGAGGCAGAGCACCACCACGGTGACCAGCGCGAGCGTCTGCACCATGTCGGTCCAGACCAGCGAGCGCACCCCGCCGCGGAAGGTGTAGAGCCACACGCACACCATCGTGGCGGCCACGTTCACCCACATCGGAATGCCCAGCGGGTCGAAGACGATCAACTGCAGCACGATGGCCGTGAGGTACATCCGCACCCCGCAGAGCAGGATCTTGGAGAGCAGGAAGAAGCCGGCGCCCGCACGGTGGCTCCAGCGGCCGAAACGCTCTTCCAGATAAATGTATAAGCTATTGAGATTGAGACGGTAATAGAGCGGCAGCAGAACGTACGCAATCACGGCGTAGCCCGCTACGAAGCCCACCGCCATCTGCAGGTAAGACCACTGCGAAGCGGCCACCATACCGGGCACGGACACGAAGGTGATGCCGGAAATCGAGGTGCTGACCATGGCCACGGCCACGGCCCACCAGGGCGATTTGCGGCCGCCGCGGAAGAAGTCCGCACTGCCCTGCGACCGACGGGAAATCCACCAGCCGGCGCCGATGACGGCGGCCAGGTAGAGCGCGATGACAAGCAGGAGGACGGTGGCGGACATTTATTTCCTGAACAGGCCGAACACGGCCGAGCCGGAACCGGACATCGACGCATAGACAGCGCCCTCGTCGTAGAAACGCTTCTTCAGCGCCTCAACGGCCGGGTAGAGCGGGAAGACGGAAGATTCGAAATCGTTGAACAGCACGTCCGGCCACATCTCAACCGGATAACGCAGCGCCTCGCGCAGGGGCGGCAGGGCCAGGCGCTCACGCGGAATGACGCGCGAATAGGCCTCGCTCGTGCTCACGTGCACGCCTTCGGGCACCTCCACGCGAATCTCGAAATCGGACAGGTTGATGTCATAGTCCATCAGGATATCCCCGCGGCCCTCGCCGAACATCGGGCGGTTGTAGATGAAGAAAGAGCAGTCCGAGCCCAGGCAGGCGGCATAATCCGCCAGCTGCCAGTCTTCGAGCCCCAGGTGGAACATGTCGGTCAGCGCCATCAGCGTGAAAGCCGCGTCCGCAGAGCCGCCGCCCAGGCCGGCGCCCACGGCGGAGCGCTTCTGCAGGCGGATCTCCACCGGCGGAAGGTCGAAATTCGCCTTAAGGAGGTGGTAGGCGCGCAGGGTCAGGTCGTCCTCCCAGGTCACGTTGTCCGACGGCACGAAACGGAGTTTGTCCGACGGCACGATCTCCAGCACGTCCGTCATCCCGAAATACGGAACGAAGAGCGTTTCGATATCGTGATAGCCGTCGGAGCGCTTGCGCAGCACGCTCAGGCCCAGGTTGATCTTGACGTTAGGATAGACAAGCATGGATTTCTTCGATTAGGGGTTCGGGCAGACGGCGGAGCACCGGAGCGAGGAAGGCGACCATCTGAAGCCGCCGGGCCTCCGCCTCGGGGATGCCGCGCGAACGCAGGTAGAACAATTCTTCGGGATTGAGATAACCGGTCGTGGCACCGTGCGAGCACTGCACGTCGTCGGCATAGATCTCCAGCTGCGGCCGGGACTCCACCCGGGCCGTTTCGGAGAGCAGGATCGTGTGGTTCTCCTGGTAGGCCTGCGTCTTCTGGGCGTCCTGCGCCACATAGACCAGACCGTCGAAAGAAGCGCGCGCCGTGCCGCCCACCAACCCCTTGAAGAGCTGACGCGACACGCAGCCGCCCACCGTATGGCGGACCAGCAGGCGCAGGTCCAGACGCTCGTCGCCGGGGCAGAGGTACAGGCCGGCCAGGTCCAGCGAAGCGCCGGGCCCGACGAGATCCGCCTCCAGCACCAGCCGCCCGCCGTTGCCCGGCGGAACAATCAGGGTCAGCGTGCGCTCCTCCCCGGCTTCGAGCCGGAGATACTGGGGCACGCTGTCGCGGCCGATGACGTACACTTCGCTATTCATGGATGCTCTCGTAGCCTTCCCGTTCGATCCGGTCCACCAGCTCGCGGCCGCCCGTCTCCACGATGCGGCCGTCCTTGAGCACATGGACGACATCCGGAACAATGTATTCCAGCAGGCGCTGGTAATGGGTGATCACGATGGCCGCCGTCTCCGGGGTGCGGAGCCGGTTCACGCCTTCCGCCACGATGCGCAGCGCATCCACGTCGAGTCCGGAATCCGTCTCGTCGAGGATGCTGAGCGTGGGCTCGAGCATGGCCATCTGGAAAATCTCGTTGCGTTTTTTCTCGCCGCCGGAGAAGCCCACGTTGACTTCCCGCTTGGCGAATTCGCCCTTCATCTGCACAAACGCCATCTTCTCCTTGAGGAGCTTCAAGAATTCGCCGGGCGTCAGCTCCGGCAGCCCCTGCGCCTTGCGACGGGCGGAAATGGCGGATTTCATGAAATTGGTGATGCTCACCCCGGGGATCTCCACCGGGTACTGGAAGCTCAGGAACAGCCCCGCCCAGGAGCGCTCCTCCGGGCAGAGGGCGAGCAGGTCCTGTCCGGCGTAGCAGATGCTGCCGGCCGTGACCGTAAAGTCCGGGCGGCCCGCCAGAACGGCGCCCAGCGTACTCTTCCCGGCGCCATTGGGCCCCATGACCGCATGCACCTCGCCGCGGCGTATGGTCAGGTCCACCCCCTTGAGGATTTCCTTCTCCCCGACGCTGGCGTGCAGGTTCTTGATTTCCAGTAAGATGTCTTTATTCATGCTTGTTGAAGAGTTTTTTCCAGGAGATGAGGGACCAGATGCCGTTCGCGAGGTACAGACCGCTGACGATCGGCATCAGGTAGAGACCGGAGCTGATGTAGAGGACAATGTTGGCGGCGTTGACCACCAGCCAGACGATCCAGCATTCCCAGCATTTCTGGGCGCTGAGGTACTGGGCCAGCAGCGTGAGCATCAGCAGGTAGGAGTCCAGCCAGGGGGAAGGATCCACCTGGAAGACGTCGGGCCATTTGACGGGCAGCCAGTCCAGGCACATGGCCCAGACGGCGCCGAACACGCAGACCAGCAGGATGAGGCCCGGCCACTGCTCCTTCGTGAGATGGCCCACCTTGAGCCGGCTCTCGTCGGAAGCGCTCCGCTCGTCCTCCTTGGGATGCGTCCAGCGCCAGTGGCCGAAGGCGTTGATCGCAAACGACACGGGCTGGAGCAGCATCGCGCTGTAGAGATGCTGCCTCCAGAACAGGATAAACAGGAAAACGTTGTACACATAGCCAACCCAGAAGTTGACTTTCGAGTTGCGGCCCGCGAGGAATACGCAGGTCAGGCCCAGCAGGGCGGATATGATTTCAATCCAGGTCATCCGACGGCACCTTCAAGTGAAACGGAAAGGAGTTTTTGTGCCTCCACGGCGAATTCCATCGGGAGGCGGGAAAGGACTTCGCGGGCGTAGCCGCCCACGATGAGGGCGACGGCATCTTCGGGGGCGATGCCGCGCTGGTTGCAGTAGAAGAGCTGGTCTTCACTGATTTTGGAGGTCGTGGCTTCGTGTTCCACCACGGCCCGGGGGTTCTGGTTGCGTATCACCGGGAAGGTGTGCGCACCGCAGCTGCTGCCGATCAGCAGGGAGTCGCACTGCGAGAAATTGCGCGCGCCCTCCGCTGCAGGGCCCATCTGCACGAGCCCCCGGTAGCTGTTTTCGCTATGGCCGGCCGAAATGCCCTTGGAGACCACCCGGCTGCGGGTTCCGCGACCCAGGTGAATCATCTTGGTGCCGGTGTCGGCCTGCTGGTAATGGTTGGTCATCGCCACACTGTAGAATTCCGAAGAGGAATAGTCCCCCTTCAGGATGGTGGACGGGTATTTCCAGGTGACGGCGGAGCCGGTCTCCACCTGGGTCCAGGACAGGTGCGAGCCGCTGCCCTTGCAGATGCCGCGCTTGGTCACGAGGTTCAGGATGCCTCCGCGGCCTTCGGCGTCGCCGGGATACCAGTTCTGCACGGTGCTGTATTTGACGTCCGCGTCCTTCTCCACGATGATCTCCACCACGGCGGCGTGCAGTTGGTTCTCGTCGCGCATCGGCGCGGTGCAGCCCTCCATGTAGCTGAGCTGCGCGCCCTCGTCGGCCACGATGAGCGTACGCTCGAACTGGCCGGTGCCGGCGGCGTTGATGCGGAAGTAGCTGCTCAGCTCCATCGGGCATTTCACGCCCTTCGGGACATAACAGAACGAGCCGTCGGAAAAGACGGCGGAGTTGAGCGCCGCATAGAAATTGTCCCCGGCGGGGACCACCGTCGCGAGGTACTTGCGCACCAGGTCGGGGTGCTCGCGGACGGCCTCGGAGAAGGAGCAGAAGATGATGCCCTTCTCGGCGAGGGTCCTGCGGAAGGTCGTCGTGACGCTCACGGAGTCGAAGACGGCGTCCACCGCCACCTCGCTCTTGGACTTCACGCCCGCCAGCACTTCCCGCTCGCGGAGCGGAATGCCGAGCTTGTCGAAGGTCTCCATCAGCGCGGGGTCGATGGCGTCCGGCCGATCTTCGGGGCGCTTGGGCGCGGCCCAGTAGATGATGTCCTGGAAATCGATGCGCGGCAGCTTGACATGCCCCCAGTACGGCGGGCGCATCCGCTGCCATTTGCGGAACGCGTCGAGCCGGAACTCCAGCAGCCACTCCGGCTCCCCCTTCTTGGCGGAGATCAGCCGGATAATGTCTTCGCTGAGTCCCTTGGGCGCATATTCCTGGGCGACTTCGGTCACGAAGCCTTCCTTGTATTCCTGCGCGGCGATATCCTTGATCAGTTCGTCCATCTTGAACGGACAAAGATACTGAATCTCTGACAATCCACGAAACGAAAATAAGCTTTTTTAAAAAGCAGAAAAGGGACCGTCTCGCGACGGCCCCTTCTCACCAACCAAATAATCTATTAACCAATCTGTTCTGTTATTTCCAGCTCGTGAAGAGGGCGGAGGCGGCATCCCAACCGGCCTTCTGCGTCAGCACGCCGTTGGAGAGGCTGATCTCCGTCTGCGGGTACGGACGGAAGCCCCAGGTGGCCTCGTAGCGGGCCTTGTAGCCCGGGCCCTGATCCTTCATCACGGTCTCAACACCGTTGTTGTAGATCTTCTGGCCCAGCTGGCTCTCCAGCGCGGCAATGCAGTAGGCCTTGCCGTAGCGGCGCATGTCACCCCAGCGGATGGCCTCGAAGGCCAGCTCGTGACGGCGCTCCTCACGGAGAGCGTTGACGCTGTAGGCGATCTGCGGCAGCTTGGCACGCACGCGCACGGCGTTCATGCCGTCCATGCCGTTGTAGATCACCTTGCCGTCGGTCAGCTCGGCATGCATCAGGAGCACGTCGGCGAAACGCAGGAGGGTGAAGTCCGTCGTGCATTTCTTGCGGCCCAGATCCTTGTCGGCGCCGTAGTAAAGGGAAGAGGAAGTGAACTCGAAGATCCATTTGCCATTGATGTAGCAGGCAATGGCCTGGCTCTTCTTCTGCCACATCAGGGACTCCTCCATCTGGCTCTCCGCACCAATCTGATAGGCGCCGGAAGCGAGGGCGTCAGGAGCCTCTTCCGCAACGCTCCAGATGGAGCTCATGCGGCGGATATCGTTCTCATCCCAGCTATTCCACAGGCCCGGGTTGACGGTCGCGAAGCCGTAGCCGCGGTTCATCGGGAACACCGGCTTGTAGTTGCCGCTGTCGAAGGTACGCAGGCCGCAGTACATGTTGAGATAGTTGTACTTGTGGCTGGACTTGGCCGCGTTGATGTGGAACATCTGCTCAGGGTTGTGGGCATCCGGATACCAGGTCTCGCTGTCGGGGAGGTCGGCGGTGAAAGGATAGTCGGCCTTGGTGACCTTGTTGCTGTAAGGCCAGTTGCTGCGGTAGTCAGGCAGGAGCTTGTAGCCGGAATTCTGGATGCAGTCCTCGAGTTTGCTGACCACGTAGTCCTTGCCGACGGTCTCGTTGATAATCTCGCCGGTCTCCAGGTCGACGAGCGGCAGGGCGGTGATGTTCTCACCGTTCTTGTCACTGTAGAAGCCGGTGTAGAAGAGGTACACGCGGGCCAGGAGGCCTTCGGCGACCCATCGGTTCACGTGGCCGCGGCCGGTCATGATCTGGCCGTACGGGGTGGACGGCATGATGTCGCAGGCCTTCTTGAGGCTGGCGGCGATGAAGCCGTAGATCTCCTGAACGGTCGCCAGGGCCGGGTACTCGGCGGCGTCACCGACGCTTTCCGGCACGGTGGTCACCAGCGGGACGATCTCGAACATCTGGGCCAGTTCGAAGTAGAACCAGGAACGGAGGATGTAGGCCTCGCCGAGCAGCTGGTTGCGGAGGTCTTCGTCCTGCACCTTGTCGAGGGCGGAGATGGCCATGTTGGCACGGCCGATACCGTTGTAGCAGTTCGTCCAGACTTCGCCCTGGGCGTCGATGTCGTTGTACATCAGGTGGTCCCAGGCCTGGGCTTCGGCGTCATCCATGCCACCGCCGCCGAACTGGTCGTCGGAGCAGAGGTTCGCCTGCATGATATAGCTGGTGCCGGCGTAGTCGCGCAGGTCCAGGTTAAGCGTAGAGTAGATACCGGTCACGAGCTGCATGGCGTCCTCTTCAGAGGCCGGGAAGTTACTCGTGTTGCGCTCGGTGTAGCTGACCGTGTCCAGGAAGTTCTCGCAAGCCGAGAGGGCAAGCAGGGAAGCGGCAACGGCAAAGAGTCGTATGATGTTCTGTTTCATAGTACGCTAGAATTGAATGTTAACACCGATGAGGAAAATCCGGGAGGCAGGATAGAAGCCCACGTCGATACCGGAAGCCCAGTCGTGGTCGGTACCCTTGCCCATTTCAGGATCCATGCCGGAGTAGCCGGTGATGGTCAGCAGGTTCTGGGCGGAGAAGTACAGACGGGCCTTGCTGATGTATTTCATGTTGATCAGGCGGCGGAAATCGTAGCCGATGGTCACATTGGAAATCTTGAAGTAGTCACCGTTCTCGATATAGATATCGGAGATGTTCTGCCAGTTGCGGTTGCTGCCGTAGGTCAGGATCGGGAGCTTGTTGGAAGTACCCTCACCCTGCCAGGTGTTGAACACGTCGGTGGTGAAGTTGTCGCGCTGGCTGTCGGCGAAGGAGCGGTAGGACTTGGCGATCTGCTGTCCGAAGGCGCCGTAACCGGAGATGTTGAAGTCGAAGCCCTTCCAGGCCATCCAGAAGTTCAGGCCGGCGGTGAAGTCAGGGTTCGGGTCACCGATCATGGTGCGGTCGTCCGCGGAGATCACGCCGTCGTTGTTGGTGTCGACGAAAATCAGGTCGCCGGGCTTGGAGTCCTCATATTTCACGGCCGTGGCGTCGACCTGGGCCTGGTTCTGGAAGACACCGGCGGTCTTGTAGCCGTAGAAGTAACCGATCGGATAGCCGACCTGGGCACGGTACATTTCGGTCGTACCCTCGGAGAGGATGTCCTCATCGCCGTGGATGATACCCTCGGCGTTGGCGATACGGGTGACGATGTTCTTGTTGTAGGCGCCGTTCACGTTGATGCCGTAGGTGAAGTCACCGGTGTTCTTGCTCCAGTCGATGGAGAGTTCGATACCGGCGTTGCGGATGTCACCACCGTTGATGTAAGGCGGGTTGAGGCCGTACACGGAAGCGATCGGAGCGTCCACGAGCCAGTCGCGCGTGTCCTTGATATAGCCGTCGAGGGCGATACCCAGGCGGGAGTTGAAGAAACGGGCGTCGATACCGAGATCGAGCTGCTGGGAGGTCTCCCAGCTCACGTCCGGGTTGGCGAGCACGTCGCCCACGGCGCCGGTCGCGAAGGAATCCTCGGAATCAAAGGCGTAGGAAGCACCCGTATCCAGCACGATGGTGGAGAGGTACTGGAAGTTGGAGATACTGGCGTTACCGTTCTGGCCCCAGCTGGCGCGCAGCTTGAGGAAGCTGAGCCAGTTCTTGGCGGAAGCCATCCACGGCTCGGAGGAGATCACCCAACCGGCAGACACGGACGGGAAGATACCCCAGCGGTGACCGCGGGCGAAGTTGGAGGAACCGTCGGCGCGGACCGTGGCGGAGAACATGTACTTGCTGTCGAAGTTGTAGTTCACACGGCCGAAGAAGGAAGCGAGGGCGCCCTGGCTGCGCGGAGCACCGGACACGGAGACTTCACTCAGCTGCGTCGGCTTGGTGTTGGAGAGGTAGGCACGCTCGAAGTCGTTCGGGAAGATGGAGTTGTAGCCCGTTCCCTTGACGGAGGCACCCATGCCCCACTTCTCGATGGACTGACCGGCCACGACGTCGAAGTTGTGCCTGTCAGCGAGCGAGAAGGAGTAGGAAACCGTATTCTCCCAGGTGATGCGCTGGTTCGTGTTCATGCTCTGGCTCACATTGTCAAAATCGTTGAACACCTTGGGGTTGATGTTGTAGATCATGTTGTAGGAGCGGGAGGAACCGGCGGTCATGAGGTAACCGAACTGGGTCTTGAACTTGAGGTTCTTGATCGGCTGGAACTCAGCGAAGATGCTGGCCTGCAGCGTGAAGCTGGAGCTCTGGTTCAGACCACGGGAGGTGTAGTAGTCATAGGCAAGCGGGTTGGCGGAGCTGGTGGCGGTGTCGAAGGTCCAGCCTTCGGCGGAACGCGCCTCCTGATCGTAGAAGCCGGTCACGTTGCCTTGTTCATCATAAGTATAAGCAGGAAGTAACGGGGTTGCACGGAGAATGTTGTGCACGGAGTTCCAGTAGATATCCACGTCGTCCGCGATACCGCTGTTCGTGCTGTGGTTGAAGTTCAGGGTCTGGCCGATGCGCAGGATGTCCAGCTTGTCGTTCTTGATCACCACGTTGTCGGTGTTGACGCGGAAGGTGTAACGCTGGAACCTGGCGTTGACCGGATTGATCTTGTTGTAGCCGATGATACCGTCCTGTGCAGTGTAGGACAGACCGATGGCATATTTGTGGTCAGCCGTGCCGCCGGTCACGTTGATGGCGTGATTCTGCGTCATGGCGCCCTTGTTATAGGCTTCCTCCATCCAGTTGGTACCCTTCCAGGTGCCGTTCTGGATCGACTGATACAGCTTCTCGGGGAGGACGGCGGCCCAGTTGGTTAGGGCGATGCCTTCGTTCTTGTACATCAGGTCGAGGGCGGCCATGTACTCCTGCGCGTTGCAGAGGTTCGGCATCTTGGCGATGAACTGCCAGCCGTAGTAACCGTCATAGGACACGACGGCGCGGCCTTCCTTACCCTGCTTGGTGGTCACGAGCACGACGCCGTTGGCGGCACGCGCACCGTAGATGGCGGCCGAAGCGGCATCCTTGAGCACGTCGATGGACTCGATGTCAGCCGGGTTGAGGGCGCTGAGGCTGCCGCCCGCCACACCGTCGATGACGTAGAGCGGATCGGAATCGCCGATGGTACCCATACCGCGGATGTTGACCTTGTAGCCCTCGCCGGGCTGGCCGGAAGCCTGCGTGATGGAGACACCCGGGCTCTGGCTCTGGAGAGCGCCCAGGACGGAAGTCGTACTGAGTTTCGTCAGGTCATTGCCCTTCACCTGGACCGTAGAGCCGGTGAGGAGCTTCTTCTGCTGGACACCATAACCGATGACGACTGCCTCGGAGAGCTGGTCCAGATCAGGATACAGCGTGATATTCAGGTTGTTCTTGCCATCCACGGCCACCTCGAGGGAGATGTAACCAAGGCTCTCGACGGAAAGGACTCCGTTGGCGGGAGACTCAACCGAATAATGGCCGTCGGCGTCGGAGGTGGTCCAGGCGCCCGTGCCCTTGACAACGACAGATGCGAACGGAACAGGATCTCCGCTGGCACCGTCGGTGATCGTTCCCTTGACCGTCAGGTTCTGGGCATTGACGCTCAATGCCATGAGCCCGGCCAGCAGGAACAGGAAAAGTTTTTTGTCTTTCATAAAGTTATTGGGATTATAAAAGTGGTTTAAGCCGTTCAAGTTCTCGGTGCAAAAATATTCAATTCGATTCCTTGTTGGAGCAATTTTTGCGTATTCCTACACGCAATTTGCGTACGGTTTCTATTTCATCAGGCGGCGGAGAATCTCCCCGATTTCCGCGTTCTCATGCACGCCGACAAACTCCTCTGCATGGGGGCCGTAGGCGAACACCGGCACCAGGATGCCGTTGTGGCCCTTGGTGGAGAAGTGCACCTTCACGTTGCGCTCCTGCAGGTTGCCGTCGATCAGGGTCAGGCCGCCGGTGGCATGGTCGGCCGTGACCACCACCAGGGTGTGTCCGTCCTTCTCGGCCCACTCCAGGACCTTGCCGATGGTGCGGTCGAAATCGAACAGTTCCTCGGCCATGTAGCCGACTTTCTGCCGGTGGCCCCAGTCGTCGATGCTGGATCCTTCGATCATCAGGAAGAAGCCTTTCTTGTTGTCCAGCAGCTCGATGGCCTTCATGGCGCAGTCCTCGAGAACGGGGCCGCGGTCAAGCGAGGGTTCCATCTCGAGCGGGGCGAAGAGGCCGAGCACGCGGCCCTCGTGCACCTTGTTGAGATCCTCGCGGTTGTCCACGAAGGTGTAGCCCTTGGCCTTCATTTCCTCGACGAGGTCGCGGCCGTCTTCCCGGCCCTGCCAGAACTGGCGGCCGCCGCCGGTCAGGAAGTCCACGCCGCTGTCTACGTACTGGGCGGCATTGATCTCCTCCTCGTCGCGGTCCAGCGAATGGCCCACGAAGTCAAGCGGCGTCGCATCGTTGATGCGGCAGGTCACGGCCACGCCGGTCTTCATGCCCTTCTCCTGGGCCCGGTGCAGCATGCTCGGGACCGGATTGCCCTCCGGGTCCACGCCCATGTAGTAGTATTTGGTCTTGACGCCCGTCGCCAGGGCGGAACCGCCGGCGCAGGAATCCGTGATGAGGCGGTCCACCGCGTAGGTGCGGGAAAAGCCCGTGACCGGGAAATTGTCCAGGTTAAGCCGGCCCCCGTTCAGCACCCAGCCGCAGCTGATCTGCTCCAGGCCCATGCCGTCGCCGATCATGAAGATAATGTTTTTGATCTTCTTGCTTTTCGGCTGAGAGACGCTCACGGTTGCGTACGGCTCGACGACCGTGTACTGGTCGTCCTCGCGGAACTGGTCGTTGGCGTATTTCGAGCGGTTGCGGGAGATGTCCTGCTCCTCCGTCGTCTGGGCGAATGCGCCGGCGGCGCAGCCCAGGGCCAGCATCAGGATGAAGAGTGTCTTTTTCATATTGCTTTATTTATCAAGTTCGAAATGAATGTCGGAAGCCTCCGTCCGGCAGTTGACGGTCTTCGTCTGGCCGGGCAGCAGCGGGAAGAAGTTGTCGCTCCAGTAGGCCGGAATCACCAGCTGTCCCTCGCCGTCAAGCGCCTTCAGGATGTTCATGTAAGCGATGACCTGGGACTTGTTGACCAGCGTCACGGCATAGCCGCCGTCCTGCTTCTCCACGCTCATCTCCACCTCGGCGGGCGCCTGGGCGAAAGCGAAGCGCAGGTCGGCGTGGCGCGTGATCGGGGTGAGGTACCAGTTCGTCTTCGACCAGTCATAGTCGCTGTCCTTCGCGGGCAGGCAGTAGAAGTTGTCTGCGACGGGCGTGCCGTCCGGCGTCGTGAGCGCGAGCGCCACGAAATGCGGGCGGCCGTCGAAGCGGCGCAGGTCGAAGACCGGCAGGCTCTGGCGGTAGTCCAGCGTGATCTCGCGGCTGTCCCCGCCCAGGACGCGGGACTCCGCGTCATAGACCAGGACGGTGGCCTTGAGCGCGCAGGCCTCCGGACGCTCGCTGACCGCATAAACCTTGCGGTCGGCATAGTCGAAGATGAGCTGCACGGGCTCGCAGGCCTTCCTGGTGCCGTAGTAGCCGGCGGTCGGGGCACCGTACCAGTCGTACAACTGCCAGTAGAGCGACGGCCAGGCGGAGTTCAGCATCCACTGGACGATACCGGTCGATTTCGGCATGCGGGCGCGGAACGCCTCGAACATGGCGCGGGTGCCGTCGTAGTCCACGGCGTGTGCCTTGCGGACGAAGTCCTCGAAACCGGTGGCCGGGCCGTACTGGTTCTCGATGATGGTGTTGAGCATCTTCGGAGAGTTCATCGCGGAACCCGAAGCGGTGCAGTGATAGTTCCAGCTCTCGGACAGGGGCCACAGGGACTCCTCCGGGATCATCCGGCGCAGCGACTCGGTCTGCGGCAGGTTGGCGCCGATGCCGGTCTCGGTGTTGAAGCCGAAGGCGCCGCCGGCGTCGGTGTTGCGGTACCAGTAGTCCGGAGCCACATATTCATAGGGGCCCTCCATCTTGGTGCCGGACCAGCCGGCCAGGCTTTCCATATTCTTGGCCGAGCACACGTAGGGACGGTAGTCTTCGTGCCCGAAGATTTCAAGGTAGCGCTTCTCCAGGCCCGGATTCGGGATGCGGTCGCTGCCCGTGAGCCAGGCGATGACCGACGCGTGGTTGTGCAGCCGCACCACCTGGTCGTGGAAATAGCGGGCCGCGAGGTCCTCGACCTCCGGACCGTTGATGCAGCCGTAGCCGTGGACCTCGGGCAGGCCGCAATAATCCTCCCATTCCCACTGGCAGCTGAAGCCCACGAGGGCCAGCAGGCCTTCGCGGTCGCAGAGCTCATAAACCGTGTCGTCCTTGCCCCAGATGTTCTCGAAGCGGATGAGGTTGAGATTCATGTCCTTGACGTATTCCACCTGCTGACGGATGCTCTCGGGCGTGTCTCGCAGGAAGAGCTCGTCGGTCCAGCCGGCACCTTTCAGCAGGATATCCTTGCCGTTGAGGGTGAACTGGCGGTAATTCTCGGCCGTCAGGTGGCTGGTGATCTCGCGGACGCCGAACTCGACCTCCTTCCGGTCGGACACGGCGCCGTCCAGCTGCACGGAAGCGGTGAGCCGGTACAGCTCGGGGCTGCCCAGGTCATAGCTCCACCACACGCGCGGATGGTCCAGATGCAGCAGGGCCGCCTGCGCGGGGGTCAGCACGAGCGTCTGTTGTTCACCGGCAGGCACGCTGACGGGCACGGACGCCTCGCCCACCCCTTCAAGAGCCAGCGTCAGGCTGCCCTCGACGGGCTGGGCGGCATGGTTGCGCAGCTTGACGCGCAGCTCCAGGTCCGCCTCCGCCAGGGTCTCCACATTCAGGTGGGGAACGACGAAGACGTCCTCGATGGAGAGGGCGCACGTGACGTGCAGCGTGACCGGACGGACGATGCCCATGCTTTCATCCAGCGGACGGGGATTCCAGTCCACGAAACCGATGTTCAGGTCGCCCGGCTGGGCGCGGCGGAGGCGAACTTCCAGCTTGTTCGTGCCCTTGAGCTGTCCCGTCACGTCGTAGGCGCGGCGGATGAACACGCCGGCGGTGGTGTCCGACGAGGCGATCTGCGTCCCGTTCATGAATATGTCTGCATAGTAGTTCAGGCCGTCGAATACCAGTTCGCAGTACTGCCCGGCGGCGGGTTTCGCCGCAAACGTGGTCTTGTAGGTCCAGCTGTCATCGAAAATGGCCTTGTCCACGGCCGCGTAATTGCGGTCCTCGAAAAGGTCGTCCCCGAAGCAGCCGGCATCCGCCAGCACGCCGGCCACGGTCGAAGGGACCGCGGCGGTGTATTGTTCAGCTCCGCCGTCCCGGGAAAGCTGCCAGGCCCCGTCCAGCACCAGCCGGTCGCCGGAGGCCATCCGGCCCTGCTGCCCGCAGGCGCAGAGCGTCATCATCATGAAGAGGTAGAGAATCTTTTTCATACGCATGGCTGTCAGATAAGGGATGCGCCGATCACCGGGATGTCGTCGCCGGTGCAAACGTCAATGGTCAGCCTTTCCAGGCTCTTCTTATACGGGAAATCCCGCTTCAGGCGCGCCTCCATGGACTGCCGGAAGAGCGGGTAATTGTACGCCACGCCGCCTCCGAGGGCGATGTGGCTGGGATCATAGGCGAACATGACCGTACAGAGCAGGTCGCCCAGGCACTCGCCCAGTTCCGTGAAGAGGATGGTGGCCCGGGGATCTCCGTTCCGCGCCGCCTGGGAGGCCGTAAGGCTGTCCCAACCGGTCCCGGCGAAAAACTGCTTGCTGCAGAAGCTCTCGAGCGTGGCGCCCCGGTACGGGAGGCTGCCCAGTTCGCCGGCGCCGCAGTTGGCCCCGCAGAAGAGCCGCCCGCGGTCCACGATGCCCATGCCCACGCCCGTACCGAGCGTGATCACGACCAGGACCTCCGGCTTCGCATCGGCCGGATAGCCTTCGTACACGCCCCTCGCATAGCAGTTGGCGTCGTTGTTGACGGCAACGGGCAGGTGGAAGCGCGCTTCCAGGATTTCCTTGAGGGGAACTTCCGTCCAGGACGGAATGTTGACGGTGTCGTACACGACGCCGCGGTTCACGTCCACCACGGAGGGAACGCCGATTCCGATTTTCTCCGTATCCGGAGTAATGATCTCCTCGATCTGTCCGGAGATTGTATTCAGGGTCTCGTCCAACGTGGCTTCCTTCGGGAACCACGGGACAGAAACCCGCTTGACGATTTTCCCGTCCTGAACCAGACCAAAGACCAGATTGGTCCCGCCGACATCAATTCCAAGTGTCATTTTTGTGTGTTTTTTTTGCAAAAATATGGATTCGGCCGAAAGCGCAAAAACAAATTTACGTATTTAAGCACACAATTTGCGTCATTGTATTTTGCGGCACCGCTTTTTTTTTCATATTTGTATCGGCTTTAAAATCCGCTGATTGTGAACACTAAGCATTCTTTACTCCTCTTACTCGCGTGCGCGATTTGCGTGGCATGCACCTCACCTTGCCGCATCATCTGGACGGAAGGCGAAACCAACCCCGAGAACGGCAAAGCCCTCCACACCCTGGAAATCCAGAACCCGCCCGCCGGCACCGACTGGACCGTCTGGTTCAGTCAGTTCCGTACGCCGGTCACGATGCAGGAAGATGCGCCGGGCAGCATCGAACACATCAGCGGCACGCTCTACCGCGTCGTGCCGGGCGACCACGACAAGACCATGGTCCTGCGCTACGAAGCGCGGCCGCTCGTCAACCAGTGCCGCGCCCCGGAAGGATTCTTCCTGCAGCGCAAGGGCGGCAAGCCCGTCGCCGTGGAGGCGGAATACCGTTTCCTCCCCGCCGAGCCCGTCCCTGTCTTCAGCTATAACCACGTCGCCGCCGGCGTCTACGATATCATTCCCCGCCTCAAGGAAGTGAAGGAGCTGGGGGGAGAGACCCTCCCCGCCGCCGAGCCGGCCGTTTCCTACGTGAACGGGAAGCAGCCGGGCTGGTACCGCATGACCCTCCAGAACGGGGCCGTCCGCATCGAGGCGGCCGACGAGACGGGTGCATCGTACGCCAACGTCACCCTGGAGCGCATCCGACGCAACGCGCAGGGCTCCCTCATCCCGGCGGCCGTGATCACGGACTGGCCGGACCTGCCCATGCGCGGCCTGATGCTGGACGTGAGCCGGAATTTCACGAAGAAAGACGACCTGCTGCGCCTGATCGACCTGATCGCCGACTACAAGGGCAACCTCCTGCACCTGCACTTCGGCGACGACGAGGGCTGGCGCATCGAAATCGACGCCCTGCCGGAACTCACCTCCTACGGCGCCTTCCGCTGCCTCCCGGTCCTGCAGGAGGACGGCACCATCACGGAGCCGGACGGCCTGCAGCCGACCTACTGTGTCGCCGCGCATCCCGGCGACGACTCCCCCGGCAACGGCTACTACTCCCACGCGGACTTCGTCGAAATCCTGCGCCACGCCAACAAGCGCCATATCCATATCATCCCGGAATTCGACACCCCGGGCCATTCCCGCGCAGCGGTCAAGTCCATGGAGGTCCGCGCCCGGCGCACCGGCGACCGCAGCTGCCTGCTCTCCGAGCCGGAAGACGCTTCCGTCTATGAATCCGTGCAGGACTACACGGACAACGTGATGAACGTCGCGCTGCCCTCGACCTATACCTTCTTCGAGACCGTCTTCGACGGCCTGATCGCCCTCTACGCCGAGGCGGGCGCACCCCTCGACGCCATCCACATCGGCGGCGACGAGGTGCCCGACGGCGCCTGGACCGGCTCACCGGCCTGCCGCGCCCTGATGGAAGCCAACGGCAAAAGCGACATCGGCTGGCTGAAGGATTACTTCCTCAACCGCGTCCTCGACATCGCCGAGGCGCGCGGCGTCAAGCTCGGCGGCTGGCAGGACGTCTGCCAGAACCTCGATCCGGCCACCCTCAACCGCTTGAAGAAACAGCTCGCGCTCACCAACCTCTGGACCGTCTCGCACGGACGCGACGTGCTCCCGTATGAATTCGCCAACGAGGGCATCCCCGTCGTCATCTCCAGCGCCCCAAACTGCTACATGGATTTCGCCTACAATTACGGCAAGACGGAGCGCGGGCACTCCTGGGGCGGCTTCGTCGATGAGCGCCGCAGTTTCTCCGTGCAGCCCTACGACATGTACCGTTCCGTCCGCTGGGACGACTACGGCAATCCGGTGGACCTGACGCATTCCGGCGAAGGCAAGCCGGCGCTCGCGCCCGCCGCCAAACTGAACATCATCGGCATCGAAGGCCACCTCTGGGCGGAAACGCTCCGCAGCTTCGACCACGTGACCTATTACTTCTTCCCGAAGTCGCTCGGCCTCTTCGAGCGCGGGTGGAACGCCACGCCCGCCTGGGCCGGCACCACCGCGCCGGACGACCCTGCCTTCACGGAAGATTTCGACCGTTTCTTCAGCATCATCACGGATCACGAGTATCCGTACTACGACGGGCTCGAAATTTGCTATCATCGACACTGACATCATGCTACGCCTGCTGTTCATCACCGATTTCACGGAATCCTTCCCGAACAAGCTGCTCCAGGGCATCGTCCGCTATTCGCGACGCAAGGAGCAGTGGGCCATCTGCCGCATGCCGCCGTCCTTCAAAGCCGAGATCGGCATCCCGGGCGTCGTCAAGTGGGCCAAGGACTGGGGCGCAGACGCCGTGATCGGGCAGTTCGAGGAGACGGACGACGTCAGCCTGTTCGGCAAGAACGGCATCGTCGTCGTGGCCCAGGACTTCAAGAAGCGCTTCAAGACCATCCCCAACATCACCGCGGACTACCTGGGAACCGGCCGCATGGCCGCCCGTTTCTACATCGACCACGGCTTCCGCAACTTCGGCTTCTTCGGCTTCAACCAGGTCTGCTGGTCCGACGAGCGCTGCGAAGGCTTCCGCCGCGAGGTGGAGGAGGCCGGATTCGGCGAATCCTTCTATCCCTATAACCTGCAGGACATCGACCACCTGTGGTACTACGAGCGCGACAAACTCCGCGAATGGCTCCGCATGATCCCCAAGCCCATCGGCATCATGGCCTGCGACGACAACCAGGGCAACAACCTCATCGAGGCCTGCCACGCCGCCGGTGTCCGCATTCCGGACGAAGTCTCCGTGATCGGCGTGGACAACGACGAGCTGCTCTGCAGCCTCGGGAGCACCACCCTGTCCAGCATTTTCGTGGACATCGAGGACGGCGGCTACCGCACGGCCGAGCTCATCGAGCAGCGCGTCACCAATCCCGACCTCCCGCCCCGGGACATCGTCCTGAAGCCCGTCAAGATCGTCGGGCGCATCTCCACGGCCGCCTTCGCCACGGACGACGCCCAGATCCAGAAGGCCGTGCAGTTCATCCACCGCAACTACCAGAAGAAGATTTCCGTCAAGGACGTGATGGCGGAAGTCGCCCTGTCCCGCCGCCTGCTGGAGCGCCGCTTCAAGGATGTGACCGGGCAGACCCTGTATCAGTATATCTCGGACCTGAAGATCAAACGTTTCGCCGAACTGCTCCTGGACACGGACGACCAGGTGGTGGGCATCGCCCTCACCCTGGGAGAGAACGACACCAAGAGCATCTCCCGCCGTTTCAAGCAAATCTACGGCTGCTCCCCCAACGAATGGCGCGAGCAGCACCAAAAGAAAAAGTAATATGACTCGAAGACTTCTCATCCTGGCCCTCATGACGGCCTCCCTGTGCGCCATGGCCCAGCAGCCGGACATTCTCGACCAGCTCCGGCAGCATCCGGAATACCTTTCCGGCACCGACTATCTCTGCCCGACCGGGCCGGTCGCGCTCTCGCCCGCGCCGAAGGGCTACAAGCCTTTCTACATCAGCCACTACGGCCGCCACGGCGCCCGCTACGCCTGGCAGAGCGACATGTACGAGCGCCTGAACAACGTGTTCGGCGCCGCCGCCGAGGCGGACAACCTCACCCCGCTCGGCGCCTCGTTCAAGCAGCGCTTCGACAGCCTGTATCCGTCGGTGCGCTACCGCGTGGGCGACCTGTCCCGCAAAGGCTGGCAGCAACAGCAGGAACTCGCTGCGCGGATGTATGCCAATTTCCCGCAGGTGTTCAAAAACGACGCGGAAGTCCGCTCCTGGACCTCCACCTCCACCCGCTGCATCATGACGATGTCTTCCTTCTGCCTGGGCCTGAAGGCGCAGGATCCGAAACTGGACATCTTCGAGAACTTCGGCGTCAGCTTCCTGCCGGCCATCCTGCCGCTCGACCGCAACAACCCCTTCCGGAACGACAACTACCGCCGTACGCCGCTCAGTTTCAGCGAGACCTGGGAGCAATATATCGAGCGCACGGTGGACTACCGGGCCATCCTGGCGCGGATCTTCAAGGACAGCGACAAAGCTCTCCCTGCCGCCGGGCAGTGGGACTTCGTCTCCTATCTCTATTTCTTCGCCGCGGGCATGAACAGCCTGGACACGGACCTCGACTTCAACGACATCTTCACGCCCGAGGAGCGGGTCGCCCTCTGGAAGATTGACGACTTCCAGTTCTACGCCAACGCCTGGCCCACCCACCTCGGCTACCAGCCCATCGTGGACGACATCATCGCCAAGGCGGACGAGCGCATCGCTTCGGGCCGCCAGGGCGCCGACCTGCGCTTCGGCCACGACTACACCTTCCTGCCGCTGCTGATGACCCTCGACGTGGACGGCTTCGGCAAGGATGTCGCAGACCCCAACGAGATCCCGGTATGGTGCCAGCTGCACCAGGTGCCGATGGGCGCCAACCTCCACTTCGTCTTCTACCGCAGCGCCCGCTCGCCGAAGGTGCTCTTCAAGGTACTCCTCAACGGCAAGGAAGCCCACCTCCCGCTGGAGACCGACAACTGGCCCTACTACGAATGGGATGCCTTCAAGAAGCAGGCGGCCCTGCCGGTGATGGGGGAATACACCACCGTGGACACGGGCGTCCCGGAGGTCTCCGGTCTCTGCCTGCGCCCGGACGGAAAGGGCCTGCTGGCCGCATCCGACGAGAACGGCGTGTACGCCGTCACCTGGACGGGCGAGACGGAACCCTTCCATGTGGAAGGAAGACTGGACTGCGAAGGTGTCACGATGGACCCGAAGACCGGGGACGTCTATTATGTCGTGGAGCGCAAGCAGGAACTGTACCGCCTGCGCGCCCCGGAATACAGCGAGCCGGAACTCCTGACGGTCGTCAAGGAAGTGGGCTATCGCACCAACAGCGGCCTGGAGGCCATCACCTGGATGAATGACGGCACCCTGCTGCTCGGCAACCAGGCGAAGCCGCGCCTGCTCATCCGCTACTCGCCGACCGAGGGCATCATCGGCCGTACGGAGATCACCGAAGGCATCGACGACATTTCCGACCTCTGCTACGATCCGGTGCGGAACGCCCTCTGGATCGCAGACAGCGAACTGCGCACCATCAACCTCTGCACCTTGGAAGGGAAGGTGATTGCCACCTATCCGGTGCCGTTCATCGACAACGGAGAGGGCTTGTACGTGGATCGCGACCACCAGTGCATCTGGGTGGGCGACGACACCACGTCCAAGCTCTACAAAATCAGTTTCTCGAACCTATAGTTTGTTCTCCGCAGCCTCCACCGCTTTGAAATAGCGGTAGCTCGAGACTTTCAACTCACCGACGGCGGATTCGTCACAGACGATGATGCCGTCGGCGTGGTTTTGCATGCCGCTGAGCGTGCAGTAATGCGACATCGGGCCTTCCACGGCGTCGCGCAGGGCGCGCGCCTTGCGGGGGCCGAAGGCCAGGATGACCACCTCGCGGGCGGAAAGCACCGTGGCCACGCCGACGGTGAGCGCCTGGGCGGGCACGGCCTCGGGATCACCGCCGAAGAAGCGGGCGTTGACCTCGCGCGTATCCTGGGTCAGCGTCATCACCCGCGTGCGGGAGCACAGCGGGGAGAAGGGCTCGTTGAAGGCGATGTGGCCGTCTTCGCCCACGCCGCCGAGGAAGAGGTCGAATCCGCCTGCGGCGGCAATGGCTTCCTCATACGCAGCGCACTCGGCATCGAGGTCGGGTGCGTTTCCGTTCAGGATGTGGATGTTCTCCGCGGGCTCGTCGATGTGGTCGAAGAGCTGGCGGTGCATGAAGGAATGGTAGCTCTCGGGGTGTTCGACCGGCAGGCCGACGTACTCGTCCATGTTGAACGAGATCACGTTCTTGAAGCTGACCTCCCCGTCACGGACCATGCGGATGAGTTCGTTGTAGGTCCCGATAGGGGTGGAACCGGTGCAGAGACCGAGCACGAAGGGCTCGGAAGTGCGGGCCGCCTTGGCGTTGATGGCGTCGGCGATGCGGCGCGCGGCCCACAGGGAGCCTTCTGCGGCAGTGTTGCGGATGATTAGTTTCATATTATTAACAGAGTTTCAGGAATACTTCGATGGCCTGGTACTCGGCCATGCCCAGGCGGTCGTACTGCCGGGCGGTGTTCTGCGTGCGCTCCTCGGCACGCTGCCAGAATTCGCGCGGATCCTCGCCCGGGAAGGGGACGATATCCTTCTGCGAGAGGTGACGGAAAATGGCGAGGCGCTTCTTCACCACCTCGTCCGGACTGAGCGGCACGGCCATGTCCACGCGGCCCAGCTCCCACTCCATCCAGGCGCCGCGGTAGAGCCAGATATGCGTCCCGGCGAGCCAGTCGTTGCCCTCGGCGTGCAGCTGTTCCACGGCCTCCAGCGCCGCCTCGGTGCACACGCGGTGGGTGCCGTGCGGGTCGGCCAGGTCGCCTGCCATGAAGATCATGTGGGGCTTGAGCCGGCTGACCAGTTCTTTGATGATGTCCACGTCCGCCTGCGTGCGCGGCTTCTTCTTGATGCCGCCGGATTCGTAGAACGGGAGGTTCAGGAAATGCGCGTTGGTGTTTTCGTCCAGGCCGAAAGAACGCACGGCCGCACGCGCCTCGCTGCGGCGGATGGCCGCCTTCAGCTCCAGCAGCCCGCGCGGTTCGGGCTTGCCCGGCTGCTTGCTGTCCACCAGCGCCTTCACTTCCGCGAAGCGGTCCGCCAGGCCCAGCTGACGGGCGGCGTCGAAATGCTGCAGCACCACATCGTCGTGGACGGCGACGTCGCCGGAAGTTTCGTAGGCCACGTGCACGTCGTGCCCCTGCGAGGTCAGGCGGAGGAAGGTACCGCCCATCGAAATCACGTCGTCGTCGGGATGCGGCGAGAAGATCAGCACGGTCTTGCGGTACGGCAGCGCGGGCACCGGACGCGTGCTGTCGTCCGCATTCGGCTTGCCGCCCGGCCAGCCGGTGATGGTATGCTGCAGGTCGTTGAAGACCCGGATGTTGATCTGGTCGAAGGGGCCGTACAACTCCAGCAACTCACCGAGGGAATTCTCCAGATAGTCCGGATCCGTCAGCTTGAGGATGGGCTTCCCGACGGTCTCGCAGAGCCAAACGACCGCCTTCCGGATCAGCTTGGGCGTCCAGTCGCAGGGGCCGACCAGCCACGGGGCGACCACGCGGGTCAGCAGGCTGGCCGCCGTCGCATCCACGTAGAAATTGATATGGTCGTGGCGCTGCAGCAGCGATGCCGGGCAGGAAGTCGTCATCTCGCCCTCGACGATGGCCTTGACGGCGTTCGCCTTATCCTCACCCCAGGCCATCAGGATGATGCGCTTCGCCGAGAGCATCGTGCTGATACCCATGGTGATGGCGCTCTGCGGCGTGGCCGCGAGATCATGGCCGAAGCGGCGCGACTGGCGTTTGCGGGACTTGTACGACAGGCGCACGGTACGGGTGCGCGTCTTCTCGTTGCTGCCTGCTTCGTTGAAGCCCACCTGTCCCTCTTCGCCGATGCCGATCACCAGCAGGTCCAGCTCGCGGGCCATCTTGTCGAATGCGGAGCAATAGGCCGAGACCTCCTCCTGGCGGACGGTTCCGTCGGGGATATGGACATTTTCCGGCAGGATGTCAACCTGGTCCAGCAGCGCATCATGGAGGCGGTGATTGCGGCTCTGCAGGCTATCCGAAGAGGATGGGTAGTATTCGTCGATGGAGACGACCTCCACGTTGCGGAACGAGACCTCCCCCGCCCGGTAGCGGCGCAGGAGCTCTTCGTAAAGCGGGGCCGGCGTGGCGCCGGTCGTCAGGCCCAGGCGGAACAGGCGTCCTTCGCAGGAATTGATGGACGACACGATGATGTCGGCCACGGCCGACGAGGCCGGAACCGCCTCCGGAAAGACCTCCGTCCATATTTTCTCGTAATTATGCAGAATACCGGCGGGGAGGTTCTTCTCAATCAGTCCGCCTTCATAGGGTAGGGTAAACTGTTTGCTCATAATTGGTTATCTGACAGGCATCTGACGCAAATATAAGAAAACGGGGGCATAGTTGGTGCGGATTTTGCGAAATATGACACACATTTTGCGTTTTTCAGATATTTGCATAGTTTTTGTACCTTTGTGGGAAAACCACAGTTATGAAGAAAATTCTATTTGCCCTTCTGGCTATCCTGCTCTCCGCCACCCTGTGCGGAGCACGGAAGCTTCCTTCAGCAGCACTGGGCACTTTCACCTACGAGGTACGCTATACCTGGGGCGCCATCAACGCCAAAGTGGCCACGGCCACCATCTCCCTGGAACCGGCCCGCTGGGACGGGCGGGACAGCTACCATTCCCACGCCTTCGTCAAAACTTCCGCCATCTTCCGCCTCTTCATCGGCGCGGACCTGACCGTGGATTCCTATATCGCCCAGTCCGACCTGCTGCCGCTCTATACCATCAATCCCTACAGGAAGGGCGGCAAGGACTGCAAATTCGAATACATTTACGACCGGGACAAGCGCCAGGTCACGAACGTGGCCCAGGGCCCCAAGGAGACTCTGACGAAACAATTTGCCTTTGACGGCAAGATATTCGACCTGCTCACGCTGCTGGCCTACTGCCGCTTCGAAGCGGGCGAAAAATCCGTCACCCTGACGCTCATACTCGGCGATGCCGCCTACCCGGCCATCCTGTCCTACCAGGGCAAGGATACGGAGAGCTTCCCGGGCGAGGAAGCCGAACGCTTCCTGCTCCGTCTGACGGAGCGCGGCGTCATGGAGAACGGCAGCGGCAACGAGGTGACCTTCTGGCGCTCGTCCGGCTCTGACCGCAAAATCCTGGGCCTGGAAGCCGCCATCGACCCCGGCCACATGTCCATCCGAATCAAGAATTAAACCCCGATCATGAGAAAACTGATTTCCGCCCTCCTGTTCCTGGGCACCTCCCTCCTGCTCAACGCAAATCCAGCCACCTCGCCGAACGGTAAACTGACGGCGGAAACCACAGGCAACAAACTTGTCATCTGCTTCGAAGGGCAGACCGTGCTGCAACTGGCCGACATCCCGTTTGACCAACTGGAATTCGTCCGGCCGGTCAGCGCCGACTACCGGATGCTGGAAGGCAAGCGCCTGCACTGCACCAACGAAGCCAGCGAATATCAGGCGCCCATCGGCAAATATGCCCGCATCGTGATGCGTCTCTACAACGACGGCGTCGCCTTCCGCTACGAATACACGAACCTGCACAACAGCAAGGTGCCCGCCGAGCGGACGTCCTACGTCATCCCCGAGGGCACGAAACGCTGGATGCAGCAGTGGAGCGACGGCTACGAAGGGTTCTTCCCGATGACGACCACCGCCGAAGTGAAGACGCTGGCCGGCTTCGGCGGATCCTTCACGACCAACAGAATCAACACCCACTGGGGTTATCCCCTGCTGATGGAGCCCGCCGAAGGCGTATTCGCGCTCATCACCGAGGCCAATATCGAGCGCCGCCAGAGCGCGTCCAGCCTCTTCAACGAAGGCGAGCTGTTCAGCGTGGTGCAGGACCAGAACGACCTGCTGCTGTCCGGCGACTGGCACACGCCCTGGCGCGTGGTCATCATCGGCAAGTTGGGCGACATCGTGGAATCGACGCTCGTGACGGACGTCAGCGAACCCGCCAACTACACGGACACCACCTGGATCCACCCCGGCGTCGTGTCCTGGATCTACTGGGCCAATAACCACGGTTCCAACGACTTCAGCATCATCAAGAAATACGTGGACATGGCCGCCACGCTGCACCTGCCCTACGTGCTCATCGACGCCGAGTGGGACGAGATGGACAAGATCGCCGCCAACGAGGGCAAGACCATCGAAGACGCCGTGGCGTATGCCATCTCCCAGGGCGTCAAGCCGCTGATCTGGTACAACTCCTCCATCGGCTGGGTGGACGGCGCGCCCGGGCCCAAATACCGCCTGAACAAGCCCGAAGACCGGGAGAAAGAATTCGCCTGGTGCGAAAGCATCGGCGTGGCCGGCGTGAAGATCGATTTCTTCAGCGGCGACACCCAGGCGAACATGGACTACTGCCAGGACCTGATTGAGTCCGCCGCCCGGCACCACCTGCTGGTGAACTTCCACGGCGCCCCGATTCCGCGCGGCTGGCAGCGCACCTATCCCAACCTGCTTTCCACGGAGGGCGTCTTCGGCGCCGAGTGGTACAACAACGTGCCCCACTTCACCGAGAAGGCGGCCCGCCACAACGCCACGCTCCCCTACACGCGCAACGTCATCGGTCCGATGGACTACACCCCCTGCGCCTTCAGCGATTCGCAACACCCGCACATCACCTCCAACGCCCATGAGCTGGCGCTCACCGTGCTTTACGAGAGCGGCCTGCAGCACCTGGCTGACCGGCCGGAGAGCTTCCTCGCACAGCCGCAGGCGGTGCAGGATTTCCTGGGCAATCTGCCCGTCGCCTGGGACGAGACCCGCTTCATCAGCGGCTATCCCGGCGAGAGCGCCGTCCTAGCCCGCCGCAGCGGCGACACCTGGTTCGTAGCCGGCATCAACGGCCTGGACGACCCGCAGACCCTCGCCACAGACCTCAGCTTCATCGGCAAGGGAAAGGCGCAGCTGTTTGCCGACGACGCCTCCGGCAAATGGAAAATCAGCACCGTCAAGAAACTCCCTGCCGAGATCGCCTGCCAACCGCGCGGCGGCTTCGTGCTCGTCGTCAGACCCTGACGGCCAGCCGCTGAACTCCGGTGGTGCTGTCGCCATTGGCGGGGGATGTTTTGCCATGCAGCCCACCGGTTACTTGACCATCTACCCCAAAGCCAAAGTCAGCGGCAGCCCCTACAACAACGTGGACCCGACCCTGAAGACTTTCACCGAGGGCAGAGATCCGAGCAAATTCAAACAGATGAAAATCGAACTGTGCGACCATCCCGGTCAATCGCATGGCGCGACCTGCCCATATTGCAATCAGGTTGTTCCTTAGTCAGGTATAATTTTGTATGCCCGTTATTAAAGTTAAGTATTTTATAATCATCTTATCGGTCCTTCTTGCAGGAGCTGCCGAAAGGGTCGCGGCGCAAAATATCTCGGTTTACGCGGGTGCCAGCAAGACGCTGTATGACGGCCGGTTTTATCCGGACCTTTTCGGGGAAAAGGTGGCACCGGCATTCCCCACCTTTGACGTCAAGGTGGGCTGGACCGACAACAGTTCGTCGCCTTTCGCCTCCATTTGCAAGCACCCGGAGGTTGGTATCGGCTTTCAGTTTGACGGCGTCGCTGGCGTAAAGGCTGCGAACGGGCCGGGCATGGGCAATATTTACAGCCTGTACGCATATTTTGACCGTCCGTTCCTCACAGCGGGCCGTTTCAGTCTCGGATATAGCGGGGAATTTGGCCTTGGATTCATGTTCAACAGGCTTTACAATCCGGCCACCAACCCCTGGAATGTAATCATTTCGTCACCTGTCAACGCCCATATCTCTTTGGGCTTGCAGGCGCAGTATGCCTTTTCGTCCCGCTATGACGTGGGTATCGGCTTCTTTTTCAACCATTATTCCAACGGCGCCGTCACCTTCCCGAATTTTGGCCTGAATGCATTCGAACTCGCTCTGCGCGTGGGAATGAAAACGCAACGCAGTACGAAATCCCTGCCCAAGGAGCCCGAAGACGACGGATTCAAGCGCGGCTTCCAGTTTGCCGTGCAGGTGTCCGGCGGCATCATGAGCAACGAGGCCAGTTACTTAAAGACTTTGGAAGAGACTGGCACCTGGGTCAATGACCGCTACTTCAAGTATTCTTTCCAGGTCAACGCTTTTTACAGGTATTCCCGCTCGATGGCCAGCGGCTTGGGGTTCGATTTGTATGTCACGCCTTTCTGCGACAAGGTAGCGGAAAGCGACGGCCAGGGACTGAAGTATGATCCTGTCTCCGTTGGTATTTCCGCCCTGCATGAGTTCAGCTACCGCGATTTTTCGATGATGGTGGGTGTGGGACGGTATCTGCACCATAACGACGGCCTGGAACAGGCCCAGTCCTGGTATCAGATGGTGACGCTCAAGTACTACTTCCCCAAATGGGCTGACATGTACCTGGGCATTGTC
>CADBYT010000015.1 GCA_902798975.1 uncultured Bacteroidia bacterium | reverse complement strand
GGTGCGCACGATGGAGCGCATGAAGAATCCGCCCATCCGCGTGATCTGCCCGGGCCGCGTGTTCCGCAACGAGGCCATCAGCGCCCGCGCGCACTGCATTTTCCACCAGGTGGAGGGCCTCTATATCGATGAGAACGTGACCTTCGCCGACCTCAAGCAGGCCATCCTGCTCTTCGCTCGCGAAATGTTCGGCGCCGAGACCGAGATCCGCATGCGGCCGTCGTTCTTCCCCTTCACGGAGCCGTCCGCCGAAGTGGACGTCAGCTGCAACATCTGCAAGGGCAAGGGTTGCAACATCTGCAAGGGCTCCGGCTGGCTGGAGATCCTGGGCTGCGGCATGGTGGACCCGAACGTCCTCGAGGCCAGCGGCATCGACTCCAAGAAATACAGCGGCTTCGCTTTCGGAATGGGCCTGGAGCGCATCGCAATGCTCAAGTGGCGCGTGAACGACCTGCGCCACTACTTTGAGAACGACATGCGTTTCCTTCAGGAATTCAATTCCGCCGTCGAAGTTTAGATATTTAGGGATCCGCCGCCCGGATTTGACAGGGCGGCGGACCCTGTGTTCTTGAAACCACGTTAAAAACAAGATTGACAATGTCAAAAGCTCATTTTACCACCCGATTCGTGGTGATGGCGGTCGCGTTGACCGCCTGCCTCATTACATCGAATTTCTTCGTGCCGCGCCTCTGGCACGTGGCCGGACACCTGCAGCTGTCCGGCGCGGTACTTCTGTTCCCCGTGACCTATATCCTCAATGACTGCGTGACGGAGGTCTATGGCTACCGCAAAGCCCGTTTCGTCATCTGGATGTCGTTCGTACTCAGCGCGTTCGTGGCCATCGTGGCGCAGCTGATCTGCTGGCTGCCTGCGCCGCTGGAGGAGAGCAGCCGCCCGGTTGCAGACGCTTTTAATTCGCTCTTCGCCATGGTGCCGCGCACCACGGTGGCGTCGCTCTTCGCCTTCTTCGTGGGCTCCACGGTCAACGCCTGGGTCATGAGCCGGATGAAGGTGTCTTCGCGCGGCCGGGGTTTCGGCTTGCGCGCCATTGCCTCTTCGCTGGCCGGCGAGGCGTCCGACTCGCTCATCTTCTTCCCGGCGGCCTTCTGGGGCATCCTGTCCCTGCCCGCCGCGGTGCAGCTGGCGGTGACGCAGATCTGCGCCAAGGTGCTCTACGAGGTCGTGGCCCTGCCGCTGACCGCCTGGGTCGTGCGCAGCGTCAAGCGGGCCGAGGGCCTCGACACCATCGATGACGGTGTATCCTACAATCCTTTCAGAATCAAAGATATTTAACGATATGAACAGAGAACAGGACGGCCTGCAGGCGCTGGGCCGCAAGACCGAATATCGCCAGGACTATGCTCCTGAGGTTCTCGAGACTTTCGAGAACCGGCATCCCGAAAATGATTACTGGGTGCGTTTCAATTGCCCGGAGTTCACGACGCTGTGCCCGATCACGGGGCAGCCGGATTTCGCAGAGATCCGTATCAGCTATATTCCCGACCGGCGGATGGTGGAGAGCAAGAGTCTGAAGCTCTATCTCTTCAGTTTCCGCAGCCACGGCGATTTCCACGAGGACGTGGTCAATACCATCATGAAGGACCTGCGCGCGCTGATGAATCCGAAGTATATCGAGGTCACGGGTCTCTTCACGCCGCGCGGCGGCATCTCCATCTATCCTTTCGCCAACTGGGGCCGTCCCGGCACGAAGTACGAAAAACTCGCCGAGCAGCGCTTCGCGAATCACGAGTAGTGCCCCGGGCTTGCCGCGCGGAAGCGTTGTGGAGGGCGGAGCGGAAATTGGTTTTCCGGCAAACCTGTCCGGAAAATAATTTGCGGCCGCCCGTGGAGGCGGGCAAGCCCGGGATGCGGGGCTTGCCCCGGAATCGATTATTTTGTATATTTGCGTTTGCCAGACACAATGTAACCAAGTATATGAAGAATTACTTTGACCTTTCCGGACGCGTCGCCGTCGTGACCGGCGCATCCACCGGCCTGGGCCTGCAGATGGCCAGGGCTTTTGCCAGCCAGGGCGCCAACCTGGTGCTTCTCGCCCGCCGCATGAACCTCCTCGAGGAGAACGCCAGGGCCATCAACGCCGAGTTCGGCGTGGAAGTACTCCCGTTCGCCTGCGATATCACCGACACGGAGAAAGTCAAGGCCGCCGTGGCCGCCACCATGGAGCGCTTCGGCCGCGTGGACATCCTGATGAATAATGCCGGCACCGGCGCCGTCGCGCCGGCCGAGGAGATCACCGACGAGCAGTTCAAGAAGGAGATGGACATCGACCTCTTCGGCACCTTCAACTGCTCCCGCGAGTTCGGCAAGGAGATGATCAAGGCCGGCTACGGCCGCATCATCAACATCGCTTCGATGTACGGCCTCGTCGGCAACCTCATCGTGGGCTCCGCCCCGTACCATGCCGCCAAAGGCGGTGTCGTCAACCTGACCCGCGCCCTCGCCGCCGAGTGGGGCAAGCACGGCATCACCGTCAACAGCATCTGCCCGGGCTATTTCTACACGGACCTCACCACCGCCACCCTGGATTCCGATTTCTTCCAGGCCATCGCGAAGAACAACATTCCGCTCGGCCGCTACGGCAAGGAGGGAGAACTCGACACCTGCGCCCTCTTCCTGGCGTCCCCGGCCTCGACCTACGTCAACGGCCAGAATATCGCTGTGGATGGCGGCTACACGTGCATCTAGTCAGTTTTTCACGCGAAATAGTTACAAATTGAAAGCAAAGAGCCCCTTTTCCGGGGGCTCTTTTATTTAATTTTCAGCAGAATAAGAATTTCGGAATATTTTGCTGTTAAATATCAATTAGTTACGAAAATGTTTTTATTAATGAAAAATTTGTCTATCTTTGTGGTGTGACGACTCCCGGTCCGTTCGCGGACGACGGGAGAGCCGCGAGCGCTAGTTAGTTGTGTATATACCTGGTTAGAAGATCCGTATGTTCGATTTGGAGACCGTGAAGTCCTTCTATAAGGGCTATGGTGAACGGGTAGCGGCCGTCCGGCGCATGCTGGGCCGGCCGTTGACGTTGTCGGAGAAGATCCTGTATACCCACGTCTATGATCAGTCCGCCCTTCACCCGCTGAGGCGGATGGAGGATTTCGGTGAGTTCCGCCCCGACCGCGTGGCCATGCAGGACGCAACGGCGCAGATGGCGCTGCTGCAATTCATGAGCACGGGCCGCGAGGCCGTGAGCGTGCCGACCACGGTCCACTGCGACCACCTCATTTGCGCCAAAAAGGGCGCAGAGACGGATCTCGCGGACGCGCTGAAGACCAATGCGGAGGTCTATGACTTCCTCTCTTCAGCTGCGGCCCGCTACGGTATCGGCTTCTGGAAGCCGGGTGCCGGCATCATCCACCAGATCGTTCTGGAGAACTACGCCTTCCCGGGCGGCATGATGGTCGGCACGGATTCCCATACGCCCAACGCGGGCGGCATGGGTATGCTGGCCATCGGCGTCGGCGGTGCCGATGCGGTGGACGTGATGACGGGCATGCCCTGGGAGCTGCGGATGCCGCGCCTGATCGGCGTGCGCCTGACCGGCTCGCTGAAGGGCTGGGCTACCCCCAAGGATGTCATCCTCAAGCTCGCCGGCCTGCTCACGGTCAAGGGCGGCACCAACGCCATTCTCGAATATTTCGGCCCCGGCACGGAGAATCTCTCCTGCACCGGCAAGGCCACCATCTGCAACATGGGTGCGGAAGTCGGCGCCACGAGCTCCGTCTTCCCGTACGGCGTGCACATCGCGGAATATCTCATGGCCACGGGCCGCAAGGAAGTGGCCGCGATGGCCTCGTCCATCTGCTGCGAGCTGCGGGCCGACGACGCGGTGATCGCGCATCCCGAGCAGTATTACGACGAAGTCGTGCAGATCAACCTCTGCGAACTCGAACCCTATATCAACGGTCCCTACACGCCCGACGCCGCCTGCGCGCTGAGCGGCATGAAGGACCGGCAGGCGCGGGAGCATTTCCCGCACCAGGTGGAGGTGAGCCTGATCGGCTCCTGCACCAATTCCTCTTATCAGGATCTCGCGTGCGCGGCCTCCGTGGCCCGTTCGGCGCTGGATGCGGGACTTCGCCCGAAGGCGAAACTGCTCGTGGTGCCCGGCAGTGCGCAGATCCGTGCGACGGCCGAGCGCGACGGCCTGCTGGACTCCCTCCGGGAAGCCGGCGCCACCGTGATGGCGAACGCCTGCGGCCCCTGCATCGGCCAGTGGGAACGCGAGACGGACGACCCGACGCGCCCGAATACCATCGTGACGAGCTTCAACCGCAATTTCGCGAAGCGGGCGGACGGCAACCCCGAGACGCGCGCCTTTATCTCCTCCCCGTCGATGGCGGTGGCGCTCGCGTTCGCGGGCAAGCTGGACTTCGACCCCCGTGCCGAGACGCTGGACGGCGTGTGGATGCGCGCCCCCCGCGGACTCGACCTGCCCGCGCAGGGATTCGTGCCCGACACGTCGGGCTATGTGGCCCCGCAGCCCGGCAGCCCCGATCCGGTGATCCGCCCCGACAGCAAGCGCCTGCAGCGCCTGGAGCCCTTCACCCCGTGGGACGGAAATGACTTCATGGGCCTCCCGCTGCTGATCAAGGTCAAGGGCAAGTGCACCACGGACCACATCTCGATGGCCGGTCCCTGGCTGAAATACCGCGGCCACCTGGAGAACATCTCCGACAATCTCCTGATGGGGGCGACCGACGCCTTCACCGGCAAATCCGGCCCCGTGGCTCCGCGCGCCAAGATCCTCCGCGACGCCGGCGCCGGCAGCATCGTGGTGGCCGAAGACAACTACGGCGAGGGTTCCAGCCGCGAGCATGCGGCGATGGAGCCGCGCTACCTGGGCGTGCGCGCCGTGCTCGCCAAGAGCTTCGCGCGCATCCACGAGACCAATCTCAAGAAGCAGGGCGTGCTGGCCCTGACCTTCGCGAATCCGTCTGACTACGCCAAGATCAAGTCCGGCGACAAGCTGGACGTCCTCTGCTCCGGCATCACGCCCGGCAAGCCGGTGTCCGTGGTGATCCGTCACGAGAACGGCGCGCAGGAACGCATCCAGGCCCGACACAGTTACACCCCGCAGCAAATCGCCTGGTTCCGGGCCGGTTCTGCGCTCAATACCTTGTCGAAATGACCACGAAGACGAAAAAGGAATACCTGATCTACAAGCTCTCCGACGAGATGAAGGGGAGCACCCGGATCGATGCCGCCTTGTTCAAGAAGCTGGACGTCAAGCGCGGCCTGCGCAACGAAGACGGTACCGGCGTGCTGGTCGGTCTGACCAACATCGGTAACGTCGTGGGCTACGAGCGCAAGGAGGACGGCAGCCTGGTCCCGATTGAGGGTGAGTTGTATTTCCGGGGCTACGAGGTCAAGGACCTCTGCCGCGCCATCATGCGCGAGGACCGTTTCGGTTTCGAGGAAATCGCCTTCCTGCTGCTCTCCGGCCGGCTTCCCGACCGTGAGGAACTGGAGGAGTTCTCCGACCTGATCCTGGATAACATGCCGCTGGAGCAGAAGACGCTCCTGCACATCATCGAGATGGAGGGGAACGACGTGATGAACATCCTCGCGCGCAGCGTGCTGGAGTTCTACACCTTTGACGACAACCCCGACGACGTTTCGCGCGAGAACCTGATGCGCCAGAGCATCGAGCTGATCTCGAAGTTCCCGACCATCATCGCCTACGCCTACAATATGCTTCGCCGCAAGGAGCAGGGCCGGACGCTGCACATCCGCGACGCCCGTCCCGACCATTCCCTGGCGGAGAATTTCCTCTATATGCTCAAGGGTTCCGACTTCACGCGCCTGGACGCCCGCACGCTCGACCTGCTGCTCATCCTGCACTCCGAGCACGGTGGTGGTAACAACTCCACCTTCACCGTCCGCGTGACCTCGTCCACCGGCACGGACACCTACTCCTCCATCGCAGCCGGTATCGGCTCCCTGAAGGGTCCCAAGCACGGTGGCGCCAACCTCAAAGTCTGCGAGATGATCGACTTCCTCAAGGAGAAGATCTCCGACTGGAACGACGAGAAGGAGATCTCCCTGTGGCTGCGCCGCATCCTGCGCAGCGAGACCTTCGACAAGAGCGGCCTCATCTACGGCATCGGTCATGCGGTCTACACCAAGTCCGATCCGCGTACGGTGCTGCTCAAGGAGATGGCGCGCGAGCTGGCCATCGAGAAGGGGCGCCTGGAGGAATACGAATTCATGGAGCGCATCGAACGCCTCGCCATCCAGGAGGTTTACGCGGCTAAGGGGCAGCGCAAGACGCTCTGCGCCAATGTCGACTTCTATTCCGGCCTGGTCTACGACCTGATCGGCATCCCCCGCGAGATCTACACCCCGCTCTTCGCCATGGCCCGTATCGTGGGCTGGTGCGCGCACCGCAACGAGGAACTCAACTTCGAGGGTCGCCGCATCATCCGTCCCGCCTACCGCTGCGTCACCGACGAGAAGCCGTACATCGAGATGGAGGAGCGGTAACCGCGCTCCGTCATTCGCCGGCCCCTTCTCCGTCATCCCCGACCTGATCGGGGATCTCCCGGACCGCTGTGAGATGCAATTACCTGGAGAGTAATTATATATAATTTTGAGCTACCCTCGTTCCGGGGGTAGCTCAATTCGTTAAATCCAGAAGTATCAGCTAGTTGCAGCTCACAGGCTACAGCGAATCGCCGAAGTCCTCGCGGAACTTCTTGACGAGATCCTCCTGCCAGTAGCCGATCTCCTTCATGCGGCCGAAGAAGAAGCGGAGCACCTTCGGCTCGGAGACCCACTCGAGGCCGCCGATGAGGCTGCGGTTGTCCCAGAGCCACTTCACACGGTCGGCGCAGTACTTGACCTGCGAGAGGGTGAAGACGCGGCGCGGCATGGCGAGGCGCTGGAGCTCCAGCTCCGCGTAGCGCTCGGTGCCGTCCGGCTCGCGCTGCTCGGACACGGTACCGCGCTCCATACCGCGGATACCGCCGGCGATGTAGAGGGCGGCGCCCACGGCGGCTGCCGGATACTGGTTGTGCGGGATGTCCGGAACGATCTCGGAGCAGTTGAGGTGGGCGCCGAGGCCGCCGGCAGGCTTGATCACCGGCACGCCGTAGTCGTCCAGTTCCTTCACCAGGTAAGCGATGAATTCAGGACCCTGGCTGATGTATTCCATGTCGAGGGACTCGTACAGACCGACCGCCATGGACTCCATGGAACGGACCTCCATACCGCCGTAGGTAAGGAAACCTTCGTAGAGCGGCACGAACTCCATCATCTCGTCGGTAAACTTCTTGTCGTGAGCGGTGATGATGCCGCCGCGGGAGAAGCCGAGCTTGCGTGCGGAGAAGTAGATGATGTCGAAGCGGTCTGCCAGCACGTGGTAGATCTCCTTGGTGGTCATGAACTTGCAGCGCGGCTCGCGGGTCTTCATGAAGTAGACGTTGTCCTGCAGCAGGGAGGCGTCGAGCACGCTCCGGACGCCGAACTCATGGCAGATGTCGGTGACGGCGAGCATGTTCTCCAGCGAGACCGGCTGACCGCCGATAAGGTTGGTGCCCGCTTCCACGCGCACGAAGGCAACCTTATCCGGGCCGTAGTCCTTGATGGCCTTGCGGAGCGCCTTCAGGTCGAAGTTGCCCTTGAACGGGTCGTCCGTCTGCGGGATGAGGCCCTTCTTGTCCACCAGCTCGACCACCTCGCCGCCCACGCGGGTGATGTGGGCCTTGGCCGTGGTGAAGTGGAAGTTCATCAGGGTGACCATGCCCGGCTTCACGTACGCCTCCGCGAGGATGTTCTCCGCGGCGCGGCCCTGGTGGGCCGGAAGGACGTTCTCCGTGCCGAAGACCTCCTTGATGGCGGCCTTGACGCGGTTGAAGGTCTCGGAACCGGCGTAAGAGTCGTCGGCGATGCTCATCGCAGCCACCTGCTGGTCGGACATACCGTTCACGCCGGAGTCCGTGAGCATATCCATGTAGATATCCTTGTTCTGGAGGAGGAAGGTGTTGTTGCCGGCTTCCTGGATACGCTTCAGACGTTCTTCAACAGGGAGGAGGGAAAGTTTCTGGACGACGCGCACTTTGTGCATCTCCAGGGGGACCTGATTTTCAGGCTGATAGAATTTGACTGCCATAGTATGGGATTTTTGCTACAATACAAACCAACCGGGTTACTAAGGTAGAAATTTATTGGTATATTTGCAACTGTTATGTTAGGAACGATCGTCAATACCGGGTGTATTATCGTCGGCTCCATCGTGGGGAGCCTCCTCAAGAAAGGCCTCGGAGAAAAATATCAGAATGTCCTGTACAACGCGATGGGGCTCGCCTCGCTGGCGCTCGGCGCCAACACCTTCGTGCAGAACATGCCGAAGAGCGAATTTCCCGTGCTCTTCATCCTGGCCATCGCCATCGGCGGCATCGCCGGCACGGCGCTCGACCTGGACGGCCGCACCAAGCGGCTCATCGCCAAGCGCGGCGGCGAAGGCCTCGCGAACGGCCTCATCTCCGCCTGCCTGCTCTTCTGCGTGGGGACCTTCAGCATCGTGGGGCCCATCCTGAGCGCCACCACGGGCGACAATACCTTCCTCTACACCAACGCCACCCTGGACCTCGTGACCTCGGTGGTCTTCGCGACCACTTACGGAATCGGCATCATCTTCGCCGCGCCGGTCCTGTTCTGCTGGCAGGGTTTCTTCTACCTGCTCGGCAAATTCGCGGCGTCCTCGCCGCTGCTGCAGGGCACCATGGTCAACGAAATGGCCATCGTCGGCGGTCTGCTGATCATCTCCTCCGGCCTTTCGCTGCTGAAGATCAAAGACTGCAAGACCCTCAACTACATCCCCGCCCTCGCCGTCCCGGCCCTCTGGTTCCTGGGTAAGGCCCTGCTGGGGCTGTAAAAAATTTTAAAAACTTCTTGCATTTTCGGGAGCAATGCCTATATTTGCAGAAGAATGAAGCACACGAACGCATATTGGTGGTGGCGCCTGTTACAACTCCAGAAGTCGTAAGAGGTTGACGCTCCGTATGTGTTTCTAGATAGAAATCCAAAGGGCCCTGCCGCGATGCGACAGGGCCCTTAAAATTTACACAAGATACCTTGGGCCGCGATGCGACAGGGCCCTTTCAAGTTAAAATGTATATGAGTTACTTAGTAGATCAAGAAGGTTATTACGGTGAGTTCGGTGGCGCCTATGTCCCCGAGATCCTGCACAAATGCGTGTCTGACTTGCAGCAGGCCTACCTGCCCATCCTCGAGAGCGCGGAGTTCCAGGCGGAGTACCGCGCCCTGCTGCGCGACTACGTGGGCCGTCCGAGCCCGCTCTACTTCGCGCGGAGGCTCTCGGAGCGCTACGGCGCGCAGCTTTACCTCAAGCGTGAGGACCTCAACCACACCGGCGCCCACAAGATCAACAACACCGTCGGCCAGATCCTGGTGGCGCGCCGCCTCGGCAAGAAGCGCATCATCGCCGAGACGGGAGCCGGCCAGCACGGCGTGGCCACGGCGACCGTCTGCGCCCTGATGGACATGGAATGCGTGGTCTACATGGGCGAGACCGACGTGCAGCGCCAGCGGGTGAACGTCGAGAAGATGAAGATGCTCGGCGCCACGGTGGTCCCCGTCCATTCCGGCAACAAAACCCTCAAGGACGCCACCAACGAGGCCATCCGCGACTGGTGCTGCCACCCCGCGGACACCTTCTACATCATCGGTTCCACCGTCGGCCCGCACCCGTATCCCGACATGGTGGCGCGCCTGCAGTCCGTCATCAGCGAGGAGATCAAGGTCCAGCTGCAGCAGAAGATCGGCCGGGACTACCCGGACTACTTGATGGCCTGCGTGGGCGGCGGCTCCAACGCCGGCGGCACGATCTACCACTACATCGACGACGCGCGCGTGAAGATCGTCCTCGCGGAAGCGGGCGGCCTGGGCGTGGACAGCGGCAAGACCGCCGCCACCATCGCCCTTGGCCAGGTGGGCATCCTGCACGGCGCCAAGAGCTACGTGATCCAGAGCCCTGACGGGCAGATCGAGGAGCCGTATTCCATCAGCGCGGGCCTCGACTATCCGGGCATCGGACCGATGCACGCCAACCTGGCGGCGAAGGGGCGCGCCCGGGTGATTCCGGTCAATGACGACGAGGCGGTCGAAGCCGCCTTCGAACTGACCCGCCTCGAGGGCATCATTCCGGCGCTTGAGAGCGCCCACGCCCTCGGCGCCCTGCCCAAGATGCAATTCCGCCCGGAAGACGTCGTCGTGCTGACCGTCTCCGGCCGCGGCGACAAGGACATTGAAACTTACCTTCAGCGAATCAAGAAATGAAATCCTTCCGATATACCCTCGTCAGCCACGAATTGCCGGGCGACCTGCACACCCCCGTGTCGGCCTACCTGCGCCTGCGGGACGCCTCGCCGCGCTCCATCCTGATGGAGAGCAGCGACTTCCACACGGGCCGAGACTCACGCTCGTTCATCGCCCTGGAACCGCTCGCCGAGGTGGGCGTCGCCCATGGGCTCGGGTTCCAGGCCCTGCCAGACGGCTCCCGCGTGGAGAAATCCGTTTCCGCGGCCTACCCGGTGGATCGCCTCATCCGGGACTTCATGCGCGCATTCGCTTTCGGTCCCGCGAGCGGGCCGGATTGCGATAGCAATTATCCGGCCATCCCCCTTGAGGGGGTGCAGGGGGTGAAGGCTGCCGAAGGCCCAAAGTTGGCGGGTTGCCAACTTTGGGGCTTCACGACATTTAACGCCACTCGCTACTTCGAGAACATACCCGTCAAGGATGAGACGCGCGCGGAGAACGACGCCCCGGACCTGCTCTATATCCTCTTCCGCTTCACGCTGGAATTCGACCATTTCCGCAACGCGCTGACCCTGCACGAACTGGTCCCGGAAGGCGCGGAACCGCAGTCCGCACGCGTGGAGCGCCTGCTCGGGCGCGCGGGCGTGAACCTCTACGATTTCCGTCCGGTGGGCGAAGTCAGCTCCCCGATCACGGACGAGCAACACCGCGAGAACGTTCGCCGCGGCGTGGCGCACTGCCGCCGGGGCGACGTCTTCCAAGTGGTCCTGTCGCGCCGTTTCGTGCAGCATTACGAGGGTGACGATTTCCAGCTCTACCGCGCCCTGCGCAGCATCAACCCCTCGCCGTACCTCTTCTACATGGACTTCGGCGGCTACCGCATCCTGGGCTCCTCGCCCGAGACGCACTGCCGCATCGCCGACGGCCGCGCCTGCATCGACCCCATCGCGGGTACGACGCCGCGCACCGGAGACGACGCGGCGGATGCCCGAGGAGCGGAATTCCTCCGGAACGACCCCAAAGAGAACGCCGAACACGTGATGCTTGTGGACCTGGCACGCAACGACCTGAGCCGCAACTGCCACGGCGTGCAGGTGGATTTCTACAAGGAGCTGCAGTATTACTCGCACGTCATCCACCTCGTCAGCCGCGTGAGCGGGACGCTCGACGAAGGGGCCGACCCCGTGCGCGCCTTCATCGACACCTTCCCCGCAGGCACCCTGTCCGGTGCCCCGAAGGTCCGCGCCATGCAGATCATCTCCGAGCTGGAGCCCCACAACCGCGGCGCCTACGGCGGCTGCGTGGGGAGCATCTCCTTCGACGGCTCGCTGAACCAGGCCATCACTATCCGCTCCTTCGTGAGCCGGGCCGGGGAGCTTTGGTTCCAGGCGGGCAGCGGCATCGTGGTGGGGAGCGACGCCGAATACGAATTGCAGGAAGTCAACCACAAACTCGGCGCGCTCCGCAAAGCCATCGGGCTCGCCGCACAACTCTGAGCGCCATGAACATTGTGATGATAGACAACTACGACTCGTTCACCTTCAATCTGGTGCACCTGGTCAAGGAAATGGGCGCCACCGTCCGCGTCCTGCGCAACGACTGCTTCTCGCTCGACGAGCTGGAGCCGTACGACAAAATCATGCTCTCGCCCGGTCCCGGAATTCCCGCCGAGGCGGGCCTGATGCCCGAGGTCATCCGCCGCTACGCCGGCGTCAAGCCCATCCTGGGCATCTGCCTGGGCGAGCAGGCCATCGGCGAGGCCTTCGGCGGCACGCTGATCAACCTGGACGAAGTCTTCCACGGGGTGCAGACCCCCTGCCGCCGCACGGCGGACGATTATCTTTTCGCCGGACTCCCGGCGGAATTCCCCGTCGGGCGCTACCACTCCTGGGTGGTGGACGCCGCCACGCTGCCCGCCTCACTGGAGGCGATCGCGCTGAGCCCGGAAGGGCAGGTGATGGCCCTGCGCCATCGCGACATGGACCTGCGCGGCCTGCAGTTCCACCCGGAGAGCGTACTCACGCCGGACGGCCCGGCGATCCTGCGCAACTGGTTGAATCATTAAAAGTCAAGCAATATGAAAAAGTATCTGAACCAACTCATCGAAGGCGAAAGCCTCTCCCGCGAACAGACGCATGAGATCCTGCTCGGGATTACCCGGCAGGAGTACAATGACTGCCAGGTGGCGGCCCTGCTGATGGCACTGCAGACCCGCGGCGTGACCGTGGACGAACTGCTCGGCTTCCGCGACGGCCTGCTGGAGACCGGCAGGCGCGTGGACCTGGACGGCTACAACACCCTGGACATCGTGGGCACGGGCGGCGACGGCAAGAACACCTTCAACATCTCCACCTGTGCGGCCTTCGTGATCGCCGGCGCGGGCTACAAGGTGACGAAGCACGGCAACGGCGCCAGCACCTCCGTGAGCGGCGCCAGCACGGTGCTGGAGGCCCACGGCGCCAAGTTCACGGCCGATCCGGACGTGCTGCGCCGCGCCCTGGACGAGGCAGGCATCTGCTATCTGCACGCTCCGCTCTTCGCCTACGGCATGAAGTTCGTCGGGCCGGTCCGCAAGGCCCTCGGCGTGCCCACCTGCTTCAACCTTCTGGGCCCGCTGGTGAACCCCTGCCGCCCGAAGAATTCCCTGCACGGCACAGCTACCCAGGGGCAGCAGCGTCTCTACGTCCGCGCACACCAGAAGATCGGCGACAACTACGGCGTGGTCACGAGCTATGACGGATACGACGAGATCTCGCTGACTTCCGGTTTCAAGCTCGTCACCCCGCATTTCGAGAAGGTATTCACGCCCAAGGACCTGGGACTCAACTACGTGGAGCCAAAGGATATCTACGGCGGCGCAACGGCCGCCGATGCGAAGGCGGTCTTCGACGCGGTACTGGAGGGCAGTGCCACCGAGGCGCAGAAATCCGTGGTGCTGGCGAACGCCGCCTGCGGCATCTCCGTGATGGACCGCAACCTCTCCGTGGAGGATTCGATCGCCCTCTGCCGCGAATCGCTCGACAGCGGCAGGGCCCTCGCCGCCTTCCACCGCTTCCTGGAGATTTACTCGTGAGCCGGAAATAGCCGATAATTAATAAGTTACTGTTTTATACTACCCCGATTTCAGGGGGAGTGAAAAATAATAAAACAATGAAAGATAATGAGTTGCAGCTCACAGACATTCTGGGAGAGATTATAGAGACCAAGCGGCAGGAGCTGGCATTCGGGAAGAAGCGCTCGCTGAAGCGCGCGCTGGCGGAGTCGGCGACGGGCATCATTGCGGAATTCAAGCGCAAATCGCCGTCGAAGGGCTGGATCCATGCGGATGCGGTCCCGGAGGAGGTCGTCCCGGCGTATGCGGCGGCGGGCGCGGCAGCGCTCAGCATCCTCACCGACGAACAGTATTTCGGCGGCAGCCTCGACTTCATCCGCCAGGTGCGCCCGCTGGTGGACATTCCCATTCTCCGCAAGGACTTCATCATCGATCCGTACCAGCTGTACGAGGCCCGCGAGGCGGGTGCAGACGCCGTGCTGCTCATCGCCGCGTGCTTGAGCCGCGAGGCCTGCGCCGCGCTGCTCGCCGAGGCGCACCGGCTCGGGCTGGAGGTGTTGCTGGAGGTCCACAGCCCGGAGGAGCTGGACTACATTACGCCCGACGTCGATGTGGTGGGGGTGAACAACCGCCATCTCGGCTCCTTCGTCACCGACGTCCAGACCTCATTCGAAATGGCCCCGTTGCTGGCCCAGCGGGCGAACCGAAATTATTTTTCGGACAAGTTTGCCGAAAAACCAATTTCGGCTTCGCCCTCCACAACGCCCGCGCACGCCGGGGCGGAAGAGATGCCCGATCAGGTCGGGCATGACGGGAAAAAGGAGCCCGAGCATGACGAGATAGTATTCATTTCGGAGAGCGGGATCAGCGATCCGGGGACGGTCAGGAAGTTGCGCGAGGCGGGCTTCCGCGGGTTCCTGATGGGCGAGAATTTCATGAAACAACCCGACCCGGGCGCCGCCCTGGCCGACTTCATCCAAGCGATATGATCAACGGACAACTCATCAAAGTGTGCGGCATGACCGAGGGCGAGAACATCCGCGCCATCGAGGCCCTCGGCGTGGACCTGCTGGGATTCATCTTCTATCCCGGATCCCCGCGCTGCGTGCGGCAGAAGCCGTCCTACCTCCCGACCCGCGCCGGCCGCGTGGGCGTGTTCGTGGACGTGGAGCGCGACGAGATCCTACGCCGCCACGACGAATACCAGTTCAGCTACATCCAGCTACACGGCAGCGAGAGCCCGGAATTCTGCGCGCAGCTGCGCGAACGGGACGGCCTGCGCGTCATCAAAGCCTTCGGCATCGCCGACGAGAGCGTGCGCAACACGGTGGCCGGTTACGAGGGCGCCTGCGACCTCTTCCTCTTCGACACCAAGACCCCCGGGCACGGCGGCAGCGGCCAGCGTTTCGACTGGTCCATCATGGACGACTACGAGGAGAAGACGCGTTTCCTGCTCAGCGGCGGCATCGGGCTGGACACCGTGGAGATCCTCCACGACTTCATCTACCCGTACCTCGCGGGCATCGACCTGAACAGCCGCTTCGAGACGGCTCCCGGCATCAAGGATCCGGAGCTGATGGAAGTATTTTTGGAAAACCTGCAACGATAAGAAAATGAACCGTATAGACAGACTCTTCAGCGGCAGCCCGCAGCGGTTGCTCTCCATTTATTTCTGCGCCGGGGCGCCGACCCTGGACGGCACGGCGGACGTGATCCGCAGCCTCGCCCGCGAGGGCGTGGACATGATCGAGATCGGCATTCCCTTCAGCGACCCGATGGCCGACGGCCCCGTGATCCAGGACGCCGCCACCAAGGCGCTGCGCAACGGCATGACGCTCGAGAAACTCTTCTCGCAGCTGGAAGGCATACGCCGCGACGTGGACATTCCCCTCATCCTGATGGGCTACCTCAATCCCGTGTTCCGCTACGGCTTCGAGGCCTTCTGCAAGCGTTGCGTGGAGGTGGGCGTGGACGGGATGATCATTCCGGATCTGCCGTTCAAGGACTACATGGAGAGCTACAAGGCCGTGGCCGAGCGCTACGGGCTGCGCTTCATCATGCTGATCACCCCGGAGACCTCGGAAGAGCGCGTGCGCCTCATCGACGCGCACACCTCGGGCTTCATCTACATGGTCTCCTCGGCTGCCACGACGGGCGCGCAGAAGGATTTCGACGCGCAGAAGCAGGCCTATTTCCGCAGGATCGAGCAGATGAATCTGCGCATCCCGCGCATGGTGGGCTTCGGCATCAGCAACAAGCAGACCTTCGACGCCGCCTGTGAGCACGCCTCCGGCGGCATCATCGGCAGCCGCTTCGTCACGCTGCTCGACCAGGCCGGCGGCGACGCCACCGCCGCCATCCGCCAGCTGAAAGCTGACATAGGCGTAGAATAAGAGATGCCCGGTCGCAGCCGGGCATGACGGGACTTGCGTCATCCCCGACCTGATCGGGGATCTCCAACCAATTAGTACTCCGTAGCGAAATAATTCCCTTTCCTGGCGTACGGAATCCCTTCCTTCATCCAGACGGGTTCCGGAGCGCCGAGCAGGTAGTGGTCGAAGAACTGCGACAGGCGGATCGAGAGGTCCTTGCTGTTGCGGCGCTCGGAGAGGTTGTGCTGCTCGTCGTTGTACTCCAGCAGCCAGGCCGGCTTGCCCAGGCGGCGCAGCGACATGAAGAACTCGATACCCTGGTACCAGGGCACGGCGCCGTCGGCGTCATTGTGCATGATGAGCACCGGTGTGGTCACGTTCGGCGCGTGGAAGACCGGAGAATTCTCGATATAGAGATCCAGCCCGCCGGGCTCCCAGAGCGTCTTGCCGACGCGGCTCTGGCCGTGCTCGTACTGGCTGATCCGGCTGTTGCCGGACTCCCAGCGAATGCCGCCGTAGGCGCTCGTCATGTTGCCCACCGGGGCGCCCGCACCCGCTGCCGCGAACATGTTCGTCCGCGTGACGAGGTAGGCCGTCTGGTAGCCGCCCCAGCTCTGGCCCTGGATGGCCATGCGCTTCCTGTCGATGAAGGGGAACTGTGCGCACATCGCCTCCGCGCCCGCGCAGATGCAGTTGTAGGCGCTCTCGCCAGGATGCCCGTCCACATAGACGATGTCCGGGATGAACACCACGTAGCCGCGGCTCACAAAGAAGGGAATGTTGACCGTGGAGCGGCTCGGAGCCGGTGCGCGGTAGTTGTAGAGCGTCTCGGAATATTTCTCGTAGAAATAGATCATCAGCGGGTAGCTGCCGTTCGGGTCGTAGCCGTCCGGCGTGAAGAGCAGGCCGTCCAGCGGCGTGCCGTCATAGGCCTGCCAGTGGACCAGCTGCACGTCGCCCCAGCGGTATTCCGCCTGCTGGGGGTTGATGGCGGACAGCTGCTGCCCCTCGCTCCATAGGTTGGAGGCGACGTAGAGGTCCATCGGGTGGCGGAAGTCGCCCTTGAGATAAGCCACCGTGGCCGAGTTCTCCGCCTTCGTCACGGTCGAGAAGGTTTTCTCCGCGAGGAAGCCCTTCGGCTCTCCGCCGCGCGCCGCGTCGATGCGGGCGTAGCCGTTGCGCTTGTCCACTTCGTTGAACGCGCTGAGCGTCAGTTCGCCCTTGAGCGGAAGCGGCTCGAGATTCTGATACAGATAAGGGTTGTTCTTGCGGCCGAACTGGACCAGGCGGTACTGCACCCGGTCGCGCCGGCCCGCGCCGCGGGTCAGGCATTCGGCCTTCCTGCCGTCGGGGCTGAAGCGCCAGATGTCGTAGCGGTCGCAGAGCAGCAGGGCCTCGTCGGCGCCCGCCCAGTCGGGGAATTCAATGGGCACGAAACCTCCCGTCGGGTGGTCGTCCTCCTCGTCCCAGAAGGCCACGCCCGTGGCGCCGGTCAGGTTCACCTGCGTGCCGGAGGCCAGGTCGATGCTGTACCAGTTGCCGTCCTCAGGGTTGAACCAGGCCAGGTATTTCCCGAGCGGCGACGGAGAAGTATAGCCCTTCGCGCCTTCGCGCAGCAAGCGGCGGCTGCCGTCCTGCAGGCTCACCAGGGCCACGTCAGCGCGGCTGTCGGCCGCCCACATGTTGTCGATATCGTATGCCTCGGTGTTGAGGGAGAGGGCGTACGGCGCCTCCGCGCCGTCAAAGAAGCGGATGCGGTCGGAGGGATTCGTCGCGAGGACGAGCAGGCGGCCCGGCCGGTCGAGGTTGATGACCGCCGTGCGCTGCGGGGCGCGTCCGCGGGCCACCTTGTCCATGGGCGGGAGGTTGCTCTTGTCCCAGACCCAGATGTCCAGCTGGGCGGCCTCGAAATCATAGACGGTCGTGTCCTTGGCGGGGTAGTACTGCGCCAGGTCGAGGAGCACGCGCGAGGAGCGGTTCGAGAATTGCGGCCGGCTGGCCGCGGACACGATCCAGCCCTCCGGGAGGTCGGGGCTGTCAGCCGCGAGCAACTCGCACGTTACCCATTTCGCCGTCTTCGGGCGGCGTTTGTCAACCTGCCGGAAGGTCGAATAGACGGCGTGGCGGGGCGTGCCGTCGGTCTTCTCCTCGTCGTCCGTGGCGGTGAAGAGCAGCCGGTCGCCCGCGTCGTTCCAGCGCGGGTCGGCATAGGCCTTGCGGCCGGCGGACAGCGTGTCGATGCTCCCTGTCGGGAAATCATACAGGATCACCGCGCTGCGCGACAGCGAATCCTTTTCCTCCTTGGCGGAAATGGTGACCAGGCGCGCGCCGTCCTTCGATGCGGCGAAGTCGGACACGTTCTTCAGCGTGTCCACGGCGCCGGAGGCCGTGTTGATGACCAGCAGGCTCTTGCTCTTGCGGCCCTTGACCTCCTGCGCGGCGAAGAGCCAGGGAGCGGCGTCGTAGCCGAGCGCCGTCGTGCCGGCTTCGCCGATCCTGTCCCAGACCAGGGAGCGCAGGTCGATGCGGGCCAGCGAATCCTTGGGCTGTTCTTCCTTTTTCTTCTTGTCTATCTTGGCCTGCCGCGTCTCGGCGAAGGGTGCCTTCACGGTAAAGAGGCCCCACGCGCCATCCTGCGCCCATTTCAGCGCGGTGCCGCGCGGGACGGAGATCTCCGCCCCCGAGCTCAGGTTGCGCAGGTAGAGCGTACCGTCGCCCTCCTGCGGGGCGACTTCCCAGGCGAGCAGCGTCCCGTCCGGGGAGATCTTGACATTGCGGACGGACTGCCATCCGTCGTAGACATCGTGGTCCAGCGGCTTGTTCTGGGCCAGCAGGGAGGCGCAGCAAAGGAGCGCCGGCATGAGTAGGGCGAATCGTTTCATACGGCGAATGTACGAAAAAATACTTATTCTTTCGGGAAGTTCGAGCGGACCTTGTAGTAGGCCTGGCGCGAATTGAATCCGGATTCCGCGGCGGCCTCGGTGACAGTGGCGCCTGGGTGCTCCGCCAGCCAGTCGTCCACATGCTGCAGGCGCAAGCGGTTGATATACACGAAGAAACCGCCGTGCTCGGCCTTCAGCAGGCCGGAAATGTAGGTGCGGCTGTAGCCGCTGCGGTCGGAGACGTCCTGCAGGGTCAGGTGGGGATCCAGGAAGGCCTTGTCGTTCTCCACGACCGTCTTCACGGCCGTGAGGATCTCCTTGCGCTTCTTCGCGGACATGGACCGCTGGTACACCTGTCCCTCATCCGACGCTTCAGGTTCAGCCTCGGGCTCTTCCGGGCTTTCCGTGTGCTGGGGGTGCAGGGCCGTGATGATGAAGGCGACGATGCCGACGGACATCACCAGCTGGACGGCGGCCATCAGGGCGGGTCTGCCTCCGAGCGAGCCCATCCAGCATAAAGCAACATTCAGCAGAATCATCCAGAGCCATCGGCGGGCTGCCACTGCCGGGAAGTCGGTCGGATTCGAAAAATCGTCCATGTCGAAACCCCGCGACCAGCGGAGTGTGAGCACAATCGCCGTGTAGCAGATACACGTAATCAGAAAGCCGACGGAAAGCAGGAGGAATTCGGCCACTCCCGTGGGAATCACGGTTCCGATCTGCTCGCCCGGCCAGACGGCGAGGACGAAAGCCGCGCCCAGGTAAATTACCAGAGGCCAGCTAATCACGAGCACCGGCCTGCGCCATTTCGTCCAGTGCAGGAGGCTTCCGAAATAGGAGAAGAGCAGGATGGCGAAATGGAAGATGGTCACGGGAAGGAAATAGACGCGCACCAGGTACCACGCGTCGCTGCTTTCCGGGTTGATCACATAGGGCATCAGCACCAGCGAGTTCATGAAGATGCCGACCAGGTGGCTGCGGCTGGGGTAATAATAGTCCGGCCGGCGGTCGTACGGCCGGCACATGTGGAACCAACGCACCGCCGCGATCGTCAGACAGGTGGTGATGTAGACCATCGCCGCCAACCCGCAGAAATATGTGAGCGAGGAGAGCATGAGCGGACAAAAGTACAAAAAAAAAGTTACATCTCAGCGCCTTTTTGAACGCAGACATGACAAGTTGTGAACGCGAGGGAGACAGGTGTGAACGCAGGCGTGACACCACATCCGGATAAAGCGCGTATATTTGCATCAGTTAGTTACAGGTGCATTCCCTATGGAAATTGCAATAAGCAATGAGACCCCCTCGATGGTAATCGCGGGGGTCAATCATTATTGCCGGGGGCATCAGTCGTTGTTCAACTCCCTGACGTCCACTTCCGGACGTTCACTGGAGCCCAGCAGCCATTCGGAGAAATAGTCGGCGAGGCGGTAGAAGAAGTATTCGTTCATGTCGCCGAAGCCGTGGCGCTGGCCGGGGAGGATCAGCAGGTCGAAACGCTTGTTCGCCCGGATCAGGGCGTTCACGACGCGGATGGTGTTCGCGGGATTGACATTGTTGTCTATGTCGCCGTGGACCAGCATCAGGTGCCCCTTGAGCCGCGAGGCGATCTCCGGATTGGTCTCGATGTGATAGACGAAGGTGGTGTCGCTCTGCTCCACTTTCTCGACGACGCCGTGGTGCGTCTCGCTCCACCAGCGGTTGTAGATACTGTTGTCGTGGTTGCCGGCGCAGGACACGGCCGCCTTGAAGAAGTCGGGGTATTGCAGGATGGCCGCCGTGGACATGAAGCCGCCGCCGGAGTGACCGTGGATGCCCACGCGATCGATATCAATGAAATCATAGCGCCCCGCAAGCTGCTGGATGGCATATTTCTGGTCTTCCAGACCATAGTCGCGGAGATTTCCGTAACCGTAGTTGTGGTACCACTTGGAACGGTTCGGATGGCCGCCGCGGTTGCCCACCGTGATCACGATGAAGCCGATCTGCGCCAGGCGGTCGGTGCGCACCATGCCCTTGGACCAGGCGATGTTGTTGGCCTCGACCTGCGGACCGGGATAGACGTAGTCGATGATGGGATAGACCTTCGTGGAGTCGAAGTCGAAGGGTTTGTACATGGCGCCGTAGAGGTCGGTCACGCCGTCGGCCGCCTTGACCTTGAAGCGCTCCGGCATCTTGTAGCCCGCTGCAAAGAGCAGGCTCAGGTCGGCCTTCTCAAGGAGTTTGCGTTTGCCTTCGCGGCCGATCAGCCAGGCCTCGGGGGCGTAGTCCACGCGGGAGCAGTCGGCCACCAGCCAGCGGCCGTCGTCGCTGGCCGTAGCTTCCACGTTCATGTCGTTCATGTCCAGCTGCCTGATGGCGCCGCCGGCGAGGTTCACGCGCCAGGTGTGCATCTGGTAGGGGTTCTCGTCCTTGTTCACGCCGCAGGCGGAGAAGAGCACGTAGCCCTCTTTGTCATTAATCTCGATCACGTCCTCCACGTGGTAGGCCCCGTCGGTGAGGTTGCGGACCAGGGAACCGTCGGAAGTATCATAGAGATAGAGGTTGGCCCAGCCGTTGCGCTCGGACCACCAGATCAGTCCCCGGCCGTTGTTCACCAGGCGGATCTGGCGGTTCTCGACGTAGGTGTTCATGCGCTCGCTGATGAAGGTGCGGGTGGAGTCGGAGGCGAGGTCCACGCGGCACACGTCCATGCGGTGCAGGTCGCGCGAGCCGCGGACCAGCCAGAAGCCGTCGTTGTCGCCCAGCCACACGCGGGAGCGGAACTTGTCGTAGGTCTCCCGGAATTTGCGAGGACGCGTGGAGATCTCGGAATCCTGATCCTTGAAGGCGTTGATCTGGTAGCGCTTGGCGGTGCCTTCGGGCATGGAGAAGACGTAGAGCTCCTCCTTCGGGCCGGGCTCGCCGGGCATCTGGTATTTATAGGTCTCGAGAGTCGGACGCGGCTGGCTCAGGGCGTTGATGACCCAGAGGTCCTTGATCTCGCGCATGTCATATTTGAAGATCGCGAAATGCTTGGCGTCCGGGGACCAGATCACGCGCGCCATCGAGCGCTTGGTCGTGTCCTGCTCGGTGTCGCCCATGTAGTTGTCGCCGCCGTAGCCGTACTGGCGTATGCCGTCGGAGGTAATGCGGTGCTCCACGAGGGTGGAGTCTTTCTCGTCCTCGACCGCCTTGGCGAGGTTCTCCTTATCCATCCAGAAGAGGTTGGCGTTCTTCACGTACACACCCATTTCGCCGTCCGGCGAGATGCTGGCCCAGGCCGGATATTCGCGCTTCTCGGGTTTGTATTCCGTGAGATGGCCGGTCGCGATCTCATATTGGAAATGCCAGACTTTCTTGGTCATCGGCGGCTTCTGGGGGCCCTTGGGAGCGGCTTTGTCGCCGTCCTTCTTCGCGCGCTCGGCGCGCTTCTGCGCCAGCGTGTCGGGCACTTCCTGCGTGCCCTTGATGTCGAACTGGAAGTACTTGTCGTCCTTGAGTTTCAGGTTCTCGATCGGCAGGTGCTGCGCGTCGAAGGGGTCACGCGTGATCTGCGTGATCTGCATCGCGAGCTTTTCCATGTCGAAGGCCGGTTCGCGGCTGCCCGACTCGGGATTCACGATCCAGTACTGCGTGCCCGCGGAGGTCTTCCACGCATACCAGAACTTGTCCGAATCGCGGAACCAGTTGGGACTGAGGCTGGTGGAGAACACCATCTGGGAAATGCGCTTGGCAGAGAACTGCGAAGCCAGGTCGTAGTTGGGCTTGGCCTGCGGTGGACGGGCGCCCTGCGCGGTCATGCCGGCCAGGAGCACCAGGGAGAGAAGGAGGAATCGTTTCATGCATGTAAATATAAAGAAAAATTGGCTATCTTTGTTTCGTTATGAAAAAGACGATACTCCTCATTGCCGCTTCGCTGCTTCTCTGCGGTGCACTCAGTGCCCAGGAGAAAGTCCGCGACCCGAAAGAAAAGACGCAATACAACTCCGTGTTCGACCTGCTTCGGGCGGAACCCGGTGTGATTATCAAAGGCGACGGCAGCGGCGGCCAGATGCCGGATATCCTCATCCGCGGCATCTCGACCAACACCGACCAGACCCAGCCTCTCTTCGTCGTGGACGGCATCATCACGGACAACGTGACCTACCTCCGTCCGGAGGACATCTATTCCGTCGAAGTGCTCAAGGACGGCACGTCAGCCATCTATGGCATACAGGGGCAGAACGGCGTGATCATCTTCCGCACCAAGTCTATGGTGGAGGCGGAAAAGCGCGCTGAAGAAGCCCGCAAGGCGGAGCGCAAGGCCGCCCGCGAGGCCAAGCGCAAGAAATAAGCGGATTTTAATTGTGCTCCTTGAATAAATCTGAAGGAGTCGCGTTGAATTCCTTGGTAAAGCACCGGGTGAAGTACTTCGGATCGTTGAAGCCGACTTCGTAGGCGATCTCGGAGATATTCATTCCTTTGTTGGTCCCGTTGCAAATCATTTCCTTGGCCACGTTCAGGCGATAGGTCCTGATGAACTGTGCGATGGACTGGCCGAAAGACAGCTGGATCCTGTCGTTCAGCAGGCTGCGGCTCATCCCCACGCCGTCCGCGAAGGTCTGGACGTCGAGGTCCGGATCCTTGTACATTTTCTGGATGGTTTCCAGCAATTTGGTGGAGAAATCGGTATCTTTCTCCGTCAGGGTGCCGGCCAGCAGCGTGTTGTGGCTGGCGATCATCTCGTTCTGCTTCTGCAGCAGGGCGTTCTGCTCGGAGAGCTCCGCTGCCTTTCGCTCCAGTTCCTTCTTCTGGTCGTTCAGGATCTTGGTCTGCCTGTCCACTTCCTGCCGCAGCAGGATGCGTGAGCGGTTGACGTACTGGGTGTACCAGTAGATCACCAGGCAGGCGATCAGGATGATGATCAGGATGATGATCAGGCGGAACCACCAGCGTTTGAACAGGACCGGCTTGACCTGGAGGGCTTTTTCCGCCTGGGACAGGACGCTCCCTTCGCGGTCGACCGCGCGGATCTGCACCCGGTATTTCCCGCCCGGAATGTGCCCGAAGATGATGTGGGTGCCGTTTTCGAAGACCGGAGTCCAGTTTTTGTCCATCGGCAGCACCCGGCACTCGTAGGTGATGTCCGACCGCCGGGAGTAGGACAAATCCGAGAATTTCAAGACGAAATCATAATCCGCCTCGTCCTTCCGCACGGCGTCGGAAGACGACAGGTTGTGGAAGATGTCATTCGCGTAGTAGCCCGTGATGGCGATATCGGGCTTGTTCCCGTATTCGGCCCGGACATAGCCGGAGCGCAGGATGCTGAGGCCTTCCTTCTGGCCGAGATAGATGGTGCCGTTGCTGCCCTTGGCCAGGCTGTTCTCGCAGAACGCCATGGACTTGAGGCCGTCCTTGATGCCGAAGCTGGTGATTTCCCCCACCTGCGTGTCGAGGCGGGAAAGGCCGTTCTCCGTGGTGATCCACAGGTTGATGCCGTCAACCAGCAGGCCCTGGATCTGGATGTCCGCCAGGCCGTCTTTCTCCGAATATACCGTAATCTCCGGCGTCTCCGAAAGGCAGTTGTCCACGCGGTACAGGCCCCGCCCGTAGGTGCCGGCCCAGAGGGTGTCCCCGTCGGGGGCCATCGACAGGCAGCTGGGGAAGCCGGCGATGATCCGGTAGTCCAGCGTCCTCAGGTCGATGACGTTGATGCCCTCGATGCCGCTCACCCACAGTTTGTCGGAGATGATGCATTCCCCGAAGCAGGAACTCGTCTTGACGGGATAGCTGTTGTAGGTGGAATGGGCTATGTCGTAGTAATACAGCCCGTTGTGCGCGGAGATCCAGACGTAGTCGTTGATGCTGTCGTACACCATGCCGAGGATGACGTCGATGCGTTTCGCCGTTTCGGACGAGCTCCCGTCCGGGACGCGGATGCCGGAGGGGCCGATGCAGTTCAGGCGTCCGGTCACGGTGCCCGTCCAGAGCCTGCCGTTCTTGTCCTCGCAGAAGGACGTGACCGAATTGTCCGCGAGCGCGGAGTTTCCGGTGTTGTAATTCTGGAACAGCAGGCCGCCGACCTGCTTGCACAGGCCGTATTCGGTGGTTGCGAGCCACAGGACGTCCCGGCTATCGATATACATGGCGCGGATGGGCGTCGAAGGGATGTTGGCGGTCGTGCTTGTTATATGCGGTAAGTTAATGATCTGGAGCGGCTTGCGCTGGATGATGGCCAGGCCTTCCGCCTCCAGACCGACCCAGATCTGCCGGCCCAGGGTGGCGATGTCCCGCACCATCTCGCCCGGGAGGAAGGTGTTTCCGTATTCGTTCGGGCGGGACCGGTAGACGTCGAACGACTGGCAGGCCGAGTTGTAGATGCAGACGCCGCCCAGGGTCCCGACCACGATTTCGCCTTCCGGGGAGAAGCACAACCCGGTGATCTCGTTGTTCGGAATGGAGTGGGGGTCGGAATCGGAGCGGAGATAGCAGTCGTAGTCGCTGGTGGCGATATTCACGCGGTACAGCCCGTTCTGTGTGCCGATCCACACATCGTTCCCGGAGCGCAGATAGGCCGTGGCCCTGTTGTCTTCTCCGATGTTGACGCCCGGCAGGATTTCCGAAATGCGGAGTCCCCGGTCTTCGATATGCCTTACCTTATAGAAATGTCCGTTGAGGGAGATCCATGCCGCCCCGTCTTCGTCCACGTCGCAGATCTCGGGCATGAGGTTGAGGTTGGGAACCGAGCACTGCAGGGAATCGATCACGACGCGCTTCCCGTCATCGGCGAAGGAGACCCGGTACAGGATGTCGTCCGCAGTGAACCACATGCGCCCCTTGGCGTCTTTATTCACATTCACCGGAGAATGCGACCGCCGCCAGGCCCGGGATATTCCGGGCAGTTCATCGATCAGGGTGAGCGTTTCCAGGTCCAGGATGTTCAGGCCGCCCGCGCAGGGGACCCACAGCCTCCCGTAGTCGTCCTCGCTGCACTGGTTGACGAAGTCGCTGGTGAACCCCGGATGCGTTTTCATCGAGAAGCGGATGAAGGAATCCCCGTCGTAGCGGACGAGGCCTCCGCCGAAGGTGCTGATCCAGGCGAAGCCCCGGCTGTCGAAGCAGATGCCGTTGACATCCTGGTCCGGAAGCCCGTTTTCGCGGGAGAGCCGGTTGATGACGATGTAGTCTTCCGCCTCCGGCTGGGCGAAAATCCCGCCCGGGAACGAAAACAGGAGGAGAAAAACTGCCAGCAAAAAATCCACCCAATTAAATTGTTTATCCACCATATAATTAAATTTTTCTGCAATCACGAAAACAAAGATCACTATTTTTGCGCAAAACTACAATAGAATTACGAACGCACCGACAGTTTTTTATGAATTTTATTAAGCTACGTGAACCAATTAACATTGTTACCTAATTTAACCATATTAATCAATTAATTCTAAAGTATGAGACAAAAACTGTTATCCTGCCTGACGAAAGCCTTCGTGCTTTTGTTCTTAGGATGTCTGAGCATGAATGTCTATGCTCAGAATCGTACGATTAGCGGCACCGTGGTTGATGCATCCGGGGAACCGGTCATCGGCGCTGCCGTTACGCTGGTCGGCAACTCCCGCGTGGGTGCTGCCACCGACATGAACGGCGCATTCTCGCTGAGCGTTCCCGCCGGAGCAAGCATCTCCGTCGAGAGCATCGGCTACAAGCCGCAGACCATCACTGTCGGAAACCAGACCACCTTCAGCATCGTTCTCGAAGAGGACACCGAGATGCTTGAAGAGACCGTGGTCATCGGTTACGGCGTCCAGCGAAAGAGCGACGTCACAGGTGCCATCGCGTCCATCAAGGATTCCGATTTGGAGAACCGTACGACGACCGACGTCGCCCAGGCCCTTCAGGGCAAGGCTTCCGGTGTGCAGATTGTGAACTCCTCCGGTGCTCCGGGTGCCTCTTCTTCGATCCAGATCCGTGGCTACTCTTCCAATTCCAGAACCAGCCCGCTCATGATCGTGGACGGTCTGAAGGTCAACGATATCAGCTATCTCGATCCGGAGACCATCGCTTCCATCGAGATCCTGAAGGACGCCGCCTCCGCCGCCATCTACGGTGTCGAGGCTGGTAACGGTGTTGTGCTCGTCACCACGAAGTCCGGCCAGAAGGGCTCCGGCCGCGTCTTCTACAATTTCCAGCACACGATCCAGAATGTCGCCCACCTGCCTGAAATGATGAACGCGCGCGAGTACATGGACTATTTGGTGCTTGCCGGCGCGGCGACGCAGGACCAGTTCCAGTATGACGGCAAGTCCAACACCAAGTGGACGGACTATATGCTCGAGACCGGCCGCCAGCAGCGCCATACCCTCGGCTTCGAGGGCGGCAACGACCGCGCGAAGTTCTACGCCTCCCTGTCCTATACCGACAACAACGGTATCGTCAAGGGCGACAAGGATATCTTCAAGCGCCTCGTCGGCCAGATCAACGCCGAGTACAAGGTCAAGGACTGGCTGACCGTCGGTGTCAACACCACTATCGACCGCAGCGTGCGCCGGGCCGTCTCCGAGAGTTCCGGTACCGCCGAGTCCGTCATGGGCGCCATGTTTACGGCGGACCCGACCATGCCCTGGACCTATGACGACAACGCCATCCCGGCCTACGTCCGGCTCTATATGAACGACGCACTTCCGCGCGATCCGGACGGCCACATCTACGGCGTTTCCGTTTTCAACGAGACCAGCTACATCTGGCATCCGCAGGCCATCCTGGACCGCTCGGACTCCGAGACGCAGAGTTTCCGTGTGCGCGGTACCGCCTATGCCAACTTCACCCCGATCAAGGGCCTGGTCATCACCTCCCGCTTCGGCTTCCAGGGTGGCTATAGCCACACCAACACCTACAACCATGAGGTGTACATCAGCGCGAAGACCAACCAGGCGATGTCCATCAGCGGTTCCACCAACGACCGCCTCTACTACCAGTGGGAAAACTTCGCCAACTACACCAGGTCCTTCGGCCAGCATGAGCTTACCGCGATGGCCGGTATGTCCTACCAGCAGACCAACACGGACAACCTCCGGGGTACCGCCTACCAGCTCACCAGGGACGATCCCAATTTCCGCTACCTGAACAATGCCGTCAATACGGCCAACATGTCCTTGGGCGGTCAGCCGGAAGTCCGTGCCAACATGTCCTACTTCGGCCGTATCGGCTGGTCCTACGCCAACAAGTACTTCGTCCAGGCCAACTTCCGCGCCGACGCTTACGACAGCTCCAAGCTGGACAAGAATCACCGCTGGGGTTACTTCCCTTCCGTTTCCGCCGGCTGGACCATCAGCAACGAGCCTTTCATGAAGGGAGCCAAGTCTGCACTGAGCCTCGACTTCCTCAAGCTCCGCGCTTCCTGGGGTGTGAACGGTAACGTCAATGCCCTGGGCGAGTACCAGTACGCTTCCTCCCTGGAGAGCAACAAGAACTATGGCTATAACCTGGACGGCAGCCAGTTCCTGGTGGGCCTCCGTCCTTCGACGGTCCTGCCGAACCCGAGCATCAAGTGGGAGACTTCCCGTCAGGTGGACCTCGGTCTCGACCTGCGCATGTTCCACAACCGCCTCACCTTCTCCGTGGACTGGTACAATAAGAATACGCACGACCTGCTGACCAGCACCACGGCTCCGGCCAACACCGGTTGCGAGAGGGTCTATGTCAACGCCGGCCTCGTGAATAACCACGGTACCGAATTCGAACTGGGCTGGAAGGACACCATCGGTGACTTCAGCTACGGCATCAGCGCCAACCTCTCCACCGTCCATAACAAGGTCGTGGAGGGCACTTCCAAAGAACGCGTCGAGGGTACGGGAATCTGGGGCGACTACCCGGTGACGTATTTCGAAGAGGGCTATCCGCTGTGGTATCTGCGCACCTTCGTCGTGGACCACATCGACCAGACTACCGGTGCAGCCGTTTACAAGGACTTCAGCAATGACGGTCAAATCACGGCAGATGACCGCGACTTTGTGGGTAGCGGTATCCCTGACTTTACCTACGGTCTTACGATCAACCTGGCTTACAAGGGCTTCGACCTCCTCGTGCTGGGTGCCGGTTCCCAGGGTGCTGAACTGCTCTACGCCGTGATGCGTGGCGACGCCTTGCAGCAGAATAAACTCAGGGAATTCTACACGAACGCCTGGCAGAGCGCTTCTTCCACCGGCTACAAATACCCGAAGCCGGATGTGAACGACAAGTACTACCGGAGTTCCAACATGCTCGTCTTTGACGCTTCCTTCTTCAAGATCAAGCAGATCCAGCTGGGTTACACCCTGCCGAGCAAGCTCACCAAGAAGATCAAGATGAGTTCCCTGCGCGCTTATGTCTCCCTCGACGACTGGTTCACCTTCACGAAGTACCCGGGCTTTGATCCGGAAACCAGCCATGCCGGCTCCTCTGCCAGCGGTCTGGGTATCGACTTCGGTTCCTACCCGATTTCCAAGAAACTGGTCTTCGGTGTGAATGTTTCCTTCTAAAACGGCACAGTTATGAAAAGAATATATATCGCTTTATCTCTCGCGGCGCTCGTGCTGACGCTTGGCGCCTGCCAGCAGAACCTTGACATTCGTCAAAAGAGCGTCCTGTCCACCGAGGGTTTCTACGAGAATGCCACGCCGGAAGATGCGGAAGCCCTGATCGGCAGCGTTTACCATCTGTACTGGGGCGGCCGCGACGTGACCTGCGTCAACGGCATCGAGAAGATCATGTTCCTGAATGCCCTCGATGACGACCACTACCCGGGCGGCGGCTCTTTCACCGACAACTCCAACCAATTCCAGGATGCCGGCAATTACAACGTCACCTCCGCCGACTCCGCCCCGAAGATCATGTACAGGGGTGTTTACAAAGTCATCTACCACTGCAACTTGATCCTGGAGAAGATTCCTGATTCCAATGACGCCCGTATCAACCGCGTCAAGGCCGAGGCCAACTTCCTCCGCGCCCTCGCGATGTTCGACGCCGTCCGCTGGTGGGGCACCCCGCCGCTTGTGGACCACGTGCTCTCCCAGGACGAGTACTACCAGTCCAACACCCCGACCGAAGAATCCATCAAGTGGATCCTCGACCGGATGAAAGAGGCGGCTGACGCGCTTCCGGCCATTCCCGGCAAGGGCCAGCAGAAAGCGTTCGGCGCCCGCATTTCCAAGCATGCGGCCCTCGCATACCGCGGCAAGGTGGGTCTCTGGTACGGCCAGAAGTTCAATGACAAGACCATCCTGGAAGGCGCCGTCAAGGACCTCCAGACCGTGATCAATTCCGGCCTCTACGGCCTCGTGTCCGATATGTTCATCATCGAGCGCCAGGCTGGCGACTTCTGCGAGGAGTACGTCTTCGAACACAATGCCGGCGACAATGACGGCTTCCCCGGCGACCCTTCCAATGACCTTCGCCATACGTGGACCGGCTGGCCGAGCACCATTCAGCTTCCGAGCTGCTTCTTCGGCGGCTGGGGCTGGAACGCCGTGTCCAAGGAATTCGGCGAATTCCTGGCAGCGCACGAAGGCGGCACCGAGATGCCGCGCTTCAAGTCCACGATCCACACCTATGAGCAGGTTCTTGCCATGGATTATGCCGCTGGCGTGACGCCCGGTGTCAAGTCGGAAACCGGCGTTTACCACAATGCAGGTTATTTCACCTTCCGTGGCCTTGGCTGGCTCAGCGAGGCGTACGAGGGGACGAGCCCGCCCTTCTGGAAGTGGTACAAGGCCAACACCCCGATGCTCCGCTATGCTGAGGTGCTGCTGCTCTACGCAGAGGCCAAGTTCCTCTATGACAACGATGCCGACGGCACTGGCCTGAAGGCCCTCAACGAGGTGCGCCAGCGCGCCCAGTTGGAACCTGTCGCCGCCCTGACCTATCCGATCATCAAGGACGAGCGCCGTGCCGAGCTCTTCTGCGAGCAGGAGCGCTTCTTCGACCTGGTCCGCTGGGGCGACGCCCCCACCGTGCTCGCGAACAAGGGCAAGAAGTACTACAAGTTCCACGGCTACAAGCCCGGCACCACGGAGTGGAATGTGGAAGAAGTGGAGGGATCCGGCAAGGGCTGGCAGGACAAGTACAACCTGCTCCCGTTCCCGTACGAGCAGATTTCTGCCAACACGAACCTGGTGCAGAACCCCGGTTGGTGATGCTAAAAAGAAAATATTATATTTGTCGAATGAAAATCAAAACATTAACATCTCTTGCCCTCGCCGCGACCGTGCTCGCGGCGTGCGGCACCAACGCCCCGGCACCGACCGCGACCGAACCGGTCAAGATCGAACCCGGCGAGCAGGCTCCGCTGGCTGACCCTGGCCAGAAGAACTTCGGTGGCATGGCCACGGGAGCTCCCCGCGACACCACCGGTATGGCTGAGCGTATGCGCCGCATGCGTGAAGAGCAGAACCGCATCCGCACCGTCCACTTCAACGACCTGTCGATGAGCGATCCGTTCATCTACGCGGATCCGACCACGAAGACCTACTACCTGACCAGCTCCGGCGGCCGCCAGTACCGCAGCAAGGACCTCGTCATGTGGGAAGGCCCCTACAACGTGATCGACCTGACCGGCACCTGGTGCGAGAAGGCGGGCTTCGCGGCCGCGGCCGAGATCCACAAGATCGGTAACTACTACTATTATGCAGGTACCTGGAGCGACCACTCCGACCTCATCCAGCAGGTCCCGCGTCGCTACAACGTGCCTCACAACCAGACCTATCTGCTCCGTTCCGAGAGCCCGGAAGGCCCGTTCGTGCCCTTCTCCGTCACGCCTGGCTACGACTACCAGCCGCGTGAGTGGGACTGCATCGACGGTACCCTCTATGAGGAGAACGGTCACATCTACATGGTCTTCGTCCACGAGTGGACCCAGCTGATCGACGGTACGATGGACTACATCGAGCTGTCCCAGGACCTCACCAAGACCATCTCCGAGTGGCCTGTGACGATGTTCCGCGCCTCCGAAGCTCCGTCCTGCGGCGAAATGAACGGCCTGGGCGAAGCCACCTTCGGCCTCAAGATGCCCGGTTGGGTGACCGACGGCCCGCAGATGTTCCGCACGCAGACCGGCAAGCTCGGTATGCTCTGGTCCACCTGGGGCAAGGAGCGCTATCTCCAGGAAGTCTGCTACTCCGAGTCCGGCACCATCGCCGGTCCGTGGGTGCAGGAACCCGAACCGTTCCTGGCCAACAATTCCGGCCACGGCATGCTGTTCCGTACCTTCGAGGGTGAGCTGCGCTATGTGGTGCACCACGTGGAGGGTGACGGCCCGCGCAAGCCGCAGTACTGGACCGTCGACGACTCCGGCGACAAGCTGAAGCTCGGCCACCAGATCATCGTTCCGAAAAACAACTAGTTTTGGTTATATAGGATAATGGTATTGAGGACAGGAGGCACCCGTGAGGGCACCTCCTGTTTGCTTTATGCCGGGTGGCTAACCCCCCGGACCTATCTATGAAGGGGGCTCCGCCCCCTGTAACCCCTTGCGGCCATAAACCCCTTTCCGTATTTGACCTCTGGCCAAATACCCGGGGCCGGCCGGTCCGCTGGTGCGGACTTCGCTTCGCTCCAAACCGGCTGCGACCGGCGAATCTAAAAAAGTGCAATATTTTTTTGGTGTTTCAAAAATTGTGTCTATCTTTGCAATCCCAACGCTAAGCAATAGGGTTTTGCGGATAAGCAATAGGGTTTTGCGGAAATAGCTCAGTTGGTAGAGCGCAACCTTGCCAAGGTTGAGGTCGCGGGTCCGAGCCCCGTTTTCCGCTCCACAGAAAGGCCTTCCAGATTATCTGGGAGGCTTTTCCCGTTATTATTGCTATCTTTGCCTCAAACGCACTCCCAATCTGCTTCAAAATGAACAAGAAAAATACTGGGCATCATTTCCAGCGCCCTGCTCATTCTCTCCATGCTCTTGTCATATAGTGCGGAAGAGAAGTTGAAAAAGGATAAGGACAAAAAATGAAGGAAGTCTTAATCATATTGTTCCTTCTCTTGTCGGTTTGCCTCTTCGTCTTCCTGTACATAAGAGCAAGGAAGAGTTATCGGGACGCGAAAGAGCATAGCCTTGAAGAGCTTGAACGATGGAAGGATGAGAAGATCCAAGAGTACCTGACGAAAAAGCGACAAGAGGAAGAGAGCCGGAACAAGCGATCAGCAAACGAATAAGGGATGCCGTCAGGTATCCACCAAATCGGCCACTGGTGCAACCTATTTGGACACCTATCACTGAAAACACTGAAAAACGATAAATACCAGGAGGAGGTAGCCAAACAGAACGCGCAGAATGACGATTTACTGATTACCTGTTATGATTACTATCATTTCGGCCGGAGTGACGACGAGAGGATTCTCTGGAAAGTGCCGACTGTTTTCATCTTGACTTCATAGAACACCACATCCTTCGGATCTTTGAATGCTTCACCTTCCACCTTGGTTCGCTCCAGATTCAGGCCGTAATCCCGGATGACAGAAAGCGCGCTTTCGACGTGTCGATGACTGCAAATATCTTATCTGCCATTTCGTGCCGCGCTAATCTCCTCGTTAATCTCGTCCAGGGTCATGTCGGCGGCGCCATTGGCAATGGCTGCCTCACGCATCTGAAGGAAAGCTTCCCATCCCTTGCGTCTTGTGTCCGCTTCCGTATCGGCTTTAATCTCGAACGGAATCCTGCGCTCACGCACCACAGCCTTCATGAAGAGGCTGAGGGCCGCGGTATTACTGAGGCCGAACTGATCGCAAAGAACATCAAAGTTCTTCTTCAGCTGCTCGTCAACTCGTATGGTCATAGAAGTCATAAGGCGTATAGTTTATTGATTTGTAATGCAAATATAATGCAAAGATAAACACAAACAATAGCTTTGTATGAAAATAGCAGAGAAGTTCCTTTTCGGATGGTGTTGACGGATTTTGTTGTAACTTTGTGGAAACCACGAATCCTATGAAGAAAATAATCCTCAGTGTCCTGATCGTCCTGTTCTCGCTGAACATGCAGGCGCAGAAGGTCGAGCGCCATGAGATTTCCGTCTTTTACGGGCGCCTTTCCAATATGGAACTTTATGGCTACGGGATTGAGCAAATCGCCAATCTAATGGCTGCTGTGACCGGTGTCCCCAAGGCCCACGTCGTTTCGATCGGCTCGATGGGCTTATCGTATTTCTACCGCTTGTCCAATATGGTAAGTTTGGGCGTCATGGGTGCGTACATGCATTTCTTTGACGCCAACACGAGCGAAAATCGGAACTATTATCGCTATGCCACCGCCATGGCCGGCGTCAAGATTTACTGGTATCAGAGGGAGTGGTTCCGCACCTATTCGATGTTTGCCGTGGGGACGCTGTACCGTGACGAGAAAGTAGCAAAAGGGTTCCGCGTCGCCGGACAGCTGTCGCTGCTCGGCATGGAGTTCGGCAAGCGCTTCTGCGGTTTCGTGGACCTAGGAGTCGGCGACATGAGCGTTGCCTACGCCGGCCTTCGCGTCAAGTTCTGAGGCGGGCCGGGCGCCCCGAGGGCATCGTCTGCGGCTCCGGAGGGACGGAAGACTACAACAAGAATTCCCCGCTCAACTGGTAACAACCCGTAAAACGAAGAAAGCATGAAACAGATCTACAACATTCTGAACATCGCCGCCCTCGTTCTCGCGGGCGCATTAACCACCGGCTGCGCCGATCAACTCAACGATCCGCAGCAACCGCAGGACGGCGGCAAGACCGTCACCCTGACCACCACCGTCGGGCTGGAAGGCGCCACGAAGGCGCTCACGGCGGGCGGTGTGAAGACCTTCGCAGCAGGCGAGACCATTGCCGTGTTCTACACGAACGAGAGTAGCAACCTGGTGAAAGCCACCTATACCTTTACTGCCGATGATCTCATCGATGGCGGCCGGAGAGCCAAGATTACTGTTGACGCGACCCACCCGAAGGCCGGCGGAGCCATGAAATACATTTATCCGGCCAGCATGGCCAACGATGACGGCACAGTCAATTATGCCGCCCTCGCCACGCAGGACGGCACACTGACCTCCCTCGCCAACAACTTCGACCTGGCGGTCTACGACGGCACGCTCACCGGCGACGCGGCGCTGCCCTCCGGTGTGACGCTCTCCAACCAGCTCTGCATCCTGGAACTGACGGTGAAGAACGCCTCGGGCAACCCCGTGAACGGTGACGTGACGAAGCTGAGCGTCTTCGACGGCACGAACGTGTACAAAATCAGCCGCTCGGCAGCGGCAGGACCCATCTATGTGGCCCTTCGGCCCATAGGCAGTGACAAGACCATCCACTTCTGCGCTTCCAACGGCACCACGAACTACCGCAAATCGGTATCGGGCAAGACCCTCGAGAGGAACAACATCTATCCCGTGAACCTCTCGACCACGGAGACCACCGGCACGGCGCTGGAGTTCCTGACCGGCGATTACACGGCGCAGGACGGCGATGTGCTTTCGGGCATATTGCAGGGAGAATACAAAATCTCCACTGCCGGCACCGCTAAAGACGCTCCTGCTATCACAGTGACGCTCGCCGGTGTGGACATTAACTACAGTTTCCCCAATCAATCTAATTCTCACGGAATCAATTGCCGGCGCAACATCAACCTCGTGCTGGCCGCCGGCTCTGTAAACTATGTGAAAGGATGTGCCGAGGATAGCTTTGCGGGCATTCTCATCAGGAGCGAACGGACGCTTACCATCAGCGGCTCCGGCTCGCTCACCGCCATCGGCAATGGCGGTGGTGCGGGCATCTGCGGTTATAATGGAGGCAACATCAAGATTACAGGCGGCACCATCACAGCCGAGGGTGGCGAAGAGGCTGCGGGTATCGGTACCGGTTCCGCTGGCGGATCGGTATTTCTATGCGGCGACATCACCATCAGTGGCGGTACTGTGACGGCTAGGGGCGGCCCGTTTGCCGCGGGCATCGGTACCGGTTATGCTTATAATTATAATAACCAATGCGGCAACATCACCATCAGCGGCGGTACGGTTACGGCCACGGGCGGTATATGTAGCGCAGGTATCGGGGGTGGTCACGGCGAAGGTAAGGGTGTCGTCGTTCGATGCGGCAACATCACCATTACCTCTAACGTCACACGCGTCACGGCGGAGGGCTCATCAAACACCTATGGCATCGGTATAGGTAGTGGAGGCACGCAATCATGCGGCACGATAACCATTGGCGGCACGGTGTACTGGGACGGCTCTTCTTACCAGAACGACGGCGCCACCTATCTCGCGACGAGCCCGCTGGTGTATGAGCCTGCGCCGTAGCGGGTAATTATCAGCTTTCTGTCAGTTTCTGGTACATCTTGAAGAGTTCCGCGACGATCTCCGGCTCGGTCATGTCCTTCCGGAATCCATAGGCCTCCATCACGGCGGCGTCATTGGCGCGGTGGGCTTTGCGGAGCTCAACAGGCATCGTGAGGTCATCGTACAGGTCAGACAACGAAGACTCCGGATAAAGGGCGCGAGCATCAAGAATCGCCTGGGCAGTCTGTTCAATCTTGTTTCGCTGTGCTTCTGTAGGCTGAGGCCAAGGAAAGTTATTGTAAACTACGTCTTTTGAATACCGAAAGTCGCTTTTTATTCGTCCACACACCACTCGCATCCAAGCATTATGAACAGACGATGTTAAAACACCAAAATGATATACGTCTGCATTTGGAATCATCTGATTTGCATCTCCGCAAATCACATCTCCAGAGATGAAGCCGATAGGGATATAATCCCGATTCTCACTTGAATGTCGTGGTACAAGTATATATTCATTCTCGGGTTGTCGCACCTCTTGGAACAAAGTTGGATAATCTGCGGAGTCTCGTGTTGCTTTTTTGGTGCTTGCTAAACGAAACTCTTTTACTCCCATAATCCGTTCTTTGATGAAGGCATTCTGAAGAGCCTTAGGATTTGCGTTAACTAGCCAGAGACAATACCGAATTTCATCATTGATATACTCGGACGCACCCAGGAATCTTTTTACAAAAGGTTCCACTTCAGGATTATCTTTTACATTTTTTAAATACGTCTCTTCATCAATAAATAGGAATCCACCATCGGTCGGTTTATTGCCATAAACCATCTGGGGGACATCGCAAAGCGCCTTGTTTCGACTCTCTATAAAGACATCTGCCGCTTCTATCAAGTAAGGATTGATATGTTCGACACAGCTAACACCTTCTCTTGTGTATATTATCTTCAACTCTTTGGAAACGCCGGATGAGAATCCAATGATTACACAATGGACATGTGCTTTTTGATTAGCTTCGCTATCCCAGATGAATGTACGCCACGCGAAATCGATATGTATGCCAAAACGGGTCATTAATGGAGCCCATATCCCCGCGACTTGCTCCCCCTGAGTGATACTATTCGTCGACACAAGAGCAGACTTTATGCAAGAGTTTTCCTTCATCATCAAAGCCGACTTGAAGTACCAAGCAGAGACATAATCTACTTTACCTGCGGCCTTATACGGTTTGCCTTTCTCATCTACGAGAACGCTAAGAATATCTTCTTTCTGGCTTTCAGACTGGAGAGAATAACCGATAAACGGCGGATTACCCATGATGTAATCCAGATCTGCAGCCGGCACCACCTCATTCCAATCCATCCGCAGCGCATTACCCTCGTGAATGTTGGTATATGATTTCAACGGCAGGAAATCCAGATTCAACTGCATAATCTTCTCCGTCTCGAAAAGCATCTGCGCCTCGGCGATCCACAGCGCCGTCATCGCCACGGAGACCGCGAAGTCGTTGATCTCGATGCCGTAGAACTGGTTGATGGAGACCTTGATCGGATTGACGAATTCGCCGATCATCATCTGCCCCTTATGAATGATACGGATGGCCTCGTTCTCCAGGCGGCGCAGCGACAGGTAGGTCTCGGTCAGGAAGTTGCCGCTGCCGCAGGCCGGATCGAGGAACTTGAGGCCAGCCAGTTTATCCTGGAAAGTCTGCGCCTTCTGGATGCGCTTCTTCTCGCTGGGCTCCGCTTTGATCTCGTTCAGCTCCGCCTTCAGGTCGTCCAGGAAGAGCGGGTCGATGACCTTGTGGATATTCTCGATGGAGGTGTAATGCATGCCGCCGCTCCGGCGGGTCTCCGGATTCAGGGTGCTCTCGAACACGCCGCCGAAGATGGTCGGAGAGATCTCGCTCCAGTCGAAGTCGTCGCTGGCGTGCTTCAGGAGCAGGTTGGCGATCTTCTCGTTGAAGCGGGGGACTTCGATGCCCTGCTCGGCGAAGAGGCCGCCGTTGACATACGGGAAGGCCTGCAGGTTGTCCGGGAGGTAGGGGTCGCGCTCGGCGACCGGCGTGTTCAGCACGTCGAAGAGCTCCAGCAGGCCGCGGCGCATATCGCCCGTCCCGGGCTTGAACTGCACGAGGTAATCGTGGAACTGGGAATGTCCTTCAAACAGACCGGCATCCTCCGCATACAGGCAGAACACCAGGCGGACGCAGAGGATGTTCAGGCTCCGCAGCGTGTGCGGGTCGTCGGGGTTGCGGTATTCCTTCAGGAAGGCATCATAGATGTCGCCGATGATTCGGCCTGCGGCCATCGAGACTTCCACCTCTTTCTTGGTGTGCACGGAGCTGTCGTCCACCAGGAAGGAAAGCCGGTAGTGCTCCTTCTCGAGGTCCTTCAGTTGGATAATTTCCGGCTCGCCGAGCGGATTCTCCATATCGTACACACGGAACTCCTGGAAGTTGCAGGTGACCACCCAGCGGGGGTGCTTGCTGACCGGCATATCGACCACATACTTCTTGGCCTGCTCGTACGGCGTGAGCGTGGTGCCGTCCGACTGGAGGATCTCCTTGCCGAGGTCCTTGTCGACGCTTTTCTGCTCGATGAGGACCTTGGTGGACGGGATATAGGCGTCCATGAACGAGGTGGAGTTCCTGTTCTTGATCTGCCCTTCAAACTCGATGAACGAGAACGGGTCCTGGATGCCATACACGCTCTGCAGGAGCTCCAGCCAGAAGGTCTGGCTCTGCCCCTTCTCATATCCCAATCCTGCCCACTTCTCGGCGAATTTCTTTGCTGCGACAGCTCTGTTGCTGGTTTTTGCCATAGTCTCAGTGTATTACATCGTAAAATTACAAAAAATTTTTTACTCTCACATGACACCCTGTGAACGCAAACAGGACACATGTTCGGAAAAATCTGCCTATATTTGCGGCGTTAGATTTAATAGTGTATTGCCATCAAATGAACAAAAAACTGATTTACGAGGCCCCGTCTGTCGAGGTCCTCGAGGTGAGGAGTGAGGGTATCATCTGTGCCAGCGGAGAAGTCCCGGATATGGAACATGGCTGGGATCTTGATTTTTAACCGATAAAGAAACAGGACGATGAAACATATTATAACAATCCTCACAGTGGCGGTTCTCTCCGCCGTATTGCTGAACAGCTGCCAGAAGGCGCCGGTCGAAAAGAAGGGCGTCCCGCTGACGATCCAGGCGTCCGTCGTCGCTCCGACGGGCACAAAGACGCTTTATGAATACGACACGGAAAGCAAGACGCTGGAAGGCTCCTGGGACTCGGAAGAGTCCATTACGGTGGTTTCTTTCGGCCAGAGCGGCATCACGGCCGTCAATACATTCACTTCTACCGGTGAGAGGGGCCGCAAGAAAGCGGAGTTCTCCGGGACCTGGACCGGAAACGCAGGGGACAAGGTCATCTGCCTGTATCCGGCGGTGGACCCGTACACAGGCAGCAATTCGATCTTCGACGCTGTGCGGGTGGGATCTCCGACCATTTATATGAGAAACCTTTCGACCGCTTCGGGCGCCCTGCAGCACGATGAAACGTCTTCTATCTCCGACGTTGACCTGATGCTGGGTGAGGTGCTGATCTCTGGCGATGTCGCCCACGTGTATCTGGAGCACCAGTTCGCCGTGTTCCGCATCGAGGTGACCCTTAGGCACTTCCCGTACGAGGCGCCTCCCGGTTCTCCTTTCGACCAGGCGCGGATCAATTCCATCCGCATCAAGTGCGTCGATCCCGATTCGGAAGAAGAGGAAGAGTGGGGCGTGAACGGTGATCCTGTCTTCGTCCGGTTTAACGGCCTTGATGTGACCACCGGAAGCTACACGGGGACGCCCTTCACGATCGAGAGAGGACCGCAGGACTATTACCTGCTCGACAGCGGCAACAACAGCGATCTCACGCTGATGGATGAGGATGTGGTCGAAAAGACTTTCTTTGTGCCCGTCCGCTTCGACAGGGATCTCGAGGCGGGATATGAACTTTGTCTCCAGTTCGGCGGCAACTATTACGACGACGAGGAGGAACGCCGGAATTCGGTCACCGTGTTCCCGGGCTGCGACATGCGAAAAACAATCACGAGCAAGCTCCCCCTCGAAAACGGCAAGATATACGGCTTCAGAGTAACCATATAGGGAATCATAGGCCCAAAAATGTGAAATCGTTTGCCTTTAGAATCTTTGGAGTGTTAGAAAGAAAAAAGTGTATTACCAATGAAAACAACTTACCCTTGGCTATCCATCGCGCTGGCGGTTTCGGTGGTTTTGGCTGGATGCTCGAAAGAGGAATCTTGCCCGGGGAGGCCGTTTGTCGTAAATGTCGAGAACAATGCCGGGACCCGTGGCGCGGTGATCTCGGCCGTCAGTTCTTTCAAGATGGTGGGCGTTCAGGGTGCTTCCAACACGTGGATGGACAACTACCTGTTCACGAATCCCGGCGGTGGCTGGGTAGCCACGGGGCATGAAGACCTGACATGGCCGAACGGCACAGACACGCACACCTTTTATGCGACCTGCGACAACACGGACGTCGCCCCAGACATCACCAACGGGTCGTTTGTGTACACCGTCCCGTACAAAGTAAGCGAGCAGAAAGACCTGCTGGTGGCGCTGAGTGAGAATAACGAAGCCGGATCGCCGGTGTCGCTGCTCTTCAAACATGCCCTCTCTTCGGTCAAGTTCAAGATCGGATTCGACAAGGATGCGCGTGGCGGAGAGAGCGACCTGCATATCACGGTCACCAAGATCACGCTGCACCATATCGCCACCAAGGGCACTTTCGATTTCGCTAACTACGACTCCAACCCGTGGGCCGTCGATCCGGAAGATGCTGTATACAAGGACATCGAGGTCAAGCTGAAGAATCCGGTATCGTTCACGCCTTCTGCCGTTAAAGACTTCATCGCGCTGGATGACAATTTTATCGACAAAAACCTGGTCGGCGAGGTCCTTATCATGCCTCACAAACCCACGCCGTGGGATACGGACGGTAAGGCGGGAAACCCGCTGAAAAACAGCTACATTGGCGTCACCTGCCAGGCCGTCGAATACCACACCGACAGTTCGCCGACATTCTATGACTTCATAGGCCTGGACGAAGAATCCAAAGAAGAAGACATTGAAGAAGCAAAGGAAATGTATGAAGATATATATGAGGGACTTCTGTCAACGGACAATGACGACTGGATGAACGACAAGATGCTCACCATGATTGTCCCGACGGACGAAGACTGGGTAATGAATGTCGTCCTTGAAAGTATCCTGAACCATCGGAACGCGGAGGCTGCCGCCAACGGCACCGAGGAGAATGTCGAAGAGGTTTTCATCCCGCTGGACATGGCCAACGGTTTCGGCTTCAACAAGACAAATGTCATCAATGTCAGGATGAATGATATGAAGCATCCCAACGGCAAAAACTTCTATGCTCCGTGGGAGCCTATCATAGTTCCTGTGAATCCTTAATGAACGACCGGATTATGAAAGAAGAATACATCCAACCCGAAACCCTGATCATAGAAATGGACAGGGAACATGGCGTCATCTGTGCGTCCGGCAACTCATTGTTCATTCCTGGCATCGCCGGCCGGGACTATGAAGAAGATTAACTTTCTTTCGAATTATCTGCACCAAAATTAATATAAATGATGCAGATAGCATCTGAGTGAGGTAGATTAAAGCCGTGCATGACGGAGGATGGAGCCAACTTGTGGACGTACACGTGACAGAAGTTCGGGAAATTCTGCCTACATTTGGAGTGTATGATCGAAATGAACGATAAACTGCTCTACGAAGCCCCGACCGTCGAGGTCGTGGAGATCAAGTCTGAGAGCTGCATCCTGCAGGCCAGCAGGACCGATTATCCCCCTGTTACCTGGTAAACCCATCAATGCAAGTTTTATGAAAAAGACCTCATTCATTCTGACGATTCTTGCACTGGGCCTTACCGCGTGCAACAAAGCCGATCTCCAGGACTCCCAGGAGCAGAGCCCTGAGACTATCGCCGAAGCTCCGGTATACAAAGTCAACATTTCCGCCTCGCTGGGAGCGGATACCAAGGCTGTGGCTTATGACGACGTTTCGGGAGGCCTTGCCAGCACCTTCCGCACGAC
>CADBYT010000014.1 GCA_902798975.1 uncultured Bacteroidia bacterium | reverse complement strand
GTCGGGATAGTGCTGCGTCTCCAGGCAGATGCCGGTGCGCTGCTGGTAGACCACGCCGCCCTTGCCGGTCACGGTGCCGTCGAGGAAGTTGCCGCTGTAGACCTGGATGCCCGGCTCGTCGGTGTATACCTTGAGGTCGATGCCCGTCGCGGGGCAGTAGAGCTCGGCCGCGACTTCGTTGATGTTGCCGCGCGTGTCGAGGACCCAGTTGTGGTCATAGCCGTTGCCGTTCTTGAGCTGCTCGAAATCGTACTCCGTGATGTGGTCGCCGACCTTGTGGGCCACGGTGAAGTCCATCGGGGTGCCCTCGACCGGGAGAATCTCGCCCGTGGTCATGTAGGTGTCGTCCACCGGGGTGTAGTTGGAGGCGTTGACATAGAGCTCGTCCTCGCAGATGCTGTGGTTGGCCGGGTCGCCGGACAGGTTGAAGTAGGAGTGGTTGGTCATATTGATGATCGTCGGGGCCGTGGTGGTGGCCTCATAGGCGATATCGATCTTGTTGTCGTCGGTGAGGGTATAGGTCACGAACGCCGTGACGGCGCCCGGGAAATTGTTGTCCCCCTCCGGGGAATCCATGCGCAGCTTGATGTGGCGCGCATCGGCCTCCACGACCTTGTAGGGCTGGTACTGCCAGCCGGTCGGACCGCCGTGCAGGCAGTGGCCGAAATTGTTCTTCGGCAGGTCGTACTCCACGCCGTCGAGGGTGAACTTGCCCTGGGCGATGCGGTTCGCGTAACGGCCGATGGATGCGCCGAAGTCGGTCTGGTTGTTCTCCGGATAGTAGTCCTCGACCTTGTCGAAGCCCAGGACCACGTCCCGCTTCACACCGTCCTTGTCGGGAAGGACGATGGCGGTGATGCGGCCGCCGAAATTGGTGACGGTCACTTCCATTCCGGATGCGTTGCTCAGTTTGTAAAAACGGTCGCCCTGCTCCTTCGTGCAGGAGAAGGCGGCGACGGCGCAAAGCGCCAGCAGGAGGATTTTAGTAGTTTTCATATCGTGTAAAGATAGCTATTTCTCTCGAAAATGTCAAATCTTTGTGTCCACCAGCCGGACTTCGTAGATGCCGCCGGTCTGCTTGCCTTCGTGCGCCACGATCTTCACGCGCACGGCTTTCCGGCCCTGAAGCAGCTTGTCGGGCACGGGGAATTCCTCTGAGATGAAGGCGGAAGTATTCCAGCGGCCGGTGTTGTTGACCGACTGCAACAGCGTGTCATCCACGTAGATATCGAACTCGCGGGTTTTCCACTCCCCTACGCCCCAGTACTTCAGGAAGACGGACAGGCCGGTGCGGCCGCCGGTCTGCATCAGGTAGCTGAAGTAGCGGCCGTTGCGGGCGTCGCGGTAGAAGACGTCGTTGTCATTTCCGGTCACGGAACCGTCGGTCTCCATCCGGTGATCCGTCTCCGGCTGCTGCTCGCCCGGCTGCACGCGGTCGGCCGTGCGGGCGTCCAGGGCCGCACGCTCCTGTTCCTCGCGGGCCGTCTCCTCCAGGTACTCGGCGTAGCCGTCCGGAGTCAGCGCCAGCCAGTACATCATGTAGCGGGCGTCGTGGATCTCGAAGAAGGGCTGCAGTTCGCCCTCGATGCGGTTGTGCATCTCGGCGTTCAGGCGGAAATGCAGCGGCTTGCCGGGGACGGGTTCCAGCTGCGCGCCGATGGCGTCGATGTCTTCGGAGACGAAGAACGGAGCGTCCGCGATGGGCAGCTTGGCGCCGCTGGCATACTGGCCGAAGCGGCTGTCGTCGGCGATCAGGTGGGCCAGGTCCTCGGTGCCGGTCTTCATGCCGAGCAGGATCGGGCCGTGCATCAGCGCGACGTACTGCGGCACGTTGATCAGGTGCTCCACGCGGTTCTCCATCGGGAAGCGGACCTCCACGACGTCACCGGCCTTCCAACTGCGCCGGATGCGCATGTAGGAGGAAGGCGAGGTGCTGCCACGCTTGCGCAGGCGGCCGTTCACGCGCACCTCGAAAGCGCCCTTCCGCACCCAGCCGGGGTTGCGCAGCCGCAGGGTGAAGCGGCCCCTGCCCGAGGTGATGCGCAGCGTGGCACGGTCCCCGTACGGGAACTCCGTCTCCTGGCGCAGCGTGACGCCCCGCTCGCGCCAGTTCAGCTCGGAAGCGGCGTAGAGGTTGACGTACAAGGCCTTTTTCCCGTTATGCGTATAGATGAACTGGCCGTATTTGCCATGATTCTCCATACCCGTGCCCACGCAGCACCACATGGCCTCGTTCGGGGCCGAATAGTTGCGGTAGTGGCGCGGTCGTGCGGAGGTGAAGTAGACGTAGCCGCCGTGCTCGGGATGCTGGGTGGAGAGGATGTGGTTGAAAAGCGCCCGCTCGTAGAAGTCGGCATAGCGCGCCTGCGGCTCGAGGCGATGCAGGTCTTCCGTGAGCTTGAGCATGTTGTAGGTATTGCAGGACTCGGGGCCGTCGATATCGCGCACGAAATCGATGCAGGCGTCCGCGCTCGGGAAATGCTCCCGGCGGCTGTTGCCGCCGAATGCGAGACTGCGCCCGCCGGTCACGTTCTCCCAGAACCAGCGTCCCGCCTCCAGGTAGCCCTCGTCGCCGGAAAGCTCCGCGATGCGCGTGAAGCCCACCGCCTTGGGGACCTGCGTGTTGGCGTGCATGTTGTCCAGAATGTCCACGTGGTCGCGCATGGCGTCCAGCAGCAGCTTGTGCGAGAAGCGGCGGGCGCAATAGAGGTAGCTCTCGTCGCCGGTCATCGCGTACGCGTCCGCGAGCACCTCGTTCATGCCGCCGTGCTCGTTGCGCAGCATCGCTTCCATCTGCTCGTCGTCCAGGCCGGCGGTGATCCAGACGGCCCAGTCGCAGAAGCGCAGGAAAAGCTCGCGCGCCTGCTCATTGCCGCAGTACACCCACGCATCGCGCAGGCCGGCGAACATCTTGTGCAGGTTGTAGAACGGCGCCCAGGCGCCGAAATAGCGCCCGAACTCCCCCGCCTTGAAATCTGTCCAGAGCGCGGCGCTGCCGGGGAATCCGCCCACGTAGTCCAGCCCCCATTCGGGGTGCTCCTTCGTGTTGGTGTCGGCCACCAGCTGCAGCTCGGAGAGCATGTATTCCATCCGGCGGCGGCACTCGGCGTCGCCCGTGGCGGCGTTGATGGCCATGGCCGTCAGGTAATGTCCGGCCACGTGGCCGTCCAGGCCGTCCCAGTTGGGATAGGTCGGCGCCTTCGGCTCCAGACCCGCCTCTTTGCGGTACGGGGCCAGCAGGCGGTCGCAGTCGTACTGCAACAGCGTCTGGATATTCAGGTCACGCGCATGCTTGAGCGGACCGTCCAGCAGGGTCACGTCCCCGAGGGGGAATTCATCCGCATAGAGTTTGTCCTGTGCGGGCAGGACGACGCAGCAGCCCAGCAGGGCCAGCAGGGAGATCAAAGTTTTTTTCATCATAATTGGATCTTTTTTGCGGAGCCGTCATAGTTCAGTTCACGGACAGTGCCGTCAGGCGTCACCACGCGGAAACGGCGCTGCTGCAGCATGCCCGGGAAGGAGCCGTTGCGTGCACCGACCGTCAGCGTGCGGCCGTGGAGCGTAAATTCGATGGTGGAGCAGGTGCCCTGCTCATAGCGGTAGCTGTCGCCCTCGTCTTCGTAGAGGACGAAACGGCCGTCGGCACCGGGATAGACGCGGATCTCCAGGTCGTCCCAGGCCTTCTCGCCGGTGTACTGCACGTCCGGGCCGAGCGGAATGATGGCGCCGGCGCGGGCATAGAGGGGCACGGTATCAAGATGCGTCTCGCGCGTGACCGTCTGTCCGCCTTTCAGGCGAACGCCGGTCGCGAAATCATACCAGTCGCAGCCCTTGGGCAGGTAAACCTGCGTGCTGCGGGCCGCCGAGAAGTCCACGGGCGTGTCGTCGAAGGCGACTTTTTCCGGCGTGTACTGGGCGTGCAGGACGGGCGCCACGAGCAGTTCGCGGCCGAAGAGGAATTCGTCCGCACGGTTCCATCCGGCCTTGTCGGCCGGGAAATCCATGAACAGCGCCCGCTGGAAAGTGCCGTCTTCCGCCGTCACCTCATGAGCGGTGCCATAGATGTACGGAAGGAGCTTGTAGCGCAGGCGGATGGTTGCCTCGATGGCATCGTAGACCGGCTCGCCCGGGGCGCCGAATTCCCAGATCTCGCGCCGGGAACTCTCGCCGTGGCTGCGCATCATCGGGCAGAAGGCGCCGTACTGCAGCCAGCGCACATAGAGCTCCTGGAAGAGCGGATTGCGCGAGCAGGACGCGGTCTGCCCGCGGCGGTTGTAGCCGTTCGGGAAGAAGCCGCCGCAGTCGGAATTGAAATTGGGGTTGCCCGTCAGGGCGAATCCCAGACCCGCCGGAATCTGGGCGCGCAGCGACTCCCAGGAGGAGCCCACGTCGCCGCTCCAGGTGTTGGCGCCCGTGCGCTGCTGGCCCGCCCACGCGGAACGCGTCAGCACCATCACGCGGCGTTCGGAGACCTTTTTCTGGTTCTCCGCCACTCCCTCCACCGACACGATCGGGAAGGCGTTGCGCAGGCGGCGGAAGGAGCCGGAGCCCGTCTCCACATCCAGGTCGCTTTCCTTGAAATCCAGGTGGTCCGGCTCCGTGGAATCCATCCACCAGGCGTCAATCCCCATGTTCTCCAGGCGGAGCAGGTTCTTCCAGTAGATGTCGCGCGCCTCCCGGGAATAGGGGTTGTAGGGCTTCACGCCCGAAGGATAGTCGCGCCGCGGCGGCCAGTCGGGCAGCCCGGACTGCGGCCAGGTGGCGAAGTCGAACAGCAGGCCCTTGGCGTCCAGTTCGCGATAGGCCTTGGTCATCGGGCCAAAGGAGGCCCAGATGGAAATCATCAGTTTGGCGTGCTGCGCGTGCACTTCGTCGATCATCGCCTGCGCGTTGCGGAAGTCCTCGTTCAGGAACTCCATGGCGTTCCACTGATAGTTGTTGCCCCAGTATTGCCAGTCCTGGATGACGCAGTCGAGGGGGATGTTCCGCTCCCGGTAGCCGTGCAGGACATCCAGCAGCTCCCGGCTGCTCTTGTAGCGCTCGCGGCTCTGCATGAAGCCGTAGCTCCACATCGGAAGCATCGGCACGTGGCCGGTCAGTTCACGGATGCCCGCGATCACGCCGTCCGCGTCGCCGCCCCAGATGAAGTAGTAGTCGATGGCCTCCCCCACTTCGGATTCGAAGTGCATCCCGTCCGCGTCGTCACGGAAAACGGTCGGAGACGGGTTGTCCCAGAAGATGCCGTAGCCCTTGACGGACTGCACGATGGGAACGAAGTCCTCGGTATTTCCCTGGATCATGCGGCGCTCCTTGCCGCGCAGCGACAGGGCGCCGTCCTGCAGGATGCCGAGGCCGTACATCGGCTCGTCCGCCTCCGGCAGGAAGGTCTGGCACAGCTTTTTGAAACCTCTGTCCAGCCCTCCGGTGATCGGCTCCAGGCTGCAGCCGCCTTCCTTGATCAGGAGGAATCCCTTCTGCGAGAAGAAACGGACCGTGCCGTCGTTCGCCACGGCCACTTTCATGGCGCCGCTGTCATAGACGGTGCCTCCCTTGGTAACGGAGGTCTTGACTTCGACCCGCTGCGGCGTCGCGGTCACGGCGAAGCTGTGTTCCGGCGCCGCGCCGCCCTTGACGATGCGCACGGTCGTCGGGGTGTAGAACAGTACTGAAACGCTTTCCTGCGCCATCAGGGACAAGCCCGTCGCCAGCATCAGCATCCAGCAAAATACAGATTTTCTCATATTGGTCAAAAGGTTTCAGGTAAAACGTACAAATATATAAAATATCTTCCGGATGCCCACGCGTACCCCGTACCATTTCCTGGCACTTTTGTAACATCGGGCTACTCCGGGCGGCGGACGATCTTCCAGCCGATGACAGCCATCAGGATGGACATCAGCGGGGAGATGATATTGAAGAAGCAGAAGGGGGCGTAGGCCAGCGTGGAAACGGACAGGATGGTGGCCTGGGTCATGCCGCAGCTGGACCAGGGCACCAGCGGAGAGGTGACCGTGGCGGAATCCTCGATGCTGCGGCTCAGCAGCCGGGCTTCATAGCCTTCGTCCTCAAATGATTTGCGGTAGATGTCCGACGTGAGAATGATTGACAGGTACTGGTCGGAGACGATACCGTTCAGCGCCGTCCCGGTGACCACGGTGGAACCCACGAGACCGGCCCGCGTGCGGGTCAGCGGCCGGAGGATACGCGCCAGGTCGTCGATCATCCCGCTGGACTTCATGCAGCCGCCGAAGCACATGGCGCAAAGAATCAGGAACACGGTGTTAAGCATGCCCAGCATGCCGCGGCTCGTCACGAGCGGGTTCACTTCCGGGCTGCCGGTGTCCAGTGCGACCGTATCGAAGATCATCCGCACCGTCCCGGCAAAGCCGAGCCGGAGGGGCGCGCCGTCCGTAACCTCCGCCCCGATGCCGCGCACCACTTCCGGCTGGAAGATCAGGGCGGCAAGCGCCGCCACGAGCACGGACAGGGCCAGGACCACGATGGCAGGCCGCTTCCGGATGATGAGCCAGACCGTCAGGGCCGGCACCAGCAGCAGCCAAGGCGTGATGTGGAACTGCGCGGAGAGCACCTCCGAATAGCGGGCCATCTGGGCGTCGGACACGCCTGCGTGCGTGAGTCCCAGGATGGTGAAGATCACGAGCGTAATCAGCATCGAGGGGACCGTCGTCAGGTACATGTAGTGGATATGATCGAAGAGCGGGACCCGGTTGACGGACGAGGCCATGACCGTCGTGTCGGACAGAGGCGAGATCTTGTCGCCGAAATAGGCGCCGGAGATGATGGCGCCCGCCGTCAGGGCGTCGGAGAAGCCCTCCGCGTGGCCGATACCGATCAGCGCCACGCCCACCGTGGCGATGGTGGTCCAGGACGACCCCGTCATCAGGGACACCACGGCGCATAGGACGCAGGACGTGAGCAGGAACACCCTGGGGTGGATCAGCCGGATGCCGTAGCAGATGAATGCCGGCACTACACCGCTCATCGTCCAGGTCCCGGAGATGGCTCCGATCAGGAAAAGGATGACAATGGCGGGAGCCACCTCCCCCAGGTTGTGCGCGATGGCCTTCTCGAAGTCCTTCCATGGAATCCGGTAGAGCCAGCCGGACAGGGCCACGCAAACGCCGGAAGCTGCCAGCAGCGACACCTGCGACGCCCCCAGGATGGAATCCGCCCCAAAGATGGCGATATCCAGCGCCAGCAACCCCATCAGCACCCCGAGGGGAATCAGGGCGATGAGCGTTCTCTTGGCGGCGGAGATCTGAGTCATTACCTACAACTATTGTTGGCCACGGACACGCCCACGCTGAACATCAGATACACGTTGGCCAGGGTTCCTTCGAGGTCCCAGTCGTCGCGGTACTCGTCGCTGGGCTTGTGGTACCAGGAACTCATCGGATAGCGGTTCTGGCGGTCCGGGTGGACCGGGTGCAGGCCGTTCTCGACAACGAGGGCCGGAACACCCTGTTTGACGAAATTATAGTGGTCTGAACGGAAGAACCATCCGTCCGAGTTGTCGTCGTCAAAGAAGATGTAACGTCCCTGGGCGGCCGCAGCAGCCACGAAAAAACGGTCCAGTTCGCATTCCCCACCCCCCAGGATCACCACGTCTTCCGTAAGCTCAGCGGGACCGATGCTTTCGAAATTGAGGCACGCCGCCGTCTTTTCCATCGGGATGGCGGGATGTTCGCAATAGTACTGCGAGCCGAACAAACCGCTTTCTTCGGACGAAGGGAAAAAGAAGAGGATGGAGCGACGGGGCTTCGCGGGCAGTTCCTGGAATTTGCGGGCCGCAAGCAGGACGGAGGCGATACCGGATCCGTTGTCGGCGGCGCCGTTGTAGATGGTGTCACCGGTCTCGTCCGGCGTGCCGATGCCCAGGTGGTCCCAATGGGCGCTCATCACCACCACTTCGTCTTTCAGGTCCGTCCCGGGAAGGATGCCCGCCACGTTGCGGGTCTCCTCCACTTGGTAGGACACATCCAGGATCACGTCCCCTTTCACCCCCAGCGGGATGGCCCGGAAACCCGGATGCTTCGCCGCAGCGAGGGCGGCGTCGAAGTCAAGGCCGGCGGCGTCGAAGATCTTGCGCCCGCCCTCGTCGCGCAGCCAGCCCTTCACGCCCAACTCATTCGCATTCTGCGTCTCGGGATCATACAGGGCAAGGTTGTCCTCCAGATGCCCGTTCACGCAGACGTGCCAGCCGTAGCCGGCCGCGGCGGTATCGTGCAGGACCAGGCAGCCGGCGGCTCCCTGACGGATTGCCTCCTCGAACTTGTAGACCCAGCGGCCGTAGTAGGTCATGTTCCGGCCACGGAAGAGCGAGGCATCGTAGAAGCCGGGATCGTTCACCATCGCCACAACGATTTTGCCGCGCACATCTACCCCCTCGTAGTCATTCCAACCGTATTCGGGGGCATTGATGCCGAAGCCGCAGAACACGAACTCCGCGTTTTTGAGCTCCACCCGGTCCGTGGCCCTGGCGGTCCAGACCGTCAGGTCGTCGGGGAAGCGCAGTTCCGCCCGGCGCCGGCCCTTCAACCGGATGCGGTCCTTCGGCGGACGGCAGGTGGTCGAGACGATACGAAATGGCTGGTACCAGCTGCCGTCAAAGGCCGGCTGCAGCCCGAGTTTCTCCATCTCCCCAACCAGATAGCCTACCGTGAGGTCTTCGTATTCCGTCATCGGCTTGCGGCCGCCGAAAACATCGGACGAGACCGTCCGGATCCAGTCGCGCAGCAGGGCCTCGTCGTCCGGCCGGGCCGGCTGCGCCTGGACGCCGGCGGCAAAGAACAGCACCGCAAGGGCTGGAAGAATCGTTTTGGCAATTCGTTTCATACGGTCTGAAAGCCGTTGGAATTATTCCTGGTGGAACCAGTCGAAGTCGGCGTGGCCGCCCAGGGTCTGCGTCGAATAGCAGTAGAGGGCGCTGCGATAGCCGGTGAAATAGTCCAGCGAGAAGCGCATCTGCAACGGGGTATCCAGTTCCGTCCAGGCATCGCCGTCCCAGCTGTAGCGCAGCCAGGCCTGATCCTTGTCGAAGTCGTAGCGGACGCCGAGCCACACGGTCGGGCTCGCTGCAGGCACGCTGAGGAGCTCCGTCTGCACGCGCGTCATCGTACGGCCGGGTCCCCGCTGCGCCCCCTCGTGGATGGCATACAGCTCCAGGCCGGCGTCCGTACGGCGCAGGCCGATGTCGCCGCGGTTGCTCTGAAAAGCGCTCAGACCGGCGAAATCGCCGACCTGCAGGCCAGAGCCGTCCACAAGCACGGTGCTGATGCATTTCGGGCCCACGGTGCGCTGGGTCAGGGTGTTGCGCGCATCGGGCAGACCCGTGGCGAGCTGCCCGGTGGTCAGGCGCAGCCAGCCCGGACGCTCGGTCAGCGACCAGCAGCCGTCCAGCGGCTTGTGGTTCCACTGCCAGACCAGCGCGAGCTTGTCGGAATCGAATTCGTCGGAAGCCCAGACATAGTCCTCCCCGTCCGGGGACAGGTTCACGTCGAACTCCTTGACGGGAACAGTGTTGTCGCCCAGGATGGGCCAGCCGTCCACCCAGGTCACGGGCTGCAGGGTCGGGATACGTCCCACGCCGCCATGGTCCTGGAACATCATCGCGTACCAGTCGCCGCGCTTCGTCTCGAAGATGGCTCCCTGTGCCACACCGTCGCCGCGGCCGTCGAATGCGCCCTGCAGGATGGTTTTCGGCTCATATTCGCCAAGCAGGGTCTTGCTGCGCCAGCAGGTCTCCGTGCGCACGCCGCCGGCCGGCCAGTCGATCACGAGGACATAGTACCAGTCGCCGATGTGGTAGATGTGCGCGCCCTCGGCGCGAAGGATATAGCCCTCGCGCGGGCTGGTGAAGAGCACCTGGTCCACCCCGCCCTCCTTGATGCCGGTCAGGTCCGGCTCCAGTTCGGTGATGTGGATCTCGCCGTTGCCCCAGACCACATAGACGCGTCCGTCCTCGAAGAGGAGCGAAGCGTCGTGGAAGGGACGGTCGATGACGCTGCGCGTCCACGGCTGCCCGATTTTCTCGGTCGAATAGATATAGGTCTTGCGCTGGTCGTTGGCGATGAACAGGGCCCAGAAGCGGCCGTTCTCGTAGCGCAGCGACGTGGCCCACTGGCCCTTGCCGTAGGCATTCGCACCGTTGCGCAGATTATAGACGTCGTCATCCTCCAGGCAGTCGTAGACATAGTCCACGAGGCGCCAGTGCACGAGGTCGCGGGACTGCATGACGGGCGCCCCGGGGCAATAATACATCGTGGTGCTGACCATGTAGAAATCATCCCCCACCCGGATCACGTCGTTGTCCGGAATGTCAGTGTAGGTCAACGGGTTGACACAGTGCGTCGTCGGACGCGCGCAGGCCGCCGCAAGCAGGACGGCACACAGCAACAGGATACGTTTCATCGGTTATATTTTGGTTTTATTTCACAGTCCACCATTCCCATTCGAAGCCGCCTTCGGTAAAGACGAAACAGAGGTCGTGCATGCCCTTGGCGCCGCTCAGGCGGGTGGTCGCCTGCTTCCAGCCCGTGCCGGGCTTATACCGGAGCGTTCCCGCCAGCGGGCCGTCCGGGCTGTCCAGGTGCACTTCGATGCAGCCACCCGCAGGGGCCTGCACGCTGGCAGTCAACGATCTGGCGCCACGGGCGCCGAAATCCACCCCCTTCACCAGCAGGTATTCGCCTGCGTCGATATCATTCACCACAATCCCCCGTTCCGCGTCCTTGCGGGTCTTGAGGCCGTAGCCCCAGGCCATCGTCGCGGCCGGCACCCGGCGGAACGGATTGAAGGGTTCGATCTGCTCCAGGACATTGTCCATCCAGTACGGAACCTTCCGGATGGAGCCGTCGGCCTCATAGTACATCGGCGCGGCGGACACGCTCCGCTGCTCGGCGTGCCGGAAGGTCTTCAGGTGCATCAGGTCGTAGTTCAGACCGAAGATGTAGGACTGTCCCTTGTAGTCGATGATGCCGGGATGGTTGCCCCGGGTGCGCCAGGTGCGGTCCATGATATGTCCCATCGAGCGCCAGGGGCCCTCGGGGCTGTCCGCCATCGCATAGCCGATGCCCTCCGGGCAGCAGGTCGAGGCGAAGGCGAGATAATAATGGCCGTCGTGCTTGTAGAACCAGGGACCTTCCTGGTAATGCGCGATCTTGTAGTCGAGTTGATGGATGGGGCCGTCAAGCGAGATCATGTCTTCGTTCAGCTTGGCCCAGTAGACGTTCGGGTTGCCCCAGTACATGTAGGCCTGACCGTCATCGTCGATAAACACCGAAGGATCAATGTCATACCAATGCTCCTTCTGCCATACCAGCGGCTCCCCGAGCGGGTCTTTGAAAGGCCCGAAGGGCGAATCCGCCACCAGCACGCCGATGCCGTGGCCGTGGATCGGGCAGTACATATAGAACTTCCCGTTCCGCTCCACCACGCACTCCGCCCAGGCGCCATTCTTGCCCTCGTACCAGGCGAAATCGTCCAGCGAGGCTACGGCCCCGTGGTCCGTCCAGTTCACCATGTCGGTAGAAGTATAAAGCAGCCAGTCGAACATTTCGAAACCCTGGGCTCCGTCCTCGTCGTGGGTGGTGTAGAGGTAGATGGTATTGTCATAGACCATCGGCGCCGGATCGGCGGTGAACTTGGTCTGGATGATCGGCAGGTTGACCGTACGGTTGAACTTCCACCAGTCCAGGTCGAAGAGCTCCCCGTCCCCGCCCCGGAAGAGCAGGTAGAGGTCGTGGACACCCTTGGCGCGCGCATCGACGGGCGCTTTGATCATCATGTTGTCGTTGTTGACCGGCACGGTGGCGACGGGCCGTCCGGACATCGCGTCCAGGTAGAATTCGATCCGGCCTTCGGACTTGAAGTTCAGCATTTCAACGCTCACCAGCGTGGCCGGCTCCTCCCCGAAATCAACGTTCCGGAGCTTGATCCAGTCGCCATTGTGGATGTTCGTCACCCAGTGGCGCGTGCCGGCTTCGCGGTCGGTCTTCACGCCCCAGCTGTCGGCCATCGTTTCCGCTTCGGTCATGCGATACGGGTCGAGGGTCTGCAGCGGCGCCACGCCTTCCTTCGTGAACGGAATGAAGGGAATGGAACCGTCCGCGCCGAATTCGAATTCCTCCACGCAGGTGGAACGGTGGAAGCCGCCGCCGTTGGGCAGGGCGCCGTTATGGTAGAACATGTAATGGTGCCCGCGGAAATCGATGTTGCCGCCGTGGATGGTGAAGCTGTTCTCCGCTTCGTCCATGATGCGGCCCCGGTAGGTCCAGGGCCCATGGATGGACGGTGCGGTGCTGTAGGCCATGTGCTCGGGCACGCCGCCGGCCGGATAGGACAGGTAATAGATGCCGTCGCGCTTGTAGAGCCAGGGGCCCTCCTCATAGCCGACCATCATCTTCTGCTTGCCGCCGTCGGACCAGTCCGGCTTCATGGACTCCGGTCCGAAGCAGGCCGGATCACCCCAGCCGGGGATTTCCCTGTAGCCATCCGGGAAGGAGATCATGTCGTCGCCCAGGCGCCCGTACCAGCAGCCCTTGTTGCCCCAGACAAGCCAGGCAGAGCCGTCATCGTCAATGAAGACGGTCGGGTCAATGAAGGAGAATCCCGTCGCCAGCGGGCCGCCGATGGCATCGCGCCACGGTCCCTGCGGGTTGTCCGCCACCGCCACGGCCAGTGCATCCGCACGTGTGGCAGCTTCCGTCAGGCAGACGTACCAGTACCACTTTCCGTTCCGCTCGACGCCCTGCGAGGCCCAGGCGCGGTCGCCCTGGAAGGCCCAGGGGAAGGTGGCCGTGGAAACCTGTGCACCGAGGTAAGTCCAGTTGACCATATCCTCCGTGCTGTACAGCAGCCAGTCTTTCATCAGGAAATAGGTGGCGTCGTCTTCGTCGTGGTCGACGAACAAGTAAACCTTGTCCCCATGGGCATAAGGTGCCGGATCCGGCGTGTAGGATGTTTGGATGACCGGGTTCTGGGCCGGCAGGGCCAGGCAGGCCAGCAGGCCCGCGCCGGCGGCGAGGATTCTTCTCATAAAATCAATTTTATCGTATACTTTCTTCCTGGCTGCGACGCCATGCGAAGTAGCCGTCGAGCACGTTCAGGGCCGCTTCCGACGGCACGGCGGCGGCATGGCAGCCGGAGCCGGTGAGCACCATCGTCTGCGGAGCGTCGTTCGTGAAGAGCGGCCACGCGGGGAGACCTTCGCCGTTCGGGTCGCCCGTCTTGGCGAAGTTGGTCCAGTAGGCCATCATCCAGCCGGAGAGCGCCTTGTCGGTCGGCTGCACCTCCTCAGGATTGCCGAACACGTAGGCCACATCCTGCCCGTGCGGGGAACCCTGGCCGTAGCGCGGAGAGTCCGCCGGATAGTCGGGATGCTGGTCGAAGTAGTACAGCCACACGCGGCCCTTGCCGGTGCAGTTCTGCATGCGCGCCCAGGTCCAGGTCTGCCAGCCGAAGGCAGCGTCGCGCGTAAGGTCGCGGGCGGTCTTCCCCACCTTGCCGTCGGCCTCGACGGGATAGGCGGCGAGGAGCGCATCCGCGAAATCTTCATAACGTGCGCGGACCTGATCCTGGTGGCTTCCGCCGCCGGCGGCAAAACCGAAGCTCAGGCCTTCGTCGGAGTTGTAGCCGATCAACACGTCCACGTCGTTGTATTTCCCTGCCTCGTAGAGCTTGTACTGGTCGTCCGGGATCACGTAGCCGTCCACGATGGGCCAGCCACCGGAGCCGCCGAAGCCGCCCATGACGGCCTTGGCGTCGGCAGCGCGGAGCTGCTCGAGGGTATAGTTCTCACCGAAGGCGCGCTGCGCCCAGGCCGTGTTGTCCTGCTCGGCGTACTTGATGCTCTGCATGTTCTCGCCCGGCATCGTACGGTGCTGGAACGGGCCGAAGGAGCCGCCACTCTGCGAAATGGCGCCGCGGAAGAGGCCCTTGGCCAGCGGCGAGGCGCACAGCATGCTCACGGAGATGCCGCCGGCGGATTCGCCGAAAATGGTCACCTTGGCGGGGTCGCCGCCGAACTTGGCGATATTGTCCTTCACCCACTGCAGGCCGGCGATCTGGTCCAGCAGGCCGTAGTTGCCGCTGACGCCGTTCGGATCCTCCGCGGAGAGCTCCGGCAGGGACAGGAAGCCCAGCTTGCCCACGCGGTAGGCCACGCTCACGAGGATCACGCCCTGGCGGGCCAGATCGGCGCCGTCATAGTACGACGTGGCGCCGCCGGCGAAGCCGCCGCCGTAAATCCACACCATCACCGGGAGTTTCTCTTTCGGACTCTTGGCCGGAGTCCAGACATTCAGGTAGAGGCAGTCCTCGCTGCAGCCTTCGCCGTTGCCCTGCATCGGGTTGGGGCCGAAGTCCTTGCATTCGAGGATGCCGTCCCAGGCCACCACGGGCTGGGGTGCCTTCCAGCGCAGCTCGCCCACGGGCGGAGCCGCGAAAGGAATACCCTTGTACACCGTCATGTCTTCCAGGACCGTACCCTGGACCGTGCCCCCGGTCACCTTGACCTGGCCGGGAACCTGCTTGGCGCACGCGCACACGCAAAGAGCCGCCGCCAGAATGAGTAAAAGTTTCTTCATGGATATGGTATTGATTATCTGTTTTCGCGCAGTTAGACAAAAATAGCATTTTTTCGTCGAAATTCCCCACCATCCCCTGCCGAAAGTATCCATTTCGATAAAATTTGTATCTTCGTATGAAATCAATTGAAAAACGACATGCGCGTCATCGGTATAGGAGAAACGGTATTGGACATCCTGTTCAAGGATGACCAGCCGCAAAAGGCCGTCCCCGGCGGATCAACCTTCAACAGCATCATTTCGCTCGGTCGGGCCGGCGTGCCCTGTGCCATGGTCACGGAAGCGGGCGGCGACCACATCGGCGACATCACCTGCCGTTACCTCAAGGAGAACGGCGTGTCGGCGGAGTATGTCTGCCGCCACGAAGGGATCAAGTCGCACGTCTCCCTGGCCTTCCTGGACGAGCACAACGACGCGCAGTACATCTTCTACAAGGACCACGCTTCCGTCTCGATGGACGGGAAACTGCCCCGGATCGGCCCGGACGATGCGGTGCTCTTCGGCTCCTTCTTCGCCATCAACCCGGTCATCCGTCCCGTCGTCGGGGGCCTGCTTCATGCGGCCCGCGAGGCTGGCGCCTGGATCTACTACGACGTCAACTTCCGCAAGAACCACATCGCCGACCTGCCCCGGGTCCTACCCCTGGCTGAGGAGAACATGGGGCTCGCGGACGTGGTGCGCGGATCGACGGAAGACTTCGGCAATCTGTACGGTCTGCAGGACGGCGACGCCATCTACGGGCGCGTAAGCCCGTTCTGCCGCACGTTCATCCTGACGGACGGCGCACGCCCGATTCGCGTCTATACGCCTGAGGGCTGCGAGACCTTCCCCGTTCCGTCAATCGAAACGGTCAGCACCGTCGGCGCCGGTGACAATTTCAACGCCGGTTACATCTACGCCACCCTCCGGGGCCTCCCAGACCAAGCCTCCCGCATCGCAATGGCCAGCCGCTGGAGCCAGGACGCCTGCCGCCAGATTGGCAACAGCATCAGCCCCGGATTCGTCGCCTCCCTGCAGAAATAGGTTGCCGTTTCTCGCAACTATAAGCATACCAACAAGTTACCAAAGTAACTGGGTTCCAAAGAACCCAGTTACTTTCACAACAATGTAACTTACAATTACTTACGAAAAACAGAGGGGCACCGCCGCCGGAGTATACGTTTTCCGCCGGCTGCCGCGGGACGCTGCGCGAGCTCTTTGGTGGACTCGCTCGCGCCTGCGACTGCCCGGTTGGGACCGAAATCGGTCAAAATCGATGCGACCCCTAAAGAATTCTCTGGGGGTCGCATCGAAAATGGTCGAAAACGTTGCCGACCCTACTTTTAAAACCTGAGTCGGCGTCGAAAACGGGCAAAAACGACACCGAGATACCCGATTTGGAACGCGGCGGGCAGCTACCTTTTTCCTGAGCAACGAGCACTCCGCGTCGAGCCCTCCATAGCCCGAAAGCGGAGATTGCTCGTAACCGCCGGGCGCACACCCGGCGGTGGTGCCAGGTCCTGCCCGCCACCTTGGTAGTAAACCTCAGGACGTCCGTTTGCGCGTGGACAGGATGTTGGTGAGTGTCAGGTACATACATTAACGACTCTGGTCGATTTGGCCAGAGTCGTTATCGTAATTGATTGTATTTCATTTAGTTCTCGCCCGCGCAATCAAAACAGAAGGCTATTTGAAAAGCATCTGCGCAAACTCGTGCAGGGACTTGCGCCAGGGCTGCCATTCGTGGCCGCCCGGCCAGGCCTTGAAGATCACGTCGGCACCGGCGGCCTTGAGGGCCTCGGCGGCCGCACGGGTGTGCTCGATGCGCGGGTCACCCTCGCCGCAGGAGATGTAGAACACGTCGTGGACCTGGTTGAACGCATCCGCACTGGCAACCAGTTCGGGCAGCTGGCTCTCCACGCTGAACGGCGCATAGGCGCCCGGGCCCACGCCGCCGAACATGCCGGAGGAGAAAACGCCGATGGAGGAGAAGACCTCCGGGTGTTTCAGGCCGATCGACCAGGACTGGCCGCCGCCGAAGGACAGGCCGCACATCGCGCGGTGCTTCGCGTCGGGAATCGTCCGGTAGTTCGCATCGATCGTCGGAATGGTCTCATTCAGCAGAATCTGCGCAAAGTCGCCCGCCTGGCCGTAGTCGCCCACGATCAGCATCGGAACGGCCTTCTTGGCTGCGATGAGATTGTCCAGGATGATGTCGGCCTTGCCCTGACGGAACCAGCCGGTCTCGTCCTCGCCGCCGCCGTGCTGGATGTAGACCACCGGATAGCGCTTGTCGGGGTTTTGCTCGTATTCAGCAGGTACGTACACATAGCAGGTGCGCCAGGCGTTCATGCTCGGCGACCAGTAGCGCTGCATGCGCACTTCGCCGCGCGGCACGTCCTTGTCGAGGTAGAAGTCCACCCCCGCTTCGGGGATCTCGATGGCGCTGGCATCCACGCCGCAGCCGAAGTACAGCGTACTGTTCGGATCCGAGGTACGGACGCCGTCCACGATAATGAAATAATAATGGAAACCGGGCTCCAGCGGCTCCGTGAAGCCGCTCCAGATGCCATTCTCGCCCTTGGTGAGCGGATAGACCTTGCCGCAGTCCACGGCGACGGACTGCGCCTCGGGGGCGTTGATCTGGAACTCCGCGCGGAGGTCGGGATAGACTTTCGGGAATTCCTTTCCGGGCACGTTGGAAGATGCCGGGGTGGGTTCGGTCAGGATGCCGACGACGGGGGCGGGCTTGCAGCCTGCCAGGGCGGCCATCAGGACGATGGGAATCAAATATCTTTTCATAGGATTCATCATTTAAAGAGTCTCTGGGCGAATTCTTTCAGGCAGCGGCGCCAGGTCAGCCACTCATGGGCCGTGCGGGGCGACTGGTAGAACACGTTGTCGATTCCCCGTTCTTTCAGGATCTCGGACATGCCCTTGAGGTGGGATCCTTCGGCCTCGCCGTTGGCGATGAAGAGGAGATGGTAGTTCGCATTGAACCACGTGGCGCTCTTGAAAATACCGTTGTAGGCCGCGGCGAACTTCTCGGGATCCTCATAGCCCGCCGGGCGGGAACGGAACTCCCCGATCACGATGATGCCGCTGAAACCGCCCACCCAGGAGAAGAGCTCGCGGTAGCCGAGCCCCAGGTCGTAGGCCTGCTTGGCGCCCCAGGAGAGGCCTGCCACGGCGCGGTGGTCGCGGTCGGAGAGCGTGCGGAAGCGCGCATCCACGAACGGGATCACATCCTTCACGACCATGTCGTCGAAAGCGTCCGCGGCCGGGTCGCCGGCGGGATGGGCCACGCCGCTCACCATCACGATGATCATCGGCTCGGCCTTGCCTTCGGCAATCAGGTTGTCCAGGATCACATCGGCGAAGCCCTGGTAGATCCAGCCAGTCTCGTCCTCGCCGCCGCCATGCTGCAGATACAGCACCGGGTAGCGCTTGGACGGGTTCTGCTCATAGCCGGCCGGGGTGTAGACAAGCATCTGGCGCCACTCCCCGCAGACGGCGGAATAGTAGCGCACGGCGCGCACAGCACCCTGCGGGACACCCTGCTTCGGGGTGTAGAACTCCGCGTCCGGAGCGCCCGGCACCTCCACGGCACTGGCCCAGCGGCCCATACCGAAGTAGCTGTGCGTGGCGGGGTCATTGAACGACAGGCCGCCCGCCTTGAGGGAATAATAGTGGAAGCCCTCGACCTGCGGGTCGGTGGTGGCCGTCCACACGCCCTTCTCATCCTTGGTCATGGGATAGTCCTTACCGAGGTTCACGGTCAGGGAACTGGCTTCCGGCGCGTTCACGCGGAATGTCACGCGTCCGTCCTTCCCGATCTGCGGGTAAGGGTTCCGGCCCAGGTTGGTCGAAGACGGCGTCTGGGCCAGCGCAGTACCGGCCAGCAGCAACGCCGCAACGGACAGATAAAGAATAGGTTTCATACAGTATTTCAATAAGTTATAATTGATCCACGTAGCGCCAGCCGCCGCTTCCCAGCAATAGCGCGTTGAAGCCCGCCTGGAGGCGGACATACAGCGTGTCGACCGGATAGCGGGTCAGGCGGTTGCAATGCGAGCAACCCGGCATCTCGAAGAGCGTGCCACCGCTGCCGCAGAGGAAAAAACTGTCCCGCAGTGGGTCATAACTGAGCGAACTGGGCGTGACATCCAGCACGGAGCGCTCCCCTGCCTCCGTATACTCCAGCGCACGGGCGCTCCACACGCTGCCGCGGCTCGAGGTATAGACGGCCAGGTGGCCGTCGGTGTCCAGCCCGGCCACCATCACGGAGCCGCCGCCGGCCGCCACGGCCCGCCAGGACATTTTCGGATAGAAACCGGCATACTGGGTGTTGAAATCAAAGACGGTCCAGGCGGCGCCGTCCGCCGAACGCAGGATCTCCCCTGCGTCCGTGACGGCCCACTGCACGCCGTCCGGGCCCTCGCAGACAGCCTGGAGGGTGCCGGCCGTTTCGGGGAGATACCCGGTCGCAGCCGGGCATGACGTCGAAAGGAGGAACGCCAGTATGACGAGGCAGCGAAACATTACTTCAGACCGCTGCTGACTACTTTGAAGTCGGTAAAGCCCACCTTCAGCGGAGCGGCCTGAGGCAGCTGGAAGCCACCGCGCGGGCCACCGCCACGCATCATCGCGGGCATCTCACCCTCGCAGGCAATCACGCCGGCCTGCACGTCCTTCAGCACGGCCTGAGCCGTGCCCATCTCCACGTATTTCCTCCCGTCCAAGGAGTAGTAGGCGGTGTAGTTGTCGGCTTTCTTCACGAGGCGCAGCCAGAGGACGTTGTCCGCCCCCACGATGCCGTCGAGCGGCAGGCTGACGGAACTCTTCTGCTGGCCGTTCTCCTCCACCACCAGCTGCAGCTGGCCCGCAGCAGGACCGGCGTCGGCCGGACGGCGGAAGTTGAAGGTGGCGGCGTAGACGAATTTCACGAAGTTGTCGTCAGACTCGTAGGCCACCAGGCCGGCATTCTGGGCCGGAGCCGCCGGGGCGGCGAAGCAGTGCATCTTCGTGTCCACGGTCCAGTCGCTGTTGGCGCTCTGGAGCAGGATGTTGGTAGCGGAATTGCCGCCCAGGGTGATATCGCCCTTGCCGGCGGTCAGCGCCAGGCCGTCCGCACCGGAGAGTGTCCAGGCGGCGGGATCCTCGCGGACCCAGCTCCAGGCTTTGTCGAGCGTGCCCTTCTTGAAGCTGTCGGAAACGCCCTTCGTGCCGAAGTTCACCGCGATTTCGCGGCTGTCGCCGGTCTCCCTGTCTATCAGCGTCACGACGGCCGTGCCAGGAACGGCGTCAGCCTGCTTCACGCTCACGGCGATGGCCGGATCGGCAGCCACGGCTTCCACCTTCGGGGCCTTGCCGGCCTTGCCGAGATAGCTCACGGAAGCGGCATCGCCCAGTTTTACGGCCTTGCCGCCCACCTTCAGGCTCGCGAGCGAGAGGTTCGGCATCACCTTGACGGGGAACGTGTCCTCAACGGTTTTCCCGTCGATGGTCACGGCGCAGGTCACGGTGGCGACGCCCATCGAAACAGCCTTCACGGTGCCGTCGGCGGAGACCGTCAGCACGGAAGGATTGTTGCTCGTCCAGACGGCTTTGGCGCCCTCATAGAAGCTGTCGTCGTTCATGCAGGCGGAGAAGGATGCCTGCGCGGTCTGCCCGATGCGGAGTACGGAAGCGTCGGCCGAGGCCCAGACGGTCTTCAGGCTGCGCTTCAGCTGGCCGGACATCGTAGCGTTCACGCTGCCGCGGATATCCTGCGAGGAGGAGCCGAATTCGAAGATGTAGCGGCCCTGGTCATAGGTCATCCGGTCGGCCTGCATATCCCAGAACCAGAGGTCGGCGCAGTCGATGTCGATGCGGACGGTGCGCGTCTGGCCGCGCGGAATAGTCACGCGCTTGAAGCCCTTGAGGCGCTTGGCCGGACGCTCCAGGGCGGCCGGACTGTCCGGGGTGCGGACATAGATCTGCACCACCTCGTCGCCGCTGTAGTCGCCCGTATTGGTGACATCCACGCTGAGCGTGATCTTGTCGTTCGGGGTGATGGCGTTCTGGCTGATGCGGAAGTTGCTGTACTTGAAGGTCGTGTAGCTCAGGCCGTAGCCGAAAGGATAGGAGACTTCCTGGTTGAAATACCACAGGGTGCGGCCGGCATTGCCAGAGCTGCGGCGCAGGTTGTAGTCGGTAATGGCCGGCAGGTCCTTCACGCTCTTGAACCAGGTGGCGTTCAGCTTGCCGCCCGGGCTCACTTCGCCGAAGAGGATGCGTGGAATCGCCTCGCCCTGGGCCTGGCCGTTGTAGCCCGTCCAGAGGATGCCTCCGATGTTCGCCATGTGGCGGAATTCCTCCACCTCCACGCAACCGAGGGTCTGCATCACCACGATGGTGTGCGGGTTCACGGCTGCCACGGCCTGGATGAGCGCCAGCTGGTTGCCGGGCAGGAGAAGGGTCAGACGGTCGGCCTCCTCGGTCGCCGTGTTCTCGTCGGTGCCGACGAAGACCACGGCCACGTCGGCTTCACGGGCGGTCTTGATGGTGGCCTCGTCGATCGGGGCGTCCGTCGGAGCCTTATAGACCAGGTAGACGGTCTGCGGGCCGTTGTAGCCAAGCTTGAGGGCATTGGTTTTCATCGGCATGCTGCCGCCGTAGACGCCGCCCACACGGACGCCGGAGGCCTTTGTGGCCTCGATGCGACCGATCAGGTTGCCATCCGGACCGCCGACGCGGATCTCCACGATACCGCCTTCGGTGGGGATGTTGAGTCCCACGGTGATGTTCTCGATATTGGTGATATCGACGTTATCGTATGCTGTCCAGCTGCCGTCGTCGATGGTGCGGACCTGATCCTCCTCGCCCATGCCGGATCCGACCGTGATGCCGTCGGCGCAAGCGGTGTACTTGGTGGCGTCGTAATGCGTCACGCTGCCGTCGGTCTTCTCAATCTCGAAGTAGCCGATATAGAGCAGGTTGCTCTTGCTCTTGATATCGCCGCCAACGGCCAGGCGCACGTCCACGTCATAGCCCTTCGCCGCCAGCCAGGCCTTGATGCCTGCATAGGGCGAAATCATCGCGGAAGCCTCCGGACGGCCGGAATACGGACCCAGTTCCACGTCGTCGGCCTGCGGGCCGATCAGCGCGATGCTCTTGATCGCCGCGGGATCCAGCGGCAGGGCCTTGCCTTCGTTCTTCAGCAGGACCGGGGTGCGGACGGCGATCTCGGCCGCCAGGGCACGGTTCGCGGCCGAACTCACGCGGGCCGGCTCGAACTTCGTGTAGGGCACCATCTGCTCGGGATCGAACTCGCCGGTGCGCATGCGAACGGTGAACATGTTGATGAGCGCGCGGTCGATGTGGGCCATCGGCAGGATGCCCTGCTCATAGGCACTGATCGCGTAGCGCTGGTAGATGCTGCCGCAGTCGGAGTCTACACCGGCTTCGAGTCCCATCGCCGTGGCAATTTCACGCGTCGCAGCGTAATAGTGGCCGTCGAAGATGTCCTGGATGGCGGCGCAGTCGCCCGTGACATAGCCCTTCATGCCGTAGGTCCGGCGTGCCAGCGTATCCAGGTAGAAGGCGCTGGCGGAGGTGGGGACATGATTCACGGCGTTGTAGGAGGACATGATGGAAGGGAGCTTCTCGTCCTCGATCAGGCGCTTGTAGGGGTAAAGATAGAATTCGCGCATGTCGCGGCTGTCCATGTTGGAGCTGCTGACGTGGCGGTCGAATTCACTGTTGTTGGCAAAATAGTGCTTCGCCGTCGGGACGGCCTTCATGTACTTGGCGTCCGAGCCCATCATACCGCGGACGAAGCCGCGGGCAATCTCGGCGGCCAGGAACGGATCCTCGCCGTAGGACTCGCCCGTGCGGCCCCAGCGGGGATCGCGGACCGGCTCCACGACCGGTGACCAGAAGGTCAGGCCCTTCGTGCCGGTCTGGAAGATGGCGCGCGCCTCGTCGGCGATCGCGGAGGCCATCCATTCCGCCACGGCGGGATCCCAGGTGGATCCGATGGCCACGCTGTTCGGGAAGGAGGTCGGGCCGAGGATACCCACGGAGGGGTTCGCGCCCGAGAGAATGCCGTGGAGCGCCTCGCTCCAGACATTGTAGTTCTTGACGCCGAGACGGGGCACGGCGGCCATGTTGTTGCCCAGCAGGCTCTGCTTCTCCTCGAGGGTCAGGCGGGACACCAGGTCGGCGGCGCGCTCCTCGAAGGAATAGGCCGTGTTGAGATAGATCGGGAGCTGCGTATCCTGCGCCAGCGCCGATACGGCGGCGGCCAGGGACATGGCTCCGGCAAGAAAAGCTTTACGGATACAGTTCATATTGGTTTTTGTAACAGATTGTGTCGGCTTTGTTTCGTGTTTGTATCAAAGGTACGGATTATTCTCGTTTTATGTATATTTGTATGTACCAATTTCTATCAATATGCAGTCATTCAAACGCCTCTTCCTCTTCGGCGCGGTTCTGATGAGCCTCTGCGCCTCCGCCCAGGAGCGTGTCAGTCTCCGGGTCGACGCCAACCGTATCGACGGACAGATCGATCCGCTCATCTACGGACAGCTCTTCGAACATATCTATTTCTCCGCCAACAACGGCGTCTGGCAGGAAATCATCTACGGACGTTCCTTCGAGCCGGAGCACTACCCCGGCATCGCCCCGCGAGACGGCTATTTTGACGGCTGGTTCGCCGATGCCGACGAGGTGCTGCATTCCCCCACCCGCTATGAGCAGCCCATCGAGCTCGTACAGCTCGACACGGACAATTATGACATCGAGATGGACGTGAAATGGCGCGCTTACAAACTGCCCGGGCGGCGCTGGAGCGGCGGTCTGCTGGACCTGCGCTTCGCCGTCAAGGACCAGGCCGACGGCGAGCCCTATTTCCTGCGTCTCTACGATCCGGCCTACGAAGGACAGCGTTTCGCCCTGGCGCAGACCCAGGCGCAAATCGAGGCCGACGCCCAGGCCAAGGCCCTCGCCCAGGCCCAGAAGCAGGCTGTGAGTGCCGAGTTCACCCTCGCTACGCGCGTAAAGAAAGAGGTCCCCTCCTTCGGCGGACGCATGCGGGAGGTGGTGGCCCTCGAACCCATCGCCACCAAGGGCGCGCAGGCCGCCCAGATCGACCAGGATGCCTGGCATCATGTCAAGATCAGCTGCCGCGGCCGCAGCGTCAGCGTGTGGTGGGACGGCAAGAAGATTCTTTCCAAGACGGTCCCGACCAGCCGCAAGCAGAACAGCATCACCCTTTGGGAAAACTATACGGAAGCTCTCTATCGCAACATTCGGATCAGCTCCGGCAAGCAGGTCCTCTTCGCGGGCATGCCCGAGCAGGTCAAGGTCCCTGACGTGGCTCCCGAATGGACGGCCTTCGGCGAGGGAGAATTCAGCCTCGTGAAGGGCGATGCGGTCAACATGGACTACGCCCAGCAGATCAGCACCAAGGGTGTTTCCGGTCTGCAGCAGGGCCCGCAGGCCGTGCGGCCGGGCGACCCCTTCGTGGGCTCCGTCTACGCCAAGGGCGACGGACGCGCCCGCCTGAGCGTGGGGCTTCGCCGAAACGGCGAATGGATTGTGCGCCAGAGCCTCGGCTGCCCGTCCCCGGACTGGCAGAAATATGAATTCACCCTCGATGCAAACGGCTACAAGGGCGATGCCGACTTCGCCATCGCCGCGGAAGACGGCACCCTGCTGATCGACCAGGCGTCGATGGGCACACGCGCCGGACAGGCCCTCGGCGGCTTCCGGCCCGACATCTTCAAGGCCGTCAAGGACCTGCACCCGACCTGCCTGCGCTGGCCGGGCGGCGGCTACGCGGCCCAGTACGACTGGAAATGGGGCATCGGCCCGCAGGAAGCCCGCCGCCGCTGGGACCACTGGCAGTGGCTCGACTACGACCAGAACTGCTTCGGCACCGACGAGTTCATCCGCTTCTGCCGGGAGGTCGATTCCGAGCCCGTGATCGTGGTGAGCGTGGGCTTCGAGCGGCCGGAATCCGAATACCAGCAACTCCTGGAAAACGCTGTGAACTGGCTGCGCTACTGCAACGAGCCTGCCACGGGCGAATGGGGGGCCAAGCGTGCCGCGAACGGCCATCCGGAGCCCTACAACGTCAAATACTGGGAGATTGACAACGAGATGTGGGAGATGGGCATCGAGCGCTATGAGCGCTGCGTGCGCGACTACTCCACCGCCATGCGTGCCGTCGATCCCGGCATCAAGATCATCGTCTGCGGCGGATTCCCGGAGGACGAGGCCTTCATCAACCGCTCCGGCCGCTATTTCGATTACATGTCCCTGCACCACTACGAGCAGCAGGGCGGCTATGCCAGCGGTCCCGTCCGCCTGGCCCAGCAGTACCGGCGCTATGCGGACATGATCGCCAAGGGCCCGAACCCCAACATCAAGCTCTTCATCTCCGAGTGGAACCTGAACAGCACCGACTGGCGCACGGGCCTGTTCGCCGGCGGCTTCCTCAACGTCTGCGAGAACATGGACGTGGTGGCCATGGGCGCCGCCGCGCTCTTCATCCGCCGCACGGACGCTCCCGACTGGAACAACGCCTTTATCAATTTCGACTACCAGGGCCTCTTCGTCGCGCCGAACTACCTCGTCACCGAGCTGTGGGAGAACCACTACTCCCCCTACCGCCTGGCGTTTGAGGGCGACACAAAAGACCTGAGCGTATCCGCCACCCTGGCGCAGAACGCCGGCAGCGTCATTGTCAAGATCGTCAACCCCACCGACAAGCCTTACACGCTCGACCTGACCGGCAACTGGGGCCCGCTCGAGGGCGCCGAATACGAATTCTACGCTCCGGGCGACCTGCTCGCCGCCAACACCATGGCCCAGCCCAACGCTCTCCAGCTGCAGAAGAAACAGCTGCCGCTGGACGGCAATGCGCTCACCATGACCGTCCCGCCCCTCTCCGCGGGCGTCATCACGCTGCAGCGCAAATAATATCTCCAAACTTCAATGCCGCCACCCCTCCAACCGGGAATGACGGCAGACCTAACCGGGAATCAAAGATTTTATTTGTAATTTCCCGGCACAAGGTGTATCTTTGCACACCCTCTCTTGGAGGAAGTAGTGTATTACAAAATCTTATCCAATATGGAATCCGCTTTCAAAGAATCCTATGAAAGTCCCGCGATTATGGTCGTGGAGGTGAAAACAGAAGGCATTATCTGTGCCAGCAAAGATGGGTATGACCCCGAATCATTCTAATCTTTAATTCGCAACGCACCATGAAAAGAAATGTCATATTGATTGCGGCCATTGCCCTGGCCCTTTGTGCCTGCAATAAAGAAGAGAAACTCCCCCGCCCGGAGGATGAAAGGCCCGGCCTGAAAGAGGCGCCGGCCTGCACTTTCAACATCTCCGCATCCCTGAACGATCCGGGTACCAAAGCCATGAGTATCGGTGAGAGCACGGTTACTTCGACATTCGCCGACACCGACTCCGTCTATGTCTTCATAGAAGGTCAAAGGAATGAAGAGAGGGTTGTCGCCTGCGGTTTTGAACTTGATTATGACCACTACACTGAGCGAAAGATAGCACCCCTGACACTCAGCAACATCAACGGATCCACCTGCGACCTCGGCGGAGCATTGAAGTTCTACTACTACAAAGACTGGTGGTATTATGAACCTTTCACGCCTATGATGGGTGATATCGTTTATCTGTTTTATAACATGTTTGGGGTTCATTCTCCGCTCCCCTACAACGATTATGAGATCACGTCCTTCCGTTACGACACGCTGAATGGCGACAAGGACGGATTCACAGATGCTGGGGGTTATCGCTATGGTGCGAATCATTTCGATTTCGCGGATGCGAAAATGAAGATAACGAAGGTGGAAGGCGACGCAGAATCCGGCTATACGCTGACGCTTGTCCAATATGCTGACGAGACCAAGTCCGATGTCTCCTTCAAGAACCGGCAGTCGCAGTTCCGCCAACGGCTCTCATTCACGCAAGGACCTGGCGGTGAGGGATCCACTACCCCCACCATCACCCAGTTGACCGTCTCCCTGGGTAATAATAAAACCGTAGCACAGTATTATCCCTTTGGGACCAATCGAAACTATCGTTATGCACCTCTGGTCATCAACAATCCCACGATGACCGATGGAGACGTCTATTTTGCATTGATGTTCAACGAAGAGAACAAGGGCGAGGCTCTCACCCTGACCGCTGTAGATGACAACGGCAACGTCTATACAACCACCAAGAATGCCCCTGCTGCCGGTTTCGACAACGGGAAGTACTACTACGGTACCGCCACGCTGACATGGACGCCCAAACTGTACTTTGCGACTGCAGAAGACCTCGGAAAGATCGTCGGAGCCAACGGAGAATTGTATGCGGATGCGGATGCCGCCGTTGCCGCCGGCACGACGGCGGAGGCGATGGTTGCCTACGTCGGCAGCATCGACGGTGTCTGTGCGCACGGCCTGGCGATCTCCCTGACCGATATCTATGAGTATAACGCAACATACGCCGATGCGACAGGCAGCGCCATCATACCCAGCTGGGCCTTGTACCATCCGGTAACCGGAGGGACCTGGCGTCTGCCCTCGGAAAAGGACTGGCAGTACATGATGTGGGGATATTACACCCCTACACCTGTAGCCGCCCCGGTCGGTGGTATTAAATCCGTTCTGGCCAACTCCGGTATTTACTACTGGACGAGCGACGAAGTGGATGAAATCTCTGCAAAAGGCATCTATTACGACGGCTCCACGAATGCGAGCGTCCAAACTTTGGAAAAGGCGGAGTACTATCACGTCCGCGCCTGCCTCGCTTTTTAGCGCAGACAATCAAGAAGAAATCCCCGGCCACACAACCGGGGATTTCTTTTTGTCAGAGGGGATCCCCGATCAGGTCGGGGATAACCAGGATCAGGTCGGGATTGACGATTAGCGGAAGGAGATCCAGTCCACTTCGCAGGAACCGTCGATGAGTTCGACGGTGATGTCCTGCATACCGGTGACCTTCATCGTGGTGGGTATCTCCAGCACTGTCCAGTCGTCGCAGGCGGGCAGGATGATGCTCTTGCCCAGGTTGCCGACGCTCACGCGCAGGGAAGCACCCTTGCCCTTGGCGCGCATGACGATCTTGGACGGCGCCTTGGCGCCGAAGTCCACTTCGTTGAAGCGCACGCGGTCATAGGTCTGGGTGAAGATCGTCTTCCAGCCGGCGAAGTAGTTGTACTTGTCGAGGTAATCGACCTTCGCACCCACGCACTCGCTGTAGCGGTCGATGTTCAGCTCGTCGGAAGCCTTGAAATAGCCCACGCCGCGCCAGGTCGGAATGACCGGGATGATGGTGCCGTCCTCGCGGAAATACACCTTGTCCACGCGCACGGAGCGGTTCTTGTCGAACTCGGGGCTGAAATCGTTGTGGTGATAGAAGAGGTACCACTCACCCTTGTACTCCACAAAGGAATGGTGGTTGGTCCAGCAGCCGACGGGAGACTCGTCCATGAACACGCCCTTGAACTCGTACGGGCCGAGCGGGCTGTCGGACATGGCATAGCAGAGCGTCTCGGTGCCGCCGTCCAGGCGCACCCACGGATAAGTCAGATAGTACTTGTCGCCGCGGCGGAACATGAACGGGCCCTCGGTCTGACCCTTCGGGAAGGTCTCGTCCAGGCGGACGGCCGGTCCCTCGATTTCAGTCATGTTGTCGGCGAGCTTGGCGCCGCGCAGGCCCATGCCGGACCAGATGATATAAATCGTGCCGTCGTTGTCCTTGAAGACGCAGGGGTCGATGCCGCCCGTTCCCTGGACCGTATTTTCTTCGATCTTGTAGGGGCCGTACGGCTTGTCAGCCACCGCCACGCCGATACCGAAGCCGAAGCCACGGCCGCGCTGGGGCGCATTCGGGAAGTAGAAATAATACTTGCCGTTCTTCTCCACGCAGTCCGGAGCCCACATCGAATTGGCCGTCGGGTTGCCCCAGGGCACATCCTTCTGGTCCACGATGTTGCCGTGATCGGTCCAGTGGGTCAGGTCTTCGGAAGAATAGACATGGTAGTCGGACATGCAGAACCAGGGCTCACCGCGCTGGAAGTTGACCGTCTTGATGTCGTGCGAAGGGAAGAGGTAGATCTTGCCCTCGAACACGTGCGCGGACGGGTCCGCGGAGAACTGGTTCGTGATGATCGGGTTGGTGCCGGTGATGAAGCTGCCGCCCTTCTCGAAACGGACCTTGTCGAAGAAGTTGGTCATCGAGCGGAGGTTCTTCTCGTCGTACATGTTGAAGCCGTGTCCGCCGCCTTCGACCATGTAGAGTTCGGTCCGGATGCCGGCCTTGTCCAGCAGTTCATAGAAATGCGGGCCCTGGCAGGGCGGGACCACGTTGTCGGCCGTGCCGTGGAAGATGACCACGGGCGGGTCGGACGGGTCGATGTAGTTGGTGGCATTCAGCGCCTTGAAGCGCTCTTCGTTACCCACGAAGGAGAAACCCATCACGGCCTCTTCGGGAGCATGATTCCACGTGTCGGTGGTGCCGCCGCAGCTCATGTAGTTGAGATCCACGGGGCCGGACCAGTCAGCGGCCGCATGAACCCGGCTGCTGTACTGCAGGTTGCCACCCACGTCGCCTTCCAGCTCCTGCACGCCGCCGCTCGTCGCGGCCAGCGAAGCAAGGTGACCGCCGGAGGAGAATCCGGACGTGGCAATGAAGGTGGGGTCGAACTGATACTTCTCGGCGTTGGCGCGCACCCAGCGGATGACACCCTTGATGTCCTGGATCTGGGCCGGGAACTTGGCGTCCTGCGAGGAACGGTGGTTCGGACAGACCACGGCGTAGCCGGCATCCAGCAGGGCGTTCACGATGGTGCCGAGGTCGGCCACGCCCTTGGAGTTGTTGGAATACCAGGCGCTGCCGTAAATGTGGATCACGACCGGATAGAAATCCTTCTGCATGCGCGGAAGATAGACATCCAGTTTGTGGTAGACCTGATCGTCTCCGGCATAGTCGATGTCCTTGAACTCCGCGGAGCTGTGAACGTCGATTTTCGGCATCTGGAAGCCGCCGAAACCGCCGGCAGGCTGGGCCTGCAGGGAGATGGCCCCCGCCAGGCCTGCGATAAGAAGCAATATCTTTTTCATCATTAATAGAATTGTTTCGCTCCGATATGTCGTCATTCCGGGCCTGACCCGGAATCCCGACCTTCAAATATATATTTTTTCAACTGAAAAGCCAATCTCCCCCGCGCGAAAAAGGGCAAATTGAGCAAATAATAATAGCCAAAGACGGCAAATTACAACTCCCCTTCGTCCAGTTTACGCCGTCGTTCGGCCAGATCATCGGTCGTGCGGCGGGAACGGCAGACGTCGCAGCTGCCGCAATCCTCCGTCTCCTCCTGGCCGAAATAGCGCAGCAGCCAGCGAGAGCGGCACTCCTCCGTACCGGAGGCATATTCGACCATGGCCTCGGAGCGCGCGCGGGCGTTCTCGTAGAGGAAATTGTATTTCTCCTTCTGCAGATCCACATTTCCCGGCATCAGCCGGTTGTGGTGCAGGAAGACAACGCTGCAGCGGTCGCCGGGAATGTATTTGATGACGTGCTCCAGCGCGGTGCGGTAGAGCAGCTGGCGGAGCTGCGGCACCGTCAGCCCGCAGGCCGCGGCCACCGGCTCCTCGCGGATGGGCACGGGCCAGGAGAAGATGCCCGAATAGCGCCGCATCAGCACCTCCAGCAGCGTGACCATCATCGGGTCCGGCAAATCAATGTCATAGAGCTGGTTGCGGTCCACCAGAATGCCCACCTGCGTGGCGATTTCCACATCTTCCGAGAAGGTCAGGTGATCCGACTGCTCGAGGTATTTGATGGCATAGTGGACAGGCGCCCGCTCCAGGCGGAAATGCTTCGCGAAGGCCTCCAGGTCGAATTTCAGCTGGCGTCCGGCTCCGGTCTCATAAGGTATTTCGAAGAAGATATGCAGTTTCTGGTAGACATCTGCAATGTATTCCAGCGACGGGAAACTCACCTCCCGCAACTGCTCCAGGCGGCGGACATCGGTGCCGTTCCAGAGGAGCACGGCATAGGAGCGGAGTCCGTCGCGCCCGGCGCGGCCGGCCTCCTGGAAATAGGATTCCGGGCTCTCGGGCAGGCCCGTGTGCACGACGAAGCGCACGTCCGGCTTGTCGATGCCCATGCCGAAGGCATTGGTGCACACCATCACGCGGATCTCTCCCCTTTTCCAGGCTTCCTGGCGCGCGGCGCGCGTCTCCCCGCCCAGGCCGGCATGGTAGTGCGAAGCGCTGATGCCGTTGGCCGAGAGGAAGGCGGACATCTCCTCGCAGCGGCGCCGGTGGCGCATGTAGACGATGCCGGAGCCTTCCACCCCGCGGCAGATGTCAAGCAGCTTCCCGCTCTTGTCCTCGCAGCGGCGCACGATATAAGAGAGGTTGGGCCGCTCGAAACCGCTGCGCAGCAGCAGGCGCTCGCGGAAGGCAAGCTTGTCCATGATGTCCTCCGCCACGCGCGGGGTCGCCGTGGCCGTAAGCGCAATCACCGGGACGTCCAGCGTCTTGCGCAATTCATTGATGGTCAAGTAATCCGGACGGAAATCATAGCCCCACTGCGAGATGCAGTGCGCTTCGTCCACGACGATATAGTTGACCGGCAGCAGCGGCAGCCAGGACTGGAACAGCGCCGTACCCAGCCGCTCGGGCGATACGTAGAGGAACTTGAAATCGCCGTAGGCGGCATTGTTCAGCGCCAGCTCCACCTCGCGCCGCTCCATGCCCGCATGGATGGACAGCGCGCGGATACCCCGGTCTTCGAGGTTCTGCACCTGGTCCTTCATCAGCGCGATCAAGGGCGTGATTACCAGCGCGATACCCTCCTTCATCAGGGCCGGCACCTGGAAGCAGACGGACTTGCCGCCGCCCGTGGGCAGGATGGCCAGCACGTCCCGGCCGTCCGCCGCGGCGGAGATGATCTCCTCCTGCATCGGACGGAAGGCATCATAGCCCCAATACTGCTTCAGTACTTCCAATGCTTCCATCTTTGCAAATGTACGGAAAAATTACTATATTTGCCCGATTCAAAGGAAACGAAACTGTACAATTTAAAAACATAACAATTATGCCTAAGATCGATTTAGCCAAGTATGGCATCAAAGGTGTCACCGAGATCCTCTACAACCCGACCTACGAAGTCCTCTACAACGAGGAGACCAAGCCCGGCCTCGAGGGCTATGACAAAGGTCAGGTGACCGAGCTCGGCGCCATCAACGTAATGACCGGCGTCTATACCGGACGCTCCCCCAAGGACAAGTACATCGTGATGGACAAGAACTCCAAGGACACCGTGTGGTGGAACACCCCGGATTATCCGAACGACAACCACGAGATGTCCGAGAAGGTCTGGAAAGAAGTCAAGAACCTCGCTCTCAAGCAGCTCAGCGGCAAGCGCCTCTTCGTTGTGGACGGCTTCTGCGGCACCCACAAGGATACCCGCATGAAGGTCCGTTTCATCATGGAGGTGGCCTGGCAGGCCCACTTCGTGACCAACATGTTCATCCGCCCGAAGAACCAGGCCGAATTCGACCAGGAGCCGGATTTCGTGGTCTACTGCGCCTCCAAGGCCAAGGTGGACAACTACGCCGAGCTGGGTCTCCGTTCCGACACCTGCGTCGCGTTCAACGTGAGCAGCAAGGAGCAGGTCATCCTCAACACCTGGTACGGCGGTGAGATGAAGAAGGGTATGTTCTCCATGATGAACTACTACCTCCCGCTCAAGGGCATCGCCGCGATGCACTGCTCCGCCAAC
>CADBYT010000013.1 GCA_902798975.1 uncultured Bacteroidia bacterium | reverse complement strand
CCCGCTGGCTACCGTAGAAGCTGGAATCAGCGGGGAAGGTCCGGCACATAAAAAGAGACCTTCCCCAATTAGGAACCCGTGCCCGTTGCTTCCGGGCAGGCGCGCCCGGCGGTTACGAGCGATCTCCGCTTTCGAGCTTTGGAAGGCTCGACGCGGAGTGCTCGCTGCCGACAAGAATGGTGGCTGTTCGCCTTGCCCTCGCACGGCAAGCCTGTCATCCCCGACCTGATTGGGGATCTCCTTGCCGGATACAATTGCATATTTTTTGCTAACTTTGCGTTATGAATTGGAAAAATGTCATACTGTGCATCATAGCGGCGGGGATGACCCTGTCTGCGGCAGCGCAGGACCTCAAACCGGTCAAGGATAAGGCCACGAAGAAATACGGCTATCAGAACAAGAGCACAAAGTCCTGGGTGATAGACCCTGTTTACGATAACGCCAAACGCTTCATCGACGGATTCGCTATCGTGGAGATTGATGGCCGCGAGGGCCTGATTGACACGCAGGGAGACCTGATCCTGAATACCGAATATGACAATATCGGCAAATTCGACAAGAACGGTCTCTGCGAACTGATGATCAAGGACGGCAGGACGAAATGGTACGGCGTGGCCGACCAGACCGGCGCCATCCTGCTTCCCGTCGACAGTCGTGATGTCATCATAAACAAAAAAGGCCTCTACATCCTGGCTAACCGGGCGGTCGACCTGAAAGGATTCGGCCCTACCACCCTCTGGGGCATCTATGATATCCGCGGCCGGGAACTTTTCGCCCCGCAATTTGTCGACCTCCCCTCCTATTCCAACGGCACTTTCAACGCCAAATCCGCCGACACCGGCCTCGAAGGGCTTGTCGACATGAACGGTGACGTCCTGCTTCCTTTCGAATACCTCTCTATCGACTACTATTCCAATGGCTATTACGCCCTGACCCCGGACTTCACCCGGATACGCTATGCCAACGGCTTTCGCAAAGAAGAGGAAGAGCGCCTTCCGGGCGCCGTCATCCCGTACGACACGATGGGCGATCCGGTCCGGGCGGCCGCCTGGCACAACGCCGGCATCGGCTACCGGATGCATCGCAACAACGTCAAGCGGGTGGACCTGAGCGAAAGACGCTCCGTCTGCAGCGACCTGCGCTTCGACTGGGGCCGGAACCGTTTCCTGCGCCTGGAGCCTTTCGAGGACCCGGAGCGCCACGAGGGCGCGATGGAAGACCCCGTAAGCGGGAAATACTACACCGTCAAGGCGATTCTCTATGAACCGGACGGCACCCCGTACCAGGTGGTCTCCGAATGGGGCCGGCTGGAGGGTGTCTGCAGCGCCGGCGTCATCTACCGGGCGGAAGAAGGAGATACCTGGATCCTGCTCGACGAGCGCAACAGCCTGGACGTGCCGTCCTACTCCCTGTACCTCTCGGGCATGGAGACCTTCGGCCACGAAACCGTCTACCAGGGCCTGGGCCTCCGCGCTTCCGACGTGGATCGCCTGGCCGACCCGCATAACTATGCCAGCCGCCTCAAGGAAATCTGCGACGGCGACAACATCGGCCTCGAATCCTACAAGCCGCGGACGACGGATCTCTTCAGCGTCCGTCAGGCACGGGAGCTGATGCGCTCCGCCGTGTTCCGCTATCCCTACTCGATGGGCGAGGTGGTGAGCTGCACGGTACAGCGGCGCAGTGAAGAAGTGGAAGTGACGCTCTATGAGCAGCTGGTCTGCCGTTTCAACGACGATCTCGGTTATCCTCCCTACCACATGAGCGGTGACGAGCAGATCTACTGGGGGCCGCACAACGCCCGTACCGTCCGGCTGAGCCTCGAAGAGAGCGGGGGCGACTGCATGGTGGACGACATCAGGCAAACGGGCAACAAGTATCGCCTTGTCCTGTCCCTCTATGAAGAAGACGGATCCTGGCTGCGCACGCTGGCGGTCATTCCGTATGTGGACTACGCTCATGACGGTGTGCTGGTCTTCGAGCAGGCGAATATCGCCATCCTCGTTCCCGATGTCAACCGCACCCACCGCGACCATTACGGTCGCAACGGCTATCGCCGCGACGAACGCGGCATGGTGCAGGGCGTCGTCAAGATTCCCGGCAAGGAGAAACTTCCGCACACCCTGTCGGCCCTGAACGAAGGCGCCCGCGGCTTCTCCGACAATCATTTCTCCGGCCGCCGGCAGTGGAACGACTAACTCAGCAATCTCCAAATAACAGATAACCAAGATGCCTACGATCAAGGGACATATTTCTCAGATTATCGGTCCGGTGGTGGACGTGCACTTTGACCTGAAAGGACAGCAGGAGGAAAAGAACCTCCCCGGCATCCACGAGGCCCTGCGCGTCATGCGCCCCGACGGCCGGGAACTCATCATCGAAGTCCAGCAGCACATCGGCGAAGACTCCGTCCGCTGCGTCGCGATGGACTCCACCGACGGCTTGAAACGGGGCCTGGAGGCCGTCAGCCTCGGCACCCCGATTACGATGCCCGTCGGCGCCCAGATTCGCGGCCGCGTGATGAACGTCACCGGCGAGACCATCGACGGCCTCGGCGACCTGCAGCGCGAGGGCTCGCTCCCGATTCACCGGGAGCCGCCGAAGTTCGAGGACCTCACCACTTCGCAGGAAGTCCTCTACACCGGCATCAAGGTCATCGACCTGCTGGAACCCTACCTCAAGGGCGGCAAGATCGGCCTTTTCGGCGGCGCGGGCGTGGGCAAAACCGTGCTGATCAAGGAGCTGATCAACAATATCGCCAAGAAACACAACGGATTCTCCGTCTTCGCCGGCGTGGGTGAGCGTACCCGCGAGGGCAATGACCTGCTGCGCGAAATGATCGAATCCGACGTCATCAAATACGGAGAAGACTTCTCCAAAGCCATGGAAGAAGGCCACTGGGACCTCTCCAAGGTCGACCGCAAGGAGCTCGAGAAATCGCAGGTCGCGATGGTCTTCGGCCAGATGAACGAGCCGCCGGGAGCCCGTAGCTCCGTGGCGCTGAGCGGCCTGACCCTTGCGGAGTCCTTCCGCGACAGCGGCAGTGCCGATGGTCCGAAGGACATCCTCTTCTTCATCGACAACATTTTCCGTTTCACGCAGGCCGGCTCCGAAGTGTCCGCTCTGCTGGGCCGCATGCCCTCCGCCGTGGGTTACCAGCCGACGCTGGCCACGGAGATGGGTCAGATGCAGGAACGCATCACTTCCACGAAGAATGGCTCCATCACTTCCGTGCAGGCGGTCTATGTGCCGGCCGACGACCTCACCGACCCGGCCCCGGCCACGACTTTCAGCCACCTCGACGCCACCACGGTCCTCAGCCGCAAGATCGCCACGCTGGGCATCTACCCGGCCGTTGACCCGCTGGAATCCACGTCACGCATCCTTGACCCGAATATCGTCGGGCAGGAACACTACGAGACGGCGCAGCGCGTGAAGCAGATCCTCCAGAAATACAACGAACTCCAGGACATCATCGCCATCCTCGGCATGGATGAACTTTCCGATGAGGACAAGGTGACCGTGAACCGCGCCCGCCGCGTGCAGCGCTTCCTCAGCCAACCGTTCTTCGTTGCTGCGGCGTTCACCGGCTGCCCGGGCGTGATGGTGGAGATCGAAGATACCATCAAGGGATTCAAGATGATTCTCGACGGCGAGGTGGACTACCTCCCGGAGCAGGCCTTCCTGCAGGTCGGCACCATCGAGGACGCCATTAAGAAGGGCGAGGCCCTGCTGGCGCAGGCCAAGCAGTAAGTATATGAAAGAGAAGACGTTGACCATACGCATCCTCACCCCTGAGGGCACGCTCCACGAAGGCGCCGCGACCGCGGTGTTCCTTCCGGGCGCGGTGAGCCCCTTCGAGGTGCTGCCCGATCACGCGCCCATCATTTCCGCGCTCAGCGCGGGAGAGATCCGCGTGGTGGACGGCCAGGAGCAGCGTTTCGCGATCCGCGGCGGCGTGGTCAAGGTCAAGGACAACGAAATCATCGCTTGCGTGGAGACGGCATGAGAAAGCTGAGGCTCATATTGCTGCTCTTGCTGCCCGTCATGCTGGCAGCCCAACCCGTCATGCCCGGCAGCGACCGGGCATCTGAGATCTCCGATCAGGTCGGGGATGACGGAGAGGAGGACTTCGACGTGTCGGAGTACCTTTTCGGCCACGTCGGCGACGCGTATGAGTGGCACATCACCACCATCAAAGAGAAGGAAATCGCCATCCCGCTGCCCTGTATCGTGATCGAGAACGGTATCCATGTCTTCACCCTGCACCACGCGGCCGAGAACGGCTACACGCTCAACGAAGACGGCAAGCTGGTGAATGCGCAGACCGGCAAGCGGCCGCTCGACATCTCCATCACCAAGAACGTGCTGGGGCTGATGATCGACAGTCTCCTGCTGGTCGTGCTGATCCTGCTCTGCGCCCGCTGGTACCGCAGGCACGATGTCCTGAAGGAGAAGCCCACGGGCCTCGCGGCCCTGCTGGAACCGGTCATCGTGATGATCGAACAGGATGTAATCAAGGACGCGGTGGGGCCCGAATACAAACGTTTCTCGCCTTACCTGCTGACCGCCTTCTTCTTCATCCTGGTCAACAACCTGATGGGCATCTTCCCGGTGTTCCCGGGCGGCGCCAACATCACGGGCAACATCGCCGTGACGGGCGTCCTTGCCCTGTTTACCTTCCTGATGGTCAACCTCTTCGGCAACAAGCACTACTGGAAGGATATCCTCTGGCCGGATGTGCCGCTCTTCCTGAAGGCCATCCCCATCATGCCGATTATCGAGATCCTGGGCATGTTCACCAAGCCCTTCTCGCTGATGATACGACTGTTCGCGAACATCCTCGCGGGGCATATCATGCTCCTGAGCGTGATCATGCTCATCTTCCTCACCGCGGCCATGGGTCCTGTCCTGAACGGCTCCATGACCCTTATCGCCGCTGTGTTCGGCGTCTTCCTGGACTGCCTGGAACTGCTCGTCGCCTTCCTGCAGGCCTATGTATTCACCATGCTCTCGGCCGTTTTCATCGGCCTGGCACATCAACATCCCGAAACAGAAACCAACTAAAATTCATACAATTATGTTAGGAACTCTTCTTCAAGCAGCTGCGCTCGCCAAGTTCGGCGGCGCCATCGGAGCCGGCATCGTGGCCATCGCGTCCGGTATCGGCATCGGCAAACTTGCCCAGTCCACGATGGAGGCTTCCGCCCGCCAGCCGGAGATCTCCGGCAGCCTGCGGACCACGGCCATCATCATCGGCGCCCTCATCGAAGGCGTCTGCCTCTTCGGTGTGCTCGTTTGCCTGCTGGCGGTCCTCCGTTCGTAGCCTATGTCGCTGATTACACCGGATTTCGGCCTCCTCTTCTGGATGGTCGTGATCTTCGGGATCGTGTTCTTCCTGCTTGCGAAGTTCGGTTTCCCGGTGATTACGAAAGCTGTGCAGAAGCGCTCCGACCATATCGCCGACTCGCTCAAGGCCGCAGATGAGGCCCAGGCGCGCCTGGCGGGCATGGCCGAAGAGCACGCACGCATGATCGAGGAGACCCGCCTGGAGCAGAGCCGCATCCTCAAGGAAGCGTCCGAATCGCGCGAGCGCATCATTGCGCAGGCGAAGGAAGACGCGGCCGCCGAGGCGGCGAAGCTGCTCGACCACGCCAAGGTGGAGATTGCTGCTGAGCGCGAGAGCGCCATCCGCGACATCCGCCGCCAGGTGGCGATGATCTCGGTGGAAGTGGCGGAAAAGATTGTCCGCAAGGACCTCGACGAAGGCGACGGACAGCTCGCGCTGCTCGACCGCCTTGTCGAGGAAGCTGAACAGGCCCAGATGCCCAACTGACGGATGCGATGAACACGGGAATGATTGCTTCACGGTATGCTTCCGCCCTGCTCCGCTACACCCAGGAGACGGGCGGGGGAGAGCGCGTGTGCGCCCAGGTGCGCCGCCTGCTCGAGCATCCGCAGGAGAATCCCGGCCCGCTGGAGCCCGAGTTGGAGCGTCTGGTCCGCCTGCTGGTCAAGAACGGCCGCCTGGAGGACGTACGCTTCGTTTTCCGCTCTTTCATCGCTATGTACTACCGCTCCCGCGGCATCCAGGTGGCCCGCCTGACCACCGTCGTTCCCGCCCGCGAACTGGAGCGCAGACTCAAAGGCATCCTGGAGAAGCAGCTCGGCTGCGAGGTGCTTCTCGAAGCATCCGTCGATCCCGACCTGCTCGGCGGCTTCACCCTCGAGGTCGGCGACTACCTGCTGGACGGCAGCGTGCGTCGCCAGATCGAGACCATACGCCGGCAGTTCGTCATCTCAAACAACAGAATCGTATAATGGCGCAGAATACAATCAAGGCGAGCGAGATTTCCGATCTCCTCCTGGAACAGCTCCGGGGGATCGATACTTCGCTCCAATACGAAGAGATCGGCCACGTGCTGACCGTCAGCGACGGTGTGGCGCGCATCTACGGCCTCGCAGGGGCCGAAGCCGGTGAGCTTCTCGAATTTGACAGCGGCGTGAAGGGCGTCGTGATGAACCTCGAAGAAGACAACGTCGGAGCCGTCCTCCTCGGCCCCACCGACCTGGTGGGCGAGGGGATGAATGTCCGCCGCATGGGCCGCATTGCCGGCGTGCCGGTGGGCGAGGGGCTTGTGGGCCGTGTGGTCAATCCCATCGGCGAGCCGCTCGACGGACTCGGCCCGGTGGAGGGCGAGACGGTGCGTATGCCGCTGGAGCGCAAGGCGCCCGGCGTCATCTTCCGCGAGCCCGTGACGGAGCCGCTCCAGACGGGCCTCAAGGCCATCGACGCCATGATTCCGATCGGCCGCGGCCAGCGCGAGCTGATCATCGGCGACCGCCAGACCGGCAAGACGGCCGTGGCTATCGACACCATCATCAACCAGCGCGCCGAGTTCCTCAAGGGCAAGCCCGTGTACTGCATCTACGTGGCCGTGGGCCAGAAAGGTTCCACCGTGGCGTCCATCGTCCAGACCCTCCGCGCCAAGGGTGCGATGGACTACACGATCGTGGTGGCCGCCACGGCGGCCGATCCCGCCGCCCTGCAGTATTATGCGCCGTTCGCCGGCGCGGCCATCGGAGAGTATTTCCGGGATACCGGCCGGCACGCCCTGGTGGTCTACGACGACCTGTCCAAGCAGGCCGTCGCTTACCGCGAGGTGTCGCTGATCCTGCGCCGTCCGTCCGGACGTGAGGCCTATCCGGGCGACGTCTTCTACCTGCACTCCCGTCTGCTGGAACGTGCGGCCAAGATCATCAGCCAGCAGGAAGTGGCCGAGCAGATGAACGATCTGCCGGAAGCCCTGAAGGGCAAGGTCAAGGCCGGCGGTTCGCTGACCGCCCTCCCCATCATCGAGACGCAGGCCGGCGACGTGTCCGCCTACATCCCGACCAACGTGATTTCCATTACCGACGGCCAGATTTACCTGGAGTCTTCGCTCTTCAACGCCGGTTTCCGGCCGGCCATCAACGTGGGCATCTCGGTGTCCCGCGTGGGCGGCAGCGCCCAGGTGAAGTCGATGAAGAAGGTGGCGGGTACGCTGAAGATCGATCAGGCCCAGTACAACGAGCTGGAGGCCTTCTCCAAGTTCTCGTCCGATATGGACAAGGTGACGGCGATGACCCTCGACAAGGGCCGCAAGAACAATCAGCTGCTGATCCAGCCGCAGTACAGCCCCATGCCCGTGGGCGAGCAGGTGGCCATTCTCTATTGCGGTACGCATGCGTTGATGGCCGATCTGAGGATCGAGCAGGTGATCGAGTTCCAGAACCTGTTCCTCGACCGGATGCGCGGTTCGCATCAGGATATCCTGGATGCGCTGGGCAGCGGCAAGTTTCCGGACAATGCGCCGGCCGTTATCGAGCAGGAGGCGGCGGATCTGTGCCGCCTGTTGACCCAAAAAGCATAAGGAAGCAGGGCAGTGGCATCACTTCGGGAGATCAAAGACCGGATCGGTTCGGTCCGCAGTACGCTGAAGATCACTTCGGCGATGAAGCTCGTGGCTTCCGCGAAGCTGCGCAAGGCGCAGAAGGCCATTGAGGGCATGCGCCCGTACGAGCGGACGCTCGCCGAGATACTTGCCTTGCTGCCGGCAGCTGCTCCTTCGCGGGCGGACGGAAATTATTTTTCGGGCAAGTTTGCCGAAAAACCAATTTCCGCTCCGCCCTCCACAACGCCGACGCACGCTGCGGCCGCTACCTCGTCATTCGCCGGCTTGACCGGCGAATCTCCCACCGCTGTCGTGGCGATCGCCTCCAACAGCTCGCTGTGCGGCGGATTCAACGCGAACGTGATCCGCAAGGCGCTGGAGACCATTCGCGGCTGCGAGGGTGCGGTGGAGGTGTATCCGCTGGGGCGGAAAATAGTCGAGGCGCTGCGGCGCGCGGGCTATACGGCTGATGCCGACTACAACGACCTCGTCGGCCATCCTTCCTATGAGAAGTCCGCCGCCCTGGCGCGCAGCCTGGCCGAGCGCTTCGAGCGCGGCGAGTTGTCCCGCGTGGTGCTGGTTTACAACCGTTTCGCTTCCGCCTCCCGGCAGGAGCCCGTCGCGGAGACATATTTGCCGTTCTACTCGGAGGCCCCCGAACGGGCGGCCGGAAATTATTTTTCGGACAAGTTTGCCGAAAAACCAATTTCCGCTCCGCCCTCCACAACGCCTGCGCACGCCTCCGACTACATCCTCGAACCTGATGCGGCGGCCCTGGCGGCCCAGTTGCTGCCGCAGGTGATGATACTCAAATTCCATGCGGCCATCCTCGATTCCGCCGCCGCGGAACAGGCCGCCCGGACGATTGCCATGCAGACCGCGAGCGACAACGCCGAGGACCTGCTCGGTGAGCTGACCCTCGAATACAACAAGGGGCGCCAGCAGAAGATTACGGCCGAAATCCTGGACCTGCTCGGCGGAGCGCAGTAGTCTTTGTTTTATTTGCGTATTTTTGAACATGAAAAAACCCGGACTTGCCACGTGGATACTTCTGGTACCGATGTTTGCATGCTGCTCCGTTCAGGAGCCCGCACCTCTTCCCGAAGCCGCTTCCGACTCAATTGACAAGACATATACCCCCGGTCAGGCCGTCCTGCGCCTCAGCGACGAAGTCACCGGCACATTCAACCTGACGGATCATCCCGAGGCCCTGGAGGCCCTGGGCATCCATTCCATGGAGCGCATGTTCCCGGATGCGGGTGAGTTTGAGGCGCGGCATCGCGCTGCAGGCCTGCACCGCTGGTACAAGGTCTCCTATGACCGCAACGTTCCCAGTACCAAGGCGGGCAACGAACTTTCCACCCTGCCGGGCGTGGAAGACGTGGTGTTCCTGCCGCGCAAGGAGCGCCGGAGCTTCTTCAACGATCCCCGTGCGAATGAACAGTGGCATTACTACAACGACGGCTCGTTGGGTTCCTCATTCAAGGCAGGGAGTGACATCAATGTCCAGCCGGTGTGGGAGAACTACACCGGCGGCACCCGGGATGTCATCGTGGCCGTGATCGACGGCGGCGTTCAGGTGAACCATCCGGATCTGGAAGGTGTGGTCCTGACGGCGGAAGAAGGCAGCCGGAACTTCGTGGACGGCTATTCTCCCTCCGTGTTGTTTGAAGATGACCACGGGACCCACGTGTCCGGCACTATCGCAGCCATCAACAACAATGGCATCGGCGTCTCCGGTGTCGCAGGTGGCCTGAGCGGTTACGGTGGCGTGCGCGTGATGGCCTGCAACATTTTCTCCGATAGAGATGAGGAAGGTGACGAAGCGGCCGCGCTTGTGTGGGCGGCAGATCATGGCGCCGTCATCGCCAACAACAGCTGGGGCTATATTGCTTCGTCGGAAAAGATGGCCGCGCAGTATGCCGAATATTTCGCGAATAACGAGACACCGCTCCGCAACGCCATCGATTATTTCATCCAGTATGCCGGCATGGACGCAGACGGCAATCAGACCGGCCCGATGAAGGGTGGCCTGGTTCTGTTCGCCTCCGGCAACGAGGGCTATAAGCACGACATGCCGGCCGAATACGAGCCGGTCGTCGCCGTGGGTGCTTTCGGCCCGGACGGCAAGATGCCGCGCTTCTCCAACTATGGCGAGTGGGTGGATATCCTGGCCCCGGGCGGCTCCGATACCTATTACCATTACGATGAATGGGTTCTGAGTACCACGGCCAAGGGCATGTACGCCTTCGAATCCGGCACCTCGATGGCCTGTCCGCACGCCGCGGGCGTAGCTGCCCTGCTGGTGTCCTATTTCGGCGGTCCCGGTTTCACGGCGGACGATCTCAAAGAGGCGTTGCTGTACGGAGCGGACCCGAATGCGATCGACCTGCAGGGCCGCACGGTGGGCGGCGGCAAACTGGACGCGGCCGGCTCCTTCTCCTACCAGGACTCCCAGATGGACCCGGACGAGGATCATATCCGCTTCTCGACCACATATGCCGGGGATTGGCGGCTGAAATCGCATGAGACCCTCGAAGTGCCCGTCCAGATCAGTGGTAACAACAAGGCCCAGCTTCCCGTGTCCCTTGTCACGGATTGCCCGGGCGCCACGGCGGACTGCACCTTCGAGCGGGCCATGCTGCATATCAACGCATTGCTGGCGGAGCCCGGCAACTACACGGCCACCATCAAGGTGGGCAGCGTGACCGGACGGAGCTATCCCTTCACCATCCTGCCCAACCATGTGCCCGAACTGATCCTGCCCTTCGAGGACCAGATCATCAACGCCGCTTCGTCGGCCCTCACGACCCTGAGCCTGGACCACCACTTCAGCGATTATGACGAGGAGGATCTTAACTACGAAATCAACCTGTCCGGCGACAATGTCGTCCAGACGTCCGTCTCCAACGGCAGGCTCACGCTCACGCCCGCGGGTTACGGCCTGGCCACGCTGACAGTCCGGGCCCTGGACGGCCGCAAAACGGAGGCATCGGCCCAGTTCCGCGTCCTGGCGCGCAATGTTTACCAGGATATGGACATCTTCCCCAATCCCGCCAGCGACTGGCTCAATATTCGTCCGGCATCCGAGCGGACCGTGTCCGTCGAACTCGTCAACCTCGCGGGAGCCACCGTTTATTCGATTGATTCGGTGACGATCGGGCCTTTCGACCCACTGGTCATTGATTTGCGCGCGTTGCCCGGCGGGACGTATTCCCTGTTCGTGGGCGGAGAGCGCTTCACCATTGCCAAACGCTGACGCATGAAACGGATCCTGTCATCTTCCCGATGGTTCCTGGCAGCGGCGGTCCTGCTGCTGGCATGCGCGTGCTCCAAGGTCCCCTTCTTTGGAGGGAACGGGGAGGATGACGAATCCCTGGAATACGTCAACATCTTCGCTTACAATGTGCTGCGGACCTACTACCTCTGGGTGGACGAAATCCGGGACGAGCTGAATGCATGGAAGGTGAGCGAGCCGGATCCCGTCGCCAAGGTGGAGTCCCTGCGTTACAAAGATGCGAACGGGCAGGAGGTGGATAGGTGGACCGCGCTGTACGATGATTACAACGAGGTCTATTCCTATATGACAGGCAACCGCAAGTCGTATGGATTCAATTTAAAGTTCTATGCGATGGACGAGGCGGCGTCGCGCCTCGTGGCGGTCGTCCTCTACACCTATGCCGAAAGCCCGGCCCGGAATGCGGGCCTGAAGCGTGGGGATGTAATCTGGGAGGTGAACGGGCAGACGCTGACTACGTCCAATTACAGCCGGATTGCCAGCGAGGAGCTGCAAGGCGGGGACCAGGTCACGCTCACGCTGGGAGATGGTTCGCAGACGACCCTGACGGCCGTCGAGATGTATGACAATCCGGTCCACTATGCCGTCGTCTTCGACCTGGGGAAGAAGAAAGCGGGCTACCTGCATTATACCAATTTCACTCCTGACTCCTGCCAAGAACTGATCGAGGTTTGCAAATACTTCAAGAGCAACGGGATCAGCGATCTCATCCTCGACCTGCGCTACAATACCGGCGGTTACGCGTTCGTCGAAGAAGTCCTCGCCTCCATGCTGGCCCCGGAAGCGGACGTGGCCGCCGGGAGCGTGCTTTCCACGGAAGTCTACAACAGCCGGCTCACGGAGGCGCTCGGCGATACGAAAACCTGCCTGGGCACCCGGCATTCCATCAAGTCCGGCGGAAAGCGGTATGAATTCAACACCGAAGGAGCCAATTTGGGCATTTCCCATCTCTACGCCATCGTCGACAACTGGTCGGCGTCGGCGTCGGAGAGTCTCCTGTGCGATTTGTTCCCGTATCTGGATATCACGCTCGTGGGCAGGCAGACGGGCGGAAAGTTCTGCAGCGGCTTGCTGATGCGCGCTTCGGCCTGGTATGAGGAAAATGCCAAAGAGCTGGGAGACAAGGCCAAAGGCAAGGATCTCGTCACCTCGTGGGGCATCTATGTGATGTGCTCGCGCTTCGCGGACAAATACGGCGTCACCCGGTGTATGCCGGACGGACTGACACCCGATTATGAGGTCAAGGACAATCCGCTGGACGGCTATGAGATCGGCGATCCCCGGGAGACGATACTCGCCGCCACGCTCGCGCTCGCGAGCGGAATGACACCGGACGCCGCGCAGCTTCGCAGCCGGAAGCCCGTCCTGGCGGAACTGCCGCTGGAGCAGCCCGCATTCCGGATCGTTGCGCCGTAATTTTTTTAGAAAGCGTATCCCAGACTGAACATCAGCGTGTTGCCGAGGGTCTTCGAGGCGGTCAGGAAGGAGGCGTCAAGACGGACGCCGGCAAACTGAAGGCCGAGGCCCAGCGATACGTAGGTCGGAATGGCCTTCGCCGGGTCGCCGTAGTGGAAGCCGCCGCGCAGCGACACGATATCCGCGATGGTGTACTCCAGGCCCAGGCCGGCCATCAGCGCTCCCGCGAAAAGATAATCCACCTCGGCGCCGATGGTGAAGCCGTCCAGCGGCTCCACGCTCCCTTGCAGGGCAGCCAGGGTGGGGAGGGAATAGGAGGCGTCGCCGCCGTAGTTAATCTTGGATCCGAGATTGCGCACGCCGACGGAAGCCGTTGCAATACTGCCCGTATAGGAGAAATTCAAATCGCCGCAGAAGGCGAGTCCTTTGGCATTTTCCGCAATCGCGGAGGAGACCATCCGGGCCTTCACACCGACAGCGAAAGCATCGGAGATACTGACCTTTACGCCTGCACCGGCAAGCCAGTCAACGGGTTGAAACGTTGTCCCCGCCTGGCCTTGTGCAAAGGTGGTCTCGTAGGGCTTGCCCAGGAAGGCGCGGCCCTCGAACGAAAGGCTCACGCGTCCGATGGCATGGAAAAAGACGTCACCGCCGACCAGTGTGTTTCCGGCGCTTTTCGGAGCCCACATGCTGTAGAAGGCCTTGACGGCCAGTTTGTTGGCGTCCGGCTGCAGCGCCACGCCGCCCATGGACAGCGCGCGGGCATCCGCGGGGACGAGCAGCGCCGGCACGGCCTGCGCAAATGCCGACTGCGCGGCCAGGATCAAAATGATCAGTATAGAAGAAAGTTTTCGCATAGACCTATTCTAAAATATACAAAGATACGTAAAAAAGAGGAAATATATGTGTTGCAGCACGAGGCTGAGGGCCTTGTCGGAAATGTTGTCAAAACGTTTGAAATCAGTCAATTAGCTGGTAATGCCCGCTATATTAAAAAAATTCAATATTATGGTTTGTAAGTAATTTTTGTGTTTTGCTTTCAATCCGAAATTCAAAATCTTCAAAACTCACCGATTCTTCCGATTTTGAAGTCAAATTCGCTCATTGGCTCAATTCGTTACGCGATTACGAATTTGGAATTCTGAAAAATTATTCCGACCTTGCGCCCGTTTATTGCCTAATGCCAATTTGACGCTTGTTTCTTTGGCGACCGAGACAGAAACTAAAAAGACAGGTTAAGTATATTTATTGTTTAATTAAATTTCAACCAATGAAAAAATTTAAAGTATTTTTGGTTGCAATGGCTTCTCTGCTGACCGCCCTGGCTTATGGCCAGAACATCACGGTCACAGGTAAAGTCTCCGACTCCTCCACGGGAGACGGAGTGCCTTTTGCTTCAGTTCAGCTGAAGGGTACGATGATTGGTTCCGTCGCGGATGCGGATGGTAATTATTCCATCAGCGCTCCTTCCAACGGCACCCTCATCTTTAGCTCGGTGGGTTACACCAACGAGGAAGTGGCCGTCAGCGGCCGTCGTTCGATCGACGTCGCCCTCAGCCCGGATGCCGAGTCCCTCGAAGAGACCATCGTCGTGGCCTACGGCGTCCAGAAGAAGTCTTCCTTCACCGGCTCCGCCACGCAGCTCAGCGGCGAGAAGCTGTCGAAGATGCAGACCTCCAACATCGCGAAGTCCCTCGAAGGTGCTGTCGCGGGCCTTATGACCGCCAGCTCCTCCGGTACCCCGGGTTCCGGCGCCAGCTTCCAGATCCGTGGTTTCGGCTCCGTGAGCGCCTCCACCGCCCCGCTTATCGTGGTTGACGGTGTGCCTTACGAAGGCTCGCTGAACTCCATCCCTGCTCAGGATATGGAGTCCATCACCGTCCTGAAGGACGCTGCTGCGAACTCCATGTACGGTGCCCGTGGTTCCAACGGTGTGATCATCATCACCACCAAGCGCGGTACCGCCGGCAAGGTCAACATCAACTTCGACGCCAAGGTGGGTGTGAACTCCCGTTCCGTTCCCTCCTATGACATCATCACCGACCCGGGTGAGTACTACGAAGTTGCTTGGGAAGCGATCCGCAACCAGGTCTACTACACCGGCGTGATGGATCTCGCCCAGGCCGGAGACTATGCCTCCGCCAGCCTGCTCGACGTCCTCGGTCCCTATAATATCTATCAGGGTGTTCCCGACACCGCCATCGTCGATCCTGCCACCGGCAAGCTCAACGCTGCCGCCAAGACCCGCAAGTGGGATGACGTGTGGAACCGTGACGTGTTCCGCGCCGGCATCCGCCAGGAATACAATGTTTCCGCTTCCGGCGGTTCCGACAGGACCCAGGCTTACATGTCCGCTTCCTACCTGCAGGACCAGGGTTACGTTCCGCAGTCCGGCTTCACCCGTATCTCCCTGCGCGCCAAGGTGGATCACTCCATCGGCAAGTTCATCAAGGCCGGCCTGAACATGGCCTACTCCAACACGAACCAGCAGATCTACGCCGGAAACGAGGATAACAACTATTCCAACCTCTTCATGTTCAGCCAGGACATTGCCCCGATCTATCCGATCTACCTCTACGACGAGAACGGCACTCCCCAGTACAACGAGAAGGGCCAGCGCCTGTACGACTGGGGCGAGACCGGACGTGCCTACGCTGCGACCTCCAACCCTTACGGCCAGATGATGTCCTCCCAGGTCAGCACGATCCGGGACAACATCTCCTCCCGCGGTTACATCAACTTCAACATCCTTCCCGAGCTCGTGGTTTCGGTGAACGCCGCCTACGACGTGTTCAACACCAAGTCCAACGAGTACCAGACCCCGATTGGCGGTGATGCCAAGAACGTGGGCGGCCGCGGTGAGCAGAAAATGGGCCGTTACACGGCGCTCAACGCCAACCAGCTCATCACCTGGACCCCGACCTTCGGCGAGCACAGCCTCAACGTCCTCGTCGGTCACGAGACCAAGTTCGACCAGAGCTACTCGCTCTACGGCCACATGACCAACTTCGTGAACAAGGATGTTCCTGATTTCCAGAACGCTACGGTCTATCAGGACCTCACCTCCGACACGAGCGAGTACTTCCTGCAGGGCTTCTTCGGCCGTGCCGAGTACAACTACGCCGACCGTTATCTCGTTTCCGCTTCCTACCGTATTGACGGTTCTTCCCGCTTCGCCAAGGACAAGCGCTGGGGCAGCTTCTGGTCCGTCGGTGCTTCCTGGAACGTCAAGAACGAGCCCTTCATGCAGTCCGTCGCCTGGGTGGATGCCCTCCGCCTCAAGGCCAGCTACGGTACGCAGGGTAACGACAACATCGGTCTGACCCGCGTTTACGAGAACCTCTACCGCATCGACCGCGTGGACGGTGCCGCTTCCCTGACCCAGACCCTGCGCGCCGCCCCCGACGTGACCTGGGAGAAGTCCAACAACTTCAACGTGGGTATCGAGGGTAAGCTCTGGAACCGCTTCAGCTTCGGTGTCGAGTACTTCATCAAGGAGACCAAGGACATGATCTATTATCGTCCTCTCCCTGTTTCCCAGGGCGCTCCGACGAGCCAGCTCGTCAACGACATGGACATGATGAACACCGGTATCGAGTTTGACCTCAGCGTCGACATCTTCAAGAACCGCAACTTCTCCTGGAACGTCGCCGTGAACGGTACGCACTACAAGAACAAGATCACCAAACTTCCTTCCGACTATCCTGCCGAAGGTAAGCAGGTCGGTTCCTACTGGCGTGAGCTCGGCGGTTCCCTGTACAACTACTATATGTACGAGTGGGCCGGTGTCAATCCCGAGAACGGCCACGCTCTCTACAACAAGTACCTCAAGGATGAGAACGGCAACGAGACGGGTGAGGTCGAGCAGGTGACGAGCACCTCCGAGGCTACCTACCACAAGACCGGCAAGACCCCAATCCCTGATCTCTACGGTGGCTTCAGCACGACCCTGCGCTTCTACGGCTTCGATTTCAGCGCCAACTTCGCCTACCAGCTCGGCGGTTGGACCAACGATACGGTCTACCAGGGCCTGATGACCGCCGGCCGTGCCGGTAACAACTGGAGCCGCGACATCTTCAACCGCTGGACGCCGAACAACCCCGGCAGTGAGATTCCGCGCGTGCAGATGACCGATCAGACCGCCAACGAGTCCTCCTCCCGCTGGCTGACCAGCAGCTCCTACCTGAGCCTCCGCAACGTGACCCTCGGCTACACCCTGCCGAAGAAGCTTGTCAGCAAGATCGGCCTCGAGGGCATCCGCGTCTATGTGACCGCCGACAATGTCTGGTACACCTCCGCCCGTCGCGGTATGGATGTGCGTAAGTCCTTCTCCGGTGGCAACGGGAACACCTACTCCGCCCTGCGGACGGTCTCCGGTGGTATCACCCTTACTTTCTAATCAATAGGAGATACAGATATGAAAAAATATATTGCCATTTTTGCAGTTTCCCTGCTGGCCCTCGTTTCCTGCGAGAAGCAGTTCGAGGTGAAGGATTCCAGCCGGCTGTCCGGTACCGAGGCTATCGCCATCGCGGAAGAAGACCCCGGTTTCCTCTCCTCCTATGTCAACGGCTTCTATTCCTGGATGGTCCAGTTCAACACCGGTGGCGGCAGCCACCAGGACTTCGGACATCTGGGCTGCGTCTATACCCTGGATATGTATGGTCAGGACATCGCCATCTGCGGTACCTGGAACTGGGGTACGTATGATATCAACCACGATTACGGCGCCTATAACTGGACTCGCCCGTATCAGCTTTGGAACTTCTACTACACCCTGCTCAAGAAGTGCAACGAGGTCATCGACTTCTTCGGCGAAGAGGACCCGTCCGACGCCACGCTCCGCGGCTATCTCGGCCAGGCCTACGCCCTGCGCGCCTTCTGCTACACCTACCTGATCCAGATCTTCCAGGATCCCGTGACGGGTACGACCCCGAACGCTACGCTCCGCACCGACGCCAAGGCGGTGCCTATCGTGTACTCTTCCCGTGACGGCAAGACTGTCGAGGAAGCGGACGCCATGTCCGGCCGCAACACCTATGCCGACCTGATGGAGGAAATCGAGCGCAACATCGATCTTTCTCTGCCGCTGCTCGAGGGTTATAACCGCGGTTCCAAGAACGAGGTCAACTACTCGGTGGCCCAGGGCATCGCCGCCCGCTACTATCTGCTCACCCAGCAGTGGGACAAGGCCGCGAGTGCTGCCGCCGCCGCCCAGACCGGTTTCGACATTATGGACAGGACCCGTCTGATGTCCGGTTTCATGGACGTTGAGGACAAGGAAGTGCTGTGGGGCTTCAACCACACCACTGAGACCATGACCTCTTATGCGTCCTTCTTCTCGCACATGAGCAACGACAGCGCCGGTTACGGCGGTGTCGGCCAGAGCGTGCACTGCATCGACCGCAGCCTCTACGATCAGATTCCTGACACGGACTATCGCAAAATGTTGTTCAACGGTCCGGCCGGTGACGCCACTGCCAAGCAGGCCGGCGGCAAGCTTCCGTACGCTGCCCGCAAGTTCGGTTACATGGCTTCCTGGCTCCAGGATTACATCTACATGCGCAACGCCGAGATGATCCTCATCCAGGCTGAGGCCCAGGCCCGCCAGGGCCAGAACAGCGCCGCCGCGCAGACGCTCGGCAAGCTGATGAACAAGCGCGACCCGTCCTGGGCTTCCGCCAGTGTCTCCGTGGACGACGTGCTCCTGCAGCGCCGCATCGAGCTCTGGGGCGAAGGTTTCGAGTACTTCGACCTGCGCCGCAACGGCTTGGGTATCAACCGCAAGTACGAAGGAACCAACCACCTGGCTTCCGCCCAGTACGCCTTCCCGGCCCACGCCAAGAGCTGGAACTTCCAGATCCCCCGTCAGGAGCTCCAGAACAACACCCACATCACTGACGCGGATCAGAATGAGTGGATCACCGGTACTGAAGAGTAAATCTTAAAAGCACAGAATCATGAAAAGATATTTCAACATTCTTTCGGTCATTGCGACTGCGTCGCTGCTGTTTGCCTCCTGCTCGCAGCTTGCTCCCAGCAAGGCTGAAGTGGAAGCCGGCTTCTCCCCGCTCACTCCGCTTCCTACCCTGACCATCGCCGGCGCGCCGGTCTGCGATGCCCTTAACGGCACCGTGACCGTTCCCGTGACCGTGGACGGCCTTTCCGCCAACGCGGGTGTCCTCGAGGTGGGTATCCTGTCCAGCACGGACCCCAGCTTCAAGAGCAGCAAGTTCAAGGCTGTGGAGAACCCGACCTCCGGTACGGTCAACATGGTGGGCGCCGTCACCGCGAACACCACCTACTACATCAAAGCCGTGGCTTCTTCCCCCACCGGCGGCACCGCGTACTCCGATGTGATCACGGTCGACGTCCCGGACATTCCGCTGTACGCCAAGGCTCCCGGTACCTATTCCGGTACCGTTGTCTCCGACGCTTATGGAGATGAATATACCAGCACGATCTATATTGTCTCCGACGACGAGGAGCCTACGAAGTATGTGTGGATCGGCGGTATCGAGCCGTATTGGGCCGGAGAAGGTGCCCCCGGGAAAGATTTTGACTATAATTATGTCCTGGCTTCCGTGGACGAGGAGAACGGCTGCCTTGTGGTGGCGGTGGGTGCTGATTTGCATCTGAGTGGCCGCATGATCGCCGGCCTGAACTCCGACCACATGTCGACGGCGACCAACTATGCACCTCTCACCTTCGCGATGACGAAATCGGGCGACCTCTATCGTGCCAATGCCTTCATGACGCTCATGTCCAACGGCGATGCCGAGGACTGCTACGCAGGCGGCGTGACCTACAAGCGCAAATAAAAACGCTACGATACTTGAAAGGCGGTGGCAGAAATGTCACCGCTTTTTTTTATATTTGCGCATGAAAAAATTTCTTCCGATACTTCTGATCCTGGCGACCGCGCTTCCCGCATTCGCGGACGTGGTCCCGATGAGCAGGGCAAAAGCCAATGCGGAGCAGTTCCTGAAACAGGCCGATCCTGCCCGCGCTCCGCAGTTGCAACTGCTGTTTGAAGAACCCAAAATGACGAAAGCCGGCCCTTCGGATCCGGAATATTTCATCTTTACGGATGCCCGGGGCGGTTTCGTGATTGCCGGCGGCGACGATACCGTGCCTGCGATCCTCGGTTATTCCACCACTTCAACCATTCCCGCGCAGGGCATGCCGGACAACTTCAAGGCCTGGATGGACATGTGGACCCGCATCGTGGATGCCCAGCGTAGTGCGGGTGCCGCGCCGTACGAGCCGCGTGCGGCCGTGCGCGGCAATTCGCCGAAGGTGCTGGAGACCGCGCTCTGGGGCCAGGGGGATCCCTATAACCTCCACTGCGTCGTGATGAATGACGACCAGCATGCCATCACCGGCTGTACGGCTACGGCCACGTCCATCGTGATGCGCTATCACCAGTGGCCGGAGCGGGGCACGGGAACGCTGCCCGGATATAAAGTGACGGACAAGGACGGCAAGTCCTATACCATTGATCCCGTGGTACTGGGAGAACGTACATACGAATGGGACAAGATGCCGCTTACCAAGGCTAACGTCGACTGGACCGACGAACAGAAGGATGCGGTTGCCTGGCTGATGAGCGACGTCGGCATCATGCTCAAGTCGTCTTATTCTCCGGAGAGTACCGGCGCTTATGCTGAGGATGTCGCCACGGGACTGATCAAGCATTTCTACTATGACGCCAGCCTCCTGATGGCGTACAAGAAATTCTATGACACGGAACAGTGGATCGCCCTGCTTGAGAACGAAATCGACCAGAACAGGCCAGTCGTTTATGCCGGTTATTCGGAGGGCTATGAAAGTGGACACGCCTTCGTGCTGTCCGGCTACGACGAGAACGACATGCTCTACATCAACTTTGGCTGGAACGGCAACAGCAACGGCTATTATGCCATGCCCAATTTTGATGATTACGTGATCGGGCACCGTGCCGTCATCGGTATCAAGAAAGAGGAGGGCGGCATCGCTCCGGACAACCTGACCCTTTGGAATCTCGGTGTTACCTCTCCGGCGGCATCCTTTTCCACGGGGACAGCGTTTAAGGTCAGTTGTAAAACCATATCCAATGACGGGACCGATGACTTCACCGGTGATTTTGCGTTCGCCAAATACGACAGGAACGATCAACTTGTCGAAATCGTCAGCGCCGTGAAGGAATACGGGATCAAGCGCGGTTATGGGCTGGATTTGACCGACTGGGACTGCGTTATCACGACGTCCATCCAGGCCGGAGACTATATTGCTCCGGTATACCGCTCCTCCCGTACTCCGAACTGGACGCCGATACTCTATGATCACGAAGGTATGACCGTGGGCAGGCTGCAGGTCGGCGACAATGTCTTCCTGGATGAAATCGTTTCCCTGGAATACGTCTCTTCGACGGGCATCCTGACGGTCAGCTTCAGCGCGACGGCTACGGGCGAACTCCGCAGGAACGGCTCTCCCGTGTCCACCGGCGTGACCGTAAAGGACGATGCGATAGTGATTGACGCCAACCAGCTCCCGCTGGCCACCTACACCCTGCACCTGGAGCGCGTCACCTCGCGTGGCACGCAGACGAAGGACATTTCGCTTAAAATCGGACTTAAATAGAAAAGGCCATGAAGAAAGTACTCTATATCCTGATCTTTGCGCTGGCGGTAGTCGCCTGCAAACCTCAACCGATGCTGAAAGCGGACAGAGTTTCGATCTCCGTGGACGCCGCCGGCGGCACGGAAGTCATCAACATCACGGCCAATTATCCCTGGACGGCATCTACGTCCACTTCCTGGATCAAGCTCAAGTATTCGGAAGAAGACGGCACACTGACCGTCACCATCAACCGGAACAACGAAACGGACAGCCGAAAGGGATCCATCACCATCACGAGTGAAGACCTGAGTGTGCCGATCGAAATCACGCAGGGCCAGCGGGATGCGATCGAGCTGGATTCCGCCGGGCGCGTCACCGTCGATGCGACGGCCCAGACCCTCGATATCAATCTGCGCAGCAACGTCGCCATTCAGGCGGAAGTCACGGAAGGAAAAGACTGGGTGTCCGTCGTGTCCACGAAAGCGATGGAGCCCCACATCGTCACGCTGTCCGTCAAGGCCAATTCCGGCCGTTCCATGCGACGGGCGCTCATTACGTTTTCCGACGCGAGCGGGAACGTCTCGCAGCAGATCATGATCGACCAGGAGGGTAAACCGCAGATTGTACGCGTGGGCTTCGAGGGGGTCAGATCCTTCCAGGTTCCGATTATGACCGGCCTTCTCGGCGTGGCCATGACCGGCATGGTCTTCTGGGACGGTGAGAGCGAGGGTGTTGCTTACAACGAGACGCTGACACGCACTTACCCGACCACCTCCGCCGGATCCCTGCTGATCGAGGCGCACAACGCCGAGACCGTCAGCTTTACCGACGTTGTCGGCGTGACCTCGTTGGATCTGTCTGATTTCTAAGCCGTCAGACTTTCACCCAGTGGATGACGGCGCCGCTGCGCTCCATGCCGCGGAACCAGGTCATCTGCCGCTTGGCGAACTGATGGATCGCAATCGCGAGCTTCCCGCGCATTTCATCGTAGGGGAGCTCGCCTTGTAAATAGAGCGTAACGAATTTGTATTCAAGCCCGTAGGAGATGAGCACCTCTGCGGGGACGCCGCATTCCAGCAACCCCCGGATCTCGTCGACCATGCCCTCCTGCAGGCGCGCGTCCAGCCGCGCATCGATGCGCGCATTGCGCGTTTCCCGGTCCACCAGCGTACCGATGTAGAAGGGCTTCTGCGGAAATCCTTCGCGATCCGGAGAACTCTCCCGGGCGGCGCTCAGCGGCATCTTCTCCGAGAAATCGTAGCCGCGCGTGACGGCGTTGATGTACATCCCCGTGCCGCCGCAGAGGATGGGCACGGCGCCGCGTCTGCGGATATCGGTCCAGGCCCGCAGGAAATCCTGCTGGAACTGCCAGACGTTGTACTGCGTACCCGGTTCGGCGATGTCGATGAGGTGGTAGGGGACGGTGCCGTATTCGGCGAGGTCCTTGCCCGTGCCGATGTCCATGCCTCGGTAGACCTGGCGGGAATCCGCCGAAATGATCTCGCCGCCCAGCTGTTCCGCGAGGCGCACGGCGTAGCGCGTCTTGCCGGAAGCCGTGGGGCCGAGCACCACGACGAGGTCGCAGGCGCCGTCGGCATAATCCCGCGCAAGCTGCTCGAAATCAAGCTGTTCCGGGGCGGGTAGCTCGGCGATGATGCTATGTTTGAAGCGGGGCATGGGGCGGAATTATTCTCGTTCCATCTCGCGGCGGATGTCCTTCTCCTTGATGGTCGCGCGCTTGTCGAACTCCTTCTTGCCCTTGGCCAGGGCGATGTGCAGTTTGGCAAAGCCGCCGGCATTGATGTACATCCGCACGGCGACGATCGTCAGGCCCTTGGTTTTGACCGCCTGCGCGAGGTGCTTGAGTTCACGCCGGGTGAGCAGCAGCTTGCGGTCGCGCAGCGGCTCGTGGCTGCTCCAGGCGGACGCCCAGAAGTAGGTGGCGACGTTCATGCCGCGCACGTAGAGCTCTCCGCCGGAGAAATAGCAGTAAGCGTCCTGGAGCGAAGCCTTGCCGGCGCGGATGGACTTGATCTCCGTGCCCACCAGCACGATGCCGGCGTCGTACTCCTCGAGGAACTCGTAGTCGAACGACGCCCGCTTGTTGGTGATCCTCACCTGCTGGGGCTTCTTCTCCTTGCTCATAGTGCGAAGGCCTGCTTGATGTCGTCCACGCTGTCCAGCAGCTCCCAGCCGAAGAACTGGATGCCGTCCTGGACATAGGGCTTGCGGCCCATGTGGCCGTAGGCGGCGGTGGGTTCGTAAATCGGGTTCTTCAGGCCGAAGCGCCGGATGATGGCGGCGGGGCGCAGGTCGAACATTTTGCGGATCTTTTCCGCAATCTCCGCGTCGGATTCCGCGGTGTGGCGCGTGCCGTAGGTGTCCACGAAGACGCTCACGGGCTCGGCCACGCCGATGGCGTAGGCCAACTGGACGAGGCATTCGTCCGCCACGCCCGCGGCCACGAGGTTCTTGGCCAGGTAGCGGGCGGCGTAGGCGGCGCTGCGGTCCACCTTGGACGGGTCCTTGCCGGAGAAGGCGCCGCCGCCATGGGCGCCGCGTCCGCCGTAGGTGTCCACGATGATCTTACGGCCGGTCAGGCCGGTGTCGCCGGCAGGACCGCCGATCACGAATTTCCCGGTGGGGTTGACGTGGAGGATGGCCGTGCCGTCGAAGAGCTTCGCCGTGCGCTCCGGGAGCGTGGCGATCAGGCGCGGGAGCACAATCTCCCGGACATCTTTCTCTATACGCGCGTGCATACGCTCGTCGGTGTCGAACTCGTCATGCTGCGTGCTCAGGACGATGGTGTGCACGCGCACGGGGGTACGGCGGCCGGTGAATTCGATGGTGAACTGCGCCTTGGCGTCCGGACGGAGGTAGGGCATCAGTTCAAGATGGTTGTGCCGGATGTCGGCGAGGGTCTGCAGGAGCCTGTGCGAGAGCGACAGGGCGAGGGGCATGTATTCTTCCGTGTCCGTGCTGGCGTAGCCGAACATCATGCCCTGGTCGCCGGCGCCCTGCTCGGCCGGCTCCTCGCGGTCCACGCCGCGGTCGATGTCGGCGCTCTGTTCGTGGATGGTGGAAATGACGCCGCAGGAAGCGGCGTCGAAGCCGTATTCGGCCTTGGTGTAGCCGATGCGGGCGATGACGCGCCGGACCGTGCCGGGAATGTCGACGTAGGCGCGCTCGGAATTGACCTCGCCGCCCACGACCACTAGGCCGGCGGTGCAGAAGGTTTCACAGGCGACGTGCGCCTCCGGATCCTGCCGGAGGAATTCGTCGAGAATGGCGTCGGAAATCTGGTCAGCGACCTTGTCGGGATGACCTTCGGAGACGGACTCCGATGTGAAAAGGTAGTTCATCTTTTTAGCATTTTTGACGAGGTTGCAAGCAGTCAAATCTGTCCTCGTGGTGTTTATAATTCGCGGCAAAGATAGCAATAATTGTTGATAAAAATTTCTTAAAGAACTTGGTTGATTCAAAATCGTGGAGTATCTTTGCGGCGCGTAAGAAGACCTGACCCGGTAACAAATATTTTATACCATAATTATCAATCAGTTATGAAAAATTCTATCAAGAGTTTATTGCTGTCTTTTGCGGCAATGCTTTTCGTTGTTTCTGCTGCTGCGCAGGTGACGACCTCGTCCTTCGGCGGTCACGTGACCGACAAGGAGGGTGCCGTCGTCGGTGCTACGGTGGTGGCTGTCTATGAGCCGACGGCTGCGACCTACTATTCCGTTACGGACAAGAACGGAAACTTCCGCATCAACAACGTCACTCCTGGTGGCCCCTACACGGTCTCCGTTCAGATGATGGGCTATCGCACCGTCGAGAACAAGAACCTGTACGCCCCCCTGGGTGAGACTCTGACGGTGGATGCCACCCTCGAAGACGACTCGATCAGCCTGGATGCTGCCGTGTTCGTGGCCGACGGCACCCTGTCCAATATGAACATTCACCGCTCCGGCGCCGGTACTTCCGTCAGCCAGCGTACCATGGAGTCCATGCCTACGGTCAGCCGCAGCATGAACGACGTGATGAAACTCACCCCGCAGGCCTCCTCGACTTCCAACGGTCTGGCCGTCGGCGGCGGTAACTATCGTTCTTCCTATGTCACCGTGGACGGTGCCGCGTTCAACAACGCTTTCGGTATCGGTTCCAACCTGCCTGCCGGCGGCGCCCCGATCTCCCTCGATGCGATCGAGCAGATGAGCGTGAACATCACCCCGTTCGACGTGCGCCACTCCGGCTTCACCGGCGGTGCCATCAACGCCGTGACCAAGAGCGGTACCAACGAGTTCCACGCTTCCGTCTATGACTACTATACCTCCCAGGCTGTCCGCGGTTACAAGATCGAGGGCGAGGATCTGAACAAGAGCGACTTCCTTGACAATACCGTCGGTTTCACCGTGGGTGGCCCGATCGTCAAGAACAAGCTCTTCTTCTTCGTGAACGCCGAGTACAGCTCCGACGTGGTCCCCGGCTCCAGCAAGGTGGTCAGCTCGGCTACCGGCACCCGCGTGGATCCGAACTTCGAGCCGAACAAGGACGTCGTCCGTCCGACCAAGGAGTTCATGGAGGAGGTTCTCAGCTACCTCGACAAGACCTACAAGTACAACCCGGGCCGCTACCAGGGCTATTCCATCAGCACCCCGGACTACAAGGTGATGGCCCGTCTGGACTGGAACATCAACGACAACAACAAGCTGAACATCCGTTTCAGCCACACGCACAACGCGACGGCTTCCAGCCCGTCCAACTCGGTCAACCCGATCAACCCGAACCCGTACAACCGTAACACCTACGGCCGTACCTCCACCTATTCCCAGTACTTCGAGTCCAACCGGTACACGACGGACCAGAACTTCACCTCCCTGGCTGCCGAGCTCAACTCCCGTCTCTTCGACGGCCGCGGCACCAACATGTTCCGCGTCACCTGGTCCCACCAGAATGAGCCCCGCGGCTTCGTCGGCGGCAACTTCCCGACCGTGGATATCCTCGAGAACTACGGCACCAACAAGGCTGTCCTGACCTCCTTTGGTCCGGATCCTTTCACCTACGGCAACCTCCGCGACGTGAATACCATCGTGGCTACCGACGAGTTCACCTACACCGTCGGCAAGAACAATTTCGTGGCCGGTCTGCAGTACGAGTACGACAATACCAAGAACGGTTACATGCAGGGTGGTCTCGGCTACTATGTCTATGACAGCTGGGATTCCTTCACGGCCGGCGGCAAGCCCGTGGCCTTCGCCATCACCCACTCCAACCGTGACGACCTCGCCCAGGTCTTCCCGTCCTTCGACTACCATCAGGTGTCCGCCTACATCCAGGACGAAATCACCTTCAGCGACTACTTCAAGCTGACTGTCGGTCTGCGTGCCGAGCTTCCGTTCTTCCCGAACATCGCGGGCAACGTGAACAAGGAGTTCCTCGGCCTTGCCGCCGGCAGCCGCTCCATGATGGGCATGAGCACCGGCGACATGCCGAAGGCCCGCCTGAACCTCAGCCCGCGTATCGGCTTCAACTGGGACGTCCTGAAGAACCGCAAGCTTGTCGTCCGCGGCGGCAGCGGCCTCTACACCGGCCGTATCCCGTTCGTGTGGATCGTCTCCGTGGCCGGCAACAGCAACTGCCTGCAGGCCCAGTACATCGATACGGACGGTACCAACCCGAACACGCCGAACTTCCATGCCAATGTTGAGGATATCCTGAAGGACATCTACGGCGGTACGTTCAAGGCCCAGGATCTGGCTGCCCCGACCGGCGCCACGATTCTTGACAAGAACCTCCAGATGCCGACCACCTGGAAGAGCTCCCTCGCCATCGACTTCGAGCTGCCTTGGGGCATCAAGGGTTCCGTCGAAGGTATCTACAACTACGATCTGAACAGCGTGTACGCCAAGCGTCTGGGTTACACCCAGGACAAGGTCAAGCTCCCCGGCGAGCCGAAGGAGCGTACCCACTGGACCTCCGAGAACATCAAGAACACGATGGGCAGCACCGTCGCTCCGTACTACCTGACCAACATCGGCCTGCACGGTACCTACTACTCCGTGACCGCACAGCTGTCCAAGAACTTCGACTTCGGCCTCAGCCTCATGGCTGCCTACACCCGTGCCGACTCCAAGTCCATCCAGGAAGGCTACGGCGACCAGGTTTCTTCCCTGTTCTCCGGCGGCAACTACAGCGTGAACGGTTCCAACGTGCCTGAGCTTGGCCACTCCGCTTATGTGAGCCCGAACCGCGTGATCGCCAACGTGAGCTACCGCATTCCGGAAGGCAAGCACCTGGCTACCACCATCGGTATCTTCTACGAGGGCTACAACCACTGCTACGTGGGCAGCTACTCCTACACCCGCTACTCCTACACCTTCAAGAGCGACCTGACCGGTATCGGCGGTGCTTACAACCTGATCTACATCCCGACGGATGCCCAGCTGGCTGACATGCCGTTCACCAGCGAGGAGAACAAGGCTGAATTCAAGCAGTTCATCCAGCAGGACAGCTACCTCAGCGCTCACCGTGGAGAGTACTCCGAGCGTGGCGCGAAGGCCGCTCCCTGGATGAGCCGGATCAACGTCAAGATCGCCCAGGACTTCATCATCAACGTCGCCAACAAGCCGACGACCCTGCAGATCGGTGTCGACATCAACAATGTCGCCAACCTGCTGAACTCCAACTGGGGTCTCTGCAAGCAGGTCAGCACGGAGAACATCCTCGAGTACAAGAGTGGCAAGTACACCTTCACCGCTCCGACCGTGAAGACCTATCGCAGCACCTTCAACACCTGGCAGATGCTCTTCAGCGCCCGTCTGTTCTTCTAGTTCAGGTTTGAATATTCAAGACAAGCGGCTTGGACCCTGCGGTCCGGGCCGCTTTCTTTTTCGGGAAAAAGACGTAACTTTGTAAGTTATGAAAATCAGGACCCTGTTTCTTTTCCCCGTGGTGCTGGCGCTGCTCGCCGGCTGCACGGCGTTCATCCCGGAAGACGCCTACGTGATCGGTTTCTACAATGTCGAGAACCTTTTCGACACGGAGCACGATCGCGGCAAGAACGACCTGGCCTTCACCCCGGAAGGGGAGAATGCCTGGACGCCGGACAAATATGAGAAGAAACTCTCCAACATCGCGTCCGTGATTGCCGCGATGGCGGAGAAGAACGGCCGCTGGCACACCCTGCTTGGCCTCGCCGAGGTCGAGAACGACCGCGTGCTCGAGGACCTCGTGGCGCGCCCGGAGATCGCCGAGGCGGGCTACAAGTTCGTCCACGTGGAGGGCCCGGACGTGCGCGGCATCGACTGTGCGCTGCTCTACCGTCCGGAAGAGTTCAAGGTGGTGGACGTCCGCGCGCTGCCCTACGATTTCAACAGCGCGAGCGGCATCGTCTTCGAGAAGACCCCCGCGGAGCAGGCCGAGTTCAAGACGCGCGACGTGCTTTGCGTGCGCGGCGTGCTGGCCGGCGAGGTGTTCGCGGTCTATGTCTGCCACTGGCCTTCGCGCAACGGCGGGAAGGGGAGCGACCTGCGCTGCCGCGCCGCGGAAATTGTCCGGGAGGACATTTTCACGCTCGAGCAGCGGTACGAGGGCATCAACATCGTCGTGATGGGCGATATGAACGACAACCCGGAGGACGTCTGCATGACGGACTACCTGCGCGGCCGCGAGACCATCGGAGAGATGGCCGAAGGCGAACTCTTCTCCCCGTTCCTGCGCATGCACAAGGACGGTTTCGGCACGGAGGAGTACCACGGCGAGTGGAACATCTTCGACTGCATCTTCGTGAACGGCGCCCTGACGGACACCGATGCGCAGGGCAGCCTGCATATCTGCAAGAGCGACGAGACGCACTACGGCTACGTCTTCAATCCGCCTTTCCTGGTCCAGCAGGAAGGCCGCTACGCCGGCACGCCCTTCCGGACCTTCTCCGGCGGGCAGTTCATCAACGGATACTCCGACCACTATCCCACGTATATAACCATAAGTAAATAAATGAAAAAAGTAATCGCCCTCGCAGCCATCATCCTTGCCATGACAGCCTGCAACAACCGCGTGAATCCCTTCCTGACGGAATGGGACACCCCGTACGGCATTCCGCCGTTCGACAAGATCCAGCCCGCCGACTTCATTCCCGCCATCCAGGCGGGCATCGAGCAGCAGAACGCCGAGATCGACGCCATCACGTCCAATCCGGACGCGCCCACCTTCGAGAATACCATCGCTCCGCTGGAGCTCTCCGGTAAGCTGCTCAGCAAGGTGGTGGGCGTATTCTACAACATCACCGAGACCGACCGCACCGACGCGCTGGCCGCCGTCGAAGAGGAAGCCATCCCCCTGATGAGCGAGCATTCGGACAATATTTCCTTCAACAAGGCGCTCTACAACCGCGTCGCTGCCGTGTACAATGGCGACCAGAGCGGCCTGACCCGTGAGCAGCAGATGGTGCTGAAGAAGCATTTCGAGTCCTTCGAGCGCGAAGGTATCGGCCTGCCCGAGGAGCAGCAGGCGCGCCTGCGCGAGATCAATGCCGACATCGCCGCCAAGACGCAGAAGATCGGCAACAACATCCTCGCCGAGTCCAATGATTTCCTGGACAGATTCGGCTTCAGCGTGGCCGCCTATCCCGACAAGATGACGTCTACGGAGGACCGCGAGCTGCGCCGCCAGTACAACGAGGCCTATACCGCCCGCGGCCACCGCGGCAACGAGTTCGACAACCGCCAGCTCCTGCTGGAGGTGCTCGACCTGCGCGCCGAGAAGGCGAAGATCCTGGGCTATCCCAACGCAGCGGCCTACATCCTGGCCAACAAGATGGCGGGCGACACCAGGACCGTGGATAAATTCCTGAACGAAATCATGGCAGCCGCCGTGGCCCGTGCCAAGACCGAACTGGCCGATATGCAGGCCGTGATGGACCAGGAGGTCAAGGAGGGCAAACTGCCGGCCGGCTCCAAGATCGAGCCCTGGGACTGGTGGTACTATGCCGAGAAGGTCCGCAAGGCCAAATATGACCTGGACGAGTCGCAGACCAAGCCGTATTTCCAGATCGACAGCGTCGTGAACGGCATCTTCACCAACGCGCATATCCTGTACGGCGTGAATTTCGAGCGCCTGGAGGGCGTGCCGGTGTACAACCCGCAGGTGCGCGCCTACAAGGTGACGGCCGCGGACGGTTCACTGATGGGCATCTTCACGACCGACTACAAGCCGCGTCCGAGCAAGCGCGGCGGCGCATGGATGAACAATGTCCGCGAGCAGTACGTGGATGCCGACGGCAAAGACGTCCGCCCGATCATCGTGAACGTCTGCAACTTCTCCGACGATTACCTCTCCATCGACGAGGTGGAGACGACCTTCCATGAGTTCGGCCATGCCCTGCACGGCCTGCTGACCAAGTGCCACTATGCATCCGTGAGCGGCACCAACGTCACGCGCGACTTCGTGGAGATGTTCTCGCAGTTCAACGAGAACTGGGCCTTCCAGCCTGCGCTGCTCGCGAAATATGCCAAGAACGCCGCCGGCGAGCCCATCCCGGAGGAACTGGTGAAGAAGATCCTCGACGCCAAGAAGTTCAATCAGGGCTTCATGACCACGGAACTCTGCGCCGCTTCCATCCTGGATATGCGCTGGCATGAGCTGGCTTCGACGAAGGGCGTGGATATCGACGCCTTCGAGAAGCAAATCGCCGACGAGATCGGCCTGATCCCGGAGATCACCTTCCGCTACCGTTCGACCTACTTCAACCATATCTTCTCCAGCGGTTACGCCGCCGGCTACTATGGCTACCTCTGGGCCGAGGTCCTGGACAAGGACGCTTTCAGCATCTTCGCCGCCTCCCCGGACGGGCCGTATGACCTGGAGCTCGCGAAGAAGTTCAAGGAAACCTTCCTGGAGAAGGGCGGCAGCGAGGAGCCGATGACCCTCTACAAGACCTTCGCCGGCCGCGAGCCCGACTCGCAGGCGATGCTCCGCGGCAGGGGTTTGATTGACTAAACCTTTCGTCATTCGCCGACTTGATCGGCGAATCTCAACAGAACAAATAGAAACGATTATGAATAGAAAAGTACTTCTGATGATCCTCGACGGTTGGGGCGAGGGCGAACACAATTATTCCAACGCCATCTGGGCGCAGGGCACGCCGGTCATCGACGGCCTGCGTGCGAAATATCCTTACGGCCACCTGCAGGCCTGCGGCGAATACGTCGGTCTGCCGGACGGGCAGATGGGCAACTCCGAGGTCGGCCACATGAACCTGGGCGCCGGCCGCGTGGTCTACCAGGACCTCGTCAAGATCAACATGGCCGTCCGTGACCATAAATTCCTCGAGAACGCCGAGATAAAGGCGGTCTACGACTATGTCAAGACCTCCGGCAAGAAGCTCCACCTGATGGGCCTCACCTCCCACGGCGGCGTGCACTCCTCCCTGGAGCACGTGTATGAGTTCCTCCGCGTCGCGAAGGAATACGGCCTGGAGCAGGTTTACGTCCACGCCTTTATGGACGGTCGCGACACCGACCCGCGCAGCGGCAAGGGCTTCCTCGAGGAGCTCGAGGGCAAGATGGCCGAAACCACGGGCAAGATCGCTTCTGTCTGCGGCCGCTTCTATGCGATGGACCGCGACAAGCGCTGGAACCGCGTGAAAGAGGCCTACGACCTGCTGGTCGAGGGCAAGGGCGCGGCTTTCCAATCCGCCATCGAGGGCATCCAGGCGTCCTATGACGCCGATGTGACCGACGAATTCGTCAAGCCTATCGTCATCACCGACGCCGCCGGCGCTCCGCTGGCCAAGGTGGAGGAAGGCGACGCCATCATCTTCTACAACTTCCGCAACGACCGCGCCCGCGAGCTGACGGCGGCACTTACGCAGAAGGATATGCCGGAAGAGGGGATGCACACCCTGCCGCTGTACTACTGCTGCCTGACCCCGTACGACGCCTCCTTCACCGGCGTGCACATCCTCTTCGACAAGGAACTGGTGAACGCAAGGCCGGCAAGCGCCAGCTGCGCATCGCCGAGACGGAGAAATACGCCCACGTGACCTTCTTCTTCAACGGCGGCCGCGAGCTGCAGTTCGAGAACGAGGACCGCATCCTGGTGAATTCCCCGAAGGTGCCGACCTACGACCTGCTGCCGCAGATGAGCGCCCCCGAGGTGGCCGAGAAGCTGATCAACGTCATCAATACCGAGAAGGAGGACCTCATCATCCTGAACTTTGCCAACGGCGACATGGTGGGCCACACGGGTGTCTACACCGCCGTCACCAAGACGGTCGAGTGCATCGACAAGCTCGTCGGCAAGGTGGTTGAGGCGGCGATTGCCCACGACTACGTGGTCCTGCTGACCGCCGACCATGGCAACGCCGACTTCGAGGTGAACCCGGACGGAACGCCGAACACGGCCCACTCCCTCAACACGGTGCAGTTCGTCGTGATGAACGCCGGCGACGCCGTGAAGACGGTCAAAGATGGCGCCCTCTGCAACGTGGCGCCGACCATCCTCAAACTGATGGGTATCCCGCAGCCCGCCGCGATGACCGCCGAACCGCTTATCTAACAGTTATGTACAAATTTACGCCGATTCTCAAGACCCTTGTCTGGGGCACCGAGAGCTGGGTGCTCTCCGGTGTCCCGGGCAACGAATCGGTGGTGGCCGAAGGCCCGGAAGCCGGCAAGAAGATCACGGACCTGTATCCCGGGCAGTTCCCGCTGCTGATCAAGTTCATCGACGCGAAGCGCGACCTCAGCATCCAGGTGCACCCGGACAACGAGTTGGCCGCGAAGCGCCACGGCTGCAGCGGCAAGACGGAGATGTGGTACGTGATCGGCGCCGAGCCCGGCGCAAAGCTGATTTCCGGTCTCAAGGAGCCGATCACGCCCGACGACTATGTCCGCCTGGTGGAACAGGACCGCATCACCGATGTGCTGGCGGAGCATGCCGTCGCACCCGGCGATGTGTTCTTCCTGCCTTCTGGCCGCATCCACGCCATCGGCGGCGGATGCTATCTCGCCGAGATCCAGCAGACTTCCGATATCACCTATCGTATCTACGACTACAACCGTCCCGGACTGGATGGCAAGCCGCGCCAGCTGCATACGCAGGAGGCGAAGGATGCGATTGATTATCAGGTGTATCCGGAGTACCGCACGCGCTACGAGCCGAAGCAGAACGAGCCCATAGAGCTCGTCCGCTGCCCGTACTTCACCACGACGCTGTATGATCTGACCAAGTGGATTGAGATCCCCGATCAGGTCGGGGATGACGAAAAAACGTCATTCGCCGGCTTGACCGGCGAATCTCCTTTCTTGATTGCGATCGGCCTGTCCGGCTCGGGAACGATACGCACGGAGCGGGACGAAACGACACTTTCCCCCGGCGAAGCAGTATTGATTCCTGCTGCCGAAGGGAAGGTATCATTCCTTCCGGCCGTATCCGGCTGGAAGTTCCTGACTACGCATCCGTAGCCTACTCCTCCTTTTTGGGAGCTTTTTTTGTCTGGCGCGCATTCTCGAGCGCGTCATCGATCTTGTCGAGTCCGCGGAGGACGGCGGCACGGCCGTTGTTGAAGGCTTCGGAGCCTTTTTCTTTGATGTCGTTGACGACCTCCTCACCCTTCTCGGTGTTGGCGAGGAGCAGCAGGGCGGCACCGGTCACGGCACCGGCCAGGAAAGTGAGCAATGAATTGTTGTTGGCCATAATCTCAGTGTGTTATTCTTGGGTTTCAATTAGTTCGTAATCCAGCAGGCGCTGCTCCAGGTTGGCGCTCTTGACCCGGATGCGGACCGGATCGCCGAGGCGGAACTGGTGGTGGCGGCGCTTGCCGACCAGCCGGTAGCGCGGTTCGTCGAATTCGTAGAAGTCGGACTTGATGTCGCGCACGGACACCATGCCCTCGATCTTGGTCGGCTCGATCTCCACGTACATGCCCCATTCGGTAATGCCGGACACGTGTCCGTCGTACTCTTCGCCGATCTTATCCATCATGAACTCGACCAGCTTGTACTTGGTGGAGGTGCGCTCGGCGTCCGCCGCCACAAGCTCGCGCTCGGAGGCGTAGCGGCACTCCTCCTCGAACTTGTCCTTCTTGGCGCTCTCGCCGTTGTCGAGATAACGGGCCAGCAGGCGGTGTACCATGAGGTCGGGGTAGCGGCGGATCGGGGAGGTGAAATGCGTGTAGAACTTGAACGCGAGGCCGTAGTGGCCGATGTTGTCGGTGCTGTAGCAGGCCTTCGCCATGGCGCGCAGCGCGAGGTTCTCCAGGGCGGCGAACTCCGGTTTGCCTTTGGCGGAATCCAGCAGGGCGGTGAGGTCTTTGGCCGCGGCGCGGCCGCCTGTCGCATGCTGGTTCGGGATGCGGTAGCCGAAGCCCTTGGCGAAAGTATAGAGGTTCTCGAGCTTGAGCTCGTTGGGCTCGCCGTGGATACGGTAGACGAAGGTCTTGGCGTTCTTCTGCGCCACGCCGTTCATCTGTCCGCCCGTCGCGACGAACTCCGCCACCGTACGGTTCGCCAGCAGCATGAACTCCTCGATCAGCCAGTTGGCCTCTTTCGAAATCTTCTGGTAGACGCGGATCGGTTTGCCCGTCTCGTCCACCTCCACTTTCATCTCCGGGCGGTCGAAATCGATCGCCCCGTTCTTCCGCTCGTTCTCCCGCAGGATGCTGGCCAGTTTATGGAGCGTCCGGATCGCCTCTGTCAGCTGCGGATCTGCAGCACTTGCCCCCGCAGGACCGTGGCCACCCGTGGCCTCGTAAACGGGGGGGACCCGCTGCTCTGCAGTGGGGGGGATGAGCGAAGCGAAGTCTTGCGGGGGCAAGGTGCTGCCGGCCGCAGCTTCTTCAGGAGGCAGTTGCCCGCTGCCGGCCGCAGCTTCGATGATCTCCTGCGCCTGATCGTAGTCGAGGCGGAAATTGGAATTGATGACGGTGCGGCCGATCCAGCGGGAGCGGATCTCCGCCTTCGGCGTCATCTCGAATACGGCCGAGAAGGTCAGCTTCTCCTCGTTCGGCCGGAGCGAGCAGAGCTTGTTGCAGAGCTTCTCCGGAAGCATCGGGACGGTGCGGTCCACCAGATAGACGGACGTTCCGCGATCGCGCGCCTCCTTGTCCACCGGCGAGCCGGGACGGACATAGTAAGACACGTCGGCGATATGCACGCCGACCTCGTAATTCCCGTTTGGGAGCGCCTTGAACGACAGCGCGTCGTCGAAATCCTTCGCGTCAGCGGGGTCGATGGTGAACGTGAACGTATCCCGGAAATCCTTGCGCCCCTTCAGGTCTTCCGCCGTGATCTCGTCGGAAATCTTGTCGGCGGCATTCTCCACCTCGGGAGAGAAACGGTAGGGGAGATTGAACTCCGCCAGGATGGCGTGCATCTCGGTATCGTTGTCGCCGGGCTGCCCGAGCACATCGACCAGATGGCCGAAAGGACCCGGATCGCGGCGGTCCCAGCGGTCCACGACCGCGGCCACCTTCATGCCGGCCTGCGCGCCCATCGCCGCGGCCGCCTCGGCATCCACCTGGATGTCGTACGGCATCGTCTTGCTCTGCATCAGGACCCAGGCCTGCGCCCCGACGGTATGATAATAGCCCACGAAAGGGCGGGTGGAACGCTCGAGGATCTCCACGACCTCGCCCTCGCGGCGGCGGATGTCTCCGCCTTTCATCCGCGTCACGGCCACGCGCACCAGATCGCCCTGCAGGGCGTGGCGGGTCTTGGACGCCTTGACGAAGATATCGTCCTCCTGGCCGTCCACGATGACAAAGATGAATCCCTCGCGGGTCATCTGCACTTTCCCGACCAGCTGGGGGAAAGTCTTCCGGCTGCCTTCGCCGGATCTCTTGCGGCCGGACGGCTTCCGGCCCTTTGCACTTCTTTTCTGCATAGTCAATTATTCAAGACAAATGTAAGTAAAATCTCGCGGAAAAATTGTATCTTCGTATGTCATTCGTACAGTTATGAGTGTAGAAAACCTGATTTCCCACATCCGCACCGTTCCGGATTTCCCCGTCAAGGGCATCCTCTTCTGGGATGTCACCACCCTCTTCAAAGACGCCGCCTGCCTGAAGGAGGTCGTCGATACCCTCTACGAAATGTACAAGGACAAAGGCATCACCAAGGTGGTGGGCATGGAGACCCGCGGCCTCGTGATCGCTCCCGCCCTGGCGATCCGTCTCGGCGCAGGTCTCGTGATGGCCCGCAAGCCGGGCAAGCTCCCGGCGGACACCTACAGCGAGCGCTACATGAAAGAATACGGCCCCGACACGATCGAGATCCACAAGGATGCCATCACGCCCGACGACGTGGTGCTGATCCACGATGACCTGCTCGCCACGGGCGGCACGGTGGGCGCCGCGGCCCGGATGATGGACAAATACTTCCATCCCAGGCAGCTCATGATCAACTTCATCATCGAGCTGGAAGAGCTGAACGGCCGCGAGCAAATGCCCGCGGGCGTCGACGTGCAGTCCATCATCAAAGTTTGATAGTTTACCTTTAGTTTCATACGATGAAAAAAGTATTCCTCATGGCGGTGACTACCGCCGCATTGCTTTTTGCTCAAGGAGCAAAGGCGCAGACCAATCTCCAGATCTTCTATGACTTCGGATCGGACCGTCAGCACGTGACCACGACCCTCGAAGGCTTCTACAACGACAATTGGGGCAACACCTTCTTCTTCATCGATTATGATTACAACGGCAAGAATGCGGCGAACAGGAACGTCTCCCCGTCCAGCACGTACTTTGAGATCGCGCGTTGCCTGAATTTCTGGCAGAACAGCGCGATCGCCCCGCTGAGCCTCCAGGTGGAGTACAACGGCGGCCTCGGCCTCGGCTATGGCGTCAACCATGCGTTCCTCGCCGGCCTTGACTATTTCATCCACAGCGCCGACTTCAACAATACGTTCAACATCAAGGTGCTCTACAAGAAGATTCTCGGAGCTACGCAGCAGGTCCCGCTCCAGTTCACCCTCGTCTGGGGCTTCCAGGATCTCTTCGGCGTGAAGGGCCTCCGCTTCTCCGGTTTCGCCGATTTCTGGTGGGAGGACCACTGGGGACCGGGAGCGTATGTGTATGACCACAACCTTAGCCAAATCCTGCCGGAACTGTCCCGCGTCGTGTTCATCTCCGAACCCCAGCTCTGGTACAACATCGGCCAGCACTTCGGCTGCGACAACCTTAATATCGGCGGCGAGATCGAGCTCGCCTACGATTTCGCTTCTGCAAAGGGTTTCTGGTGCCGTCCCTGCGCCGGTATCAAGTGGGTCTTCTAGTCAACAGCAACCATGTCCAACTTCCTGAACAAGGCTTTCGGTCTGGACCCCGCGCAGCATAACGTCCGGACCGAGATTGTGGCGGGTATCACCACTTTCCTGACGATGGCCTATATCCTGGCCGTCAATCCCAGCATCTTCAGCGCCCTGGACGGCATGCCCGGCGGAGCGGTCTTCACCGCCACCGCGCTGGCCGCCATCGTCGGTACGCTGATCATGGCGATTTACGCCAAGAAGCCGTTCGCCCTGGCCCCGGGCATGGGCCTGAACGCCTTCTTCGTCTACACGGTCTGCCTGACGATGGGCTACTCCTGGCAGTTCGCCCTGACGGCCGTGTTCCTCGAGGGTATCCTCTTTATCATCATGACGGTCACCAAGGTCCGCACCTTGCTGCTGAACGCCATTCCGGGCACACTCAAGAAGGCTATCGGCGCCGGTATCGGCCTCTTTATTGCCTTCATCGGTTTCCAGAACGCCGGAATTATCGTCAACTCCGATTCCACGCTCGTGACCCTCGGCGAGATCACCCAGGGCACGGCCCTCGTGGCGATGCTGGGCCTCATGATCACGTCCGGCCTGGTGATGCTCAAGGTTCGCGGCGGCATCCTCATCGGTATCATCCTCACCACGCTCCTCGGCCTGGTGATCAAGGATCCCGCGACCGGCATGGCCGTGACGCAGCTTGCCCACAATGACGCCGGTGCGCTGCAGCTGCTCTCCATGCCGCACAGCATCGATCCGATTTTCTGCAAGTTTGAATTCGGGCAGATCCTGAGCTGGGATATGCTGGTGGTCGTATTCACCTTCCTCTTCGTTGACATGTTCGACACGATGGGCACCATCATCGGCGTGCACCAGGGTGCCGGCCTCATCCCCGATGACGGTCCGCGCGACAACGTTCCCGGTGCCGAGAAGATGTTCCTGGCCGACTCCATCGCCACGGTGGCGGGCGCCTGCTTCGGCACCTCCACCACGACGACTTACGTCGAGAGCGCCGCGGGTGTCGGCGAAGGTGGCCGTACCGGCCTCACCGCCTTCTCCACGGCGGTCTGTTTCGCCCTGGCCCTGTTCTTCTCGCCGATCTTCCTGTCCATCCCGAGTGCCGCCACGGCTCCGGCCCTCATCATCGTCGGTGTGATGATGATGCCGTCCATCAAGCGCATTCACTGGGAGGATTACTGCAAGAGCATCCCGGCCTTCATCACCATCATCATGATGCCGGTCGCCTACAGTATTTCCGACGGTATCCTGATCGGTGTGATCTCCTACGTGGTCACCCACGCCATCGCCGGCCGCTTCAAGGAGATCTCCATCCCGATGTGGGTCCTGGCCGTCCTCTTCGTCCTGCGGTATATCTTTATCTAGCGTCATTCGCCGGGCGACCGGCGAATCCCGGAATCAATATTGCCTGAAAATGGCGCCGACTCAGGTTTTGAAAGTTAAGTCGGCGCCGTTTTTTTCTTAACTTTGCTGATATCAGCGTAGTTAATGATTCATCTATGGAGATATGAGTCCCCGCTGGGGCTGATAACGATGGCCGGGGAGGGGGACGCTTTGGTGGGGCTTTGGCTGGAGAGACAGAAGCATTTTGCCTCGACGCTTGGGCCTGATGCGGCTGAAGGCTGGTTGCCGGTTTTCGGTGAGACGAGCCGTTGGCTGGATATTTATTTCAGCGGCGCCGAACCGGGCTTTATGCCCCGGCTGGATCTTCGTGGCACGCCTTTCCGTCAGGTGGTCTGGAAGGATTTGCTTGCAATTCCCTATGGAGAAACAGTCAGTTACGGAGAGCTTGCCCGTCGGGTGGGCACGTCGCCCCGGGCCATTGGCGGGGCCGTGGGGCATAATCCCGTTTCTATTATTGTTCCCTGTCACCGGGTTATCGGTGCGGACGCCTGCCTGACCGGCTATGCCGGCGGGCTTGAGCTCAAAGCCCGTCTCTTGCTGCTGGAAAAAGGCCGCGGTTGATGGGGTCATGGCGAAGCTATGGCTCAAGGCGAAACGCCTTGAGCCAATCGGCCATCGCGCGGATGGCCTTGCCGCGATGGCTGACGGCGTTCTTTTCATCTTCGGAGACTTCGGCGAGGGTTCGGCCGGGATAGGCGTCGGGCAGGAAAACGGGATCGTAGCCGAAACCGCCGCTGCCGCGCCGCTCCGTGGCGATGCTGCCTTCGCAGATACCCTCGAAGAAATGAGGCTCCCCGTCGGCGAGGATGAGCGCCACCACTGTCCGGAACCGCGCCCGGCGAGATTCCGGATCGCTGTCCGGAATGACTATAGATAGTTCCTCCAGCAACTTATCCATGTTCGCCTGCGAATCATGCCCAGGCCCGGCATAGCGGGCGGAGTAAATGCCCGGTGCGCCGCCGAGGGCGTCCACTTCCAGGCCCGTGTCATCGGCAAAGCAGGGCAGTCCCGTGCGTTCGAAAAGGTAGCGGGCCTTCTGCAGCGCGTTTTCCTGCAGGGAGGAGCCTGTCTCGGGGATGTCTTCGGTGATGCCCAGCGAAGCGGGCGAAACGACTTCGTAGTCAGGTCCGAGGACCTCGGCGGCCTCGCGGAGCTTGCCGACGTTGCCGGTGGCGAAAATGATCTTCATAACAGGGGCAAAGATAACACGAATTATGCTTATATTTGTCCATTATGCTGAAAGAACCGGAAATCAACGAGATTGTCGGCAGACTGTTCGACGAGATTGAATTCACCCGTGAGCCCGCGGGCCTCTACGACCCGCTGCGTTATATGATCGAGATTGGTGGCAAGCGCATCCGTCCGCGCCTGTGCCTGACCGCCTATTCCCTTTTCTCGGACCGGATCGACGAGGGCATTCTCGCCCCCGCGTCAGCCCTCGAGGTGTTCCATTCCTTCACCCTGATGCACGATGACATCATGGACCGCTCGCCCTTGCGCCGCGGCATGCCGACCGTGTGGAAGAAATGGAACGAGGACACCGCCATCCTCTCCGGCGACGTGATGCTGATCGATGCCTACAAGCGTATCGCCAAGGCTCCCGGGGCCGTGCTTAACCGGACGCTGGAGCTCTTCTCCCGCACGGCCGCACAGGTCTGCGACGGGCAGCAGTACGACATGGATTTCGAATCGGTGCAGGAGGTTCCGATGGAGGATTACAACAAGATGATCGGTCTCAAGACCGCCGTCCTGCTGGCCTGCTCGGCCGAAATGGGCGCCCTGATTGGCGGCGCGTCCGAGGCTGAGTGCGCAGCGCTCTACAACTACGGATACGGACTCGGAATGGCCTTCCAGGTGGCCGATGATTACCTCGACGCCTTCGGCGACGAGAAGGTTTTCGGCAAGCCCATCGGCGGCGACATCGTCAATTGCAAGAAGAGCTGGCTGACCGTCCGCACCCTGGAGAAAACCGCCGACAAGGCCGCCTTCCTCGCCGCCTTCGCCCTCCCGGCTGACACGCCGGAGCAGAAGGCCGCCAAGATTGCCGCCGTCAAGGAAATCTACCTGCAATGCGGCGTGGACCGCGACGCCAAGGAAGAAATTGTCCGTTTCACGGACCAGGCGTTGGATTCCGTGTCGGAGCTCGGATTCAGCCCGCTCAAACTGGAGGTGCTGCGCCGTTTCGCGGAGCGCCTGGTCGGTCGCGCAAAATAAGACCATGGAAGGAGTCGCGACGGTCGTCAAGAATGCCGGCAGCCACTACCTGCTGAGTGCGCTGCCCGCATGGGAATTGTTCCCGGCGGTGCTGCGCGGCAAAGTACGGCTTGAGCGCAGCGGCGCCACCAATCCCGTGGCCGTGGGCGACCGTGTCCGGTATGAGATGGACGGCGAAGCCACCGAAGAGCATCCCGCCGTGATCACGGAGGTGCTCTCCCGCGACAATTACATCATCCGCCGTTCCACCAACCTCTCCCGGCAGTCCCACGTAATCGCGGCCAACCTCGACCAGGCCGTCATCATCGTCAGCCTGTTGTTCCCGGAGATCAAGTTGCCTTTCCTCGACCGCATCCTGGTTACCTGCGAGGTCTACAAGGTGCCCGTGCTGATCGTACTCAACAAGGTGGATCTCTACCGGGAGGAGTTCCCGGACCTGGTGGCCGGTTTCCGGCGCATCTACGAGGGCGCCGGCTATCCCGTCCTGGATACCTCCGCCCGTACAGGCGAAGGTATCGAAACCCTGCGCGAGCGTTGCCGGGGACGGATCAACCTTTTCTCCGGCGAATCCGGCGTGGGCAAGTCCAGCCTCATCAAGGCACTCGACCCGGCGCTCGACCCCAAGGTCGGCAAGATCTCCGTCGCCCACCTGCAGGGCAAGCATACAACCTCCCTTTACGAGATGTACCGCCTCGGCACCGGCGGCTTCGTGATCGATACGCCGGGACTGCGCGGCTTCGGGCTCGTGGATCTGGAGAAAGAGGAAATCTCCAAGTATTTCCCGGAAATGCTCCGGGAAACGGACAACTGCCGCTTCGTCCCCTGCACGCATACGCACGAGCCGGGCTGTGCCGTCAAAGCGGCCGTGGACGAGGGCCGGATCAGCGCCGAACGCTATAATTCCTACCTCGGCATGCTCGAGGAGGATCAGAAATTCCGATGAATATCAGGAGTCTCAACCGCGAGATCCTGCGGCTGTCGGTGCCCAGCATCCTGGCCGGAATCACCGTGCCGCTGGTCGGCATGGTGGATACCGCCGTGGCGGGTCATCTGGGCGGTGACACGGCCGCGCAGATCGGGGCCATTTCCATCGGTTCGATGGTCCTCACGCTGCTGTACTGGACCTTCGGCTTCCTGCGCACCGGGACGGGCGGGCTGACGGCGCAGGCCTTCGGCCGGGAAGATCCGGCGGAGGCCGGGCGCATCTTCCTGCGGGGGACGGGGCTGGCCCTGCTGGCCGCCCTGGCCGCCATCGTCCTGCAGTGGCCCTTTTTCAAGGGGGTGATGCTGCTGACCGACGCCACGCCGGAAGTGAAAGTGCTCGCGGAACGCTATTTCTTCATCCGTATCTGGGCGGCACCCGCCACGATGAGCCTGATGACGCTGCGCGGCTGGCTGGTGGGGATGCAGAATTCCGTGGACTCCATGTGGCTGGACCTCATCATCAATGCCGTCAACATCGGCGCCAGTATCCTGCTCGCTTTCGGGCTCGGCTCCTGGCCGGGACTCGGTTTCATCGGCATCCCGCTGGGTACCGTGGTGGCCCAGTACTGCGGCCTGGCCTTCGGCCTGTGGGTGATCCTGCACAAATACGGGCGGTGCGTCTTCTCCCCCCTTACGCGCAGCGACGTGTCAGGCCTGCTGCACGACGGGAGCCTGTCGGCCTTCTTCCGGATGAACCTGCACCTGCTCGGCCGCTCCTTCTTCTTCATTCTCATCTACATCGGCTTCACGATGATTTCCGCCGGCTACGGTGACCTGATGCTCGCTTCCGGCTCCATCATCATGCAGCTGCTGATGTTCTTCAGCTATTTCACCGACGGCTTCGCCTATGCTGGAGAGGCGCTTTCGGGCCGCTTCATCGGAGCGCGCGACGCCGCCATGCTCCGGCAGAGCGTACGGCAGGTCTTCGGCTGGAGCGCCGGCATCAGCGTGCTCTTCATCGGCCTGTATGCCGTGGCGGGGCTGCCGGCCGTGCGGCTACTGACCTCCGACGGGAATGTCGTCGAGGCAGCCCGGCAGTTCCTGCCCTGGCTGCTGCTGATGCCGCCGCTCGGCTGCGCCGCCTTCACCTGGGACGGTATCTTCATGGGCGCCACGGCCACACGGGCCTTCCGTGACTCGATGGGGCTGGCCGCCGTGGCCTTCTACGCTGTCTGGTATATCGGGAAATGGCTGCTGCAGCCCACCGGCGCAACAGCCATTCACCTTCTGTTCGGCGCGTATTACGCGCACCTGCTTCTGAGAACCTTCTGGCTGACCTTCCGCTACCGGAAAGACATCCGGATCAGCCAGACCCGTCTTCCCGCCTGACGCCTGTCCCGGCCGCACCCTGGCCGAAGTTTCTGAAGAAGAGAAGAACGCCGTCAGTCACCGGGGCCGCGCCATCCGGGCCATGACCGAATCCGTAGCTCCGCCACGGCGGGGGAAGGATCCCCCGAACCCCCTCGGTCGCTGCGCTCCGAACCTTACTCTGGAGGGTGGCACCAATATCGGGCATAATCGATGCGACCCCCAAAGAATTCTCCGGGGGTCGCATCGAAAAAGGGCTATTTCGTGCCCAGCTATCCTCTGCGCGGATTCAAGATGGGCTCTATTTCCGATAGTTTCAGGTGGACAACCCTGGCAACTTGTTTTACCGAAGCGCCGGTTTCCTTTTTGAGAAGCCTCGCCAGCGATAGCCTTTGCTGTGCCGTCAGTTGAGTAATCCTGTTTTCGCCAAACAGGCGTTCGGCCATAAACCGGGCGCGCTTGGAGATCTCTCCGTCCGGGAGGGATAGCGCGGTGATCCGCATCTCTTGATTGACATCCTCCTCAACGCGTTTATTCAGGCAGAACTGATAGTCCTGGACGGACTCGAATTGCCGCTCCATAATCTTGAGACTTACATACTCTCCAGGCCAGATCAGTCCATCAGGTAGAAGGATCCATTCTCCGGGAACCTCCGTTTTGCTGTTAAACAGCCGCTTCCGGGCATTTCCGGAAAGGTCATTAATCCTCTTTCCAAACAATCGGATCCATTCCGTATCGGCAAACAAAAGTGATGCAGAACTCCACCGATATCCGGCAGGAGAGACGGACATCCCGGCAGCGGTTGGATTTCGATGGATGTAGGCAATGGTGGTCCGAAGCCGATCGCGGTCTCCGATCAGCCAGTGGCCGATGTTCCACATTTTCCCGGGACCATTTCCTTTTCCATGATGTCTGAGCCATAGTTCGGTCGCTTGTTTGTAGTTCTCCATGAACAGATTGCAGTCCGCCTCAAGTCCATAGAGGATAAAGTGGACATGATTGTCCATCAGGCAAAAACAGATGACCTGAACCGGATGGTCCGCCCCCAGGCGGCAAAGACAGAGCGCTATCCGGTTCATCCCGGCGATGAATTCTTCCGTGGATCCGAAGAGGGTATCGTCCTTCAGGCCCTCCGTGGCGAAATGGTAGAAGTGAGCTGTTTCCATGTTTTTTGGAAAAAGGTATACAAATCTACCGTAGAAGAAGGCGGCAAGAGGGGAGTAACAAAAAATGTTGTGATATTTTTCCGTTTTCAAAAAGCAGAATCGACTATCCCTTGTACTGAAATCGGCTAAAAACGATGCGACCCCCAGAGATTTTTTGGGGGGTCGCATCGGAAAATGGCTATTTCGGTTCCAGGATTCGCCGGCCGCGCGATGGCGTTGTGGAGGGCGGAGCGGCAATTGGTTTTTCGGCAAACTTGTCCGGAACGAAGTGACGCAGGGGGTCCGGGGGGAACGCCCCACGGTCATTTAATTGCCGGCCGACCGCAGGGGAAGGCCGGCGAATGACGGAAGGCTAATACTCGTCAGAGTCCTGCGCGAAGGGGTCGAAGACGTCGTAGGTGGCATCGACGGTGATGCCGTCAAACATCACCTTGCCGTCCTGGACGAACGCGGAGAGGATGTTCCGGAAGATGTAACCGGCATCGTTCGCCTCGTAGTAATAGCGTCCGTCCTTCTTCTCGATGTTGAGGACCGCGTTCTCGTCGCTGAATCCGTCGTTGCTTTCGGAGCGGAAGTCCCAGAAGGCGTAGCCCTCGCCGTCATACTCATAATCGTCCAGCAGCTGCTGGAGCATTCTGGGCGTGCAGTGTTCCTCCAGGAACTCCACTTCGGTGTACATGCTGTTGTTGTACATCTCCGTGATGAAGTCCATGATGAGCTTGTCGTCCTTCGCGCTGTTGTCGTGCGCAGGGACGCGGTCATAGTCCGTGAGGTCCAGCAGATTCCACTCGCCGGGAGTCAGTTCCTTGCTCTCCGGCAGGGCCTTCGTGTAGGCGCGGGCTTCATCCTGGCTGATATCCTTGCCGTTGAGGCCTGCCCCGTCAATGTCGTCATAGACCTGCAGCTGGTTGAAGCGCTCCACGACGCGGCTGTCTTTCAGGGTGACGATTTCCGTATAATACGAAGGGCCGCCGGCGGGACCGCCCTTGCAGAAATAGCCCTTGCCGTCCTGCTGCTCCAGGGTATAGGCGCCGAAGCGGTCCGTCTCGATGCCGATCAGGCTGACCTTGCCGTCGGCGAGGGAGAACATGGCACCGTACTCCTCGGCCTTATCGCGCATCCAGACCTCGTTGAGGCCGTCGCCGTCCAGATCCACGTACTGCCACTTGCAGAGGGGCATCCAGCCGTGGTCGTCCTCGGCGTCGTCATACAACGCCTGCATCTGGTCAAATTGTTCTGCAGAGGGGGTGTTTGCCCCGGAAGGTTCCGCCACCCGGGTGGCTTTGTTCGTGTTGCCGCCGCAGGCGCACAGCAGCGCCAGGGTAGCGAGAAAGAATACTTTTTTCATATCTATTTGAGTTTATATCGCCGGTTGGCTTCTTTCAGGAAGGCGTCGAGTTCCTTGTTCTTCCTGGTTTGCTCCTCAAAGGCGCGGCCTACGATTTCGTCCGCGAAGGCCTCTGCGCTCTCGACGCCGACGTAGAAGTCTTCGTCGAGGTCCGTGCGGACGGTCCCGCCGCCGGTGTTGCCGGCGGAGATGCCCTGCGTCTTGTCGTCCCGCCAGAAGAAGGGCGGCTCGCCCTCCTGGAAGCAGAGCGACAGCTCCGAGCTTTCGTGATATTCCCGGTTGATGTAAACGGCCAGGAAGATGTTCTTGTGGATGAATCGCAGACCGAGCCGGTTCGCCAGTTTCTCGGCCGGCGAGTTGAAGTGACCCCGCAGGACCACGTTGTTCTTTTTCAGCAGCGCTTCCAGTTCCGGGGAGCATTCGATCTTCTTGAGATCCGCCTCGACGATCAGGTCCTGCAGGTTGGGAAACGATTCGATGAAACCGGGCTTGACCTCGGAGATGTCCTCGGTAATCACCAGCGTATAGTATTCCTCCGGATGGAGGCCGCTGGACGTGATATCCTCGATGCAGATGCTCACCGGCCGCTTGCAATCCCAGTGCTTCCTGGCGAAGATGTTATGCCCGTACAAGGTATAGGGCCCCGGATTGTATTCGTCTAAATAAACGTCGTCGTTGTGTTTGGAATAATAAACCGCCATCTTGACTACTGTTTGTCATATTCAAAATAATCCCGGCGCAGGGTGATGTCCTCGTCGAACTCCCGCTCCCAGACACCGATCATCTGGCAACGGCCCGTGAGATCTTCCCCGTTCGGTTTCAGGGTCAGTTCGAGATAGGCATTCTCGCCTTCGTCCCAGCGGATCCACAGCGTCTCGCCGTCAAAAGCAAACCTCGGGTCTCTGTAACCCTTGTTGCGGTAGGTATAAAGATCCTTCACCGCCAGGTCCCCGTCCTCGTCGGTGTCCAGCACCAGGATCAGCTCGGGAATGTTAGGCCCGACCCAGCGCCATTCGCCTTTCAGGCTCTCCGGCGTGACGCCCTGGCTCTCCAGCACACGGACGACGTTACCGCGGGCGTCATACACCAGCAGGAACTCCGCGCCCGGCTGCGTGAGGTGCTGCACGCGCGCGCCGAACTTCGCGCCGGAGACCGGCACGACCGGGACGTCGCCGTAAGGGGCCAGGGTGTATTCCCCAGTCTTTCCTTTCACCATCTTCAGGGTCATATAGATCTCGCCGGGAGCCGTCATGAATACGGTTTGCTCGTTCTCCCAGATGGCGTCCACCTCAAAACACTGCTCGCCGTCCGAGAACTTCTGTCCCTGGCGGAGCGACTGCGCCTGCGCGCCGAAAACGGCGAAACACAGCAGCGCAGCGATGAATAAGACTTTTTTCATTGCGTTAAAGGTTTAGCGTCAGCTCCACCGGGCAGTGGTCGGAGCCGAAGATTTCGTTGTGGATGTCCGTCCCGGCCACGTGCGCGGCGAGGCTTTCGGAGACGAGGAAATAGTCGATGCGCCAGCCCACGTTCCGCTCGCGGGCAGCCATGCGGTAGGACCACCAGGAATACTTGGCCTCGTCCGGATGGGCGTCGCGCCAGGTGTCGCGGAAGCCGGCAGCGAGCAGCTCGGTCATCTTGCCCCGCTCCTCATCGGAGAAACCGGCGTTGAAGTGGTTGGTGGCGGGATTCTTCAGGTCGATCTCCTCGTGGGCGACGTTCATGTCGCCGCAGATGACCACCCCCTTGCGGGCCGCCAGGCCGCTCACATAGGCGCGGAACGCGTCCTCCCACTGCATGCGGTAGTCCAGGCGGCGCAGGCCGTCCTGGGAATTGGGGACGTAGACGCAGACCAGGTAGAAGTCCGGCATCTCCAGGGTGACGGCGCGGCCCTCATGGTCGTGCTCATCCACCCCGATGCCGTAGCTCACGGAGAGCGGCGTGTGGCGCGTGTAAATGGCGGTGCCGGAATAGCCCTTCTTGTCGGCATAGTTCCAATAGGATTGGTATCCGAGGAATTCCAGGTCCAGCTGTCCGGCCGAGAGTTTGGTCTCCTGCAGGCAGAAGAAGTCGGCGTCGAGCGCCTCGAAAATGTCGGCGAAACCCTTGCCGGCCACGGCGCGCAGGCCGTTCACATTCCAACTGATGAATTTCATAGGGTAAATATACGCAGAAAATTCGTATCTTCGTCAAGTTATACTGAATTGAACATGCGCGATTTCTTCATCACCAATACCCTGACCCGCAGCAAGGAACTCTTCAAGCCGGTGCATCCCGGCCATGTGGGGATGTATGTCTGCGGCCCGACCGTCTATGGCGACGCCCATCTCGGCCATGCCCGCCCGGGCGTGACCTACGACGTGCTGAGCAAACTTCTCCGCCACCTGGGCTACAAGGTGCGCTACGTCCGCAACATCACGGACGTGGGACACCTGGAGCATGACGCCGACGAAGGCGAGGACAAGATCGCGAAGAAGGCCCGCCTGGAGCAGCTGGAGCCGATGGAGGTCGTGCAGGCCTATACCCTGCGCTACCACGAGGCGATGCGCCTGCTGAACGTGGCGCCGCCCTCCATCGAGCCGCGCGCTTCGGGCCACATCATCGAGCAGATCGAGGCGGTGAAGAAGATCCTCGCCGCAGGTTACGCCTACGAGAGCAACGGCAGCATCTATTTCGACGTCGAGAAATACAACAAGGATTTCCACTACGGCGTCCTCTCCGGCCGCAACCTCAACGACACGCTGGAGGGCACCCGCAGCCTGGACGGACAGAGCGACAAGCGCGCCCCCTACGATTTCGCCCTCTGGAAGAAGGCGGAGCCGGAGCACATCATGCGCTGGCCGTCCCCGTGGGGCGAAGGCTTCCCGGGCTGGCATCTCGAGTGCTCCGTGATGGGCGAGAAATACCTCGGCCGCGAGTTCGACATCCACGGCGGCGGCATGGACCTGGTGTTCCCGCACCACGAGTGCGAAATCGCACAGAATCAGGCCTCCCGCGGCACGCAGGGCGTGCATTACTGGGTGCACAACAACATGATCACCATCGCCGGACAGAAGATGGGCAAGAGCCTCGGCAACTTCATCACCCTGCCGCAGCTCTTCGCCGGTGACCACCCGAAGCTGGACCAGGCCTACAGCCCGATGACGGTCCGCTTCTTCATCCTCCAGGCCCACTACCGCGGCACGCTGGACTTCTCGAACGAGGCCCTGCAGGCTGCCGGAAAAGGGTTGGCGCGCCTGATGCAGGCCGCCCGCGACCTCTATGCAATGGCGGGCCGCAAGGTCCCGCAGTACGCCTACGGCGAGGAGCCGGTGCACGTGGCCCCGGACAGCTGCCCGGCGGACAGCGACGCCGTCAAGACCCTCTGGGAGGGCGTCTACGAGGCCCTCTGCGACGATATGAACACGCCCGTGGCCCTGGCGCATATCTCCGAGGCCGTCAAGCTCATCAACTCCGCCAAGGCGGGCCAGGTCAAGCTTTCTAAGGGCGACCTCGACACCCTCGTGCAGCTCTTCGACGACATCGTCTTCGGCGTGCTCGGCCTCAAGGACGAGGAAGCCGCAGGCGGGGCCGGCACCAAGGTCATCGACGGCCTGATGCAGATGATCCTCGAGCAGCGCGCCGCCGCCAAGGCCGCCAAGGACTGGACCACCTCCGACCACATCCGCGACGCCCTGGCCGCCCTGGGCATCCGGGTGAAGGACACCAAGGACGGTGCAGAATGGACGATCGAATGATAAAATTCTCCAAAATCTTACTGGGCGAGCACTACGACGAGGCGCATTACGAGCGTTCGTATATGTACTTATGCTGCGACGACAAGGGCCCGTACTTGCTGGAGGACGTCTTTACTCCGGGCTGGGCCGCCAGCAACTACGGCGGCGGGACCGTCCGCACCGACCTGCCCAAGAACTTCTACGTGAACCAGACCCCGGAGACCTTCGCCGAGCATTTCAGCGACAGGTTCCGGGAGCAGGTCCGGAACAATCAGGAACTCGCCGCCTTCCTTGCCGAGGCAAACCGGCGGCGGAAGCAATAACAGGATGGACAGGAAAGAGCTGGAAATCATGGCGCCGGCTGGCGGTTTCGACTGCCTGCAGGCTGCGATTCAGGGCGGAGCGAACTCCGTCTATTTCGGCATCGGGCGGCTGAATATGCGCAGCCGCTCGGCAGCCAATTTCCTGCCCGAAGACCTGCCGGAGGTGGTCCGCATTTGCCGCGAAGCGGGGGTGCGGAGCTACCTGACCTTGAACATTACCCTTTTCCAGGATGACCTGGCCGCGATGCGGGAAGCGCTGGACGCCGCCCGTGAGGCCGGGGTCGACGCGGTCATCGCGTCCGACATCGCCGCCATCCGGTACTGCCGGCAGATCGGGCTCGAGGTTCACATTTCCACACAGTTGTCCATCTCCAACGTGGAGTCGCTGCGCTTCTACGCGCAGTTCGCCGACGTGGTGGTGCTGGCGCGCGAACTGACGCTCGACCAGGTGGCGGAAATCCACGAGACCATCGTCCGCGAGCGGATTTGCGGTCCCTCGGGGCAGCTGGTGCGCATCGAAATGTTCGCCCACGGGGCGCTCTGCATGGCCGTGAGCGGCAAATGCTACCTCTCGCTGCATGCCGCCGGCGCTTCCGCCAACCGCGGTGCCTGCTACCAGATCTGCCGCCGCAGTTACGAGGTCCGCGACCGCGAAACCGGCAACGAGCTGCTCATCGACAACGAATACATCATGTCCCCGAAGGACCTCTGCACCATCGAGTTCCTGGACAAGATCATCGATTCGGGCGTGCGCGTGTTCAAGATCGAGGGGCGGGCCCGCTCCGCGGAATACGTCAAGCGCTGCGCCTCATGCTACCGGCGCGCGGCAGATGCCGTCTGCGACGGGACATACACTCCGGAGCTCGCCGCCGCACTGAAGGCCGAGCTGGCCGAGGTCTTCAACCGGGGTTTCTGGGACGGCTATTACCAGGGCGCGCGGCTGGGCGAGTGGAGCGCCGTCTATGGCACCCAGGCCACCCGGCGCAAGGTTTACCTGGGCAAGGTGACCAACTGGTTCGACCGCATCGGCGTGGCCGAGATTTCCGTGGAGACCTCCGACCTGCATCGCGGCGACCGCCTGATGGCCATCGGACCCACCAGCGGGGTCGTCGAATTCGACGCCGACGACATCCGCCTGGAGTTCGACCCGGTGGAGCTCGCTCCGAAAGGAAGCCGCTGCTCCGTGCGGATCCCCGTCGAAGAATGCCGTGACGGCAAGCTCCGCCGCGGCGACAAGGTTTTTCTTTGGACTGAATTAAACACAATATGAGAAGATTACCCATCTTTCTGGCCTTTCTGCTGGCCGCCTGCCAGCAGGGCCCCATCCGTATCGACACCCCGCAGGGCACCCTGTGCCTGCAGCCCCTCACGGAAGACGCCATCCGCGTCCAGTTGACGCCGGAAGGCGCCCCGGCACTGGATGAACTGATCCTGACCGAGCGTGTCAAAGCGCCGAAATTCAGCGTGGAACGCCGCGGAGACGATGTCACCGTGCGCACGTCGAAACTGCAGGCGGAATACAATGCGGCCTCCGGGACGCTCCGCTTCCTGGATGCCCAGGGACGACTGCTGCTGGAAGAACGCGGGCACAGCGTTGCGCCTGCCGAGGTGCAGGGCGAGCCCACCTGGGCCGTCAGCGCGCATTTCGATTCCCCGGCAGGGGAACACCTCTACGGAACCGGACAGTTCCAGGACGGCTACCTGGACATCCGCGGGCTGACGCGCCGTCTGACGCAGGTCAACACGCAGATCGCCCTGCCGATGATTCTCTCCAGCCGCGGCTGGGGCCTGCTCTGGCACAACTACGGCCTGACGGATTTCAATCCGGCTGACCACAGCGTTGCGCTGACCGCCACGGAAGAGGATGGCGGTTCGGTCACCGTCAATGCCACGGGCACGGCGGGAAACCGGCGTGAGCGCCGCTTCTTCCGCACCTTCACCGGAGAGCTGGAGATTCCCGCCGAAGGGGAATACGCCATCCTGCTCGACGTAGGCCGCGAGATGGCCCGCAGGCACAACCTCCTCGTCGACGGAGAACCCGTCATCGACTTTTCCAACACCTGGCTCCCGCCGACCGCCGCCGTCATGGCGAGGCTCTCCGCCGGGAAGCATACGCTCGAAGTGCAGGGGACCTTCGGCGACGCGCCGGTGGTGTACTGGCGTGCCGTCACGGATGAAACGGCTTTTGCCTCTCCGGTGGCGTCCGGACTGGACTATGTCGTCTTCGCCGGCGGTGCAGATGCGGTGATGCACAGTTTCCGCAGCCTGGCCGGCCACGTGCCGGCGATGCCGGATTGGATCTTCCGCTACATCCACTGCCGCGAGCGCTATGACACGCAGGACGAGCTGCTCTCGGCCGCGCGCCGCTTCCACGAAGCGGGCATTCCTGTCGGCACCATCGTCCAGGACTGGCAGTGGTGGGGCAAGTACGGCTGGAACGCCATGCGCTTCGACGAAGACAAATACCCCGATCCCAAGGCGATGACGGACGAGCTGCATGCGATGGACCAGCACCTGATGCTGTCGGTCTGGTCCAAGATCAGCCGCGACGCCGAGCTTGGCAAAGAGGCCGCAGCCAGGGACTTCTACATCGAAGGCACCGAATGGATCGATTTCTTCCAGCCGGATGCCGCCCGATTCTACTGGGACAATTTCAGCGCCAGGCTGCTCCCCACGGGCATCGACGCCTGGTGGCAGGATGCCACCGAGCCGGAGAACGACGACCTCAAGGGCCGCCGGATCGGACCGGACAAGATTCCGGGTGAATGGTATCGCAACGCCTATCCCCTCAAGGTCGTCCAGACCGTCTATGAGGGCCTGCGGCGCGACCAGCCCGACCGCCTGCCCGTCATCCTGACCCGCAGCTCCTTCCCAGGCATCCAGCGCTACGGCGCCGTGACCTGGAGCGGAGACGTCGGCAACGACTGGGAGACGCTCCGCCGCCAGATTGTGGGCGGCCTGGGCCAGATGGCCGCGGGTCTGCCCTGGTGGACCTATGACGCCGGCGGCTTCTTCCGCCCGGCCGACCAGTACACCGACGCGGACTACCAGGAGCGGATGATCCGCTGGATCCAGGCATCCGTGTGGCTGCCTTTCATGCGCGTACACGGCTACCAGAGCCGCACCGAACCCTGGGAATACAGCCCCGAAACGGAACGCCGCTTCCTTGCCGCCGTCGCACAGCGCGAGGCCCTGCAGCCCTACATCCTTGCGCAGGCTGCAAAAGTCTGGAACGAAGACTACACGCTGATGCGCCCGCTCATCTTCGACTTCCCGGACGACGAAGAGGCGCTGAAGCAGGACTGCGAATGGATGTTCGGCACGGACTACCTCGTCTGCCCCGTCACGGAAGGCGGTGTGTCGGTCTGGAAGGTCTATTTGCCTGAGAATGAGGCAGGTTGGGAGGATATCCGCGACGGTTCCCGCCATGACGGCGGCTGCTACGCGGAAGTCTCCGTCGACCTGGAGGCCATTCCGGTATTCCGCCGCCTATAGCAGGTTCCCGAGGAAACGGCGCTTTTCTTCCGGGGAGAAGCCCCGGAGGGCGGCGTATGCGTCGACCGCTTCCATGGACAGGTGGCGGATCTCGGGATATCCGGCCTGCGGATGCGCAAAGACGAGCCCGCAGATGCTGGCGTCGGGAATCATGGCGCAGGACTCGGTGAGGCGGATGTCCAGCCGGTCGCCGTCGGGCAGCAGGGAGAGGATGTCCCGCTTGAGACTGTGGTCCGGGCAGGAGGCGTAGCCCGCAGCCGGCTTGACGATCTTGACCGGGGAGCCCTTCGGAAGCTGTTTTTCCAGTTCGGCGTCCAGCCAGCCGGACGCCGCCTCGGCAAGCGTCAGCCGCAACGACCGCTCCAGCAGGGAATCGTATTCCATCGAACACGCCGGGCAGTCGCAGGCAGCCGCCTGCGACTGCCCTTGTTTGATTACGGGGGAAGAATCCCCCGATACCCCCTCGGTCGCCTTCGGCTCCGAACACCGGGAAACTAATGACGGGCTTGCGTGCGCGAGCGTCGTGGAGGGCGGAGCGGAAATTGGTTTTCCGGCAAACTTGTCCGGAAAATAATTTCCGGCCGCCCGCTGGGTTTTATGCGCGCTGATTGCGAACATTCCTGCCGCGGAGTCGAATCCGTATGCGTCCGGGGCGACGAAGTCGGCGAGCGAGCGGCCGTCCGCGCCTTCCTGCCGCAACATCGGCAGCCGCCAGTCTGCCGCGACGATGGTGTCGTTCTCCGCATGGCAGGCATCGAAACGGGCGGCGATGCGGATGCTGCAGCCGCCCTCTCGCTTGATGACGTCCAGCCGCTGGATGGCGTCTTCGTTAAGCTGAACGGTGGTATCGTCACCATGCTTTACGCCCCAGATGGCGTAGAACAACTTCCAGTCGAAATACGGCAATACCTCAGCAATGCTGAGTTCCCGACAGGGGATACTCTCGAAGAAGGCCCCGCGGAGATAGCTGTCAGCGGCAAATGCTGGGCTGGCGTGCGCAGGCGTTGCGGAGGACGGATCGGAAATTGGTTTTCCGGCAAACTTGTTCGGAACGAAGTGACTCAGGGGGTCCGGGGGGAACGCCCCACGGTCATTGAGTCCGTCCGTCCGCGAGGACGCAAGCCCGGCACCGGCAGATTCTTTGGAATGGTGCAGCGCCCGCATCTCCTCCTGCTTCCGGTGCTCCTCCGCCTCCGTGGCAGCGCGGTCGGACATCAGCCGCCCGGCGAGCACGGCACTGGCCGACGCATCCGAGGCATAGAACACATGCTCGTACAAAGGTGCCAGCTTGACGGCCGTATGCAGGGCGGAAGTGGTGGCGCCGCCGACGAGCAGCGGCGTAGAGAGGCCCCGGGCGGTCATTTCCCGACAAAGCTCTTCCATCTGGAAAAGGGACGGCGTGATGAGCCCGCTGACGCCGACGATATCGGCGCCCCAGGTGGCGGCGCGGTCCAGAATAGTCTCCCGCGGCACCATCACGCCGAGATCCTCGATCTCAAAACCATTGCAGCGCAGCACGATGCCCAGGATGTTCTTGCCGATGTCGTGGACGTCGCCCTGGACCGTGGCCAGCAGGATTTTGGGCTTGGAAGCCGCACCGTCGGCGCTTTCCTCCATATAAGGTTGCAGGATGGCCACGGCGTCGCGCATGACCTTGGCGGACTTGACCACCTGCGGCAGGAACATCTTGCCGGCACCGAAACGTTCGCCGACCTGGGCCATGCCGTCCATCAGCGGCCCTTCGATCACGTCCACCGCCCGTCCCTTCTCACGCAGGGCTTCCAACAGGTCGGCCTCGGGAATCGTCGTCCCCGCAACGAGCGCGTGCACGAGCCGCTCGGAGACGGATGCCTCTCTTGCGAGCGTGGGCGTCGTGGAGGACGGATCAGAAATTGGTTTTTCGGCAGATCCTGCCGAAAAATAATTTTCGTCCGCCCGCCGGGAAGCAAGCCCGGCGGCGAAGGCGATCAGGCGGTCCGTGGCTTCCGGATCCCGGTCCAGGATCACATCCTCGACGGCGCGCAGCAGCCCGGGCTCGACAGCGTCGTAGGGGAGTAGCATCCCGGGGTTGACGATGCCCATGTCCAGTCCGGCTGCGACGGCATGGTAAAGGAAAGCGGCGTGCATCGCCTCGCGGACGGCGTTGTTGCCGCGGAAGGCGAACGAGAGATTGGAAATACCGCCGGAGGTCAGCGCCCCCGGCAGATTCTTCTTGATCCAGCGGACGGCCTCGATGAAGTCCACGCCGTAGCGGGCGTGCTCGGCGATGCCGGTGCCCACGGACAGGACATTCACATCGAAAATGATTTCCTGCGGCAGGTAGCCGGCCTGCTCCGTGAGCAGCCGGAAGGCGCGTCCGCAGATTTCGATCTTGCGCGCGTAGCTCGTCGCCTGGCCCTCCTCGTCGAACGCCATAACGACCACCGATGCGCCCAGGCGGCGGATTTCGCGGGCCTTCTGCAGAAAGATTTCTTCCCCCTCTTTCAGGGAGATGGAATTGACGATGCAGCGACCCTGGGCGTTCTTGAGCCCGGCGAGTAGCGTCTCCCAGTGGGAGGAATCGATCATCAGGGCCGCTTTGGATACGGCCGGGTCGCCGGCGATGTGGCGCGTGAACTTCTCCATTTCGACGGGAGCGTCGAGCATCGCATCGTCCATGTTGATGTCGATGACGGATGCGCCGCCCTCAATCTGGTTGGCCGCCACCTGCAGAGCGGTATCGTAATCGCCTGCGGCGATGAGTTTGGCAAATCTGCGCGATCCGGCCACGTTGGTGCGCTCGCCGATATTGGTGAAGCGGCTCTGCCGCACATCCAGGCAGACGCTCTCCAGACCGCTGACATACGGTCTCGTGTCCGGAGCGGGAATGGCACGCGGGGCGATTCCGTGCACAGCCTGCGCGATGGCGGCGATGTGTTCGGGCGTGGTACCGCAGCAGCCGCCGACGAGGTTCACGAGTCCGCTTTGCGCCATTTTTCGCAGGGCGGCTGCCGTCGTGGCGGGGGCTTCGTCGTAGGCGCCCATCTCGTTGGGCAGGCCGGCATTGGGATAGCAGCTCACGGCGCAGTCCGCCCAGGCGGCCACGTCGGCCACGAGCGGTGCGAGGTCCGCGGCGCCGAGCGAACAGTTGAGGCCGAAGCAGAGCGGCCCGACGTGCCGGACGGAGCGGAAGAAGGCTTCCAGCGTCTGACCGGTCAGGGTGCGTCCACTGCGGTCGCTCACGGATACGGAGATGAGCAGCGGCAGCGCAGCCGCTTCCGGAATGCCGCTGATGGCGTATAGGGCGGCCTTGGTGTTGAGGGCGTCGAAGCAGGTCTCCAGCAGCAGCGCGTCTACGCCGCCTTCCAGCAGTCCGCGTACCTGTTCCTCATAGGCAGCCGCCATCTCGTCGAAGGAGACGGCGCGCCACGCGGGGTTGCCGAGGTCCTGGGGGAGCGTCAGCGATTTGCCGGTCGGGCCGAGCGAGCCGGCCACCCAGACCTTTCGCGGAGCGGCATCGGCGGCACTGCGGGCAATGCGGGCGCCCTCCCGGGCGAATTCCCGCGCCTGCGCGGAGCAACCGTAGTCCGCCTGCGAGATGCGGTTGGCGCTGAAGGTGTTGGTCTCGATGATATCCGCGCCGGCGTCGATGTAGGCGCGGTGGATTTCCCGGACGACGTCCGGATGGCTGAGGTTGAAGGTTTCGTTGTTGCCGCTGAGGCCGTGGCGCTGGAGCATCGTGCCCATCGCCCCGTCCAGGATCAGGATCCTTTCGGCGAATGCCTGCTTCAACGCGTCCATCAGAAGCAGTCCTTGAGGACGTTGATGACGTTGTCGCTGCGCCCCATGGTGTAGAAGTGGATTTCCTTGTAGCCGTGGGCGAGCAGGTCGCGGCACTGTGCCTTGCACCACTCCTCGCCGATGGTATAGGCGTCGTTCGGGTGGGCGGCGATTTCGGCCGTCAGCTCAAGCGGAATGTCGATGGAGAAACTTTTGGGCAACTGGTCCACCTGGCGGGCGGACGAGAGCGGCTTGATACCGGGAACGATGGGAACGGTGATGCCCGCGGCGCGGCAGCGCGCCACGAAATCGTAGAAGACGGCGTTGTCGAAGAACAGCTGGGTGATGATCTGGTCGGCACCGGCATCGACTTTCTGCTTGAGGTGCTGGATGTCGGTATCCAGGTTCGGCGACTCGAAATGCTTCTCCGGATAGCCGGCTACGCCCAGGGTGAAGATGCGCGCTCCGCCATTGGCCGCTTCGAAGCGGCGGATGGCCGTGACCAGTTCGTCCGCGTGTGCATAACCGCCGGGTTCGGGCGTGAAACGCTTTTCGCCCGGGATGGCGTCGCCGCGAAGGACGAGGATGTTGCGGATGCCCATGAACTTGAAGTCCTGCAGATGTGCCTCGATGAGGTCGGCGCTGGCGCCGCCGCAGATCAGGTGCGGGACCACTTCCACGTCGGGAAATGCGGCCTGCACGGCCGCGCAGACGGCCGGCTGGCTGATGCGCTTGCGCAGCAGGTGCCGCGTGTAACCGCCGTCGGCCTCCGCCCGGAACTCATACTCGTCGCGGTGGCAGGTCACGTTGATATAACGCGGCCCGAACTCCATGAACGGACGGATGTTGTCCAGGAGCTCGGCTTTGGTGATGCCCTTGAGGGGCGGAACTATCTCAAGGGAAGGAAACGGCTTCATCGGGTATACACTTCTTTAGTGTGGTAAAGATAGTGTTATTTCAAATTAAATCATAATATTGCTATATTTGACGGGTATCCAATCAATAACCGCCATGCGTAAATCCAGTATCCTTTTCCTGACACTTGTTGCAGTCGTTTTCCTGTCCGCATCCTGCTCCGGCGGGAAAAACGAAATCGTTGACCTGCCCCGTTCCGCCACGCCGGAAACCATCCAGCAGGCCGTTGATGCCGTCCTCGCCGGTGACGAGGCCGACGGGTCCGTACTTTTCGAAAGCCTGATGATTCTTAAACACGGCAAAGTCCTCTACGAGGGCTGGTACGGCGATGCCGCTCCGGACAAGCCGCATGCGATGCATTCCGTCAGCAAATCCTTTACCGCCACGGCGGTGGGCATGGCCGTGGATGACGGCTTGCTCAAGGTTACCGACAAATTGGTGGATTTCTTCCCGGACAAGCTGCCGGAAGAGGTCTCCGACAACCTGAAGGCCGTCACGGTGCACGACCTGCTTACGATGAACTGCGGCCAGGAGACGGAAGCCCGATTCCGCGGCAGCGATGACTGGGCAGCCAGTTTCCTGGCACATCCCTTCGTGCACGAGCCGGGCACCTGGTACTGCTACAATTCGCTCGGCACCTATATGCTCTCGGCCATCGTGCAGCAGCTGACCGGGCAGAAAGTGCTCGATTACCTGACCCCACGCCTGTTCGAGCCGCTTCATATCGAGATTCCCGCCTGGGAAGAAAGCCCGCAGGGAATCAATGCCGGCGGCTGGGGCCTCCAGCTCAAGACGGAAGACATGGCCAAATTCGGTCAGTTGTTCCTCCAGAAGGGTGTGTGGAACGGAAAACGCCTGATCAGCGAAGCCTGGGTGGAGGAAGCTTCCAAATATCAGGTTCCTTCCGTACCTGCCGGGACACGTCCGGACCAGGCGGCGCAAAGAGGCCTGACGCCGGAGAACTGCACCTTCATGCTGGGCTACGGCTACCAGATGTGGCGTTGCCCGGATAATGCCTACCGCGCCGACGGCGCCCGGGGACAGTATATCATGATCATACCGGACAGCGACGCCGTGATAGCCGTCACCGCAGACTCCGCCAATCTCCAGGCAGAACAGAACCTGATCTACGAGTACCTGTTCCCTGCGCTGGCAGCGCTGAAGTAACTTTTTTATCTCACCGGGACGGCGTGGGTGTTCTTGACTTCGCCCATGACGAAGGAGCTGTTCAGGCCGCCGATGCAGTCGAGTTCGCCTAGGATCCTCAGCACGAACTGCTGGTACTCCTTCATGCTGGAGACATAGACTTTCAGGAGAAAGTCGTAGTCGCCGGAGATGTTGTAGCATTCGCCGACTTCTTCCATGCCCTGCACGGCTTCCATCAGACGCGTGGCGTTCTCGAAGGTGTGCTGCTTCATCTTGATGTAGCAGAAGGCGATGAAGGAGCAGTCCAGTTTCTCCGTGTCCAGGACGGCCACGTAGCCGCGGATGTAGCCCTGCTCGCGCAGGCGCTTGATGCGCTCGAACACGGGCGTGGGAGATAAATGTACGCGCGCGGCGACTTGTTTGTTGGTCAGCGCGGCATCTTCCTGCAGAATCCGCAGGATGGCGAGATCGGTGGCGTCAAGTCCGCTCATAGGGGCAAAAGAATAAAAATCTGTTTAAACTGCGTAATTGCTTCGTCTCTGGAATTTCAACTCTACAATTTCTGCAAATTTAGGAATATTCTCCAAATTCTAAAAAGTCCTTGGAAATATTTCCTAAACCCCCGACCTTTGCAACAGAAACAACAATAAACAAGACGAATATGAGCACGCAGAAATTACACGTTGAGACGCTGGCCATCCATGTCGGCCAGGAGACCCCGGACCCCGCATCTGATTCCCGCGCGGTACCTATTTATCAGACGACTTCCTATGTCTTCCGCAATTCCCAGCACGCAGCCGACCGCTTCGGCCTGCGCGACCCGGGCAACATATACGGCCGACTGACCAACTCCACCCAGAGTGTGTTCGAGGAGCGCGTCGCCGCCCTCGAGGGTGGTGTGGCCGGTCTGGCGGTTGCCTCCGGCGCCGCCGCCATCACCTACGCCCTGCAGAACGTCCTGCAGAACGGTGACCACATCATCGCTGCCGACAACCTGTACGGCGGTTCCTTCAACCTGATTACCCATACCCTTTCCACCCAGGGGATTGAACATACCATTGTCAATGTCAACGACCTGTCGTCCCTCGAAGCCGCCATCCGGCCCAACACCAAGGTCATCTATGCCGAGACCTTCGGCAATCCGAATTCGGATGTAGCTGACTTCGAGGGTATCGCGGCAGTTGCCCACAAGCACAACATCGTGTTCATCGTGGACAATACCTTCGCACCCATCCTGATCCGTCCGCTCGAGCACGGCGCCGACATCGTGGTCCACTCCGCGACCAAGTTCATCGGCGGCCACGGCAGTTCCCTGGGCGGCGTGATCGTGGACGGCGGCAAGTTTGACTGGAAAGCGAACGCCGACAAGTATCCGACGCTCGCGAAGCCTGATCCCAGCTACCACGGCGCCATCTTCGCCGACGTGGCCGGTCCGGCCGCCTTCGTGACGCGCATCCGTGCCGTCCTCCTGCGCGACACCGGCGCCGCCATCAGCCCCTTCAACGCCTGGGTCCTCCTCCAGGGCGTGGAATCCCTCCCGCTGCGCATCGAGCGCCACACGCAGAACGCCCTCAAGGTCGTCGAATACCTTTCCAAGCACCCCAAGGTGGCGAAAGTCAACCACCCGGCGCTCCCGGAACACCACGATCACGCGCTGTACTGTCGCTATTTCCCGAACGGGGCAGGCTCCATCTTCACCTTCGAGATCAAGGGCACGCAGGAAGATGCCTGGCGCTTCATCGATAAGCTGAAGATCTTCTCCCTGCTGGCCAACGTGGCCGACGTCAAGAGCCTGGTGATCCACCCGTACACCACCACGCACTCGCAGCTGAGTCCGGAAGAGCTCGCCGAGCAGCACATCACCCCCACCACCATCCGCCTATCCATCGGAGTCGAACACGTTGACGACATCATCGCCGATCTGGAACAAGCATTTAACGCCTGAGTCATTCCGGGCTTGACCCGGAATCTCAAATAAATTAGTATCTTTACAATATGATATATCAGAACCTTACCGACCTCATCGGGAACACCCCTCTCCTGGAGGTCAACGGCCTGGAAGGCCAGCAGGCGCGCATCGCGCTCAAGCTCGAAAGGAGCAACCCGGGCGGCAGCGTCAAGGACCGCATCGCCCTCGCCATGATCGAAGACGCAGAACAAAACGGCACCCTCAAACCCGGCGCCACCATCGTGGAGCCCACCAGCGGCAACACCGGCATCGGCCTGGCCTGGGTGGCCCGCGCCAAAGGATACAAAACCATTCTCACCATGCCCGACACGATGAGCGTCGAGCGCCGTAACCTCCTGAAGGCCTTCGGCGCCACCATCGAGCTCACTCCGGGAGCAGAAGGCATGAAGGGTGCCATCGCCAAGGCGGAGCAGATCCGCGACACCACCCCGGGCGCCGTAATCCTCGGCCAGTTCGTCAACCCGGCCAACCCGGCCGCCCACGAACGGACCACCGCCCAGGAAATCTGGCGCGACACGGACGGACAGGTGGACGTGTTCGTGGCCGGCATCGGCACGGGCGGAACGGTCAGCGGCACCGGCAAAGGCTTGAAAGCCCACAAGCCGGGAGTGAAGATCTTCGGCGTGGAGCCCGCCTCCTCCGCAGTGATCACCACCGGCGTCCCCGGCAAGCATAAGATTCAGGGCATCGGCGCAGGCTTCGTCCCGCAGACATTCCTCAAGGAATATGTCGACAGCGTGCTCACCGTTTCCGACGACGACGCTTTCGCCGGCGCCCGCCTGCTTGCCGACCGGCTCGGCCTGCTCGTCGGCATCTCCTCCGGCGCGGCGTTCAGCGCCGCCTACGAGCTCGCGAAGAAGCCCGAATACAAGGGCAAACTCATCGTGGCCCTGCTTCCCGACACCGGCGAGCGCTACCTCTCCACGACGCTCTTCGAGCGGTAAGGTGCGGTAGACGGTCCATAATTCGGACCGTTACCCGCAAAAACGGCCTAAAATGCGGTAGATGGTCCAGATAATGGACCATCTACCGCATTTAAAGCAGGTTTCGGAGCTTTGCGACGCAGGGGGTCCGGGGGGTTAGCCCCCCGGTATTCTCAAATCCCTGCGCCGTCGGCGAAGAGCGGCTGCTCGGTGGCGCGGGACTGCAGGATGCGTGACTGCGGCGGTACGTCATGCGTGAGCCAGACGTTACCGCCGACCACGGTGTCGTGGCCGATCGTCACGCGTCCGAGGATGGTCGTATTGGCATAGACCGTCACATTGTCCTCCAGCACCGGATGGCGTGGAACGTCCAGCGGACGGCCGTCGGGGTCGTATTTGAAGTTCTTTGCGCCGAGGGTAACGCCCTGGTAGAGCATCACATGATTGCCGATCACGGTCGTTGCGCCGATTACGACGCCGGTGCCGTGGTCGATGGCGAAGTACTCACCGATCTGCGCGCCGGGATGGATGTCGATACCGGTGGCGGAATGGGCCATTTCCGTGAGGAGACGCGGCGCTACGTGGATCTCCAGCCGCAGCAGCTCATGCGCCGTGCGGTAGTGTAGCATCACCTTGATGCAGGGATAACAGAGCACCACCTCCGTGCGGTCTTCGACCGCGGGGTCGTTGTCTGCGATCGCCTCCACGTCCGTGTGGAGCAGGCGGTCAATCTCCGGGATACGCTCCATGAAGGCGTCGGCCTTCTTGTCGTCGGAGATGTTCCGGACGACGTTGCGTATGCGCATCAGGTCCAGTGCGCGGTCTTCCTGCCCGAGGAACTCGGGGAAGACGGTACGCCGCATCAGCGTGATCAGTCGGGTGAGGAGTTCTTCCATGACGCTTGGTTTTTATAAAAGGGGCCGGTCAAATTGGCCGGCCCCTCGAAACATTCGATTAATACTACAGCTCGTTCAGCTCCTGGGTCATCTCGTCCTTGCGGCCGACGATGATATCCTGGTAACTGCTCAAGCCGGTACCGGCCGGGATCAGGTGTCCGCAGATCACGTTCTCCTTGAGGCCTTCGAGGTGATCGACACGACCGCGGATGGCGGCCTCGCTGAGCACCTTGGTGGTCTCCTGGAAGGAGGCCGCGGAGATGAAGCTGTCGGTCTTGAGGGCGGCGCGGGTGATACCCTGGAGGATCAGGCGGGCCGTCGCGGGCTGCGTCGGACGCGTGACCAGCAGCGGCAGGCCCTGACGCTCCAGCGAGGCGTTCTCGCTGCGCATCTCGCGGGCGCCGATGATGTCGCCCTGCTCGTATTTCTGCGAGCCGCCGGCATCGAGGACCACGAGCTTGCCGTAGATTTTGTCGTTGACGTCCATGAAGCGCCACTTGTCGACCATTTCCTCCGCGAGGAACTCGGTGTCGCCCGGGAAGGTGATCTCGACCTTGCGCATCATCTGACGAACGATGATCTCGAAGTGCTTGTCGTTGATCTTCACACCCTGGAGACGGTACACGGCCTGCACCTCGTTGACGATGTACTCCTGAGCCTTGACCGGTCCGAGGATGGACAGGATGTCGCTCGGGGACACGCCGCCGTCGGAAAGCGGGAAACCTGCGCGGACATAGTCGTTGTCCTGCACGAGGATCTGCTTGGTCAACGGCACGAGATAGGACTTCTTGGCGCCGGACTTGTTGGTGACGGTGATCTCACGGTTACCGCGCTTCACGTTGCCCAGCTTGACCTCACCGTTGATTTCGGAGAGGATGGCGGGGTTGGACGGGTTGCGGGCTTCGAAGAGCTCGGTGACACGCGGCAGACCGCCGGTGATATCACTGGCCTTGCCGATGGCACGCGGAATCTTCATGATGACGTCACCCACCTTGACGGTGCTGCCGTTCTCAGCCATGATGTGAGCGCCGACCGGCAGGTTCAGGGAGCGAAGGATGGTCTTGCCGTCCTCGGCCACGATGTGCAAGACCGGGCTCTTGGTCTTGTCCTTGGACTCGATGATAACCTTGTCGGTACTGATGGAGAACTCGTCGGCGGCGTCCTTCTGGAAGGTGGAGCCTTCGATCATGTTCTCGAAACGCACCGTACCGGCAGTCTCGACGATGGTCGTAGCATTGTAAGCATCCCACTCGCAGATCAGGTCGCCCTTGACCACCTTGTCACCGTCCTTCTTGTACAGCACGGCGCCGTAGGGCACATCGTACTGGGAGAAGGTGATGCCGGTGTTCTCGTCGAGGATGCGGAGCTCGGCCATGCGGCTCACCACCACGTTCTCGACGCCACCGTCGTCCTTGATACGCTCGATGGTACGGAGCTCCTCGAACTTGAGGACACCGTTGTATTTGGACTCGATGGAAGAGTCGGCTGCGGAGGAGGAAGCGGTACCACCGACGTGGAAGGTACGGAGGGTCAGCTGCGTACCCGGCTCACCGATGGACTGGGCGGCGATGACGCCG
>CADBYT010000012.1 GCA_902798975.1 uncultured Bacteroidia bacterium | reverse complement strand
CAAGCACATCCAGGCCGGTGCCAAGAAGGTGATCATGTCCGCTCCTTCCAAGGACAGCACCCCGATGTTCGTCTATGGTGTGAACCACAAGACCTACGCCGGTCAGGACATCATCTCCAACGCTTCCTGCACCACCAACTGCCTTGCTCCGATGACCAAGGTGCTCAACGACAAGTTCGGTGTCGTCCGCGGCCTCATGACCACGGTCCACGCTGCCACCGCCACCCAGAAGACCGTTGACGGCCCGTCCAAGAAGGATTGGCGCGGCGGCCGCGGTATCCTCGAGAACATCATCCCGTCCAGCACTGGCGCTGCCAAGGCTGTCGGCAAGGTGCTTCCTGAGCTGAACGGCAAGCTGACCGGTATGTCCCTCCGCGTCCCGACCTCCGACGTTTCCTTCGTCGACCTGACCGTCGAACTCGCCAAAGAGGCTACCTACGATGAGATCTGCGCCGCGATGAAGGCCGCTTCCGAGGGTGAGCTCAAGGGTGTCCTGGGCTACACCGAGGATGCTGTGGTCTCCACCGACTTCCGCAACGACGCCCGCACGTCCATCTTCGACGTGAAGGCCGGTATCCAGCTCGACAAGACCTTCGTGAAGGTCTGCGCCTGGTACGACAACGAGTGGGGTTACTCCAACAAGGTGCTCGAGATGGCGAAGGTCATCGCTGCCTAAGCAGGAGTACATTGACTTTTTTACGAAAGGGTGGCAGATTTCTGCCATCCTTTTGTTATATTTGTAAGTTTAATAGAAACGAATAACCATATCCATATCACTGACAACAGTATGAAGAAGATTTCCATGCTTGCGGCCGCCCTCCTGTGTCTGGGCATTTCCGCTTTCGCACAGCAGCGCCCCGCGCCTGAGCAGCTCCCCGAGTATAAATTCACGACCGTCAAGGCTGCTCCGATCACGTCCATCAAGAATCAGGCGAGCAGCGGCACCTGCTGGTCCTTCTCCGCCATCAGCTTCCTGGAGTCCGAGGCTATCCGCCTCTGCAATATCAAGGACGAAGCGAAATATCCCGATTTCTCCGAATTCTTCGTGGTGTCCAACTCCTATAAAGAGCGCGCCGAGAAGTATGTACGTCTGGACGGCAAGCTGGGCTTCAGCGCCGGCTCCGGTGCGGGCGATGTGTTCGACGTCGTGCGCAACCACGGCATCGTGCCCAACGAGTTCATGACCGGCATGAACTACGGCACTTCACTTCCGCAGCAGGCCGAGATGGATGCCGTGCTGGCCGCCTATGTGGAGGCCGTGTCGAAGACCCGCGGCAAGCTCTCCACGGCTTGGAAGCGCGGCTTCGACGCCGTCGTGGACGAATACCTGGGCAAGGCCCCCGAGACCTTCGTGGTGGACGGCAAGACCTACACCCCGGCTTCCTATCGCGACGCGATGAAAATCAATCCGGACGACTACGTGGAACTGACTTCCTTCACGCACCATCCGTTCTATACATGGTTTGCCCTGGAGGTCTGCGACAACTGGCGCAGCTCCCTGTCCTATAACGTGCCGATCGACGAACTGATGGCTGTGGTGGACAACGCCCTTGAGAACGGCTACACCATCTGCTGGGGCGCCGACGTGAGCCACAACGGCTTCACCCGCGGCGGCCATGCCATCCTGGTGGACGAGGAAGCGACCATGGCTGGCTCCGACCAGGAGCGCTGGGTCGGCAAGATCGAGGGCAAGCCCGCCACCATCAAGATCGTGGAAGGCACCCCGACGCAGGAGTCCCGCCAGATCGAGTTCGACAACAAGACCATGACCGACGACCACGGTATGCACATCTTCGGCATCGCCCAGGACCAGGATGGCAAGAAATACTACATGGTCAAGAATTCCTGGGGTGAGACCGGCGTTTACAAGGGCATCTGGTACGCCACCGAGGCGTTCGTGAAGGCCCAGACCCTGGACATTACCGTCCACAAGTCCGCGCTGACCAAGGATTTGAAGAAGAAACTCGGCGTGAAGTAATGGCGCTGCGCAAGCATATTCCGAACTGCATCACCTCGATGAATCTGATTGCCGGACTCGTCGGGGTGGTTTTCGCGCTCCGCTACCGGCTGGACCTCGCGTTCTACTGCATGCTGGCGGCGTCCGTCTTCGATTTTCTCGACGGCTTGGCGGCCCGTGCGCTGTGCGCGTATTCCGACATGGGCAAGGAGCTGGATTCGCTTTGCGATCTGGTCAGCTTCGGTTTCCTGCCGGGACTGATGCTCTGCATCCTGCTGCAGCTGTATTGCTTCAACGGGAGCCTGCTGAGCTGGACGCCGCTGGTGCTGACGCTTTTCAGCGCGCTGCGCCTGGCGAAGTTCAACGTGGACGAACGCCAGAGTTCCGGCTTCCTGGGCCTGCCCACCCCGGCCGCCGCGCTGTTCTGCGGGGCACTGTGCTGCTATTGCTGCCACACGCCGCTGGAGTTCCTGTCCACCTGGGTGTCCGGTCCGGCGTTTATTCCGCTGCTCACCCTCGTTCTCTGCGTCCTGCTGGTCAGCGAGGTCCCGATGTTCTCGTTCAAGATGCACCGGGGCGACAGCCGCACCCTGCAGGTCAAGCGCTGGACGCTGGTCGCCTTCTTCGTGGCGGCTGCCGTCTTCTGCCTGGTTGCCGGCCACCACTGGTCGCTGACCGTGGTGCTGGGACTGCTGTTCTACATCCTGAACAATCTGGTTTACGCCGTCTTCAAGATATGAAAGCTAGATTCTTCCTGCTGACGCTTCTGCTGCTGCCTGTCGCGTGCAACCGCCAGGTGGTGGAGACGCGTCCGACCATTCCGCTGGTGCGGGAGATCATCGCCGACCGGTCCGATTCGCGTGCGCAGATGTTGCGCGAGCGGGTGTCCGTGCCGCTGTCGGATATCACGATTATCGGTTCAGAGTTCGCCTGCGACCGCCTGGCGGAGGGATTCTCTTTCCGGGACAAGCAGGACAACGTGGATGCGCGCGTGTCGGTGGACGGTTTGCCGGATTATGCCGGCGAAACCTTCGTGTGCATCGAGGACGTGGAGCCGTATGCGGACGTGCTGGCGCGTGACGGCGCCGAGGCGCTCCGCCAGCAGACGCTGCTGCGCGTGCTGGCTGCCGTCGACACGGTGGCCCACATCAGCCCCTACGACATGGAGGGCCTGTCCGTCAAGCCGACGTCCAAGATCGTCGTGCTGGCGGATCCGTATCTCTGCGAGTACGGCGGCTTCGACGTGGATACCCTGTTCCGTTCGCTCGACTGCCGGATTCCGGTTTTCAGCCCGATCGAGCAGATGATCGACCAGGCTTTTGAGTTGGGCGGCCGCTGGGACCTGTCGGTGGGCATTCTCTGCGCGCCGCAGTATGATTCGACGGGGATTTATGAGAAAATTTTCGCCCGGAAGGCCGCGGAGCGCGGCAGCAAGGGCGCCAGTTGCGTGGTGTTCGGCGCCGAGCGGCGGGACAGCGTGCTGTATGATTTCCTGAACCGCTACCAGGCGGCGGGACATGCCAAGCCGCTGGACGTCATCCTTGTCGACGACCTCTCGGTGGATGTCGATCTGATCAAGACCGAGCTGGCGGAGATCGTTTCCGTGATGAACGAGAGTTCCATGACGCTCGGGCGTCTGGTTTCGCGCAACTTTTTCTTCCTGGACACCTTTGAGACGGTGTCTGGTCAGTGTTACAGCTTCTTGCGGGCGAACAACCTGTTCACCCACAATATAGCCAAACCCCAGGTGACGTTTTTCCGTCCGGTCCGCAAGCCGGAGTCCGTGGACGGTTCGATCATCCTGATTCCTGGTTCTTATGTACAAAATTAGCATTCAGCCTGAAGAAATAGAGCAAATGCCGCTGGGATCCTTTCCCGGCAAGATTCATGTGATAGACAAGACCGGACTCGATTTCGTGCGGGCGATCGCCTATCTGGGCACGCAGCGCATCATCGGTTTCGATACGGAGACGCGTCCGGTGTTTTCGCCGGGCCAGCGCCACAATCATGTGGCGCTCCTCCAGCTCTCCGGCGGCGGGAAGGCTTTCCTGTTCCGCGTGGGGACGATGGGCATGAACCGCCTGTTGTGCGCAATCATGTCCAATCCGCGTATCATCAAGGTCGGGGCTGCGGTCCACGATGATGTGCGCGGGCTGCAGTATTACCGCCGTTTCGATGCGAAGGGCTTCGTGGATCTGCAGAAGATCGCGTACGAGTGGGGGATCCGGGACAAGAGTGTGAAGAAGATGGCCGCGAATATTCTCGGCGTGCGCATCTCGAAGTCGCAGCAGCTTTCCAATTGGGAGGCGGAGCAACTTTCGGCCGCGCAACAGATGTATGCGGCGACGGATGCCTGGGTGTGTCGGGAGATGTATCTGAAGCTCCTGCAGTCGGAGAAGCATCCGCTCACTCCGGAGGAGTTGAATCCGCCGCAGCCGCAACCGGTGCAGCCGAAGGTGGAGGCTGCTCCTGCCGAGGAGGGGGAGAAGGCGAAGGCGCGGAAGCGCCGCCGGCGTCATCGCAGCAAGTCGAAGAAGCCCGCAGAGGCGCAGCAACAGGATAATGGTTAAGGTTTTTCTGAAGCACGGGCGCGATGAGTCGTTGCGCCGGTTCCATCCGTGGGTGTTCAGCGGGGCTGTCGCCCAGGTGCAGGGTTCGCCCGCCGAGGGCGACATTGTTGGCGTCTACAGCGCCGAGGGGCAGTTCCTGGCCTCCGGCCACTGGCAGATCGGCTCTATTGCCGTCCGCATCCTTTCATTCGATGCCGATCCCACCGCTCCCGGTTTCTGGGAGGACTCCATTGCCCGCGCCCTCGCCGTCCGCGAGGCCGTCGGCCTGTATTCTGCGCCGCCCCGCACGGACGCTCTCCGACAGAACTTCGCGCTGCGCGCTCATCCCTCCCAACCTGACGGTTGGGCCCCTCCCGCTTACGAGGCCGCGGGTGGCCACGGTTCTGCTGGAGAGGTCCGTGCGGCTGCTCCGTACAGACCGGAGACAAACTGTTTCCGGCTGATACACGGAGAGGGAGATGGTCTTCCGGGATTGATTATCGACTGGTATGACGGGGTGTGCGTGCTGCAGGCCCATTCGGTCGGTATGTTCCGCTCAAAGATGCAGATCTGCGAGGCGCTGAAGGCCGTATTCGGCGAGCACCTGAAGGCCGTGTATGACAAGAGTTCAGGGACGGCGCCGTTCAAGGCGGGGCTCGAACTGATTGACGGCTATCTGTATCGGGCATCGGGTTTCGAAGCGTCCGAGACGGTGGTGCTGGAGAACGGCCGCAAGTTCCTCGTCAACTGGGAGGAAGGGCAGAAGACCGGCTTTTTCCTGGATCAGCGGGACAATCGCGAGCTGGTGGGCAAGTATGCCGCCGGGCGCCGTGTGCTCAATCTCTTTTGCTATACGGGTGGCTTCAGCATCTATGCGCTGACTGCCGGTGCGGCGCTGGTCGATTCCGTCGACTCGTCTGCCCGCGCGATGGATCTGGTTGCCCGCAATATTGAACTGAATGGCGACGGTGCGGAAGTCCACAACTATTGCGAGGATGCAATCGAATTTTTGCGGAAGACGCCGGAGGGGAAGTACGACCTGATGATCGTGGATCCGCCGGCATTCGCCAAGCACCGCGGCGCGCTGAAGAACGCGCTGCGCGCCTACCAGCGGCTGAACGCCGCCGCCATCGCCCGCGTGGCGCCCGGCGGCCTGGTGTTCACCTTCAGCTGCTCGCAGGTCGTCGATAAGATTACCTTTGCCAACACGGTCTTCTCCGCCGCCGCCCACACCGGGCGCAGCGTGCGTATCCTGGACCGCCTCTGCCAGGGCGCCGACCATCCGGTCAGCATCTATCACCCGGAAGGGGAGTATCTTAAAGGTCTGCTGCTGTACGTGGAGTAGCGTCCTTGACATTATTGCGGGAAAAGAGTATTTTTGTAATAATGTAATAACCAATTATTCTTATTATCTATGAAAAAAGGTTTAATTCTCCTTGTTACCTGCCTCGCTCCCGCTGTGTGTTGCCTTGGACAAGGACCCCGCTCCTGGACGTCGGGGCCGTTGACCTGGAATGATTTCCAGATTGCCGGTCCGGAACGCGCAGATACTTCCGCGACTTCTCACGTTTCTTTTTCGCTGATCCGCGAAAACAAGAAAGTCAAGACAAAGGGGATTACCTATAAGTATCAGGATGTATCTGCAGCCATCGATCCCAAACAGTCATGGGTGAAAGCCGAGGGCCAGAATGACCGTAACCTTCGGAAGCATCAGCAGGAGTTCGATATTCTTCAGTATTATGCTGAGCGCTATCGGGAAGAATATATGTTCTATACCGATCCGAAAACTGACCGCTATGAAAACTATTTTCCCCTGGAGGCCAAGCATAAACTTGACGAAAGGGATTATTTGATGCAGTTCAAATCTACCCTCGAAGAATACCGGAAAACCGGGGACGCCAACGCATATCCCGTGTCCCGGGAAGACTTCGACATAACGAAGTATCCCTATCAGTTAGCATCTGGGGCATCGGAGGCCCTGTTCTCCCTCATTGTCGTTGTCCCGATGGGCTATCTGGCCAAGTCGTTTTCTCCGGCTTTCGGTTTTTCTGCCGGATATGGATACCGGGAAGGAAAGAATTATTTCCGTGGCGACTTGTCCGTGGGAATTATTGGATTTAAGCCGGAAGGGTATGATCCTGTTTATGGCGGCAGTTTTTCTACTCGCGGATCCTACCTCGGCCTTTCCGCCAAGTACGGACGTATCCTGCTCTCCGATGATCATATCAACTTTAGTTTGTTCGCGGGGGTTGGTTACACTTCCTGGAAGGAAGGGAACCTGATTTCTCCGCCGACGGCCAGCGGCTTGACGCTTACCGAAGGTCTTTGTATGGACTTGCATCTTCACAGGACCGTCGACTTCCTTGCCAAGACACCCCAGGCACGGGATATGAGTCTGCAGTTCAGGCTATATGCCGATGAAATGTATTACGCTGCCCAGAAAACTATTATTCCCACCATCAATTTCTCCGTTGGTTTGAATATCGGATTCAGGAAAATGTCCAGAATCTGAGGATTATTATGCCTCGCTTCCGTTCGCCTCGATGAGTTCGAGGAGCCGGTCGATGGCTTCGCTGTCGGGAATGTGGCGCAGGACGGGTTCGCCGCGGTGGTAGATCGTGACTTTGCCGCCACCTTCACCCACGTAGCCCCAGTCTGCGTCGGCCATCTCGCCGGGGCCGTTGACGATGCAGCCCATGACCGCGATGACCATGCCCTTCAGATGCGCCGTGCGGCGCTGGACCTCTTCGAGGGTTTCCTGCAGGTTGTACATCGTGCGGCCGCAGCCGGGGCAGGCGATGTATTCGGGGCGGTAGAAGCGGCGCCGGGCCGCCTGCATGATCTCGTCCTTCAGGTATTCCGACAGGCCCGCCTCGTCCGGAATCTCGTCAATCTCCCGCTTCAGCAACTTCGGTCCCCAGTAAATTGATGCTGCCAGCAAGGCATCTCCGGCCCCGGTCTGGCCTGCGGCTCGGCTTCCATCCTCGCTTCCCGCTGGCGCGGGAACCGGATTCGGCGCCACGAATCCTGCTGCGGCTGAGCTTTCGCCGTCAGGCGGGACCGGGGCTTTGGAGAAGCCGGTGCTATGCTGGGCAAGGTATTGGGCAACAGGGAGTTCGTTTGCTGGCGGCTCCGTCAGGGAGACGCGGATGGTGTCGCCGATGCCTTCCTGGAGGAGCGAGGCGATGCCGACGCAGGATTTGATGCGGCCGCTGTCGCCGCCACCGGCTTCCGTGACGCCCAGGTGCATCGGGAAGACGACCCCGCGCTCCTGCATGCGGCGCGCCAGCTCGCGGTACGCTTCCACCATGACGACGGTGTTGCTGGCCTTGAGGGAGACGACGACATTCAGGAAATCCGCCTCGATACACATCTCCAGCCATTCCATCGCGGCGATGGCCATCGCCTGCGGCGTGTTGCCGTAGCGGTCGGTGATGTAGCGGCCCAGCGAGCCGTGGTTGAGTCCCACGCGCACGGCGGTGCCGTGTTCCTTGCAGACCGACAGGAAGCGGGCGAACTGCGCGCGCGCCTGCTCGTGGTCGGGATGGAAGTTGCCGGGATTGATGCGGACTTTCTCCACGATGGGGGCGACCTCGATGGCCGTCTCCGACGAGAAATGGATATCCGCGACCAGTGGCACCATGCAGCCGGCGGCCCGCAGGCGCCGTTTGATTTCCGCGATATGCGGCACGTCCTGGCGGCCCGGCACGGTGATGCGGACGAGTTGGGCGCCCGCGGCGGCGAGTTCCAGCGACTGGGCCACGGTGGCGTCCACGTCGGAGGTATGGGTGTTGCACATCGTCTGGACGACGACGGGATGTCCGGCGCCGATGATCAGGGAATCCCCGACCCGGACGGGAAGTGTCTCAATGCGAGCCATATACGATGTCTTTTGCTTCGCGGCGCAGTTGCGAGGTGGTCTTGCCGGAGCGTTTGGTCAGCTGGAAATGAACGCCCACGGTGGCGATGATGTCCATCGGGTAGGCGTAGCGGTAATAGTACTGGCTGGCGGAATCCGGCGCGTAGAGCGAGGACCAGGACCAGCGGAGCAGGGCGTTGAAATGGATTTCGACCGGGTCGAACATGAGCGCGAATCCGGCGCCGCCCTGCAGGCCGTATTCCCAGCGGTTCTCGTAGGGCCGGAAGGCGTTGGCGTATTCCGGCTCCAGATTGGGTCCGCTGCGCGAAATGCTGTTGCGCCAGCCGCCGTAGACGCCGATGTTGGCCATGATCTTGGCGGGATGGAAATCGATGTGCACCTGTGCGAGCGCCGGAATCTCGAAGACTTCGATCGTTGCCTGTTCGGCGCCGTCCACCTCCTGCGAGCGGCCTGTGGAGGGATCGCGCAGGAAGCCGAATCCTTCGTAGCCGTGGGCCACGCCCACCACGAGGGCGAACATCGGGATATTGTCGAACATCTTGCTGAACTTCGTGAAGGTGACGCTCACGTAGTTCGGGTTGAACTGCCAGGCGCGGTTGTGCTTGGCAGGGTTGTAGGCCATGTTGGAAAAGGTGACGCCGTAGTTGACGCCGATCATGATGTAGTCGTTGATCATGGCCTTCTTGGCCGGCGTCTCCTGCAGGGTGGTGTCGGCGTCGAAGGTCGCCTGCGCCCGGAGGGCGGGGACGGCCAGGCCGAACAGCAGGAGGATGGCGATGAACTTTCTCATGGCGTCAACGGAATAGGGAACTGACGTCTACGCGTTGCGTGAGCTCGGCGCTGGCGGGAATGTTGAGGTGCTGGCTGCCGGAGAAGTCCAGGAAAACGACGTTCTCGGGCTGGCGGTGCTCCAGTAGCGAACCGGTGTCGATGATGGAGTTGCGGTTGCCGTCCGCGGTGATGCGGATGCTGTAGCGCCCGGCCCGGAGATAAGGGAAGGTGAGCACGCCGTCACAGTCCGTGACGTGGCTGCGCAGGACCTTGTCGCGCTTCTCGCCCAATAGGTCCACGATGAGCTTGCGGTCCACGCCGGAGAGATCGAGTTCCAGGGTGCTCAGGGTCTCGTCGGTCGGAAGGCTTACCTTGACGAGGGTACTGTCGGACCAGAAGCCGTTGATGTCGCGGAAGGCGCGGTACGGGAGCTTCATCTGGTATTCGAAGCCCGGCATCAGCTTTTCCTTCGGCCGCAGGATGTAGCGGCGAAGGTTGAGGCTGTCCTGCTCCACGGTGAACTCGGCGCGGCTCTGCCGCTGGCGGGTGTTGATCGCAATGAACTGCACGGAATCGAAATGCTCCGTGATGATGGGGTTGCGGAATTCCAGCTCGAAGCCGTTCTGCTCCACGGTCTCCGGGGATGCCTGGAATTGATAGACGCAGATGGTGTCTTCGTGCTTGAGGTTGCGCCGGACGCTCTTGGAGTAGGTCCGCTTTTCGGCCGGCATCGGGAGCCGGATGATTTCCTGGGTGGGGACGAGCCGCCCCAGGGTGTCCGTCTTGCGGTAATTGACGTAGATGCGCATCGTGTCGGGAGCGGCCCTGCGGCTGTTGATCCACAGCTCCAGGCTGTCCTGCAGGATGTTGAACTGGCTGATGAGCTGGTCGGCGCGGTAGCCGCGTATCCACAGCGAGTCGATCCAGGCGCCCGGGGCCTGGAAGGTCAGGTAGGCGGAGCGCTCGGCGGTGCGGACCTTGTTCACGATGTACTGCTTGCTCGGCTTTTCACGGAAGAGCTTGAGCTCGTATTCGCTGCGGCGCGCCTCGCAGCGCACCGTGTCCGTCATGTCGTATTTGAGCATCTCCGGGACGGTGTCGTGCGCAATCAGGACGGGCCGGATGAGCGAATCGATGAAGGCGACGGTCTCCGTCTCAGGGTCGTAGATGTTATTGTTGTTGGCGTCCCGGATGGCGTAGATCCGGTATAGCGTGTCCTGGATGAAGGGCAGGGCGAAGAATCCCCAGTCGTCCGTCTTGACGGCGGCCGTAGGCCGGTGGAGCAGCACGGCGGAGTCCGCGTGGTCCTTGTGCAGGAGCACGGTGGCGCCCTTGACGGGCGCGAGCGTGTTGCAGTCGAGCACGGTGCCCGTGATCATCATCGAATCGATCTGCGATCCGGTGGAGAAGACGTAGGTGTAGCCCGGGAACATGTTGCCTTCGTTGGTGTCCGCGATGGCGTCGGTGAAGGTAATCGTGTAGGTGGTATTGGGCTGGAGTGCTTCCTCGAAGGAGACGACGACGTTGTGCCCGCGCACCCGGGACTTGGGCTGGCGGTTCAGGGGCGGCGAGAGGACGATGTTCGTCGGCGTCTTGATGGACACGTATTCGTTGAAAGTGAATACGAAACTGGCGCCCTGGAGCGGAACGTCCACCGTGCCCGGGAGCGGCTTGATGTCGATGATCAACGGGGGAATGGTGTCCTTCTTGCCGCCCGAAGGGGCCTGCGTCGTGTTGGCGCAGGAGGGGAAGAAGAGCGGCAGCAGGCAGGCGCAGACCAGGAGGATCAGGGGCAGGAATCGTTTCATGGCTTCAGAGGTCGGTTCTGACGACATCCTGGATGCCGTCGATCTTGGAGAGGCCGTCCACCATCCGCTCGAGGTTCCGCTTGTCGCGGACGCGCAGCTCGATGAAGCCTTCGAACAGGCCGTCGTCCGTGGAGAGCTGGAGCTTGCGGATGTTGATGCCCAGGGTCTGGGAAATGAAGTTGGAGATGTCGCCCAGCAGGCCGATGCGGTCGATGCCCTTGAGCGAGATACGGATCGGATATTCCTGCTGGACGGCCTCCCAGCGGGGGACAACCATGCGGTTGCCGTATTTGCTGGCGAGGCTCTCCGCCACGGGGCAGGACTTCTTGTGCACGATCACGAGGCTGTCGCTCATCGAGAAACCGATCACCGGGTCGCCCGGGATGGGGTGGCAGCATTCCGCGATCTTGTACTGGACGGCGCTGTCTTCCCGGAGCGTGGTGCTCTTCCGGCGCTCTCCGGACGAGAGGTCCTTCTCGTCGATGATGGCCTTGAATTCTTCGGGGCCGAGCAGGCCCAGACCGATGCGGAAGAAGAGTTCGTCCTCGTCGCGGAGCTGGGTATAGTCCTGGAACTTGCGGATGAGCTCGTGGGAGTTCTGGAGGCCCATCAGGCGGACGCGCTCCTCGAAGATGCGCTCGCCCTCGCGGGCGATGACGTTGAAGTCGCGGCGGAAGTATTCAATGACGCGGTTGCGTGCGTAGCGCGTGTGCAGGACGGAGATCCAGTCCATCTTGGGCCGGGCGTTCTCCGCCGTGATGATCTCGACCTGGTCTCCGGCCTTGAGCGTGTAGGAGAGCGGGACGAGCTTCATGTTTACCTTGGCGGCGATGGCCCTGTTGCCGATTTCCGTATGGATCTGGTAGGCGAAATCCAGCGCCGTGGCGCCGCCGCGGATGGCTTTCTGTTCGCCTTTCGGCGTGAAGACGACGATCTCGCTGCTGAGGAGGTCCTTGTGGATGATGTCCAGCAGTTCGAGGTCGCTGACATCGTCGCTCAGCAGGATCTCCTGCACCTCGGCGAGCCACTTGTCCATCTCGGAATCGTTCTCGGAGATATAGCCGTCGTTCTTGTAAGCCCAGTGGGCGGCGATACCCTTCTCGGCGATGTCGTCCATGCGGCGGGAGCGGATCTGGACTTCCACCCAGAAGCCGGAATGGCTCATCAGGGTGCAGTGCAGGGCTTCGTAGCCGTTGCTCTTGGGCTGGGAGATCCAGTCGCGGCGCCGGGTCAGGTTCTCCCGGTAGAGGTGGGTGACGGTGGAGAAGATGAGGTAGGCCTGCCCGCGCTCGGTCTGGATGTTGTTCTCCGTCGGGTCGAAGATGATGCGGACGGCGTAGAGGTCGTAGATCTGCTCGAAGGGCACCTGCTTCGTGCGCATCTTGTACCAGATGGAGTAGGGGGTCTTGATGCGCTTCTTGATGGTGAACTTGTACCCGGCCTCCTTGAGCGACTGCTCGATGGGGGCGATGAAGGTGTCGATGTCCTTGTCGCGCGTGGCGACGTTGCCCTTGATGCGTTCGGTGATGCGGCGGTAGTCCTCCGGCTCCTTGTAGCGGAGCCAGATGTTCTCCATCTCCGACTTGACGCTGTACAGGCCGAGGCGGTGCGCCAGCGGGATGAAGATGAACATGGTCTCGGAGAGGATCTTGTCCCGCTTGTGCTCGGGCATATATTCGATGGTCCGGCAGTTGTGCAGCCGGTCCGCCAGCTTGATCAGGACGACGCGGACGTCGTCGTTGAGGGTGAGCAGGATGCGCTTGAAGTTCTCCGCCTGCAGGCTTTCGGTACTGGCCGCTTCTCCCTTGCGGTCTTCGTTGTCCAGCACGGTCTTGATCTTGGTGAGGCCGTCCACCAGCGTGGCGATCTTGTCGCCGAAGAGGTTGCGGATGTCGTCCACCGTGTAGGCGGTGTCCTCGACCACGTCGTGCAGCAGGGCGGCGCAGATGGACTTGCAGCCCAGGCCGATCTCCGAGACGACGATTTCGGCCACGGCGATGGGGTGCAGGATATAGGGCTCGCCCGAGCGCCGGCGCACGTTCTTGTGGGCCTGGTTGGCGAATTTGAAAGCTTTCCGCACGGTCTCCACCTCCGTCTTGTCCTTGCAGCGCTTGGCGGCAACCTGCATCAGCGAGGTGTAGGCCTCGTCGATGCAGCGGAGATCATCGGGTGTGAACTTGGAGATGCTCATTATCTGTTTTCAGTGTCCCACGCGGAGACGTTATACTGGTCGACATTCTGGAAACTGTATGTAAGCTGCGCGCCGTAGATGATGATCTGCCAGCTGAAGTTCAGCCAGATCAGGAAGAGCGGGATGGCGGCCAGAAGCCCGTAGGTCTGGCTGAGCCGTCCCACGAACATCTGCGTGTGCAGGTAAATGTGCTGGAACAGCAGGAAGATGACGCCGGTGATCAGGGCCGACCAGAAGGCGTATTTCGGCTTGACGTACGTGGCGGGGATGTATTTGTACATGACCGTGAACGTGCCCACCGAAATGGCGTAGAAGGCGATGTTGCCGAGCCACTTGAACAGGCCCCGCACTTCCTTCATGTTCAGGCCGAAGAGGTCGGTCACGTTGGTGGCGTAGACGATGCCGGCACCGAAGATGATGACGATGAACGGGGTGAGGAAGAGCACCAGGAAGTAGAAACCGAAGCGCTTGTAAATCTTGCGGGGGATCTTGAGGATGCCCCAGACGTTGTTGAAAACGCGCTCCACCTGGAACATCATCCACAGGATAGCCCAGAGGAACATCAGGGCGGAGATGAGTCCCAGGCCGCCGCCCTGGGCGGAGACCAGGATGTTGTCGGCCTTCTCGGCGAGCATCGTGACAATTTCCGGATGGGACGGCAGGGCCATCTGGAGCACTTCCGTGATCTTGCTTTCCAGGCCCAGGCCGCCCGTGATCGCGAAAGCGAAGGCAATCGAGGGCACGAGGGCCAGGGTGATGAAGTAGCTCAGCGAGACGCACTGGAAGCCCATCCGGTTCTCCGTGAAGGTGCGGAAGGTGATGCGGATGATCTTCCAAGTCCGGACGATCCACGCATAGATCTTGGAGCTCCTGCTGGTATCCAGGGTCCAGATCCGGTCGCTGAACAGGTCCGTTATTTTCCGCGCTATCCTCATCGTATGCTAAAATAACGTTAGTTCTTCAATGGTTTCTTTGCTGTCTGATTCTCCGGCGGGCAGCGGGTTGCCCCGGGAGGGCGTTTCCGCGAAGCGGGGATTATCTTCGCCCGACAGGGGCAAGCCCGCTGACGCCGGATCTGTTTCCGGCAGCATGGCGCGGAACTCCTCTTCCGAGACGACCGGAATCCCCAGCTTCTCACATTTTTTCAGTTTCTCCGGCCCCGGCTTGGTGCCGGCCAGCAGGAAGGCGGTGGCCCCGCTCACGGAAGAGCCGGCCTTGCCGCCGTGTGCCACGATCAGATCCTTCATCCGCTCGCGGCTGATGCTGAAATTGCCGGAGATCACGATCGTCTTGCCCGCGAGGGCCTCGGAGACCGCGACGTCCTGTCCGGCCCCGTCGAAACGGAGGCCGTGCGCGCGCAGCCGGGCGATCTGCTCCCGGTGTTCGGGCTTGGCGAAATAATCGCAGACGCTGCGGGCGATCACCTCGCCCACGTCGTCGATTTCCAGCAGCTGCTCCTGCGTGGCGGTGGCGAGGGTGTCGATGTCGCCGAAATGGCGGGCGATGCCTTTGGCGGTCGTCTCGCCTACATAGCGGATGCCCAGGGCGAAGAGCACGCGCTCGAAGGGAACCTGCTTCGATGCTTCCAGACTGGTGAGGAAGCGGTCGGCGGACTTGTCCTGCCAGCCCTCGAGGCTGAGCAGCTGGTATTTGCTGATATCGTACAGGTCCGCCGGGGTGCGGGCCAGGCCGGCGGTATAGAACTGGTCGACGGTCATGTCTCCGGCCAGAATGTCCATGGCCTTGCGGCTGACGAAATGCAGCAGGCGGCCCTTGATCTGCATGGGACAGCCGTCCTGGTTGGGGCAGAACCATTTGGCTTCGGCTTCCGCCTTGACCAGCGGCGTGCCGCAGTCGGGGCAGACGCTCGGGAAGACGGGAGGCTGCGCATCCTTGGCCCGGTGGGCCGGATCGATGCCCGTGATTTTCGGGATGATCTCCCCGCCTTTCTCCACATAGACCCAGTCGCCGACGCGGATGTCCAGCAGGGCCATCTGGTCGGCGTTGTTGAGGGTGGCGCGCTTGACGAGCGTGCCGCTGAGTTGGACGGGGGAGAGGTTGGCCACGGGGGTCACGGCGCCGGTTCGCCCGACCTGGTAGTTGATGCTGAGCAGTTCCGTGAGGGCCTGCTCGGCCTTGAATTTATAGGCCACCGCCCAGCGGGGCGACTTGGCCGTGTAGCCCAGCGCGCGCTGGCAGGCGAGCTCGTTGATCTTGATCACGATGCCGTCGGTGGCGTAGGGGAGGAACTTGCGGGCGCTGTCCCAGTGGTCGATGTAGTCCTTGATCTCCGCGATGTCGTGGCAGAGGCGCCGCTCTGCGGAAACGGGCAGGCCCCAGCGTGCGGCGGCGTCAAGCGCCTCGGCGTGGGAGGCGAAACTTACCGATTCGGCGGGGACATGGTAGAGGGTGCAGATGAGGCCGCGGTGCGCCACTTCTTCGGGGTCGATGAGCTTCAGCGAGCCCGAGGCGGCGTTGCGCGGATTGGCGAAAGGGGCTTCCTCCTGCGCTTCGCGTTCGCGGTTGAGGGCGTCGAAAGCCTCGTAGGGCATCAGGATTTCGCCGCGGATCTCGAATTCTTCCGGAAAGTCGCCGTGGAGCTGCTGTGGGATGCTTGCGATGCGGCGGACATTCTCCGTCACGTCGTCGCCCTGGATGCCGTCGCCGCGGGTAAGGGCCTGGACCAGTTTGCCGTTCCGGTAGGTCAGGCAGATGGCGGTGCCGTCGAACTTGAGCTCGCAGCTGTAGCTGAAGCGGACGTTCTCGAGCGTTTTCTCCGCGCGGGCGACGAATTCTTCGATTTCGGAAATGGAGTAGGTGTTGCCCAGCGATAGCATGGGGTAGCGGTGCGGGCGCTGCACGAAGCCCTGGCGGGCCTGTGATTCGGCATTGGCGCCCACGGGTGCCTCCAGGTCGGAACCGACGCGGCGGGTGGGGGAGTCGGGGCTGTCGAACTGCGGAAACTCGGCTTCCAGCCGCTCCAGCTCATGCATCAGCTGGTCGAACTCATAGTCGGACATCGTCGGAGCATTGTCGACATAGTAACGCCGGCTGTTCTCCCGGAGGATTTCCCGGAGCTGCTCTATCCGTATTTTTGCGGCCTGTTCTTCCATGCTTTGGCTGGTTCTCGCCCGTATCCGCGCGCACACATATACGCGCCAAATCACAAAAATACGCATTTCCGCCCGGAAATGCAAAAAGCCGCCCGGCAACCGCTTTTCGCAGCTATCGCAGCATCCGCTGCGGATTCGGAGCGAAGCGACGCAGGGGGTTCGGGGGGAACGCCCTCCGTCATAGAGCGAAGCGAGCGGTACCTATCGCAGCATCCGCTGCGATAGGTACCGCTCAAACGCTGGTTTGTAGGCGTCGGAGACGTGGATGAGGGCGCCGCCGATGGAAATGTCGTAGGAGCCGCCGATGGACTCGATTTTGTCCAGGGCGATGATGTAGGAGCGGTGGACCCGCATGAAGGTGCCCTCCGGAAGCAGTTCCTCGACGGCCTTCATCGTGATATGCGTGACGAGCGGCCGCTTCTCGGAGCAGAGATACAGCAGGACGTAATCCTTCATCCCCTCCACGTAACGGATGTCGGAGAAGGCCACCTTGTGCAGCTGCCCCTCGGATTTGACGAAAATGGAATCCTGCTGCGCCGAAGCATTTCCCTGCGGCGCATCGGCACCGGCTTCCGCGCTCTCCAGGAGCCCGAACCACTGCCGCGCCTTCTCGGCTGCTTCCAGGAATTTCTGGTAGCGGATCGGCTTGAGCAGAAAGTCCAGCGCGGACACTTCGTAGCTGTCGAAGGCGTAGTCCTTGAACGCCGTGGTGAAGATGACGCGGGTCCCTTCCGGGACCATGCGCGAGAGCTCCATGCCGTTCAGGTCCGGCATCTGGATGTCCAGGAAAACCAGCTGGGGACGGGTCTCCCGGATGGCCTCCAGCGCTGCTACGGGGTCGGTATAGGAAGCCTCCAGGGACAGGAAAGAAACCTTGGAAATATAATTCTCCAGCATCTTGACGGCCAGCGGCTCGTCATCGACGACAATGCAACTCAGCGCTTTCATCCAAGCAGATTCTTGAGGGTGATGCGGACGGAATAAACGCCGTCCTGTTCGTGTTGTTCATAGCTGTAGGCGCCCGGATAAATCAGTTCCAGGCGACGCTTCAGGTTCTCCACTCCGATGCCGGAGCCGATGTGGTCCTCGCCCGTTTTCTCGAAGAGGGAATTCTCGCAGTTGAACACCAGATCCTGCCCTTCTGTGCTCAGCCCGACATGTACGAACGACGCCATGCGGGCGTTGACGCCATGCTTGAACGCGTTCTCAATCGGAGAAATGAACAGCAGCGGGGCGATTTTCACGTCGCCGGCCGGCAGATCCCAGGAGGTCTTGACCTCCGTGAGCTCATTGCAGCGGAGCTGCATCAGGTGGATGTAATTCTTCATGAAGGCCACTTCGCCCGAGAGCGGGACCTTGTCGGTGTCGGTGTCGTAGAGGGCGTAGCGGAGCGTGTCGCTGAGCTCTCCGATGCTCTCCTGCGCCTTGTCGGGATCGATCTGCGTCAGGGAAGAGATGTTATTCAGGGTATTGAAGAGGAAGTGCGGGTTGAGCTGGTGCTTGAGCCAGGTCAACTCGGCCTCTGCGGTCTTGCGTTTCTCTTCCTGCAGCTGGAACTGGATGTCGTTGGAGCGGATGATGGAGCGCGCACCGATCGCGAGGAAGATGAACACCAGCTGGAAGAAGCCGGCGGAGATAAGGGTCGGGATGCGGAACGCCAGGATATCGCGCCGCTGAACGTGCTCCCGCCAGGGCTCGGGAATCTCCCCGCGCGGCACGAAGTTCGGGATGTTGAGCAGCGCCAACAGAACGAGGTTCAAGACAACGAACCAGACAATCTGCTTGCGGAACAGGAATTTCGGGACCAGCAGGAAATAATTGACCAGATACACCAGGCAGATCGGCATCAGCATGCGGAACGAGGACCAGAAGGTCATCGAGAAACGGACGCTGTCGCCCGAAATCAGCCAGGTCACGCCAGCGGGCAGCAACATCGCGCAGGCCCAGATCAGGACTTGCGCGACGTTGAGTATGAGACGATTGTTCTTTCTGTTCATCTCTCGAGCATTTTTACAAAGATAGCAATTATTCCATTACATCATACCACCGCCCATCATGCTGGAACCCAGGCTTTCGGTCGTGCTCTCGGCGTTGATGATATCGTCGTTCTTGATGGTCTTGCGGGCGCTCTTGACGCGGGCGTTGCCCTGCTTTCCGAAGCTCCAGCTGATGCTGAAGTTGAGCTGCTGCATCGGGATGGTGTTCACGCTGACGGAGCGGAAATCCTTGCCTTCGCTGACGCTGCGCATCTCCATGCCCTTGCCGCCGGTGAGCGGAAGCGTGTAGTTGATGCTGATGCCGAGGCGGTCGTCCAGGAAGCTCTTGGTCACGCCGACCATCGCCATGCTCATGCCGGAGCTCCAGCCCTGCAGGGAATAATTCTTACCCATGGCAACGATGTTGGCGCTGAGGCTGAAGTTGAGCGGGAGGGCCTGCTGGATGCCGAGCATCGCGTTGTAGCTCAGGCCGCTGTTGGACTGGCCGAGGACCTCGCTGCGCAGGTCGGTGTAGTTCAGGCCGCCGTTCAGGAAGATGCGGGTGGTCGGGCTGGCGTTCCAGTTGATGAAGGCGCTCAGGCCGGTCACGCTGCTGCGGACGATGTTGCCGTAGGTCGTGTTCAGGAGGTTGTTCGCGTCGTAGAAGCTATAGGAGGAAATGCCATTGGCGACCAGCTGCTCGCGCAGGGTGAGGTTCACGATCCACTTCGGGCTGTAGAGGTTGTAGACGAGGCTGATGTTGTGGCCGCGCTCGACTTCGAGGTCGCTGTTGCCGTAGCTGCGGGCGGTCGGATCGGAGACGTCTACGTAAGGATTGAGGTAGCTGATGCCCGGACGGCTGATGCGCATGTTGTAGGACAGGCCGATGTTCTGGGTCTGGCTGATGTTGAACTGGAGGCTGGCGGTCGGGACGATGCTGCCGTACTGCGTGCTGAAGTTGTTGCCCTGGCCGGCGGCGTAGGTGACGTTCTGCCAGGTGTGCTCGTAGCGGACACCGCCGAGCAGGCTCACGGAGCCGAAGGAAACCTTGTATTCGGTATAGAGGGCGCCGATGCGGTTATAGAAGTTGTAGTCCAGACTGCTGAGTGGGTTGAGGTTCCAGTTGGCACCGTCCCACAGGTAGGAAAGCTGGTTGGAGCTGTTGTGGCGGCTGATGAACTTGGCGCCGGCGCTGAGCGTACCGGAGATGCCGATAGGCGTGGTGAAGTCCACCTGGAAGGTGTGGTCAGTGGAGCCCTGTTTGCCGTCGGTCTTGCGGTTGGTCAGGTCGAGGCCGCCCAGCAGCTTGTTGGCGAAGGTGTTCTCGCTCAGCGAGTTGGTCGGGGTACCGGAGAACTGGTAGGAGAAGATGAGACTGCGGCCGGGGTTGTCGCTCCACAGATGCTGGTAGTCGATGCTGGCGGTGATGGCGTTGGAGGTCATCTTCGTCAGGGAAGTGCCGTCGTAGCTGAAGCCGGTGCCGTAGATGCCGCCGCTCATGGCCGTGGAGGTCAGGCCGTCCATCGTGGTGCCGAAATGCATCAGGCCGGCGGTGGCGGAGATCAGGTTCTGGTCGTCGATTTCGTAGCTGGCGCTCAGGTTGCCCATGGCCATGGGCATCGTCATCGCGGACTCGCTGTGGGTCTTGGTCGTGCCGGCTGCGGCGCCGAGCATTTCACGGGTCACGTCGGTCGTGGTGCCGGGCATGCTCATGTACATGCCGTTGCCGTTGAGGCTCCAGGTGAATTTGCCGGCCTGCTGGGTCAGGAAGAGACCGCCACCGCCGCCGCGGGTGCTGCCCATCGCGCGGACCGAGCCGTAGAAGGCGTCCGCCATGCTCTGGCCGCCCGTGGCTTCGCGGTTGGTAATGAGGTTGAGCACGCCGCCCACGCCCTCGGCGTCATATTTCACGCCCGGGTTGGTGATGACCTGGATATCCTTGACGTAGCTCGCGGGCATCATCTTGAAGATCTGGGACGGGTTGCCGGAGAACATCTGGCTGGGCTTGCCGTCCACGGTGACCTGGAAGCTGGAGGAACCGTTCACGGTAATGTTGTCCTGGCCGTCCACGGTGACCATGGGGACCTTGCGGAGCATGTCCAGGACCGTGGCGGTCTTGGAATCCACGTCGTCGGCCACGTTGTAGGTCATGCGGTCCACTTCCATTTTTACGAGCGGGCGCTGCGCGGTCACGGACGCCTCCGCGAGGGCTTCGATATCATCCTCGATCAGGATCTCGCCGAGGTCAAGGGTCTCTTCGCCGTCCAGGGTGAAGGGAACCTTGCGGTCCTGCCGGCCGATGCCGGAGAAGTAGAGCGTGTAGGATCCCTTGCCGGTGAGCACCTGGGAGAAGACACCGTCCATGTCGGTCGTGGTGTACGCGATCGGGGTGGTGTCGTCGGCCTTGAAGAACTGCAGCACGGCGGCAGGCTCACCCTGACGGGTAAGCGCGTCGAGGACGTCACCGGTGACGGTGGTACGCTGGGCGGAAAGCGCCGTGCAGAAGATCACGGAAAGAGCGAGGGTGGTGATGATGCGTTTCATATCTGTGGTTTTTTGTTTGTTTCTGGTGCAAAATTACCACAGCCAAACCCCTGAGTCAATGAACTTTCGACGAGCGTCCCTTTCCTTTCGACGAAAAACCGGCCCTTTCGACGAACGCGCTTTTCGCTTCGACGAATTCGTCGGCGAACGGCCGCATGGGAAAGCGGTTGCCGGGAGCAAAATGGGGGCTATTTGCACCCGGTCACTGCGTCCCGGTACTTCCGGGAGATGGGGAGCTGGATGTCGCCGAGACAGAGGAGGTCCACATCGACGCGGGTGATGGCGGTCCGGTTGACCAGGAAGGCGCGGTGGATGCGGACGAAATGGGGGCTCAGGTTGGCCTCCCACTGGGAAATCGGCGTATAGTTCTTGAAGCGCCGTCCGTCTTTGGCGACGACGGTCGTGGCGTCGTCGTTGGACTCCACATAGAGAATATCGTCAACGGGCAGGCTGACCGGCTTGCGGTCCGAGGTGAAGGAAATGAGGCCGGGCGGCGTGGGACGCTTCCGGTCCAGCCAGGACCCGAAGAAATAGCAGCCCGCGGCCAGCGCGGTCAGGATGATGGCGATGAAGACGGGATTGGTCAGGAGATGGGGAATGTCCGGCATGAGCTGGGGCGGGATGTGATGCCCTTCCCGGAGGAGAGAAATGTAATAGTGCGCAACCAGGAACAGCAGCATCTCTCCGACCAGGATTCCCAGTACGACGAAGACGGCGTCCTTGATTCCCGATTTGCGCTTCCTGAAGTTGACCTTCGGGAAAAAGAACTTGGCCGCCAGCGCGCCGGGCAGGAACAGCGTTCCGACGAAGAGCGCTTCCAGGAAGCGGTAGCCCAGGCTGACGAGAATCATCGCCACCAGCAGGATGGAGACAACCCAGTAGGATATGATCAGCAGCCGTTTCATGACCTATACAAAAATAGTAAATAAACCGCATTTCCCGACAACACAAAGCCGACATTGGGGATTTAACTTCCCTTCACGGGGTTTCGGCTTGGATAAGAAGCTGCCGTCCTATACATTTGCTCCCGGTAACCCACAAAACTCATAGCCTTATGTTCAAGTATTTTATGGAAGGCGGTCTCGTCTATATGTCCGTCCTCACGATTCTTCTGGTAGCCCTTTTCTTTGCCGCCTGGAAAGCGCCCCGCTGGGTGAAGGAAATCGGCCTGTTCGCCCTGGTATTCGGTCTCGTATCTCCGCTGTTCCCGCTCTATGGCGCCCTGTCCACCCTGCAGCAGGTGGCCATCGATATCGGCGAGGGAGTCAACGGCCTGTTCGATCTCATCTCTCCGGGCGTGTTCTTCGGCATCAAGGTCATCCTGATCCCAGTCATCTACGGCATGTGCATCTATCTGGTTTCCCTGGTCATCCGGATCATCCAGAAGCCCCGCCTGTAGCGATGAAACGTTTTTGTTCCCTGCTGTTGGTCGCCCTGCTGGCCGTCTCCTGCTGGCAGGGCCGCTTCGATCCGCTGAAGGTGAATCTCGACCGGGCGCTGAAGCATCCGGTCAGCGCCCGGGATGTGTACGCGGAGGCCGTGGCGATCCCGCTCCGCTGCCCGGAAGGGATGGAGCCCGGGCAGGAAACCAGGCTGCTGGATGTCGCTGCGAACCGTTTCTTCCTGCTGGATGAAGGAAAGAACGAGATCCGGATCTTCGACTGGAATGGCGCGTATGTGACTGCCATCGGAAGCGCGGAGACCATTCTCGATGCCTCCGCGTATCAGGACGAGGTCCTGGATGTCCTGACGCAGAAGGCCATCATCGATTATTCCGTGACGGACGGCTCTCTCCTGACGGAATACCCGTTCCTGGACGAGGATATCAGCTTGAAATGCGTCGCTCGTGTGGACGAGGATACCATTTTCATGCTGGGCAGCAAGGACGGGATTGCGTATAACTGCGACTATATCGTCGGCATGGTCGGTATCCATCCCTCCCCGATACCGGCGGTAGATTATTTGATTACGCGCGCGCATGTCCCGGTAGCAGAAATCGAGAATTCCCGCTTTTATCGCAGCAACGGGTCCGTTTACAGCTTTTACACCCGGTCCGGCGAAATAAGCAGATACACCGGGGATGACTTTGTCTGTGATCCGTACCATTGGGACTTCGGCAAGCGGCAGCCCCGCTTCACCAACGCCCAGGCAACGGCCGACCGGGTCTATCTTGCTTTCGAGCTGGAAGGGGAGCGCGCCGTCCTCATCTACAACGTGAAGAATAAGCAGTACAAGGCCGTCCGGCAGGAGGATTATCCGCTCGGCATCATCCATGACGGCTGTAACTACCACCTCCGCCCTGCGTCCGACGGCAGTTTCGAAATTGTTCGCTATTCGTTGCTTCCGGCGACTGGCAAGCTGACTTCAGCGGAATACTAGTGCCAGTCGTTGTTTTGTCCGGCGACTGGCAAGCTGCCCCCGGCGGGCATTTAGCGACAGCTGGTTTTTTTGCCCGCAGGGGGCAACCTTGCCGGAGCCGAGCTACCCGAGTGTCGATTACAAAAAATAATCGAATAATTATTTCAAAATAGTTGCGTAGTTAAAAAATTTAGCTATATTTGCAGTAAACAACTGCGAGTATGAAACGACTGACCAAAAAGGAAGAGGTGATCATGGATCACTTTTGGGAGCGGGGGCCATTGTTTGTCAGGGAGTTACGGGAACTGTACCCCGACCCCAAACCCCACTTCTCCACGCTGTCCACCCAGGTGCGCACGCTTCAGGAAGAAGGCTTCATCGACCACAAGGCCTACGGCCCGACCTACCAGTACTTCGCCAAAGTCACACGCGAAGAGTACAAACAGCGCTCGCTGATCGGTCTCATCGACAAATACTTCGACAACTCCTACCTGAGCGCCGTCTCAGCCCTGGTCAAAGAGGAAAAGATCAGCGTCGAAGAGCTGAAAGAACTGATTGAACTCGTCGAAAAAGGCCAGCAGCAATGATGAATCTCCTCGTCTATGAAGGCAAGGTGGCCGTGGCGCTGCTGGTCTTCTACCTTTTCTACCGTTTCCTCCTTAAGAAGGAAACCTTCCACCGTTTCAACCGTGTGGTGCTGGTCGGCACGGCGGTGCTGTCGTTCCTGCTGCCGCTGTGCATCATTACCATACATAAGCCGGTGGAAATGGAGACCACGGCGGCCCAGCCGGTCGTCGGCGTCGCGGAATTGACGCCGGTCGCGGAAGCATCCTCCGCTCCCTGGTGGCCGACCGCGCTCGCCATCCTGTTCTGGGTCGGCGCGGCCTTCGTGCTTATCCGGGTCGTGGCTTCCATCCTCTGCATTGCGCGCATCGCCCGCCGGGGCGAACTGGTCCGGGAGGAGGACGGATGCAAGATTATCGTGACGGAACGGGATATCGACCCCTTCAGCTGGATGCGCTACATCGTCCTGTCCCGCAAGGACTGGGAAGGGGACCACGCACCTATTCTCGCGCACGAGAAGGCGCACGTCGCCTACGGGCACTCCGTGGAGCGGCTCCTGGTGGACGTCCTGTCCGCCCTCCAGTGGTTCAATCCGGCCATCTGGATGCTCCGCGCGGATCTGCAGGAACTACATGAGTATGAGGCGGATGACGCCGTGCTGCGCAGTGGCGCCAATCTGAGAGACTATCAGTATCTATTAATAAGAAAAGCTGTCAGCAAGAGCGGCTACTCAGTTGCTAACAGCTTTAATCACAGTATCCTTAAAAATCGTATTACTATGATGTCAAAATCCAAATCCTCTCTCGCGAGAGGCCTGCGGGCGCTCTATCTGCTCCCGCTCATCTGCTTAGGGCTTGGCCTGCAGGCACGGACTGTCTATGTCCCGAAGGACAAAGATAACAAAAACTTTGAATATCACCCCATGACGGTGCAAATCGGGCAGAACCCGTTGATTATCCTGCGGCAGGCGTGGGGAGAAGAGCATGAGATTACCAAGGAGGAGTACGACGAGCTCAGCACGGGCCGCATTGAATCCATCGGGTTTATGAAAGATGAGGCCGCGTACAAGAAATACGGCGACAAGGCGGCGCACGGCGTGGTGGTCATCACGCTGAAGGCCCCGATGGAGATGGAGGAAATCGTCGTGGTCAGCTATCGGGAAAAGGAAGAGGAACCTATCGCGTTCCGCCTGATTCCGGATCAGATGCCGAGATTCCAGGGCGGAGACCTCAACGAGTTTTCCAAATGGCTCTGCCAGCGGATTGATGTGCCGAAGGACTGCAATCACGAAGGCACAATGAAGGTGTCGTTCGAGGTGCTGGCCGACGGGACCGTCGGGGACGTCGAAGTAACGGAAAGCGTGTGTCCGGAGCTGGATGCGCTGGTGGCTGCCACCATCCAGCAATCCCCGAAGTGGGAGCCGGGAACCACGAAGAACGGGACGCCCATCGACACGAATCTGAGAATTCCCATTGTTTTCAAGGTGCGCAATACCTCGAAGTAGCAATCTGACCGCCGGGAGCGAAAAATCCCCGCCTCGCCCCCGGTTTTTGGGGTAAAAAGGGGATTTGACAGCCGTTCAGAGGGATTCTGCCTTGGATTTCAAACCGGATGTCGATATATTTGCGAAGAAACATTTAGTAGGTATGTTAAGAAGGTTCTTTTTTCTCCTGGCCGGATTGTTGGTTTCCGGCGCCCTTCACGCACAGGTCGTCGTAATGGACTACGACATGTTCATGAGCAACCGGAATATCAAGGTCAAACTGTCCGTCCTGGACGCCAAGACCGAGGAACCGCTGCCCTTCGCCACGGTGTACCTGAATCCGCAGGGCGACACGACCATCACCCATTTCGCGCTCTCTGACATGAAGGGCGACGTGGAGATCAAGGACGTGCCCGTGGGCCGCTACCGGCTGAACGTGGAACTGATCGGCTACACGCCGTTCCGGAAGGACTGCAATTTCCGCAACTACGAGGAGGACCTTGGCAAAATCCGGATGGAAGAGAATCCGGAGATTATCGACGCGGCTACCATCACGACGGTGGGCAACGCCGTCGAGGTCCGGCAGGACACGCTGATCTACAACGCCGCGGCCTTCCACGTGGGCGACAACGCCATGTTGGAGGACCTGATCAAGAAGATGCCCGGCATGGAGGTGGACGAGGACGGCACGGTCAAGGTGAACGGCGAGAAGGTGGACAAGATCACCGTCGGCGGCAAGACCTTCTTCTTCAACGATCCATCGGCGGCCCTCAAGAACCTTCCGGCCAAGATCGTGGACAAGATCAAGGTCGTCGACCAGGAGAACAAAGATGCCTCCTTCTCGGGCATCGCTTCTGAAGAGAACCGGGAAAAGGTGATGGACCTGCAGCTCAAAGAGGAATACAAGCAGGGCTGGTTCGGTAACGCCCGGCTGGGCGGCGGCTGGCGGCCGGGCAGCGACAAGGAGGGCCTGGGGGATGACCGCCATGCCCTGTTCAACGGAAACTTCCTGCTCAGCGGCTACAACGAGCAGGACCAGCTGACCCTGCTCGCCAACGGGCAGAACGCCCCGGAACCCGCCAGCAGCAACGCCGTCTTTATCTCCTGGAGCGGGGATGACGACATAGACCTCGAAAGCCTGGATGCCATTTCCCTGATCGGCGGCCTGAAGACGTCCGCGATGGCCGGAGCCAATCTCAACACCGACCGGGTCAAGGGCATGGAGACCACGGCCAGTGTCAGTTACAATTTCTCCGATCAGGTTTCCGGGACGCGCAGCGCGCGCCAGTCTACGCTGGTGGGGGAGAACCCCCTGTTCACGGACGGCCGGGTGAGCGGCAACAGCCGGACGAACAGGGTTAATCTCAACTTCGAGCTGAATAAGAAGGATCCCAAGAAATTCAACTTCACCTTCCAGCCCAAATTCGCTTTCAACAGCAGCGCTTCAAGTTCCCGCAACCAGTCGATCACGTCGGACGCGCAGGGCGCGGAAGTCAACGGCACGGATGCGGCCAAATCCGCTTCGTCGCGTACGTTCCAGGCCAACGGGCGCATCTCGACCGGCTACAAGGATTTCGGAAAGGAGCGGCGCAGCCTGAACCTGACCGTCAATTACAACTTCAACAAAAACCTCGGTGAGAGCCGGGAGGATTCCCGGACCTGGTACGGCTCGAGCGTCACGCCGCGCGACCTGCGTTACGACACCGGCGGCAACGGCAAGATGCTCAGCGGCAACCTCTCCTATCTGGAGCCCTTCGGGAAATACTGGGGGCTCGCGGCGATCGTCTCCACGCGCTGGCAGCAGCGGAACAACGAGAAGGCCGCCTTCAATGCGGACGGCTCGGCCAACGACTATTATTCCACGCTTTCGCGCAATGACTACCTCCTGTTGCACCAAAGCCTGCAGATGCAGTACCGCAAGGAAAACAATCAGTTCTACTTCGGCCTGACGCACGACCAGACCCGGAACGAAATGCGTTCCCACCAGCTCGGCCGTGACTCGGAGACCGGTATCGGCGAGTGGCTGCACGACTGGTCGCCGTATGTCAGCTTCCGTTGGAACTGGGAGAGCGGACACGCCATCCGGGGGTACTATCAGGGGACGTCGTCGCAGCCGTCGGCGGTCCGGATCAACCCGGTGCTGGACATCTCCAATCCGCTGGAGATTTCCACCGGCAATGTCTATCTCCGTCCGAGTTACCAGCATGATGCGTACGTCACCTGGAATTACAACAACAAGAAGAGCTTCTCCAATATCAGCCTTTATCTCGACGGCACGATGACCCAGCGCGGGATTGTCTTCGCTTCGTGGTTTGATGCGGAAGGTGTCCGGTATTCCGTCCCCGTCAATACCCTCAGCCCCGCTTATTCCGTATACACCAATATTTACTGGCGCCAGCCCATCGGAAAGAAGAAACAGCTGACCCTGACCCTTGGCGTTTACGGGAGCATGTCCTTCAGCACGCATTACCAGGCGTCGGGCCGCCGGGCCGGGATGAACCTGCTGTCGTTCGACTACAATGCCTTCATGGCTGACTTCTGGGGCGATGCGGCCGGAAGCCGCTTCTATAGCGGACAGAGCGGCTTTTCCGAGAGCCGGGTGCGTCAGTTGTCCATCGAGGGAGAGGTGGAGCTTGAGTACAGGCTGGACCGTTTCTCGGCCGAGTATTATTCCTATGCTGTAAACGAACGCAGTAGTTATAGTCTCGATCCTTCCGCCAACACGAATTACTGGCGCTTCGGACATCACCTCGACCTGCTGTACGAAACCCTGCACGGGTGGGAGTTCAAAACGACGTTGGAATACAACCATTTCCTGGGCTACACGGGCGGATTCAACGATCCGTACTGCATCTGGAATGTTTCCGTCAGCAAGAATATCAAGGCGTTCACGCTGAGTCTGGGCGTATCGGATATCCTGAACCAGGAGCGTATGCAGCAGCATACGGTACGGGCGGAGTATGTCGAGGACCGCTACGGCCTCATCATGGGCCGCTACGCGATGTTCTCCGTCAAGTGGAGCTTCGGCAAGATGAACCCTGCCAAGAACGCCCGTGTGCAGGACGCGATGTACAATATGCTTTAATTGGGCTTCTTGCAATTCCCGCCGAAAATGTGTAAATTCGCAGGATTTATTGAAAGTTCAATTAGTAAGCATTCTATACACATGAAAGATTCTATCATCATCCTTTGCGGTGGCGGCCCTGCTCCGGGCATGAACACCGTCGTTTGTTCCGTGGCCAAGACCTTCCTGGCCGGCGGTTATCGTGTCATCGGCCTTCACGGTGGTTACAGCGGCCTGTTCAGCAAGAGCCCGCGCACCGAGGACCTCGACTTCTTCAAGGCCGACGCCTACTTCAACCGCGGCGGTTCCTACCTCCAGATGAGCCGCTTCAAGCCCACGGACAAGGATTTTGAAGAGAACTTCAACCTCTCCCTGTTCACCGAGAATAACATCAAGCTCCTCGTGACCGTCGGCGGCGACGACACCGCTTCCACCGCCAACCGCATCGCGAAGTTCCTTGAGGCCAAGAAATATCCCATCGCCAACATCCACGTGCCCAAGACGATCGACAACGACCTTCCGCTGCCGAACAACGCCCCGACCTTCGGCTTCAACTCCGCCAAGGACGAAGGCGCCCACATCGCCCGCACCGTGTACGAGGATGCCCGCACCTCCGGCAACTGGCTGCTCATCAGCGCCATGGGCCGCAGCGCCGGCCACCTGGCCCTGGGTATCGGCGAGGCCACGCACGCTCCGATGACCATCATCCCGGAGATGTTCAACAAGACCGACATCACCATCGACAAGATCATTAAGCTGACCCTCTCCGCCATCATCAAGCGCAGCATCCTCGGCATCGGTTACGGTACTGTGGTGGTCGCCGAAGGCGTGTTCCACGACCTGAAGGACGAGGATATCAAGGCCGCCGGCGTGCACATGACCTACGATGAGCACGGCCATCCCGAGCTCGGCAAGATCTCCAAGGCGGTGCTCTTCAACGAGCTGCTCGAGAAGGAGATGAAGAAGACCAACATCAAGGCCAAGACCCGTCCGGTGGAGATCGGCTACGATGTCCGCTGCCAGGATCCGATCGGTTACGACCTGACCTACTGCTCTGAGCTTGCCATGGGTGTGTACGAGCTCTTCAAGAAGGGCGAGACCGGCTGCATGGTGTACGTCGACGCGTTCGGCAACGCCAAGCCGCTCTACCTGCACGACCTGCAGAATGAGGAGGGCAAGATCCCGCCGCGCCGTGTCGAGATCGAGGGCGGTATCGCCCAGAACTACTACAATAACATCTGCCACTTCATCACGCCGGCCGACTATGAGGCGGCGAAGAAGTATGTCTCCGATCCGGAGGCCTACGACTTCAAGAAGATCCTGAACTGGTAGGCGCCTGGCGCGCTCCTACATAGCAAGAGGCCCTGCAAACGATTTTGCAGGGCCTCTTCCATTAACAGCTACACTGGGAATTTATTTGGCCGAGACGCTCTGCGTCACGCGATTTACGCCCGTGTAGTCGAGGGTGCCCTGGTGCTCCAGGTATTCCTGGATGACGGCGGCCGTGGTGCGGTTCAGATCGCGGCCCTGGTCTTTGCGCGGGGATTTCGCGATGGCGGCCGTATAGCTGTTGGTCACGACCTGGTAGGTCTTCTTGAGATCGAACTTGCTGCCGTCCGGGTTGGTGATCTTGAGGTCCTTGATCTTTTTATTGTCCTTCTTGTCGAGGATGACGTTGCAGAGAATGCCGCTGACCTTCGGGAAGCCGTATTCGATATCGGCATAGTGCGTGGCAATGAGCATGTCCTTGAGTTCCTGGCCCGTGAGACTGAACTGGACGAGGGTGTTGCCGAACGGGTCGAGGCGCAGTACGTCGCTGACCGTAAACGGACCGGCCGGAAGGTAGTCGTAGCGGACGCCGCCGGTGTTGGTGAAGGCGATGTCGGAACCCGTTTCCACGCGCCAGGCATCGGTCATCATGCAACCGAGCTCCTCGTAGGTGGTCATCGGGGCCGTGAGCGTGGCGAGTTGGCGCTGGAAGGCAGGGTTGTCGCTGAAATAGCGGACCATTTCGGCGACGATCTTGTTCTGCTTGGGATAGCCGGCGATCTCGATGTTCTTGGCCTTGCGGTCGATGACCTTGCCGTTCTCGACGGTCAGGGTGATGAAGGTGACGCGCTCGAGGCGGTTGATGTCCTGGGTGATCATCACGTCGTTATGGAACTCACCGCCCGCCACCTGCGTGTGGGAGTGACCGCCGATGATGAGGTCGGCCCAAGGAACGTACTTGGACAGTTCGACGTCTTCCTCATAGCCGATGTGGGTCAGGAGGATGACCACGTCGCTCTCGTCACGGAGCCACTTGTACTCCTGCAGGGTCTCCTCGACGGGGGTGAAGAGGATCTCCGTGCAATTGTCGGGGTGCGTGTCCGGATGGCCGGCAGGGCCCACCTGGGTGGCGCCGATCACGGCGACGCGCAGCTCGTTGACGAAGAACATCTTGTAGGGAAGCACGTTGATGCCCCACTTCGGATCCGGGATGATGTTGCAGGCGAGATACGGGAAATTGGACAGGTTGATCAGCCTGGCGAGGTTGGCCTGGCCACCGTCGTACTCGTGGTTGCCGAGGGTGGTGGCGTCGAAACCGATCTGGTTCATCAGGGCCACCATCGGATAGGCGGGAATCTCGTAAAGGTCGTTCAGCGGCTCTCCGGTGCGGTTATCGCCGGCGGAGAAGATCAGCAACTCGGGATAAATGGCGCGCAGGCTGTCGATGACGGCGGCAAACTGCGGGAAGTTCTCGATCTTTGCGTGCATGTCGTTGATGGAGACGATGTGGATCTCCTTCTTCTCTGCAAAGGCTGCGGAAGCGAGCAGGCAGGCCGCGGCAAGGGTCAGTAAAAGTTTTTTCATCGTATTTTGAATTTAATGATTTGTCCTTCGCGAAGCGGGGCGTCCAGGCCGATTTGGTGCCCGTAGGCATCCTGGATGCAGCCGCGCTTGAGCCATGATTGGGCGAGGTGCCGGTGGACGAGATAGCGCAGCACGGCGTGCTGTGCCTGCGCGCCTTCGAAAATCTCGACCTTCGTACGGTTGACGGTTACGTTCATAGCTTATTCACCCGTATTGGCCATGGTGCCGGAAATGTACTGGTCGTAGGCGGTCATGTCCACGAGGCCGTGGCCGGAGAGGTTGAAGAGGATGACTTTCTCTTCGCCGGTCTCCTTGCACTTGTTGGCTTCGTTGATGGCTGCCGCGATGGCGTGGCAGGACTCCGGGGCCGGGATGATGCCTTCTGCCTGGGCAAAGAGCGTGCCGGCGGCGAAGGAATCCAGCTGGCGGATGTCGGTGGCCTCGATCAGGCCGTCCTTGAGGAGCTGCGAGACAATGGCACCGGCGCCGTGGTAGCGCAGGCCGCCCGCGTGGATGTTGGCGGGACGGAAGTCGTGGCCGAGGGAGAACATCGGGATGAGCGGGGTGTAGCCGCTCTCGTCGCCGAAGTCATACATGAACTTGCCGTGGGTAAGCTTCGGGCAGGAAGCGGGCTCCGCGGCGATGAAGCGCGTGTTCTTCTTCTCGCCGGAGAGCTTGTGGCGCAGGAAAGGATAGGCGATGCCGCTGAAGTTGGAGCCGCCGCCGAAGCAGGCGATCACGATGTCGGGATATTCACCCGCCATGGCCATCTGCTTCTCGGCCTCCAGGCCGATCACGGTCTGGTGCAGGCAGACGTGGTTGAGCACGGACCCCAGCAGGTACTTGCAGTTCGGGGTGCTCATGGCGAGTTCGACCGCCTCGGAAATGGCGGTGCCGAGCGAGCCCTGGTGGTTCGGGTCGGCGGTGAGGATGTCCTTGCCGGCGCGGGTGGACATCGACGGGGACGGAGTCACCAGCGCGTCGAAGACCTGCATGATGCTGCGGCGGTAGGGCTTCTGTTCGTAGCTGATCTTCACCTGGTAGACGGCGCAGTCGAGGCCGTAGAGCTTGGCGGCGTAGGAAAGGGCCGCGCCCCACTGGCCGGCGCCCGTCTCCGTGGTCACGTTGGTCACACCCTGCTGCTTGCAGTAGTATGCCTGCGGGATGGCGGAGTTGAGCTTGTGGGACCCCAGCGGGTTCACGCTCTCGTTCTTGAAGTAGATGTGGGCCGGGGTACCGAGGGCTTCCTCGAGGCCGTAGGCGCGCACGAGCGGGGTGCAGCGGTAGTAGGCGTATTTCTCACGCACTTCCGCGGGGATGTCGATCCAGCGGTCGGTCTGGTTCACTTCCTGGTTGGCGCATTCTTCTGCGAAAAGGGGATAGAGGTCCTCCGCCTTGATGGGCTCCTTGGTGCCGGGGTTGAGCATCGGCTGGGGCTTGTTGACCATGTCGGCCTGGATGTTATACCATTGGGTGGGAATCTCGGACTCCGGGAGAATGAATCTCTTCTGCTTCATAACTGTCTTACGGATAATTGGTTTATAAATTCTTTTCGATATATGCTTCAAGATCGTCGATGGCACGGTCCGGCGTGGCCCAGCTGGTGCAGAAACGCACGGCGCTGTGCTCCGCGTCCACGGCCTGCCACTCCTCGAAGCCGAATTCGGCCGCGAAGCGGGCGATGGCGTCCTTCGTGAGGACAGGGAAAACCTGGTTCGTGGTGTTCCTGACCAGGAAAGCGATGCCCTTGCGGGCGAATGCCGCACGGATGCGGTCGGCCAGGCGGTCGGCGCGGCGGGCAAGCTGGAAGTAGAGGCCGTTGTTCATCAGCGCCTCGAACTGGATGCCGAGCAGGCGCCCTTTGGCGAGCATGCCGCCGTTCTGCTTGATGAAATAGCGGAAGTCCTCGGAAAGGCGGGTGTCGGAGAAGACGACGGCTTCGCCGAACAGGGCTCCCTGCTTGGTGCCGCCGATGTAGAAGACGTCGCACAGGCGGGGGAGGTCCTTGGGGAGGACGTTGCAGCCGGAGGCCTCCAGGCCGTAGCCGAGGCGGGCGCCGTCGATGAACAAGGGGATCTCCCATTCCGTGCACACGGCGTGCAGGTCTGTGAGCTCCTGTTTCGTGTAGATGGTGCCGAGTTCCGTCGGGAAGGAGATGTAGACCATGCCGGGCTGCACCATGTGCTCGCGGCTGAAGTCGCGCTGGTGGGCTTCCAGCGCCTCTTGCACCTGCGCCGCACGGATCTTTCCGTCCGGGGCGGGGAGGGCGAGAATCTTGTGGCCGCTGTGCTCCACGGCGCCGGTCTCATGGACGTTGATGTGCGCGCTGGCCGCGCAAAGGACGCCCTGGTGCGGCCGGAGCAGGGAAGCGATGACGGTGGCATTGGTCTGCGTGCCGCCGACCAGGAAATGGATGTCGGCGTCGGGACAGTCGAAGACGAAGCGGATCATGTCGGCCGCTTTCGCGCAATGGGGATCTTCTCCGTAGCCGGGAGTCTGCTCCAGGTTCGTCGCCTGAAGGGCTTCCAGAATTTGGGGACAGCATCCTTCCAAGTAGTCGCTTTCGAAGTAAAACATGCGTGGGCTACCAACTAAACGTATATTCTTTGCAAGGTAAGAAAAAAAACGATTGGATATACCCGGGGATTATGTATTTTTGTGATAAATGCGGTGGAAACGAAAAAGGCCGCGATTCGCATCGCAGCCCTTTCGCAATTCTAACCAAAATTATTAACCAATGAAAATCTATTCGACCGTACTAATAACAAGCACCGTGCCAAAACGAAAAAAAATATTTTGAAAAATGTTAAAAACGAATGCGGCCCGCTTGCTGGATGCTGCCGGAATCCAGTATGAACTAATTCCTTACGCCTTCACGGAGGACGACCTGAGTGCGCAGCACGTGGCCGCCGAGCTGGGAGAGGACATCGACCGGGTGTTCAAGACCCTGGTCCTGCGCGGCGACCGCACGGGTTGCTTTGTGTGCGTGATTCCGGGGGATTTCGAAGTGGATCTCAAGGTGGCGGCGCGCATCTCCGGCAACAAAAACTGCGAGATGCTCCATCTCAAGGAACTGCTGCCGACCACCGGATATATCCGCGGCGGCTGCTCGCCGATCGGGATGAAGAAGCCCTTTCCGACCTACATTCACGAATCCGCGCTGCTCTACGACTTCATCTACATCAGTGCAGGGCAGCGCGGACTTCAGCTGAAACTCGCTCCGCAGGACCTGATCCGTTTCGTCGGTGCGGAGCTCTATCCTATTTAAAGCGGCTTGTATTCAAAGCTGACCAGCTTCGCATCGCCCGTGAGCAGATAGCCCGGGCGAAGGGCGAAGAAGCCGTTGTAGTTGTTGTGGTGCATACCTGAAACGTCGATGCCTTCCGCGACTGCTTCCCATTCCGCGCCTGGGAGTTTCTTCCAGGTGCTGGCGACGTTGTTCTCGTTGCGGATGCGCAGGGTGCACTGCGTGCCCTGGCTGCGGATGCCGAGGTTGGCCGCCTCGTTGTAGAAGAGGAAGAGGCCGGCGTTGCCGCCTTCCGGTACGGAGAATTCTGCCGTGATCTCGTAGGAGGTGTCCACGGCTGTCATCAGCCAGAGCGTGCCGTCTTCAAAGCCGGGCTGCCACCTGGACCAGAGCAGCGGGTTGTCCGTGTCGCGCAGCGCGCTGTAGTCGCCCTGCAGGCCGCCCTGTTCCCATTTTGCGCCGTCCTTCTCGGCCAGGACGGGCCAGCCGTCCCCGGTCCACTCGACGCTCTCGATGATGGTATTGCGGCCCAGGGTGTGGAAGCCGTTGCGGTAGGCGTGATAGACGATGTACCAGTTGCCCTCGGCGTCATCGACGAGGGTGCCGTGGCCCTTGGACCACCAGGCTTCGTCGGCGGTGTAGGTATGTACCATCGGGTTGTGGGGGCTGTTCTCCCAGGGGCCCAGGGCGGATTTGCTGCGGGCGACCACCACCATGTGGCTGGTCGCAGGGCCGGCGGTGCCGCCTTCGGCGCTCACGAGGTAGAACCAGTCGCCGCGCTTGAGCAGTTTCGGGGATTCGAGCCACATGCCCTCGGTCTCCCATTCGGCGGGGAACTCCCAGCCGTCATAGACTTTCTTCGGCTTGCCGGCGGCGGCCAGACCGTCCGGGGTCAGGGGCGTGACCCAGCCGTTGTTGGTATAGAGATAACGCTGCCCGTCCTCGGCGACGACGTGGCCAGGGTCGATGCCGCCCACATCCAGCTTGACCGGTTTGCTCCAGGGGCCTTCGGGCCGGTCGGCCGTGACGACGTAATTCTCGCCCCGGCTGGTGGGGTAGTAGATATAGAATTTGCCGTTCACCTTGCACAGTTCCGGGGCGTAGATGGAGTAGTCTCCGTCCTTGACAGCCCGTGCAATGGGCTCCCAGTGCAGCAGGTCGGTGGAGTGCCAGACCAGCAGGGCGGGGAAGTAGGTGAAGGAGGAGTGGGTGATGTAGAAGTCGTTGCCGTCGCGAAGGATGGACGGATCCGGATAGTCGCCCGGGAAAATGCAGGTTTTGACAGGTGTCGCTTTGGGCGCGCAGGCGCCGAGCAGGGCGGCCGCCAACAACAGGTGGAGAGCTTTAAATTTCATAAAGTGAACGGATTTTCGGTAAAAATACAGAAAAATAATGTATATTGCACCAGAACACTAAAAATGGTACGGCCATGAAGAAGTCATTCCTCGAAAAACTCAGCGACATTACGCATCTCCACAAACGTGCGGCTTTCTCGAATCTGCCGAATCCCGATGCGTCGGATCCGTCCTTCCTGCAACTTGCCAAGGCGCGTTATTCCTGCCGCAGCTTCAAGGATACGCCGCTCACGCAAACGCAGATCGATCGTATTCTAGAGGCCGCCCGGGTGGCTCCTACCGCCGCCAACAAGCAGCCGGTGCATGTGTGGGTGGTCAAAAGCCCGGAGGCGCTGGAGAAGCTGAAAGGCGCTACGAATTATATCTACGGCGCTCCTGTCGTCTTCATGGTGGGTGCGAAGCCCGATGCCGCCTGGGTGCGCAAGTACGACGGCAAGAACGGCGCCGAAGTGGATGCCGCCATCGTCGGCACGCATATCATGCTGGAGGCTTCGGCCCTGGGCCTGGGCAATGTCTGGGTGGGTTCCTTCGACCCTGCGAAGATCAAGGCCGATTTCCCGGTGGGCGTCCCCGACGCCGGCGCCGGCCTCAAGCACAGCGACCGCCAGCCCCTCGAGGACTTCGCTTCTGAGATCTAACCTTATTCCGGCTGGTAGCGGACAGCGTATTTGAAGGCGCCGGGGGCGGTGTCTGCGGGGAGGTTGTAGACGTGTTCGAGGGCGCGGCAGGCGATGAAGGCCTCGTGCTCGACGGCCGTGGCGTTCTCCGGCAGCCAGACGCTGCGCAGGTTGTCGCAGAAGGCGAACAGGTGGGCGCCGACGACATTGTCCTTGGTCTTGAATGCCAGGTAGACCTGGCCTTCCGGGGTCCTGCCGAGCCGGAAACTGGCGTTGTCGTCGATACCCCAGAGGTGAATCTCTTCCCAGTCCGCCTCCGTCAGCTCATCCACCTTGTATTTGTAGTCGAAACGCCTGCCGAGACGCGTGACGCTGCCGTTCAGGGTGACGCCCTCGGCAGGGGTGTAGGCGTAGGGCTTGCCTGAGACGATCGTGGCGTGGGTGAGGTCCAGCTCCATCAGGGAGCCGTGGCCGTGCTCGTAATCCCCGAGCCGCCAGGGGGCACCGGCCATGGAGCGGATGCATTCGAGGTCATCTCCGTCCAGCTTTCCGGACACGACGAGCCGGGTGATGCGCTGCCGGTCCTTGCCCAGCAGGCGGGCGAGCGTGCCGGGTTCGCGGACGTTTACCTTGCGCGTGAGCGCCTCGTCGCGCCCCATCGGACGGATGCCGATGAGCATCTCGCGGAAGGGCAACTGCCGCTCCTGCAGCGAGGGAATGAGCAGGGCGCGGTAGTAGCCGTTGCAGTAACCGCCCCAGCCGAGATTCAGGTGGAAATAATCCTGATAATAGCCGTCCGCGACCATGAGATGATTGTCGTCGGCCACGATGACGGGCCGTCCCTCGTCGAGCTCGCGGTAGAGCATCGCGAGCATGTTGGCATCGTGGTAATTGTCAATCCAGGTGCATTGGGGGCTATAATCCCAGTTGTCGATGAGTGCACCCTTGAAATTGTAGAGCGAACTGGAGGTAGCCGCAGTGCCCATGTCTGCCAGCACGCTGCCGGCACAGGCGAGCATCAGGGGAGCGGGGTCGAAATCGTCCCAGCGCACCGGATAATCGGAGAGATTGAGCCGGTAGCGCTTGCCGCTCTTGGTAGTCACGTCACAAAGCCCGTGCGGCTGACCGGAATGGCGGTAATAGCTGAGAATCTGGGCCAGGGCCACGGGACCGCAGCCCGTCACGCAGGATGAATCGCGCCCGGCCAACTTCTCCTTCGGGAACAGGCGGTTGTAGGGAGCGGTCTGGCCGAAGGCGATTGCCCCGAGCAGGGGTGCCACGCCATCTGGATCCGGATTATATGTGGATGGCCGGAGGCTCCGGTATTTCTCGCCCTGGCTGCGCAGCCAGACGAGTTGGCGGTCGTAGCGCTGCAGGAGGCGGTCGATGGCGTCGCCCTGCTCATCCTGGCCGGCTTCCCACATCGCGTTGCCGATACCCCAGGCGAGAATGGGATTCTCGATGTAGGGCTGGAAATCTTGCCGGGCCACGAAGGCGAAGGCCTTGCCGACGGGGTCGGAAAAGGCGCAGAGGCCTTCCCGGCCGAATTTGTATTCCATCCGGAGCCCGTCTCCGGCTGCGCCGCGCGCCTGCAGGAACTGCCGGGCCTGCTGCCATTCCTGCCCGTATTCCGGATGCGGAAGCACCTCCACGACGAGCGAATCGGAACGCACGCGCTGCTCGCCGATCAGACAGCTCATGGGCTTGACCTTCAGCGGCCCGCAGGCCGTGATGCGGCAAACGGCATTCACGAGCACGCGGTACAGGCGCGGATTGCCGCTGTCCGGTTTCTCGAGGCCGACGGACTCGAGAACGGCGCCTTCCATGCCGCCGTCGAAGCCGGAAATCTTGTAGTGTGTGGTGATGAGCTCATAGCACAGCTGCACGCGGTCGCCTTGCATAATCGGCCCCTCCGGCAGCAGCACACGGAAACTCACCAGCCCTTGCGGTTCCTTCCGGCTATCAACTTGTTGCGCCGTCACCCCGAAGGACAACAGCGCAACAAACAATATGATTATTAATCTTTTAATGTTGAATAGCCATTAAACGAATATATTTGAGGACGTAGTCCGACCAGCCCTCGGGACCGGGATGCTGGTAGCGGGCATTCCCCTTGGGATCCTCTTTGAAGATGGTCTCGCCGGTGGGGGTGAGGGTCACCCAGCCGCGCGGGGAGAGCTCGTAGAAGATATCGTCACCCTCGACTGCGTTGATGACCGCGAGGGGATCCCACATCTTCTGAAATTTGTCCTCGACCAGGAACTCATAGATCCACTTGATGGGGTGGACCTTCGTCCAGCTCATGTCCTTGATGATCTGCGCGGCGCTGTAGTAAAGCGGATCGCCGACCTCGCCCGGAGAGAAGACGATGTCGATGTCCTTCGGCCACAGATCAAAGAACTTGAGGGAGAAATCGATGGCTGCCGTGAAATTGTAGTCGTGCTCGAAGGAATCGCCGAACACGCCGCCCATGCAGTAGATGTTCTTGACCTTGCGCTGCACGAGTTCCACGCCGCTGAGCGGGGAATACTCGTCCGGACCGGATTCAAGCAGGCGGGCCAGGCAGGTCACGAAACCGATGGAGGCGATGGTGACGGACTTGTCCGGCTGCGCGGCCAGGATCTTGCGGTAGAGTTTGTATCCGTCCATGTACTCGCCGTCGTCGCCGATGCTGCGCTTGAACAGGGGCTCGCCGTCCGTCGAGCGGGCGTAGGCCATGTTGTGGTAGGGGATATAGACGTGCGGGGCTTCGACGCCGGCCTTCTCCAGGCCGATGGGGATGTCGGGATAGCCGTAGTAGTTGTTCATCACATCCACGGCGTCGGCATTGGCGCGGTCCATGCGGTCCACGATCACGCCCAGCAGGGTGCAGCGCTTCATATCCATGTAGCGGTAGAGCATCATCAGGGCGAAGAGGTCGTCGGTGGAGGAGCCCATGTCGCAGTCGAGGATCACGCGGATGTCCTCCTGCTCGTAGTTGGACTTGACGTTGATGTCAAGGGCGGCATCGTAGACGGTATGCTGGCCGTGCTCGCGCGCAAAGGCCAGGGCGTCGGCGAGGTCGTCCTCCGCGAACTTGCGGGTGCTGTCGAAATAATAGAGTCCGGTTTCGGGATCGCGCCAGCCGCCGACGATGTTGTCGTGTGCGTGGGCGTGCTTGATGACGGCCGGAAGGCTCTTGCGGTCGAAGCTGTTCTGCGTCTCTCTATAGGATACGAAGAGGCCTTCCTTCGGGTAGGTCATCGTGTTGAGGTCCAGGGTGAATCCCTCGCTGAAGGTCTGCCCGATCACCCAGACGGCCGTGGCCAGATCCTTGTCAGAAAGCTTCTGCTGGCTGTATCCCGTCAGTGAAACGGCCAGCAACGCGGTGATTATCAGTAGAAAACGTCTCATTTTTCTTGGTTTGTTGGTTCGGAGCGTCAGCGACGCAGGGGAGTTTGAGGGGGTTCGCCCCCTCAATCATGGGGCACTGACAGCACGTCAGTGCTGAATTGCCATTAAGCGAATATATTTAAGAACCATGTCGCACCAGACCGGGTCGCCGGGATACTGGTAGCGGGCGTTGCCCTTGGGATCCTCGCGGAAGAGGGTCTCGCCGTTGGGGGTGAGGGTCACCCAGCCGCGCGGGGAGAGCTTGTAGAGCTGGTCGCCCTCGACGGCGTTGATGACCGCCTGCGGATCCCACATCTTCTGGCCCGTGTCGCAGTTGAGGAACTGATAGGTCCACTTGATCGGGTGCAGGTCCGTCCAGTCCATGTCGGCGATGACGGTCTCGGGACGGTAGTCCAGCGGATCACCCACCTCGCCCGGGGAGAAGACGATGTCCACTTCCTTCGGCAGGAGCTCGAAGAACTTGAGGGAGAAGTCGATGGCTGCCTTGAAGTTGTAGTCGGGCTCGACGGCATCGCCGAACACGCCGCCCATGGCGTAGATTTCCTTCACCTTGCGGCGGACCAGCTCGACACCGCTCAGCGGGGAGTACTCGTCCGGACCGGACTCAAGCAGGCGGGCCAGGGAGGTCACGAAGCCGATGGAGGCGATGGTGACGGACTTGTCCGGCTGCGCGGCGAGGAGTTTGCGGTAGAGCTTGTAGCTCTCCATGTAGCTGCCGTTGTCGCCGACGCTGCGCTTAAACATGGGCACCGCTTCCGTGGAACGAGCGTAGGGAAGGTTATGATAGGTGATGAAGACGTGCGGGTCGGGAATGCCCTGGGTCTCCAGTCCGATGGGGATGTCAGGATAACCGTAGAAATTGTTGAGCACGTCCACGATGTCGGCATTGGCCTTGCCCATGCGGTCCACGATTACGCCGATGAGGTTGCAGCGCTTCATGTCCATGTAGCGGTAAAGCATCATCAGGGCGAAGAGGTCGTCGGTGGAGGAGCCCATGTCGCAGTCGAGGATCACGCGGATGTCCTTCTGCTCATAGTTGGTCCAGATGTTAATGTCCTTGGAGGCCACGTAGACCGTGTGCTGGTCGTTCTGGCGGGCGAATTCGACCGCGGCGGCCAGGCTGTCCTCCGGGAAGCAGCGGGTGCTGTCGAAGTAGTAGCGGTCCTCCTCGGGATTATACCAGCCGCCGACGAGGTTCTCGTGTGCGTGTGCATGCTTGATGACGGCCGGAAGGCTCTTGCGGTCAAAACTGTTCTGCGTCTCTTTGTAGGAGACCATCAGGCCTTCGGTCGGCTGGCGCATGGTGTTGAGGTCGAGGGTGAATCCGTCGGGATACATCTGTCCCATGGCATAGATGACGTTGACCAGGTCCTTATCCGAGATCTTCTCCTTCTGGGAGAAGGCGGGGAGGAAAGCGCAGCAGAGCGCAATGGCAAGGAATAATTTTTTCATTCTATACTGTTTTGGTAAATTACTGACATGCGAAGATAGTTTTTTTGGAGATAATATCAAAAAACGCGTTAAATTTGCATGTAACCACGAATATTCACCCATGCTTGATTTAGCCATTATCGGAGGCGGTCCCGGCGGTTATGTCGCTGCGGAACGTGCCGGCGCTGCCGGGCTCTCCGTCGTCCTTTTCGAGAAGAACAGTCTGGGAGGCGTCTGTCTCAACGAGGGCTGCATTCCCACCAAAACTTTGCTGTACAGCGCGAAAGTATATGATTATGCGCAACATGCCGAGCGCTATGGCGTGACCGTCGACGGCTCGTCCCTCGACTTCGCCGCGATCCTGAAGCGCAAGGAAAAAGTGGTGCGCAAGCTGGTGGCGGGCGTGAAGGCGCAGATGAAAAATGCGGGCGTGGAGGTGGTCGCCGCGCAGGCCGGGATCGCCGGCCGCAGCGGGGAAGGATTTGCCGTCGTGGCCGACGGTGAGGAATACGTCGCCCGCAACTTGCTGATTTGCAGTGGCTCCGAGGCGGTGGTACCTCTCATTCCCGGCCTGTGCGAGAGCGCGGCCGTCGTGACCAACCGCGAGATCCTCGCGCTCGGGGAGCAGCCCGCGGAGCTGGTCATCATCGGCGGCGGCGTAATCGGAATGGAGTTCGCCAGCTTCTTCAACTCCATCGGCACGAAGGTGACGGTCGTGGAGATGCTTCCCAAGATCCTCGGGCCCATGGATGACGAGATCAGTGCCATGCTGCAGGCCCAGTATGCCAAGAAGGGCGTGGAATTCCGGCTGGGCTGCAAGGTCGTGGCGGTCGAGGGCGACACGGTGGTCTATGAGACCCCGGAAGGGGAGACCTGCCGGGTGCACGGGGACAGGATCCTGGTTTCCGTGGGACGCCGGGCGGTGCTTCAGGGCTTCGGTCTCGAGAAACTGGGCGTGGAGCCGGCGCTCAATCCCGCCGGCCGTCCTTACGGCATCCGGGTGGACGAACACATGCGCACCAGCGTGCCCGGCGTGTACGCCGCCGGGGACGTGACAGGATTCTCGATGCTGGCGCACACCGCTTCCCGCGAGGGCGAGGTGGCGGTGAACGATATCCTCGGCAGGCCGGACTGCATGCGCTATGACGCCATTCCGGGCGTGGTCTATACGAATCCGGAAGTCGCCGGGGTCGGCCTGACCGAGGCCGAGGCCGCCGCGAAGGGGCTGGACGTCAGTGTGGTGAAGCTCCCGATGGCCTTCTCCGGCCGCTTCGTGGCCGAAAACGAACGGGGCGAGGGCCTGTGCAAGATCGTCGTGGACAAGGCCACGCGCCGCGTGCTCGGCGTCCACATGCTGGGCAACCCCTGCTCCGAGATTATCCAGAGCGCCTGCATCGCCATCGAACAGAAGATGACGGTTGAGCAGCTCAAGACGGTCGTTTTCCCGCATCCGACCGTGTCGGAAATCATCAAGGAAACCATTAACAACTGTTAGATATGTCCAAGGAAAACAAAATGACACGTCGAGAGGCCCTCAAGGGCATGTTCCTGGCCGGGATGGGACTCGCCGCCAGCGGCCCGCTGCTGCGGGCGCTCGGCACGGATGCTGAAACTGCGAACGCTTCGAACGCTGCGCCCTGGACCGAAGCTCCGGAAGGCAGCAAGATTGATTCCCGCACCTGGGTTAAAATGGGGGAGACCCTCGGCATGCTCGGCTTGGGCTGCATGCGCCTGCCGACGCTCGGTGGCGGTGGCGGAGGCGGTTTCGGCCGCCGGCAGCCGCTGGACCAGGAAGCCGTCAATGTGATGGTGGATTATGCCATTGCGCACGGTATCAATTATTTTGACACCGCTCCAGCCTACGGCGAATCGGAAGTGGTGACGGGCAAGGCGCTGAGCCGCCACCCGCGCAGCTCCTTCAAGATTGCGACGAAGATTTCCAACATGAACGGCCGGGCGACCCTCGAGGCCGGCAAGCAGATGTTCGAGACTTCCCTGAAGAACCTGCAGGTGGACTACATCGACTTCCTGCTGTGCCACAATATCCAGAATATGGCGGGCTTCAGGTCCCGCTTCATCGACAACGGCCTGTTTGACTGGCTGCTTGAACAGAAGAAGAAAGGCCGCATCCGGCACCTGGGCTTCTCGTTCCACGGGACCAATGCCGATTTCCCCGCACTGGTGGACTACCACGACTGGGATTTCGTGCAGATCCAGCTGAACTATGCCGACTGGAAGGAGATGTCGGCGGGCTGGGGCGGGAATTCCGGCACGACCAGCTCCGAGTACCTTTATAATTACCTGGTCGGCAAGGGCATTCCCGTGCTGGTGATGGAACCCGTCAAGGGCGGCGCGCTGGCCAATGTGAGCGACGGTGTCGCGGCGGTCATGCGCGAGCGCCATCCCGAGCTGACGCCGGCGGCGAATGCCCTGACCTTCGTCGGCTCGCTCCCGGGCGTGATGGTGACGCTGAGCGGCATGTCCAACATGGTGCAGCTCAAGGAGAATGTTTCCCTGTTTACTGGTTTCAAGCCCTTCGACGAAGGGGAGCACGCGTTCATGCTGACGGTCGCGGACTTGTACAAGTCCAAGGGGCAGATTCCCTGCACGGCCTGTGCATACTGTATGCCCTGTCCGGCCGGCGTGGACATTCCCGGTAATTTCAAGATCTTCAACAGCGCGAGCGACGCGCTGCTCGCCCTGGACAGCGACCGGAAGGATTTCGCGGACAAGCGCAAGGCCTTCCTGAAACTCTACGACGGCCAGCCGGCCGGAGTGCGTGCAGACGCGTGCGTCAAGTGCAACGCCTGCCTGTCCAAGTGCCCGCAGCACATCAGCATCCCGCAGCACATGGACCGCATCCGGGGTCTGGTCGCCAGGGTCCGGTAGCCCTTTTTTGAACATACAGAACAGATTATGGACGGATAGATGCTATCCGTCTTGTGGGAAAGCCGTATTTTTGCAGTACCAAACACGTAAAACTCCAAAACCTTTTTTATGAAGAAGATATTCTTGATGGCAGCCACCGGACTGATGACCCTGTCCGCTCTGGCCCAGCCGCAACTGCGCAGGGACAACATCGATGAGGTCCTTGCTGCCATGACCCTTGAAGAAAAAGCCACCCTGCTGGTCGGAGGCGCCCGTGCCGAAATCGTGAACGGCGTCACTTCCGGCGTAGCCGCCCAGGTGCCCGGTGCAGCCGGCAACACCCGCCCCATCGCGCGCCTCGGCATCCCCGGCACCGTGCTGGCCGACGGCCCTGCCGGCCTTCGCATCCAGCCGACCCGTCAGGGGACCAGCCAGACCTTCTACTGCACCGGTTTCCCCGTGGGAACGCTGCTCGCCAGCTCCTGGGACACCGCCCTCGTGGAAGAAGTGACCACCGCGATGGGAAATGAAGTCCACGAATACGGCGTGGACGTGCTCCTTGCCCCGGGCATGAACATCCACCGCAACCCGCTCTGCGGTCGTAATTTCGAGTACTTCTCCGAGGATCCGCTCCTCTCCGGCAAGATGGCTGCCGCTTATGTGCGCGGCATCCAGAGCAACGGCGTGGGCACCTCCATCAAGCACTATGCGGCGAACAACCAGGAGACCAACCGCAACGAGAACGACGCCCGCGTCAGCGAGCGCGCCCTGCGCGAAATCTACCTCAAGAACTTCGAGATTGCCGTCAAGGAGTCCGCTCCCTGGACGGTGATGTCCTCTTATAATCAGATCAACGGGGAATATACCCAGCAGAAGAAGGACCTCCTCACCACCATCCTGCGTGACGAGTGGGGCTACCTGGGTATCGTGATGACCGACTGGGGCAACAAGGCCGGCACCGTCAAGTCCGCCTGGTCCGGCAACGACCTCATGGAGCCGGGCAACCAGAACGAAATAGACCGCATCATCGCAGGCGTCAAGGACGGCAGCCTCGCCATCGAGGACGTGGACCGCAACGTCCGCCACATGCTCGAGTACATCGTCCGCACCCCGTCCTTCGCGAAATACAAGTATTCCAACAAGCCCGACCTGAAGGCCCATGCCCAGGTGGCCCGCAAGGCTGCCGGTGAATCGATGGTGCTCCTCCGCAACGAGGGTGTGCTGCCGCTCAAGGGCAATGAGAAGGTGGCCCTCTACGGCATTTCCGCCCTGGATTTCGTGGCCGGCGGCACCGGCTCCGGCGACGTGAACAAGGCCTATGTCGTGAATATGGAGGACGCCATGGTGAATGCCGGCTTCCAGCTGGACAAGACCCTCTCCGACTACTATAAGGCATATATCGCCTATGACAAGGCGCAGACCACGCTCAGCGGCACGGTCTTCTCCTGGTTCACCAGCCACAAGCTGGCCGAGATCGCCATTCCCGCCACGGCCATCGCCAATGAGGCGAAAGCCAACGACGTGGCCGTCGTGGTCCTGGGCCGCAACGCGGGCGAAGGCGCCGACCGCAAGCAGATCGACGATTTCGAACTGACCACGGTCGAGCGCGACCTGCTCCGCGACGTCAGCACCGCTTTCCATGCAGCCGGCAAGCCGGTCGTCGTCGTGCTGAACATCGGCGGCGTGATCGAGACCAACTCTTGGAAGAACCTCGTGGACGCCATCGTCCTGCCCTGGTCTCCGGGCCAGGAAGGCGCGAACGCCGTTGCGGACGTGCTGACCGGCAAGGTAAACCCTTCCGGCAAGCTCCCGATGACCTTCCCGCTGAACTTCATGGACCACCCGTCCTCCGCCAACTTCCCGTACAACTATCAGGCGGCCCAGAATACCGGTTGGGGCTGGGGCCCGCGCCAGCCGCAGAAGGATGTGGACTACACCGAATATAAGGAAGGCATCTACGTGGGTTACCGCTACTTCAGCACGGCCGGCGTGGAGGTGTCCTATCCCTTCGGCTTCGGCCTTTCCTACACGAGCTTCGCCTACGGCAAGCCGAGCGTGAAGGCCACAGCCAATGGCTTCGAGGCCAGCATCACCGTGACCAACACGGGCAAGGTGGCCGGCAAGGAAGTGGTCGAACTCTACGTGACGGCCCCCGAGGCCGGTCTCGCCAAGCCGGCTTGCGAGCTCAAGGCTTTCGCCAAGACCCGCGAACTGAAGCCGGGCGAGAGCCAGACCCTTACCCTCAAGGTGGACAACTACGGCATCGCTTCCTTCAACGACGCCGCTTCCGCCTGGGAGGCTCCCGCCGGGACCTACAAACTGCATTTCGGTGCCAGCGTGGCGGACATTCGCGCTACGGCGGAATACAAGCTGAAGAAGGCTCAGAACTGGCCCGTGAACGACCTGTTCAAGCTCAACGCCCCTCTGGATGAAATCACTGTAACTCGCAAATAGTCAACCACATGAAGAAAGCATTGATCCTTGCTTCCTCCGTGCTGCTCTTCGCCGCCTGTTCGGGCGGCGATCCGCAGTTGGGGAAGGCTTCCATTGACAAAGTCCTCAAAGCGATGACGCTCGAGGAGAAGGTTCATTTCGTGATCGGTACCGGCATGAGCGGTATCGGCACTGACGAAGGCGTGGCCGCGACGATCGGCGCCACCAAGAACATCGTGCCCGGCGCCGCCGGCACGACCTATCCCGTCGAGCGCCTCGGCATCCCGGCCATCGTCCTGGCGGACGGCCCCGCCGGCCTGCGTATCGACCCGATCCGGGAAGGGGATGACCGCACCTACTACTGCACCCATTTCCCGATCGGGACCCTGCTGGCCTCCACCTGGAATCAGGAACTCGTCGAGCAGGTGGGCACCGCGATGGGCGAGGAGGTGCATGAGTACGGCGCCGACGTCTACCTGGCTCCGGCCCTGAACATCCACCGCAACCCGCTGAACGGACGTAACTTCGAGTATTATTCCGAAGATCCCGTGGTGGCCGGCAAGACGGCTGCCGCTTACGTGCGCGGTGTTCAGAAGAATGACGTGGGCACCTCCATCAAGCACTTCGCCTACAACAACCAGGAGACCAACCGCACGGGCAACGACGCCGTCATCAGCCAGCGCGCCCAGCGTGAGATCTACCTTAAGGGCTTCGAAATCACGGTCAAGGAAGCTGATCCCTGGACGATCATGACCTCTTACAACAAGATCAACGGCACCTATACTTCCCAGAGCCGCGATCTCGTGACCACCATCCTGCGCGACGAGTGGGGCTACAAGGGCACCGTAATGACCGACTGGTACGGCGGTGACGACGGTGCGGCCCAGATTCGCGCCGGCAACGACATGCTCCAGCCGGGCACCAACCTGCAGTACGACCAGATCATGGCAGCCATCCAGAACGGCACGCTCAGCGAGGCCGAGTTGGACGTCTGCGTGCGCCGCTGCCTCGAACTCGTGCTCCGCAGCCCCAAGATGAAGGGCTATGCCTACAGCAATGAACCCGACCTCACGGCCCATGCCGCCGTCACGCGCCAGAGCGCGCTCGAGGGCATGGTCCTGCTGGAGAACAAGGGTGTGCTTCCGCTCAAGAACGTGAACAAGGTGGCCGTGTTCGGCTGCACCTCCTATGATTTTGTCGCGGGCGGCACCGGTTCCGGCAACGTGAACCGCGCCTACACCGTGTCCCTGCTGGACGGTCTGAAGAACGCCGGCTTTACGGTGGACGACAGCAAGAAGGACATATACCTGAAGCACATCGCCGACGAGGCGGCGGCCTTCCAGGCTTCGCTCCCGAACGACGGCACGTCCGCCTTCTATCCGACCCCGCGCCCGTCCGAGCTGATTCCGTCTGCGGCTGAGCTGAACGCTTCCGCCCGGGCCAATGACGTGGCCATCATCACCTTCGGCCGCAATTCCGGCGAATTCTTCGACCGCAGCGCTGCCGACTTCTCCCTCTCCGCCAAGGAGCGCAAGCTCCTGCAGGACGTGACGACCGCCTTCCACAAGGCAGGAAAGAAGGTCGTTGTGGTGCTGAATATCGGCGGCGTAATCGAGACCGCTTCCTGGAAGAACATTCCCGACGCCGTCCTGCTGGCCTGGCAGGCCGGACAGGAGGGCGGCAACTCCGTGACCGACATCTTGACGGGCAAGCAGAGCCCTTCCGGACGCCTTCCGATGACTTTCCCGGTGCGCCTGACCGACGCCGGTTCCTCTTCCAACTTCCCGATTGACGCGGATGCAGGCATTTACTTCATCAACCGCCGCGAGGACATCGGCCAGAAGGATGTGGACCGTACGGTCTACGCCGAGGATATCTATGTGGGTTACCGCTGGTTCGACAAGAAGAACATGGAGGTTTCCTATCCCTTCGGTTATGGCCTGAGCTATACGAGCTTCGCCTATACCGAGCCTTCTGTGAAGGCTGCGGGCGACGGCTTCGAGGCCAGCATCAAGGTGAGCAATATCGGCACCGTGGCCGGCAAGGAAGTGGTGCAGCTCTACGTGAGCGCCCCCGCCGGCGGCCTGGACAAGCCGGTCCGCGAACTCAAGGCTTACGCCAAGACGCGCGAGCTGAAGCCGGGTGAGAGCGAGGTGGTGACCCTGAAGGTGGACGGCTACGGCCTGGCTTCCTTCAACGAGGCCGCGTCCGCCTGGGAGACTGCTTCCGGCGAGTACACCCTCGCATTTGGCGCCAGCTCCCGCGATCTGCGCGCGACTGCACCCTTCACGCTCACCGAGGCGAAGTCCTGGCCGGCGCACAACGTGCTGGCCCCGCAGCAGCCAATTCAGAAACTGTTGTAGATTGATTTTCCGTGCAGCAGCTTGGAAAACCAATTTCCGCTCCGCCCTTCACGACGCTGCCGCACGACCGGAGAATGACGAAAAAATGTTTATATTTGCGGAAAGATCTGTTTGCGATATGAGAAAGTGGATCCACCGCGCGCTGAAGGGCGCATCGCTCACGACGGCGCTGTTTGTCTTCCAGGCCTGCTACGGCACGCCACCGGGACCGGACTATGATGTCCTGGAGCTGGATAATGAAATGGAGCTTGTCGAGGAGTCCGTCGCGGAAGAAGAACGCGCCGCGGAGGAGACGGAGCAGATCGTCGCTGAATGATCGGCCGCCTGCTCCATCGCGCTTTCCGCGCCAACGAGACGGCGGTGCACGAACTCAATTACCTTTTCTGGGAGTGCACGACCCGCTGCAACCTTCACTGCCGCCATTGCGGCAGTGATTGTTTTGCGGCGAGCCGGGACGTGGATATGCCGCTGGAGGACTTCCTGCGGGCTTTCGACACCATTCCCGCGGAGGGGCGCGCGAAGCCGTTTACCGTCGTGCTGACGGGCGGCGAACCGCTGCTGCGTCCCGACATCACGGAGGTCGGCCGGGCGTTGCGCAGCCGGGGCGTCAGCTGGGGGATGGTTTCCAACGGCTGGTTCTACGACGAGGCGATGCACCGCAGGCTGATGGACGCCGGGATGGGTACGCTGACCATCAGCCTGGACGGGCTGGCGGAGTCGCACGACTGGATGCGCGGGCACCCAGGCAGCTATGTGCGGGCGGAGCGTGCCATTGCGCTGGCGGCTGCCGAGGGGCCGCGCCTGGCCTTTGATGTGGTGACTTGTGTCAACAGGCGGAATTTCAATGAGTTGGAAGCGCTGTATGCGCGCCTGCAGGAGCTGGGTGTGCCGCAGTGGCGCATCTTTACCGTCATTCCCATCGGCCGTGCGGCGGACGATCCCGACATGCAGCTCTCCGATGCGGAATTCACGGCGCTGCTGGATTTCATCGCCGCCAAACGGCATTCGTCATTCGCCGGTCGTGCGGAAGCGTCGTGGAGGGCGGAGCGGAAAAAGGTTTTTCTGGTAGCTGCTCGGAACGAAGTGACTCAGGGGGTCCGGGGGGAACGCCACCCGGTCATAATTTCCGGCCGCCCGCAGGGGATGACCGGCGAATCGCGTCCGATGAAGGTGACGTTCAGCTGCGAGGGGTATCTGGGCCGGTATGAGCGGCAGGTCCGGGACGTGCCGTATTTCTGCCACGCGGGCGTCAACATCGCTTCCGTGCTGATTGACGGACGCATTTGTGCCTGCCCCAACATCGACCGGGACGTCTTTAGCCAGGGCAACATCTACCAGGACAATTTCTACCAGGTCTGGGAGGAGCGTTTCGCGCCCTTCCGGGACCGCCGCTGGACGCGGAAGGGCCGCTGCGCGGACTGCAAGGTCTGGCGGGACTGCCTGGGCAACGGCATGCACAACTGGCACGGAGACTGTGCCTCCGTGCTGAATTGCCATTACGCCAAAATCAAGGGCTAATCGAAATAATGCTCGTAGCTTGCGATGCGGCGCTCGAAGTGGGCTTTGAGCGCTGACCAACTGTAGTAGGGGCCCTGGACGGGCTCCAGGCCGCGGATGAGCGTTTCTTCTTCGTTGTAATAGAGTTTGACGAGCGGCTCGGCGCCCTTCTTCCGGAAGAAGATCATCTGGAGGTTGGAGGCCATCGGGACGCGGCGGTAGCTCTGCCAGCTTTCATAGGCCCGGGCGGCCGGGACGCAGTCGCCGGGACCGATGAGGTCCATCAGGCCGACCAGCGGCAGAATGCCGGAGTCGTGGCCGAAGCGCAGGTCCGCGGCGGTGGGGGAGCCGGCTGCGAGGGCGGCGTCAGCGCGGTCGATGATGTCGCGCAGCAGGCCGCAGGCGGCCCAGAGGTGATTGGCGCTGAATTCCGCCGCGTTGCCCATCGAGTTGTAGATCCGGGAGTTGTAGCAGCGGTACAGGGTGATGAGCTCGTCGATGGTGAAGAAGCGTCTGAAAATCTCGGCGTTTTCCGTCTCGGTACACTGGCGGATGCCGCCGGTCAGGAAGACCTGGTAAATGATGTTCAGGGGGTCGGCGACGAGTTCGGCCACGCGTCCTTCATCGACCATGAAAATGGCCTTCATGAAGCGGGAGATATCCAGGCTGGCCGGAAGCATTTCCCGCATCAGGGTGCTGCCGAAGGCGGAAATCGCGTCGTCATCGTAGTAGTCGTGCGCCACCAGCTCCAGGTATTTGTCGCCGGTGACGAAGTCGAACAGCAGCTGCGGCGCCCGGTCGTCCAGGCTGGCGGTGAAATTGGCCATGCTGACCAGGCAGCGGGGGATGTTGCTGGACTGGACGTGCACCTGGGTGCGGAACTTGTCCCGCCAGATGCGCGGATGACGATCGTAGAGCCGGTCCGCGATGGCGCGGTGCTCGCGTCCGCCGCGGGCGGTCAGCTCCCCGACCATGCCGACATGGTCGTCGTGGATGCGGACGACGGCTTCGTAGAGCTCCTCGCCGAGGGGGGTCAGGATGCCGGCCTCGTGGGCGGCGGTCATGTATTCGAAGCCATGTTCGGCCGAGCTCTTGGTGGCGCGGCGGGAACCGTGGCGGCCGTAATGGCTGAGGTAGAAGGGCTTGTAGCCGCGCGGGGCAGGCGTCTCGGCGGAGGGAATGTATTCGTAGGAATGATGGACGCCTGCGGCGCGGTCAGGATCCTGGCGGATGGCTTCTTCGTAGCCGGTCTGGGCGGAAAGGGTGCTGCAGAGAAACAGCGTGACGGCCGCGGCAGCGAGTCTGGTGATGTTCATATATGGGGTATAATTTGTCTTTCACAAAGATAAAAACTATTTTTGCAATTTGGTAGTGTATCGAATATGGACCAACTCGAAGAAATCAGAAAAAGGATAGACGAAGTGGACGCGCAGATTGCTCCGCTCTTTGAGCGGCGCATGGAACTCGTGCGCGAAATCACCGCGTTCAAATCCGCCCACGGACTGTCCACCGCAGATCCGGCGCGCGAAGCGGAAATCCTCCGTCGCGGTGCCGCCCGGGTGGAGGACCGTGACATCCGGGAATACTATGTCAGCCTCCAGAAGGAAGTGCTGGCCCTGTCGCGCGACTGGCAGCGCCGCCTGAGTTCGGGCCTGCGCGTTGCCTACAGCGGCGTGCCCGGTGCCTTTGCCTATATCGCTGCGCTGCGCCTCTATCCGGGGGCGGAGCTGGTGCCCTTCGCGGGCTTTGAAGAGGCTTACCAGGCCTGCGAGCGGGGCGATTGCGACGTGGCCGTGCTGCCGTTCGAGAACAGTTTCGCCGGCGAGGTCTCGTCCGTGACGGACCTGATGTTCTCCGGTTCACTTTATGTGAATCAGGTCATCGAAGTGGAGGCGGAGCAGAACCTGCTCGGCCTGCCCGGCGCCGACAAATCCAAGATCCGCAAAGTTTACAGCCATCCCCAGGCGCTGGCCCAGTGCGTGGAATACATCAACGGCCACGGCCTGGAGACGCGCGAATCGTCCAATACCGCCGTCGCGGCCAAGCGCGTGGCGGAGAAGCAGGACCCGACCTGCGCGGCCATCGGCACCGCCGAGGCGGCCTCCCTGTACGGGCTGGAAATCCTCGAGCCGCGCATCAACACCAGCCGTACCAACACGACGCGTTTCGCGTCCTTCTCGCGCATGCTGCGCCTGGACACGATAAGTAAGCGCAAGATGGACAAGCACTTCATCCTGATGTACACCGTCAAGAATGAAGCCGGCGCCCTGGCGCAGACGCTGAACATCATCGGCGCCCACAATTTCAACATGTGCAATCTCCACAGCCGCCCGATGAAGGAACTGCTGTGGAACTATTATTTCTTCGTCGAACTGGACGGCGACGTGGCCACGGACGAGGGCAACAGCATGATGCAGGAACTCGCCCCGTTCTGCGACCGCCTCAAACTCGTCGGCTCCTTTTACACCCATTAGCGTATGAAGAATTCGATCGGTGAAAGCGTTATCCTGACGGTCTTCGGCGAGAGCCACGGACCGGCCGTCGGCATCGTGCTGGACGGCCTGGCGCCCGGCCTTCCCGTCGATGAGGCCTATATCGCGGAGCAGCTTGCCCGCCGCCGGCCCGCCGGCCCGGCCGACACCGCCCGCGTGGAGCCGGACCGCTTCCAGCTGGTCAGCGGCGTCTACCAGGGCCGCACGACCGGGACGCCCCTCACCATCCTGATTCCCAACGAGAATGTCCGCAGTGCGGATTACGGCGCCGTCCAGACGGTCGCCCGTCCTTCGCATGCGGATTATACGGCCCAGGCCAAGTACCACGGTTTCCAGGACCCGCGCGGCGGCGGACATTTCTCCGGCCGCGTCACGGCCGGAATCGTGGCGGCCGGTGCGATATGCCGTCAGGCGCTGGAGCGCAAGGGCATCCGCCTGGGTACGCACATCCTGCGCTGCGCCGGCGTGGAGGACGCTCCGTTCACGGACGTGGCTTCCGAGATCGGCCGCATCGAGGCGCGCCGTTTCCCGCTGATCCTCGATCTCGAAGAGCGGGTGGAAGCGGCCATCCTGGCCGCGAAATCCGAACAGGATTCGGTCGGCGGCGTCATCCAGACCGGCATCTGCGGCCTGCCCGCCGGGCTGGGGGAGCCCTGGTTCGACTCGCTTGAGGGTGTGCTTGCCCGGGCGGTATTCGCCGTGGGCGGTGTCAAAGGCATCGAGTTTGGCGACGGCTTCGGCCTCGCGTCCCTGCGCGGATCGCAGGCCAACGATCCCTTCCGGATGCAGGAAGGACGGGTGGTCACGGAAACCAACCGCAGTGGCGGCATCAACGGCGGCATCACCAACGGGATGCCCGTCATTTTCAATATGGCAGTAAAACCCACGCCTTCCATCGCCCGCACCCAGCGTACGGTGGATTTCGTGGAAGGAAAAGATGTAGAACTGGCCCTCACCGGGCGGCATGATCCGGCCATCATCCGGCGGATCTGCCCCGTGGTGACGGCGCTGGTGTCCGTCGTGCTCTGCGACCAGCTCGCCCTGCGCTTCGGCACCGATTATTTGGCAGCGGAATGACGAAAGGATTCATCAATTACCGGCGTGTGCTCATCGTGGGCCTCGGTATGATCGGCGGTTCGTATGCGCAGAAGCTCACCGCGCTGGGCTTCGAGGTGGGCGCGCTGGCACGGCGCCAGTCTACGATTGACTATGCACTGGAGCACGGTTTCATCGCCCACGGGCAGACGGAAGTCACGCGCGAATATGTTTCCCAGTTCGACCTGGTGGTCTTCGCCTTGTATCCCAAGGCGTTCGTGGACTGGATCCGCCAGTATCAGGATTTCTTCCAGCCGGGTGCCGTGATTACGGACGTGACCGGTGTCAAGCGGGCGGTGGTGCCCGCCGTGCAGGGGATGCTGCGGCCGGACGTGGAGTTCGTGCCGGCGCACCCGATGGCCGGCCGGGAGCGTTCCGGCGTGGAGTATGCCGATTGCCGCGTGTTCGCGGACGCCAACTTCATCATCACGCCCACGGAACGGAATTCTCCGGAGGGAATCGAGCTGGTGCGCACGCTGGGCTGCATCCTGGGATTCCGGCACATTGCCGTGCTGTCCATCGAGGCACACGACGAGATGATCGGCTTCCTCTCGCAGCTCACGCACTGCATCGCCGTGGTGCTGATGGACTGCAAGGATTCCGAGAAACTGGCTGAATATACGGGCGACTCGTTCCGCGACCTTACGCGTATCGCCCGGATTAATGAGAATATGTGGACGGAGCTCTTCCTGGACAACCGGGACGAACTGCTGTCGCAGATGGACCTCTTCCTCGATAAGTTCGCGCAGCTGCGCGACGCGCTGAAGGCCGGGGACGAAGAAACGATGAAGGAGATGATGCGCCTGTCCACGTACCGGCGTTCTTTCTTTGACAAAAAGTAGTTGACCATGAATATGATTTTCAAGCGCAAGCTGCCCATCCCCAAGGAGATCAAGGAGATGTATCCGATCTCTCCGGAGGGTGCGGCCGCCAAGCGCAGCAATGACGAAAGCATCCGTGCCGTGCTCTCCGGCGAGAGCAACAAGCTGCTGGTCGTGATCGGGCCCTGCTCGGCCGACCGGGAGGATGCGGTGATCGAGTATATTTCCCGCCTGCGTCCGCTGCAGGAGCGGGTGGCGGACAAGATCCTGATCGTGCCGCGCATCTATACCAACAAGCCGCGCACCACCGGCGCCGGTTACAAGGGCATGCTGCACCAGCCGAACCCGCAGGCGCAGTCCGACATGCTCCGGGGCCTGATTTCCATTCGCAAGCTGCACATGCGCGCTATCAACGAGACCGGTTTCTCCTGTGCGGACGAGATGCTCTATCCGGAGCATCACCGCTTCCTGGACGACGTGCTCTCGTACGTGGCCGTGGGCGCCCGTTCCGTGGAGGATCAGCAGCACCGCATGACGGCGAGCGGGCTGGATGTCCCCGTGGGCATGAAGAACCCGACGGGCGGCGACCTGTCCGTGATGATGAATGCGCTGAAGGCGGCCCAGAGCGCGCACATGTTCATTTATCGCAACTGGGAGGTGGAGAGCAAGGGTAATCCCTTCGCGCACGCCATCCTGCGCGGCTACATGGATTCGCATGGGATCACGCATCCAAATTATCATTATGAGGATCTGGTCCGGCTGTACGAGCTGTATCAGGGGAGCGGGCTGGTGAATCCGGCCGTGCTCGTGGACACGAACCACTGCAATTCCGGCAAGCGTTATGACGAGCAGGTCCGCATCGCCAAGGAGGTCCTGCACAGCACCCGCCACAGCGATGAGATCCACCGCCTGGTCAAGGGCCTGATGATCGAGTCCTACCTCGTGGACGGCTGCCAGAAGCCCGAGGAGGGTGTCTACGGCAAATCCATTACCGATCCCTGCCTGGGCTGGGAGAAGACCGAACGGTTGATCCTTGACCTGGCCGACCTCTGGGTTTAGCCCCAGCCGCCCCTTTCCTCGCGGGCGGCCGGAAATTATTTTACGTGCAGTAGCCCGAAAAACCAATTTCCGCTCCGCCCTCCACGACGCTCTCGCACGGGGCGGCTACCCCAATATCTTCCGGAAGAGTCCGTAGAGTTTGTAGGGCATGTAGCGGAACGGGAGGTCGAAGCGGCGCGGGGTGATGATGACCGCGCGCTCATGCGTGAAGGCGTCGAAGCTCAGTTTCCCGTGGTAGCTGCCCATGCCCGAGTTGCCGACACCGCCGAAAGGGACCTTCTCGTTGACGATGTGCATGATGGTGTCGTTGATGCAGGCGCCGCCGGAAGAGGTGCGCCGGATGATATCCTTGCCATCATTCAGTTTTCCGAAAAAATAGAGGGCCAGCGGTTTCTCGCGGCCGTTCACGAAGGCGACAGCCTCATCCAGCGTGTCGTAGCTGCAGACCGGCAGGACCGGGCCGAAGATCTCGGTGGTCATGACCGCGGAGTCCGGAGCCGGATCGACGACGACCGTCGGCGCGATATAACGCGTAGCCGGGTCGGTCTGGCCGCCGATTACCGTGCCGGAGGCGTCCGGGCCAGAGATGTAGGACGCAACGCGCGCGAAGGCTTTGTCGCTGACCAGGCGCACGAAGTGCTCGGTCTCCTGCGGATTCTCGCCCAGCAGGGCATGTATCTGGCGGAAGTATTCTTCTATGAAGGAATCCTGTATCCGCTTGTCAATCAATACGTAATCCGGGGCGATACAGGTTTGTCCGGCATTCAGGGCCTTGCCCCAGGCGAGGCGCCGGGCGGCCAGTTTGAGGTCCGCGTCAGCGGTGACAAAACAGGGGCTCTTGCCGCCCAGCTCCAGCACGACGGGGGTCAGGTTCTTGGCGGCGGCCTCCATCACGAGGCGCCCGAGGGCCGGGCTGCCGGTGAAGAAGATGATGTCCCATCGCTGCGCGAGCAGTTGCGCGTTAACCTCCCGGTTGCCCTGGACGACGGCGATATAGCGCTCGTCGAAGGTCTTGGAGATCATTTCCCCGATCACGCGCGAGACGTTCGGAACATAAGGCGAGGGTTTCAGTACGGCCGTGCAGCCGGCTGAAATGGCGCCGACGAGCGGATTCAGCAGCAGCTGGAAGGGATAATTCCACGGGGCGACAATCAGCGCGCTGCCCAGCGGCTCCGGAACAATGCGGCTGCGCGAGGGCAGCATCTGCATCGGTGTGGGCTTGCACTTCGTGCGGGCCCAGCCGGACAGGTGGCGCAGGTGGTTCCGGATTTCGCCGGTCACAAGACTGACTTCCGTCAGGAAGGCTTCCGGCTCGGATTTGTGCAGGTCAGCCCACAGGGCTTCGTAAAGGGGCTTTTCCCATTGCCGGATGGCGCCGAGGAGCTTGCGGAGCATCTCCTTGCGGAAATGCAGGTCGCGGGTAGCCCCGGAGGCGTAGTACTGGCGCTGGAGTTTGTTCAGCTCGTGGATGCGCGCGGGATCGGTGTTGGTCATTTCTTCTCGTAGAGGAAGCGGCGGATTTTGTGGGTGGCCGTCTTGTTGAAGGGCTCCTTCTGGATCTCGACATCCTTGATCTTGGAGAAACGGCTGACCTTGTCGTTGACGAAGTCCAGGACGGCCTGGCGCTTCTTCTCGACCTCCTCGATGAACTTGTCCTGTCCCTCGAGGTTCCAGTCCAGGACATTGTCCTCGAACTTCACCAGGGCGATCAGCTGGCCGTTGCGCTGGATGACCAGCGATTCGCCGATGCCGTCGAAACTGTTGATCACGTGCTCGATCTCCTCGGGATAGATATTCTCGCCGGAGGCGCCCACGATCATGTTGCGCAGGCGGCCGCGGATGAAGAAGCGGCCCTTGGCATCCATGGAGGCGAGGTCGCCGGTGCGGAACCAGCCGTCCTGGCTGAGCACGGACTGTGTGCGCTCGTAATCTTTGTAGTAGCCCATCATCACGTTGGGCCCTTTGGCCAGGATCTCTCCCATGCCGGTCTCCGGATTGACGTTGTCCAGGCGGACCTGCACGCCGTGGCAGGGCAGGCCGGTCGAGCCGACATGCGTCTTGAACGGGGGAGCGCCGCAGATGAGGGGAGCGGTTTCCGTGAGGCCGTAGCCGATGCCGTAGGGGAACCCGGCGCGGTGCAGGAAGGTCTCCACCTCGGGGTCGAGCTTGGCGCCGCCGATACCGAAAAAATGCAGGCGGCCGCCGAAGATGCTGCGGAGCTTGAATCCGACCAGCATGCAAAGCAGGCGGGGCGTGTGCTGCTCCAGGTAGGAGAGGAACTTGCTGCCGCGAATGGTCGGGAGGATGCTGGTCTTGTACATCTTCTCGATGATGAGCGGCACGGCGAGCATCGTCGTGGGGCGGACTTCCTTGAGGGTCTGCTTGAGGATGGTCGGGGTGGGGACGCGCTGCAGGTAGCAGACGCGCGCGCCGACGGAGAAGGGATACAGCAGCCCGAGCGTCATCTCGTAGGTGTGGGCCATCGGCAGGATGGACAGGAAGACGGAGTGCTTGTTTTCCGGCTGGGCGTACCAGGCATCGAGCACCGACGCGCAGAAATTGCGGTGGCTGAGCATCACGCCCTTCGGTGAACCGGTGGTGCCGGAGGTGTAGATGAGCGCGGCCATGTCCATGGGGTTGGGCGTCGCTACGCGTCCGTCGCAGGTGAAAGCGTCGTCGTCTTGCTTGATGAATTCGAAGGTCTCGATGTCGATGACGAGACTCAGGCGCGCCATTGCCGCATCGCTCACCTTCTTGAGCTGGCGGCGGGAGACGAAGCGGGACGGCGATGCGTCCGTAGACCGTGGTGGTGAAGAAGGCAACGCCCCAGTTGGGCATGTTCTCCGACAGGATGGCTACTTTGTCGCTGAATCCGATGCCGAAATTGCACAAGGTGCGGGAGAGGTTGTCGACGCTTTCCCGGTAATGGGCATAGGTATAGGCTTGTCCGCCGGTAGTGAACTCCGCGGCGGTGCGTTTGGCGTATTTTAACGAAGCGTAATCGTATAAATCAGCAAGGGTCTTGAAATCGTGTCGCATCAGTGAGTGATGTAGTTTTCCGGATATCGGGCGCCCAGGTCCATCGCCTCATAAATCTCCTGGATGCGCTTGGTGTCGGCAGCAGCGTCGTCAGTGAGTTCGAATTTCTGTCCGCGACCCACGCGCTTGCGTTTCCAGTCGAAGTAGCCCAGATACACGGGCACGCCGGCCTCGCGGGCGATGAGGTGGTAGCCGGTTTTCCAGCGTTTGACGGGTTTACGGGTGCCTTCCGGGGCGATGGCCAGGTGGAAATTCTCCCGGTTGTTCATCTCGGAAATCAGGCTGCGAACCAGGGCACCGGAGTTGGAACGGTCGACGGGGATGGCACCCATCGCGCGCAGGATCCAGCCCAGCGGCGGGAAGAACATCTCTTTCTTGACCATACAGAGCGCGTCGCCGCCGATGGATTTGTAATACAGATACGAGATCAGGAAATCCCACACGGTGGTATGGGGCACGCCGAGAATGATGCACTTCTTCTCCTCGGGGAGGTCTTCGCCGACGGTCCAGCCGAGCTTGCGGAGGGCCCAGCCACAGAATTTACGCCAGCCCATCGGGATGCAGTTTTTGGTATTCCGCGAGGCCTTCGGCCAGGATGGTGAGGGCCTTGCGCAGGGCAGGGACCTCGAGGACATAGGCGATGCGGACGTGGTTGCGTCCTACGCCGGGCGTCTTGTAGAAGGACGCGGCCGGGGTCACCATGGTGGTGGCTCCGTCGCGGGTGAAGTCGGTCAGCATCCAGCGGGCGAAGTCTTCCGCGTTCTCGACAGGCAGTTCCACGACGGTGTAGAAAGCGCCGTAGGGCTTGGGGGCGAAGACGCCGGGGATGGCGTTCAGCATTTCGACGGCGCAGTCGCGACGGCGGATATATTCTTCCTTGACTTCGTCGAAATAGGACTGCGGCGTGTCGAGGGCGCCGATGGCGGCGTACTGGCCGAGCACGGGCGGGCAGAGGCGGGACTGGGCGAACTTGAGCGCTGCGGCCATCACGTCCTTGTTGTGCGAGACGATGCAGCCGATGCGGGCGCCGCAGAGGTTGTAGCGCTTGGACACGGAGTCGACCAGGATGACGTTCTGCTCGCAGCCCGGGATGTTCATCGCGGAGAAGTGCGGCTCGTCGGTGTAGCAGAACTCGCGGTACACCTCGTCGGAGATGAGGAACAGGTCGTGGCGCTTGCAGAAGTCGCCGATCTGGAGCATCTCGTCTTTGGTGAAGAGCTTGCCGGACGGGTTGCACGGGTTGCTGATCAGGACGGCGCGGGTCTTCGGGGTCACGAGCTTCTCGAACTCGGCGATGTCGGGGACCTTGAAGCCCTCGCGGATATTGGTCGGAACGGCCTTCAGGGTGATGCCGCCCAGGTAGGCGAAAGTCTGGTAGTTGGTGTAGAACGGCTCCACGACGATGATTTCGTCGCCGGGATCGGCGGCCACCTGCATGGCCACGGCGAAGGCCTCGCTGCCGGCCACGTCGATGAGCAGTTCGCTCACCTCGATGTCGATACCGATCTTCTTGTAGTATTTCTCCACCATGCCTTCGCGGAGCTCGATGAGGCCCGCGGAGTTGGTGTAGGAGAGGTGGTGCATGCCCTTGCACTTGTCCACGACGGCGTTGAAGGCGCAGTCGGGGGACTTGATGTCCGGTGCGCCGACGTTGAGGTGGTACACGTGGATGCCCCGGGCCTTGGCGGCGTCGGAGAGGGGAACCAGCTTGCGGATGGCAGAGGCAGGCATGGCCTGCGTCTTGGCTGAAATATGCAGGGACATAGGGCTATTAAATTTAATAGTATAAATTCTTGCAAATTTACCCAATTAATTGCAAAATGCTATCTTTGCAACAAGATATTTTTATGGAAACCATTGTTGACCGGGAATTCGGCGGCGAGCGGCCGCTGTACAACATGCATGGGCTGCGTCTGGAGAACGTTACCATCCATGCAGGGGAGTCGTCCATCAAGGAAGGCTCCGATATCGTGGCACGCCATTGCCGTTTCGAGGGAAAATACGTTTTCTGGTGCTGCGAGAACTTCCTCGCGGCGGACTGCCATTTCACCGAAGGGGCCCGGTCATCGCTGTGGCACAGCCGCGGGATGGAGCTGCGCGATTGCCTGCAGGAGGCGCCGAAGATGTTCCGCGAGAGCGAAGATATCAGGCTCCGCCACGTGGTAATGCCGCATGCGCATGAGACTTTCTGGTCCTGCTCGGGAATCGACATCGAAGACGTGGAAGCCCGCGAGGCGGACTATATCTTCATGCATTGCAGCGACGTGCGTGTCCGGAATCTCCGGCTTTTCGGCAACTATGCCTTCCAGCACGCACGCAACGTGGAAATCCGCGACAGCGACCTGCAGAGCAAGGATTCCCTGTGGGAAAGCGAGAATGTGACGGTTTACGATTCGTTCATCAACGGGGAGTATCTCGGCTGGCATTCCAGGAACCTCCGGCTGGTCCGCTGCCGCATCGGCGGCACACAGCCGCTCTGCTATATCGAAGGCCTCGTCCTGGAGGACTGCACGTTTGAACCCGACGCCGACCTGGCGCTGGAGTATTCCGACGTCCAGGCCACGATCAAAGGCCACGTCGTGTCCATCAAGAACCCGCGCACAGGCCACGTCAAGGTTGAATCCTGCGGGGAAGTGATACGCGATGCGAACGCCAAGGCGCCGGACGACTGCGTCGTCGAAATCACGCAATAGCGAACAGGACCAGCAGCTGGGCGGCGAGCACGCGGAGAAACATCGTCATCGGGTAGACCGTGGCGTAATTGATGGAGGTGTAGTCCGTGCCGTAGGCGCCCTGCGCGAAGGCGAGCGCCGCGGGATCGGTGGTGCCGCCGGACAGCAGTCCGCAGATCTGATAGAAATTGAACCTGAAGGCGAGGCGGGCGATCAGCCCCGTCACGAACACCGGAATCAGGGTGATCAGCGCCCCGTACAGAATCCACCAGTAACCGCCGTTCACAACGGCGCTGACGAAGCCTTCACCGGCCCCCAGTCCTACGGCAGCGAGGAAGAAACTGATGCCGATCTCGCGTATCATCATGTTGGCACTGAGCGTGGTAAAGGTGGTGATGCGCCATTTCGGGCCGAAGTGCCCGAGGAGGATGGCGATGATGAGCGGGCCGCCGGCGAGACCGAGCCGGACCGGCTGCGGAATGCCCGGGAAACGGATCGGAATGGATCCGAAAATGACGCCGAGCGCGATGCCGAAGAAGATGGGGACCAGGTTCGGCCGGCTCAGGCGTTCAGGCTTGTTGCCGACCAGATGCGCGACGTGGTCGATGCCTTCCTGCGAACCGACGACCTGGATGTCGTCGCCCATCTGGAGGATGAGGTTCGGGCGCGCCACGAGTTCCACGCCGGCGCGCATGATGCGTGTCACGGAGACACCGTAGCTGTTGCGGATGTTCAGATCGCGCAGGTGTTTGCCGGTGAGGGATGAACGGGTAATGCTGAGGCGGCGGGAGACAATATGCTCATCCTGGCGGATCCAGTCGTCGAGGTGCATCGGCACTTCCTCGCCGAAGATGATGCGAACGGTGTCCACATGGGGTTGCGAAGTCACGATGAGCAATTTGTCTCCCTTTTCCAGGACGGTATCCGGTCCAGGAATGGAGATGACGCCGTTCCGCATGAGGCGTGATACCAGAAACTTGTCGCTCATGTCGGTCATGACCTCCGCGAGGCGTTTGCCGAACACGGCCGGATTCTCCACTTCGCAGTGCATGCGCCGGGCGGAATCCACTGGTTTCTCCGCCTGCTCCAGTTCGGCCTTTTCGTGATTCAAATCGATCTTGAAGATGCTCTTCATCAGGATGATGAGGAAGATGACACCGAGTACGCCGACCGGGTAGGCGACCGCGTAAGCGGAGGCCAGGGTGGCGGAGGCTTCGGCGGCCATGGCGTGCGAATCTCCGTTGGCGGCCATGGCATCGACGAGCGTTTGCTGGCCGGCGCCCAGGCCCGGGGTATTGGTCACGGCGCCGGACATGACGCCGACCATCGTGGTGAGGCTCTCTCCCGTGATCCAGTGGACGGCGAGGGTCACCATCACCGCAAGCAGAATCATGCCTGCGGCAAGCAGGTTCATCGTAACGCCCCCTTTCCGGAAGGACTGGAAGAAGCCGGGGCCGACCTGCAGGCCGATGGAGAAGACGAAGAGGATGAGGCCGAAATCCTTCATGAAGGCCAGCGCGACCGGGTCCGCCCGGAAGCCGAAGTGGCTGAGCAGGATGCCCAGGAACAGAATCCAGGTGGAGCCGATCGAGACACCTTTGACCTTGACCTTCCCAAGCAGAAGACCGGAACCGATGACAATGGCAAACAACAGGATGGTATGGGCGATGCCTGTCCCCAGGAATAATTCTTTCATGCCGCAAAGGTACAAAAAAAGGCCCGGATTATTACCGGGCCCTTCGTCATTCCGGGCTTAAGCCCCGGAGTCTGATTATTTCTTGAAGAGCATCGGAGCCATTTCATAGAGGCAGCGACGCCAGGTCAGGAACTCGTGGGCGGTGCCTTCGGAGACGTAACCCTTGGCGTTGTAGCCGGCTTCCTGCAGCTTCTGGGCAGCGGCGCGGATCTGGTCCGGACCTTCCTTGCTGCCGCAGCCGATGAAGATGCCCTTCACACCGGTGCCCTGGACTTCCTCCGGGGAGTAGGTGCCGCCGGAGAGCAGACCGTACCAGCCGAACATTTCAGGACGGGCGAGGGTGATGGTGTGCGTCTCCATGCCACCCATGGAAAGGCCGGCCATGGCGCGGCTTTCCTTCTTGGCGATGGTGCGGAAGTTGGCGTCCACGAACGGTACGAGCTCGTCGCAGAGGACGGCCTCGAAGCCGTTGTTCATCATCATACCCATGCCGCCGGCAGGACGGGCGGGACGGGCCTGCGGAGCCGGAGCGCCCGGGGCGCCGGGACCGGCAGCAGGAGCACCCGGAGCAGCGGCGGGACGGGCGGGAGCGGCCGGCATCTGGCCGGGACGGAAGCCCTCGTTGGTCATACCATAGGTCATGACAATGATGAACGGCTGGATCTTACCCTCGGCGATGAGGTTGTCCATGATGAGGTTGGCATGGCCCTGGTTCCACCAGGCATACTCGTTCTCACCCCAACCGTGCTGGAGGTAGAGGACCGGATATTTCTTCTTGGTCTTGTCGTACTCGGCCGGCGTGTAGACCCAGGCCACGCGCACCTGGTTGGTGCTGTTGGACCAGAAGAGGATCTGCTGCACCTTGCCGTGCGGCACGTTCTTCATGGCGTAGAAGTCGGCGTCGTGGGCCGGGATCTCGATACCGCTCTCCCAACGGGTGGAGCCGTAGTAGTTGTTGGTGCCGGGGTCGTTGAGCACGCCGCCGTCCACCGTCAGGTGATAGTAGTGGAAACCTTCGTCCATCGG
>CADBYT010000011.1 GCA_902798975.1 uncultured Bacteroidia bacterium | reverse complement strand
GCGGGCGCTGATGGCCTCGTTGCGGAACACGCGGCCCGGGCAGATCACGCGGATGGGCGGATTCTTCATGCGCTCCATCGTGCGCACCTGCACGCTGGACGTGTGCGTGCGGAGCAGTAGCGGATTGGGGTGTCCGGTGGACACGAAGAAGGTATCCTGCATGTCGCGGGCCGGGTGGTTCGGCGGGAAATTGAGCGCCTCGAAGACGTGGTGGTCGTCTTCCAGTTCGGGACCTTCCGCCACGTCGTAGCCGAACTTGCGGAAAATGTCCACGATCTCCTGCCGCACGATCGAGACCGGGTGGCGGGAACCCAGCTCCATCGGGTCGCCGGGCATGGAGAGGTCCTGCTTCGGACCCTCGCTGGCGCCTTCTCCGCCAATCGTGTCGCGGAGGCGGTCGATCGTCTCCTGGGCAGCGTTCTTCAGCTCGTTGAGCGTGCGGCCGAATTCGCGCTTCATCTCTTTGTCCACAGTGCGGAACTCGTCGAACAGCGCTGTGATCTCGCCCTTGCGGCCGAGGAAGCGCACACGCGCCTCTTCCACTTCCTTCTGCGTCTTGCACTGGAGCTCTTTCAGCTCTGCAAAGACTTTGTCGATATCTTCTCTTTTCATATTCTATTTCTTTCCGGCACGCTTGTCGCGCGCTTTCTTGTCCCGGGCAGCCCCGGATTTGAGGTACTTCTGCCACTGGCGCTCATCCAGCACCTTCTCCATGGCGCAGTAGACCTGCTCGGCCCACTTGTCCTGCACCTGCTGGTAGACGTCGGTGTTGCTGATCTTCGCGACCTGCAGACCCTTGAGTTCGAGGCGCAGGGCTTCGTAGTCGTGCGTCAGGATGGAATCCACGTAGAAGGTCTGCCAGTCCTCAAGATCGAGCACGTTCTCGTAGTTCTCGATCGTGCGGTCGATGCTCTCGCGCAACTGCTTGAGCTGCTCTTCCTCGCTCTGCGGCTGCTGCGCTCCGGCCCACAGCGGCAGGAGCAGCAACGCACTAATCCCGAAAAATTTTATAGCTTTGTATCTCATAAGCCTGCAAATTTAAAAAGAAAAACATAAAATGAGAAAATTTCTGTGCATCATCGTGCTTTCGGCCGCCATCGCCGCCGGGCGCGCAGACGCCTGTACCAACGTCATCGTCAGCCCGGGAGCCAGCGCGGACGGCTCCAGCATGGTCTCCTATGCCGCCGACTCGCACCACCTGTTCGGCGAATTGTATTTCCGCCCCGCGGGCCGCTTCCGGAGCGGCAGCACCCTCGCCATCCGCGAATGGGACACGGGCCGGCCGCTGGGCAGCATCGCACAGGTCGCCCGCACCTGGCAGACCGTCGGCAACATGAACGCGCGCCAGCTCATCATCGGCGAGACCACCTGGGGCGGCCGCGAGGAACAGATGGATCCGGCCGGCATCATGGATTACGGATCCCTCATCTACGTCACCCTGCAGCGCGCCACCACGGCGCGCGAGGCCATCCAGACCATCGTGGACCTGGCCAACACCTACGGCTACCCCTCCGAGGGCGAAACCTTCTCGATCGCCGACCCGCAGGAGGCCTGGGTGATGGATCTCGTGGGCAAGGGCGCGGACAACAAAGGCATCGTGTGGGTGGCGCGCCGCGTGCCGGACGGCTACATCTGCGCCCACGCCAACCAGGCCCGCATCACGCGCTTCCCGCAGGATGATCCGGAGAACTGCCTCTTCGCCCCGGACGTGATCAGCTTCGCCCGCGAGCAGGGCTGGTACGAGGGCGAGGACGCGGATTTCAGCTTCCGCGACGCCTATAATCCGCTCGATTTCGGCGGGGCCCGTGCCTGCGATGCCCGTGCCTGGAGCGCCTTCAACATCCTCTGCGACGGCATCTTCGTCTATGAGGAGAATGGCGCCGAGGTATCCCGCCCGGCCGCCGACTGGCTGGACTACGCGATGGGCTACGACCTGAGCGGTGAAATGCCCCTCTTCGTCAAGCCGTCCCGCAAGCTCACGGTCAAGGACGTGGCCGACGTGATGCGCGACCATTTCGAGGGCACCCCCATGGACATGACCACCGACATCGGCGCGGGCGGCAACGGCCTGCCCTACCGCTGGCGTCCGATGAACTTCACCGTGAACGGAAAGACCTACCTCAACGAGCGCGCCATCGCCACGCAGCAGACGGGCTTCTGGTTCGTCGCCCAGGCGCGCGGCTACCTGCCCGCCGAGGTGGGCGCCCTGATCTGGTTCGGCTGCGACGACGCCGCAACCTCCTATTTGACACCGATTTACGCCAATATCACCAAGGTCCCCGAGTGCCTGCGCGAAGGAAACGGCGACCTGCTGCACTACAGCCCCACGGCGCAGTTCTGGATGTGCAACCGCGTGGCGAACGCCTGCTACAAGATGTACGACCGCATGGCGCCCGTGGCCCGCGCGGCGGCGGACGGATTCGAGCGCTTCCAGCTGGAAAAAGGAGTTCCGGAGATGGATGCCAAACTGGCCAGGCTCGTACAGAAAGGACGCCTGCGCAAGGCGCGCAGACTCATGACGAAATACAGCGTGGAGACGGCCCAGAAGCAGTTTGCCGACTGGACCAAGCTGGAGGAGCTGCTGCTCGTCAAGTTCATCGACGGCAACATCAAGGCCCAGGAAGAGGACGGCAGCTTCGCGCACACCGAGTACGGCCCCGGTTTCCCGAAGGATCTCCAGTACGGAGGCTACAACGATCTCTGGAAGGCCGCCGTCGCCAGCCACCCGCACGCCCCGGTGCTGGAATCCCGGTAATTATTCCTGCCAGAGGACCGACTGGATGGCCCGGGCCGGAACGCGCAGGGCTACGGCCTTCTGCGCGCCCACGATGTTCACCACGACATCCGAACCGCTTTCGTTGAGCAGCAGGGCGGCATAGCTGCCGTCCGGGTTGCGGTATACCTGGCAGCTTGCACCGGCGGCGGAGCCGCTCGTGCCGAGCCGGACGGCGCCCCGCTGCAGGACCCGCGAGCAGTGGGCCACGTCGTAATAATGGGAATTCCGCACGATGGAAGCGAGGGAATAGCTCGCCGGATCGATCGACACCGCGCCGTAGCAGGTGCTGCATCCGCGCGGACGGAAAGGTTTGCCCTGGTTGTCCAGCATCAGGTTCCACAGCGTCACGCCCTTGCCCCAGCGGCCGAGCGTACCCAGGAAGATGTCGCGGAAATCATTGATCAGGCAATCCCCGAAATTGTAGTTCCAGGTCCCGATCGAGGCCTCCGTGAAATAGATGTCCTTGTCCGGGAAACGCGCGTGCACGCCGTCCAGCACGGAGGGGCTGCCGCCGTAGTTGTGCCAGGCGGAACCGGCGGCGAAGCGGCCCGCCTCAGGATCCTCGAAGATGTGGAGCGGGTAGTCCTGCTGGGGACCGTGGTTGTCGTAGTTGTAATTATGGTCGTAGAGCAGGACCTTGGTCTTGAGGCCGGCCGCCGCAAAGGCGGGACCGATCCCGCGCTTGATGAAATTGCTCTGCTCCTGCCAGGACATGTAGGTGGACATCGAATTGCCGCGGTGCAGCGGCTCGTTCTGCAGGGTCACGGCCATGATCGGGTAGCCGCGGCGTTCCATCTCCTTGATCCAGCGGACGAAATATTCCGCATAGACACCATAGTAGGCCTCGCCGAGGTGCCCGGCGACCCAGTTGTTGTGGGGCGTCTTGCCGTCCTCGCCCACTTTCATCCAGAGCGGAGCGCTCCAGGGCGAAGCGATGATCTGCACGTCCGGATTGATGGCGAAGATCTCATCGAGGATGGGGAAAAGATACTGCTCGTCCAGCGGATGCACCGCGAAATGGGAAATCCCGGGCTCGTCACACCAGGTGAATTCGTCCATCGAGAAATCCGAACCGCCGATGCACACGCGGATCAGCGAGGAGCCCAGCCCCGTCTCGCGGTCAAAGACCTCCCGCAGGAAGGCCGTCCGTTCCGCAGGCGGCATCTTGAGCAGGTTGTAGCAGCTGGCCTGCGTGATCGCGAGCCCGAAACCGTCTACCGTCTGGCAGCGCTCGCCGGTCAGCGTGATCCGGTTGAAGCTGGCATCGGACGGTTTTACGAGCAGCACGCTGCTCTCCTCGAACAACTGGGTGCCGGAAGCCGTGGTCGTCCAGACCCGGGCCTCGTCGCCGGGCGCGGGGGCCGGCGGGTCCACCTGCCCCTGGGCGCAACCGCCGCAGGCGGCCAGCGAAAGGGCCAGTGCCAGGGACAACAGGGAAGTCGCACGCATGGCTACCGTACGCTGAAGGAAAGGGCCTCTCCGGAGTTGCTGTCACCGGCGATCCACAGCTGGAAGTCGCCCGGCTCCACCTTTTTGGTGCCGTCCAGGCCCCAGAAAGCCAGGTCGGAAACGGGAATTTCCATCTCCAGGCGGCGGCTCTCGCCGGCCTGCAGGGTCACGCGCTCGAAATGCTTGAGCTCCTTGACGGGACGCGTGAGCGAACCGACCAGGTCGCGCACATAGACCTGCACCACTTCCGTTCCTTCGCGCGCGCCGGTGTTGGTCAGCGTGCAGGAAGCCCGGATGACGCCGTCCTGCGCGTAGGACGCATTGTCCAGCGCCAGGTCGGAATAGGCGAAGCTCGTATAGCTCAGGCCGTAGCCGAAGGGGAACAGCGGATAGGCGCCGTAGTCCAGGTAGTAGGACGTGTTGCCCAGCGAGGTCTGTCCGGCTTCCGCCTCGATGTCGTCGAGCAGCGTCTCGCCCCGGTACGGGCGGCCGGTCATGTTGTGGCTGTAGTACATGGGCACCTGTCCCACGGTGCGCAGGAAGGTGACCGGCGTCTTGCCGGACGGAGCGACGTCGCCAAAGATCAGGTTGGCAAGCGCCGGGCCGCCCATCGTTCCGGGATGGAAGGCATACAGCAGGGCGCCGCAGTTCGGCAGGTCACGCTCGATGGTGAGCGGGCGGCCGGCCATCACCGTGGCCACGACCGGCTTGCCGGCGGACTTCAGGGCGGCGAGCAGTTCGCTCTGGGAGCCCTTCAGGTTGAGGTCCGCGAGCGAATGGGCTTCGCCCGAAAGGATGGCCTCTTCGCCCAGGAACACGAGGACGACGTCGGCTTTCCGCGCAGCGGCGACCACCTCGTCGAAGCGATCCCGCTTCTGCCGGCTGTACGTCAGGCCGGGGACGTACGTCACGCGGCCCGGAAAACGCTCGCGGAGGGCCGCCAGCGGGGTGACCGTGTGCTCTTTCTGGCCGTCGAAGGCCCAGGTGCCGAGCTGGTCGTGCGGGGCGTCTGCCATCGGACCGGTGACGAGGATCGTCCGGACGCGGGCCGGATCGAGCGGCAGGACGCCGTCGTTCTTGAGCAGGACGGCCGACTCTTCCGCGGTGCGGCGGGCAGCGTCGAGGTGGGCGGGGGCATACTGCACGGCCGCCGCGGCCGCCGCGGCCACATACGGATGCTCGAACAGGCCGAGCAGCACTTTCACGCGCAGGATATTGCGCACGGCGGCGTCGATGGCGGATTCCTTCACAACGCCCGCACGGACCATCTCCTCCAGGTGGGAAATGTATCCGTAGGTCATCATATCCATGTCCACCCCGGCTTCAATGGCCTCCTGCGCCACTTCCTTGCGGTCGGCGCCATAGCCGTGGGATATCATCTCCCCCATGGAATTCCAGTCCGTGACCACCAGGCCGTCGAAGCCCCATTCGTCCCGGAGGATGTCCTTGAGGATGAAGCGGTTCGCCGTGGAGGGCACGCCGTCGTTGTCGTTGAACGAGGTCATCAGGGTCAGCGCGCCGGCTTTGATGCCCGCCTCGAAGGGCGGGAGATAGACATTGCGCAGCTGGCGCTCCGACAGGAAGGTGCTGTTGTAGTCGCGTCCGCCCTCGGCGGCGCCGTATCCCACGAAATGCTTGACGCAGGCGGCCATCGCCGTGGTGTCCCACTGTGTGCCCTGGTAGCCGCGCACCAGGGCTTCGCCCATCCGGGCGTCCAGCCAGGTGTCCTCGCCGCTGCCCTCCGCCATGCGGCCCCAGCGGGGATCGCGGGCGATGTCGAGCATCGGGGAGAAGGTCCAGCGTATGCCCTGTGCCGTCGCCTCGAGGGCTGCGATCCGGGCCCCCTCCTCCGCCAGCGCGGGATCAAAGGTCGCGGCGATGCCCAGGGGGATCGGGAAGACCGTATGGAAACCGTGGATCACGTCGCGTCCCACCAGCAGGGGGATGCCGAGGCGGGATTCCTCCACCGCGATGCGCTGGAACTCGTTGAGCCGGACCGGATCCACTTCGTTGAGGATGGAGCCGATCTGGCCGCCGCGGACGGCCTCCGCATAGTTGGCAGGGTCGCCGCCGGCTGAGATCTGGTTCATCTGGCCGATCTTCTCGGACAGGGTCATTTTCGCAAGGAGCTGATCCACACGGCGTTCCACATCAGGGGTCGTACCGACCGTGGAGGCGGGACGCGGCCCGCCGCAGGCGGCCGCTGCCGCCACGAGGACCAGGAGGATAAGGTTTCGTATCGTCTTCATTTCTATTTCTTGTAAACGCGCACATAGTCCACCTGCATCGTGCAGGGCAGTGCGCTTTCATTCACGCCGTCATAACCGCCCCAGTCACCGCCCCAGGCGAGATTGAGGATGATGTAAAACTTTTTGTTGAACGGCCAGGTGTTGTCGTTGCCGGATTTGTCGTTCTTGAATTCGAGCAGTTTTTCTCCGTCAACGTAAGTCTTGATGTAATCTTCCGTCCACTCGAGCGCATAGACGTGGTATTCGCTCTCCGCGCCCGGCGTCAGGCGTTCCGCCGTTTTCTGCGTGCCTTTGACATGATTGTAGGAGAAGCAGTGGATGGAAGAAGAGGTATAGTCGGGATTCACGCCCACCTCCTCCATGATGTCGATTTCGCCGCAGGCCGGCCAGCCCTTGGAGAAATCGTCCGGCATCATCCAGAAGGCAGGCCAGGTGCCTTTGCCCTTGGGCAGGCGGATGGACGCCTCCACATAGCCGTAGAGCCAGGATTCGCGGGAGTTCATCCGCGCGGAGATGACCTGGTTCCCGTCTTTGCGCGCCACGATGTGCAGGGCGCCGTCCTGGACGTAGGAAGTCCGGCGGTCATCCGGCACGTAGCGCTGCAGTTCGTGGTTGACGTGGCCGGGCGCCCAGTCTTCGAAGCGCCACTTGCCCGCCAGGTCGGCCGAAGTACCGGAGAAGTCGTCCTGCCAGACCAGTTCGTACCCGGCGGGTACGTAGGCGCCGGGGGCAACGGGTTCTCCGGCTCCCTGCTTGACGCTGAGCGTCCTGACCTGGTCGCCGCTGCAGAAGTGCACGGTCGTGCTGCGCGCCTCGGCGGAATAGCTCCGGTTGAATTTGATCTTCAGTTCGCCCTCCCCTTTGGCAATCGTCTTGGGGGAGACGCTGAACCAGAAATCAATATCGTCCTCGACCACCGTCCATGCCGCATTGGCCGTCGTGTGCACGACCACCTCGCCGCCAGCACCCTCGCCGTTCACCTCGTCCGCGGAGAACCTGAGTTCCGGGACAAAGTTCGCCTGCGTGAGCGTCAGCGTCGCCTCGCTGCCGCCGCTCGTGAAACGGAGCGTCGCGCTGCGGCTGTTGCCGCTCACGTTGGGCTGGGCGTTCACCTTCAGCACACTCGCGCCCTTGTAGATCTGGGCGGAGGAGCTCAGTGCATACCAATCCTGGCCGTCGGTCTCGACGGTCCACGTGGAGGAGGACTCCACGCGCACGCTCGCTTCGCCCCCTTCCGGGCTCAGGGACATGGCCGTGGGACTGAAGCTGATGGTGGGTGCGGCAGGCGCCGGATCCGGATTCGGCAGCTTCCCGTCACAGGCGGCGAGAAGCAGCACGGAGGCGATCAAGGACAACATTCTGTTCATGCTTTTTTGTTTAAAAGGGGGCAGGTGTACTCAATTCCAACCCTTTCCTGCCCCCGATCCAAACAACCAAATATAATCAATTATCAGTCTACGTATTCCTGGAACACGATATCCGTCACCGTGATCTTGGTTCCGGCCGGCGTGCGGCCGAAGTCGAAGATCGCCATCAGGGCGTTCGCATCGTTCGGCTTCGGATAGATATCCTTGAGCTTGTACGTGACCGTGCCCGCGACGGTGGAGACACCGTTGTCGTAATTGAGCAGGTGGGAGTCATCCTCTTCGGGATCGTTGGAGAGCTTGACGGTGATGGTGCTCGCCTCGGTCGCCGTAATCTTGGCGGAGAACTCGTAACGGTGGGAGTTCAGGGCCTGGATGTCGGTGTGCAGGGCGAACTGGCCCATCCACTCGCTGCCGCCGATTCCTTCGGGAACCGTCAGTTCGAAACCGTTGCCGTCCAGCATCTTGTAAGTCGGCTCCAGGAGACCGGACCAGTCGGGACCGCTGAACCAGAAGGTCTCGGTCACGTTGGCGGCCGGCCAGAGGTTGACCACCTCGGGCTTGTCGCTGATCGGAATGTGCTTCTGGAGGCAGAGGTTGGACAGGGTGATGACCGTACCGGCCGGGAAGCGGCCGAAGTCGAACACCAGCAGGATGCTCTCGGTTGCATCGAAGAGCATGCGGTCCGGCACTTCGAAATTGACCGTCGCGCCGCCGGCGACTGCCACGTTGCCGTCATAGAAGAAGGAGTCTTCCCCGTCGTCGGCCGAGGTCATCTTGACCGTGGCCGTGCCGGCCTGGGAGGCGGCAATGTCGCAGCTGAAGTCGAAGCGCTCGCGGGCACCCGCAGGCACGCCGGTCTTGATCTTGAACTGGCCCATCCACTCGCCGCCGCCGGTTCCTTCCGGCACGGTGATGACGATATCGTTCTTGATCGCGATGCCCGGCTCGAGGCCGCCGGCCCAGTCAGCGCCGCTGAACCAGCTCTCATAATCGAGACTGTTGCCCAGCAGGTTGGTCTCGGCGTTCGGGCGGAACCATGCATCCTCCGGTTCCGGTTTCGGCTCGACCGGCTCCGGTTCGGGCTCGACCAGTTCGTCCTTCGGAACGAAGATGAAGTACCAGGCGTTGCCCGGCTCGGCCTCGCTGCGGCACCACACGTACAGCATGTGCTCGTCGAGCTTGATGATGTTGTACTCGCTCACGCCGGTGTAAAAACCGAAGAAGGCGTTGCCTCCGAGAAGGAGCTTGTTGTTGGCCTCATCCAGGGTGAACGTGAGGTTTTCGTCCGGCAGATAGGGCACGTCGAAGTCACCGACGGCCGGATTGGCCGTACCGGGGATGCCGAGGTGGTTCATGCCGTTTTCGTTCGTGTAGATGTAGCCCTGGTTTTTCCAGATGAGCTTGGTGCCCCGCTGGATGAAGGTGTACTCGTTGTCATAGAGCGAGCAGCCCTCCTTGCCCTTGGGATCGCACTGCCACCAGGCCGGTCCGTTCACTTCGGGAGCCGCATTCACGTCGCCCACGCCGAAGTGGCCCTTGGTATAGCGGGCGAAGACCCAGGTCTTGCCTTCCAGGGCGTCGGCGCCGCCGGTGAGGGCGTTGAAGCCCGGCGTATCCAGCAGGCCGTAGTCGTCGGCAGCGATCGTGATCACCTGGGAGATGGTGGCGGAGCCACCGGTCGTATAGAGGGACATCGTCACGGTGTAGTCACCCTTGAAGGGGTACGTGGCGGAAACATTGTCTCCCTTGACGGTCGTGCCGTTGCCGAGGTCCCAAAGGGCGACACCGGGCACGGACGAGGTGTTCTGGAGCTCGATGATATTCGGGGTCGCAGCCGACGGAGTCGAGGTGAACGCGAGCTGGTTCTCCGAGGGCGCCGGGCCCAGCTTGTGGGCGTCCGGATCCATCGGGTTGCAGGAAACCAGCAGGGCGCCTGCAGCCACGACCAGGAGGATGGAGTTGAATATCTTTTTCATATTGCTGTTCTATTTTCAACGATTAATAACCAGGGTTCTGCCGGAGCTCGAACTCGCCGGTGCCGGCGGTGCGGCTCATCTCGCTCTGCGGGATAGGCAGGTACTTGTCCTTGGACGGGTCGAAGGTGCGGACGCTCTGGTGGGCGTCGTCGCGCTCGGTCAGCACGGTCTGTGCGTCACCCCAGCGGATGAGGTCCCAGAAGCGCATGCCTTCGCCGACGAACTCCTTGCGGCGCTCGGCCTTGAGGTTTTCCCAGGTCAGGGGAATGGAACCCAGGCCGGCACGGGTGCGGATCTGGTCGAGGCAGTCCTGGGCGGACACGCCACCGGCCGGAGCATTGCCCTGCAGGCCGACGAGCTCGGCATAGTTGAGCAGGGTCTCGGCGTAGCGGAAGAGGATCAGGTTATTGGGATAGTTGAGGTCCACGGTACCGATCGGCGAACGCAGGGCGGTACGGGCGGCATATTTCTTCTGGAAGAGGCCGGTGTTCTGGAAACGGGGACCGTAGGTGCCGTCTTCGAACTTGTTGATGGAGCCCTCGCGACGGACGTCGCCGTCCTCATACATATCCCAGGTGGCCTGGCGCACGGGACCGAAGCCCCAGCCGCCGCAGAAAACGGCGTCGCTCAGCTCGTTGGGCGAGATGTAGGCCGGCAGGTTGGTGCCGCATCCGGACCAGGCATTGCCCCAGTCGCGCTTGCCGTCGGAAATCTGGTTGCTCTCGAAGATGGACTCCGGCGTGAAGTCGTTCGCGTCGGCGCCGGTCCACAGGGCGTCAAAGTCAATCAGGCGGTAGGAGCCGCTGTTGATGATCTCGGCCATGTTGGAAGCCACCTCGCTGAACTTGGACTGGTCGTTCTGGTACATCACCACGCGGGCCTTGAGCATGTACAGGGCGGCCAGGTTGGCGCGGGCCTGCTTGGCGGAACCGTTGGTGTAGAGCGGGAACTCGCTGCCAGCCATGCCGGCGGCCGTCTCGGCATCCTTGATGTCCTGCATGATGTAGTTGTAGATCTCGTCGGCGCTCTTCTGCGGAGCCATGAAGGGATCCTCCAGGGGCTCGGTGAAGAAAGGAATGTTGCCGAAGAGCTTCCACAGATGGTGGAGGTAGTAGGCGCGCAGGAAGAGCGCCTCGGCGCGGTAGCCGGCCAGGCGGGCCTTGGCGGCGTCACTGTCGAAACCGACCGCGTTGTCGATGGCCATGACCGTGTTGTTGGCGCGGGCGATGGCGGTGTAGTAGAGACTCCAGATGCCGGACGGGCTCTCGGAGGCGGGGATCTGGAACAGGGACATGTGATACATCCAGGACTGGTCGCCGGCGTCGCCGCCACCCTTGTAGATGTCGTCGGAACGGAGGTCGGAAAGCAGCAGGATGTGGTTGTAGTTGTAATTCGCGTAGGAATCCATCAGGAGCGGCTGATAGGTCGCCGTCAGGTAGGACAGGATCGCGCTTTCGGTCGCTTCCGCACCCGCCTCGCCCTGATGGGTGGCATGGGCGGTGAGGAACTCATCCCCACAGCTGGTCAGGACCGCGCCCACGACAAAGGCTGCCAATAATTTATAGAGTTTCATATTCTTATCTGCATTAAAGGATTAGAAGGAGATGGAAGCGCCCACGGTGATGGTCCGGGCCTGCGGGTAGATACCGCGGTCCACGCCGATGGTGGTGTAGCCGTCGGAGGCCATTTCCGGGTCGAAACCGTCGTACTTGGTGAAGGTGAGCAGGTTCTCGCCTGCCACGTAGACGCGCACGCTCTTGATGGCGATGGAGCGGAGAAGGCTCTCCGGCAGGGTGTAGCCGAGCTGCACGGTCTTGAGGCGGAGGTAGGAGCCGTCCTTGACCCAGAGGTCGGAGGAACGCCAGTTCTGGTTCGGGTTGGCGTTGGTCATGCGCGGAATGCGGGTGGACGAACCCTCGCCGATCCAGCGGTCGAGGATCCAGGCCGGGCGGTTCATCGCCGGGATGTCACCACGCATCGAGTAGTCGAAGATCTGGTTGCCGATGCTGCCCTGGAAGAACAGGTTGAGGTCGAAGCCCTTCCAGTCGGCGGAGAAGGTGATACCGTAGGTCCAGTCCGGCATACCCTTGCCGATCTTGGTGCGGTCGTCGTCATTGACATAACCGTCGCCGTTGTTGTCCACGAAGCGGACATCACCCGGCTGGGCGTTGGGCTGCATCAGGTTGCCGTCCTTGTCCTTGTAGGCGTACACCTCGTTCCAGTTCTGGAAGAGGCCGTCGGTCTTCATACCGTAGAAGTACGGCCAGACTTCGCCGTTGGAACCCTTCACATAGTCACCCACGCCGGAGGCGCCGTTGCTCTGGTAGACCGCCTCGCCGGACTCGTTGCCGAGGTTGATCAGGCGGTTGCGGAGCAGGGAGGCATTGGCGTTGATGGCGTAGTGGAAGTCGCCGACCTGCTGCTGCCAGCCGATCTCGAATTCATAACCCCAGTTGCGCATGTCGCCCAGGTTGGACATCGGGGCGCCCTGGCCTACGTAGGACGGGATGGGCTTGTTCATCAGCATGCCGTTGGTCTTCTTGTTGTAGAAGTCGAAGCCGAAGGTCAGCCGGTCGCGGAAGAAGCGGGCGTCGAAACCGAGGTCGAGCTGCTCGGACTCCTCCCAGCGGATGGACGGGTTGGCGAGGGCCGCCGGGGAAGAACCCGGCTGCATGGTGCCGTATTCGCCGTCGTTGCCGAAGTAGTACTCCTGGCCGGTATCCATCAGGGACGCGTAGCGGAAATTACCGATGTTCTCGTTACCGTTCTTACCCCAGCTGGCGCGCAGCTTGAGCTGGTCGATCCAGCCCGGACGGTTGTTCTTGAACCAGGGCTCGTTGGTGATGTTCCAACCGACGGAAGCGGCCGGGAAGGTGGCCCACTTGTGGCCGGGGCCGAAGCGGGAAGAACCGTCGCGGCGGATCGTGAATTCGAGCATGTAGCGCTCGTCGTAGTTGTAGTCGAAGCGGAAGAAGTAGGAGGCCAGGCGCTGCACGTCGTAGCCGCCGGTACCGCCGCTGGTGCGCTCGTCATCGGTGGAGCCGATGGCGGAGTCGATGTAGGCCATGGACGGGTTCGTCTCCTTCAGCTGATAGTCGGTGCCGGAGACATAGGTGTAGGAATAGCTCATCGCGGACTGGCCGAGCACAGCGCTGATGTAGTGCTTGCCGAGCTGCTTGCTGTAGGAGAAGTAATTCTCCGTCTGCCAGCGGAGGCCTTCGTTCATGCCCATGTTCACCCAGCTGGTGAGCGTCTGGTTCATCGAGCTCTTGTACTGCTCGAAACCATAGCCGCGGTTGCGCCAGAAGGCCAGGTCCACGCCGTAGCTGCTCTTGAACTTGAGACCCGGGAGGATGTCCAGTTCGGCGGCGAAGTTGGCCACGAACTTGTGGGTCTTGTAGAGTGTGTTGGAAGGGGTGTCCAGGTTGGCCACCGGGTTGGTCAGTTCCTGATAGCCGGTCGGCGGCAGGGAGTAGACGCGGCCGTCGGCGGCCACGATCGCGGTCGGGTGCTCCGCCAGGATGCGGGCGGCCTCGGCCTCGGAGGCGAACACCGGAATGGACGGGTTGAAGGCCACGGCGGAGCCCAGGATGGAACCGAACTCGGAGTTGGTGGTGATACCCGTCGAATTGATGTTGGAATAAGCGATGTTGGCCGTGAGGGTCAGCTTGTTCAGGAAGTTACGGTTATCCGTCTCGAACGGCACGTAGGTGTTGTTGGAACGGAGGGTGAGGCGGTCGTAGTTGGACTTGCCGTAGTTGCCGCCCACGATACCGTCCTGCTTGAAGTAGCCGAGGGACACGAAGTAGGTGACCCTGTCGGTGCCGCCGCTCACGGACAGCTGGTGCTGCGTGATCGGCGCGTTGTAGTTGAAGGTCTGGTCCTGCCAGTCGGTGCCCTTGCCCGCCGCGGCGATCTCGGCTGCGGAGTAGAGCGGGGCGCCGCCGTCATTGATACGGCCCTCGTTCATGATCACCATGTATTCGGTGGCATTGAGGACTTCCTTCTTCTTCCAGGGATTCTGCCAGCCGTAGCTGCCGCTGTACGTAACGGATGCCTGACCCTTCTTGCCGCTGCGGGTGGTCACGAGGACCACGCCGTTGGCGGCGCGGGCGCCGTAGATGGCCGCGGAGGCGGCATCCTTCAGGATTTCGACGGAGGCGATATCGCTCGGGTTCAGGTAATCGATGCCGCCGTCAACAGGCATGCCGTCCACAATATAAAGAGGATCGGAGTTGTTGACGGTGCCGATACCGCGGATCTTGATCTGGGAGCCGGAACCCGGCTGGCCGGATGCCTGGGTGATCTGCACGCCGGACACCTTGCCCTTGAGGGCGTCGTTGATCGTCGATGCGCGGACCGTGTTGAGGGCGTCGCCGTCCACCTTGGAGATGGAGGCCGTCACGACGCTCTTCTTCTGGACGCCGTAGCCCACGACCACGGTCTCTTCCAGCATTTGGGCGTCGTCCGCGAGGACGATGCGGAGTTCACGGGCCGCGGTGGCGGTCACGTTCTGGCTTACGTAGCCGATGCAGGAAACCTCCAGCGAGCTACCTTCGGTCGCGCGGAAGGAAAAAGTTCCGTCCACGTCGGTCATGGTGCCGTTGGTCGTCCCCCGCTCAACCACGAAAGCGCCGACAATCGGCTGGCCGTCGGCATCCACAACGACTCCCTTCACGGAGACGTTCTGGGCCAGGGCGACCAGGCTCAATCCTAACGAGAGGATCAGGGTGAAAATTTTTTTCATACGCTTTTTGAAAAGTTGTGTGCGTTGGTTATTAAAAGTCAAAGGTTTTCGACCTTGTGTCGACGGCAAATATAGACGGATGCAATATCCCTTCCGCCGGCAAGAATGAAATAGTAGTGGAATGAAAAAATCAACCACCTGACAATCAGGTGGTTGAATAAAACAGATAAAGCGAATTTAGTAGTGCTTGTTGAACTTGGAAAGGACTACTTTCCTATCATTTTCACCTTTTCCTCAAAGCTGTCCCGGTCGCCCAGCGCCGCGTTCTTGACGGAGACCTTGTAGTTGTAGATCGTGCTGTGCGAGTAATGGAGAATGTTCGCGATTTCGCGTGAATCGTCCACGCCCAGGCGAATCAGGGCGAAGATGCGCAGTTCGGTCGTCAGCGATCCGGGCTTGGGATGGAAGCGGGCGTCCTCCCGGAGCAGCGCGTTGAAACGGGCCACGAAATCCGGGCAGATCGCCTGCAGGAAGGTCGCGTCGAAATCCCGGCAGAACTCCTTGAGCGTCTTTTCCGAACGGGTGGAAAGGGATATCTCCTTGAGCAGCTGCTCCGACCGTCCCTGCTTGAGCAGGTTCCGGGCATAATTCTCCTCGCCCTGGATCTGGGACACGTTGTTGGACAGCCGGCGGAGGAAGTCCACGATGTAGCGCTCCTTGACCTGGTCCGCGCGCGAGAGCTCCCTGTTCAGCAGGGCCAGCGAATCGTTGGCCGACGCCAGCTGGCTGTTGCGTTCCTCCAGGTCCTGCCGCATCCGGGAAAGTTTCCGGGAGCGCTTCACCAGGAACCAGGCCAGCACCAGCAGGAGGACGGCCAGCACGCCCAGCAGGATGGAAAACACCGTCATGCGCTGATGCGCCTGGGTGCGCCGCGCCGCATACGCGTCCTCGATCTCCATGAAGAACTGCGAGATCTGCCAGGGACGCAGCTTGGCGTTGTAGGCGATGGCATCTTCCTGCGCGATCCGCAGGTAGCTGAACGAACGCACGACATCGGTCGGGAGTACGATCTGCGAGATGACGGTCAGCGAAGCGTAGTCCTTGACGGCATTGATGATGTCGCTCTCCGCCGACTTGATCAGCCAGCTCAGCCGGTCGTCCGGACGGCCGCTGCGTTCCGCGATCACCGAACGCTCATAGGCATAGATGGCGTAGTTGTGCTCGTCCGGCCTGGTGCCGGCCAGCAGGATCTGCACCAGACTGTCGGCCGCTTCGAACTTCTCTTCCGTGAGCAGCTCGTCCAGCCGGAGTTCCCGCCATTGCCGGGAATCCCTCGGCAACAGGGAATACAGCTGCTGCCGGTACACGTCCCGCTCCTGGATGGGCGGTCGCTCCACCATGCCGGAATTGCCGGCCAGGTCCCGGCTGAAATCGTACAGCGCCATCAGGTAGTCCACCCGGTGGGCCTGTGAGAGCGTGCTCGTATCGATCTGGTTGAACAGGCGGTTGTAGGCCTCCATGTAGTGGCCCGCCTTCGCATACAGGTGCCCGAGCAGGATGGACGCCTGATTGTAGCGGTCCGTATCCCGGAGCTCCCCGGCAAGGTCCAGGCACTTCTTCAGGTAGAATGCCGTGGAATCGAAACTGTAAGAGAAATACTCGTTGGCCGCGTACATCCCGTAATCGAAGAGGCGCCGGCGGTTGGTCGTGGACTCCGCCATCTTGCGTATGCCTTCCAGCTGGTCCTTCTTGCGCGTTTCGTACACAGGGCGCGCGGCGATGTAGCCCTCCAGCTCCGCCAGTTCACGGGACAACGGAGCCGTCCGTTCCGCACAGGAGACGGACAGGAGCGCGGTCAGCAGCAGGATGGTCAGGGAAACGGACTTATGTGGCATAACGAGGCAAAGTTAAAACATTTTTGCGTTAAAAAGCTATCTTTGCAGAAACACTTGCGCCGCGATGAACCTGCTGACCACTTTCCTCCTTAGCCTGCTTCCCTACGTCAACCCGTTTGTCGGCACCGACGCGCACGGGCAGACCTTTCCCGGGGCCGTGGCGCCGTTCGGCATGGTGCAGCTGAGCCCCGATACCCGTCCCCGGCTTCATCTTCATTGACGAAATCTGGGTGAAATGAGGCCGGACAATTGGAAAAACAAGAAATTGTTGTAACTTTGTCGTCCCGAACAAAACGGAGATCCTAGTTTGGAGACCGAAGGGAAGGATTGGAGAGGTGGGTGAGTGGCTGAAACCACCGGTTTGCTAAACCGACGTACGTCTCAAGCGTACCACGAGTTCGAATCTCGTCCTCTCCGCATCAAAAGGGCTCTCAGGCATCTGAGAGCCCTTTTTTGTGCAATTTCATCGCACCGTTGTCGCACCAGGTCTTTTGGAGATGAAGAGACTGCGTCCTCTCCGAATCCACAGACCCCTTTTTCCACAATTTTGTGGTCCACAATTTTGTGGAATAGTATAAATGTGAACTTCGGCAAGATGAATGCCGCCCACAGTGCAAGGGCGCAGCAGGCCGCGTGGAATATGTTGTTCTGATTGGGGCTTTTGGCGGTTTCCTTGATAATCAGTATATTTGGCAACAGATTTTGGTTAGAAGTGTTTAGTTGCAACAAAGAACCGTATGAGGCCCCTTCTGTCTCCGTGGTGGAGGTGAAGGTGGAGGGGATTGTGTGCGGGAGTCCGTCGACCGAAGATTATCATTACGGCGATCTGAATGAACCGTAATTGGTTGCTGCAACTTTATCTGTTACCTGATTAATTATAAAGCCTCCGTTACCGTTTCTGTATGGAGGGCTAATTCCAGGCGCCCGGTGAGGGTGGCGTTTTTCATACTCACGAAAGTTCCGTTGGGTTTGTACTCAGCGGGGATGGTCTTGGTGCCGAAGTAGGTGATGCCTTCACTGTCCATCACCTTGAACACGAGCTTTTCTTCCGTTGTCGTATTGTTGTTGCGAAGGGCGACGAAGAAAGGATTCTCGGTGGAATTGTCCAAAAGAACCTCGATGGTGCCGGTGACGGAAGAACTGCCCAATGTCCGGGTCTTCACCAGTCCGCCGCCCTCGGCCGCAATCCAAATCCGCTTGGCGGTGATGTTGTACTTGTTGCCCGTTCCGTTGTGCTGGAAACGGAAGTTGAGCCGATAGATGCTCTGCTGATTGGCAAAAGATGCCTGGTCCGTGGTGATGGTTCCGTTGGAAGCGGCCGTCACCAGGACGTTTTCGGCCATGGTGTAATGGTATTTCTTTTCGATGGACCGGTTGTCTTCCACCTTATTGTTGGGATCGTCATGCAGCAGAAGCCGGCCTACCTGCCCGGTGTAATCCCATTCCTGACGGGGAGTGAGCAGGGTAAGTTCTGTCGTCCCGGGATTGATGCCGGTCGTGGTGACGGTTCCGGAGAGGGTCGCATAGTGAGCATTCGTGGCGTCGGGCGTCGCCGTCAGGGTACCGATATGCGTACCCGCCAGATAGACTTCCACCGGCTCGTCGGCCTTCCAGATGGACTGCAGGATCGTGGTGCTCGCCTCTGAATCTCCCCCTCCGATGGCCAGCCCCTTCGTTTCAGACGCATCCTGCTTCACCGCCTGCAAAGTCAACGTCCACTCGGACGCCGCCTCGGCGGTCTGCTCCTCCGGCAACAGTTCCTCTTCCATGCAACCGGTCCACACACAAGCCAGTGCGATTCCTATTAGCAAGCCTCTTTTCATCATTCACCCAAAATATAAGCTTTCCCTGCCGGGATCGCGTTTCCGGAGAAGGGATAGAATCCCAGTTTCCCGTTCTTGATGCCTAATACATATACCTTATCATTCCCTATCTTGCCGTTGCTGACAGTCACCGGCGAATCCGTTCCTATCAGGATATTGTACAGGACGGGCACATTGGTATAGCTTGTCACACTCAGCGGGATGACCTTGGTGGATCCCGTGTCTCCCGCCTGCTTGTCCAGCAGGATGATCACCGGCTTTCCGGCCGGAATCACGTCGCCGATGCAGTAAAACACGTAATCATTGCCTTCCTGCTGAACCGTGTATGCCAGCCCGCCTTTCGGCAGCTGCCAGCTCCGGGACCCGTCATAGAATGTGGCGGCATACTGGATATCGCCCATCACGCTGGCTGCCGTGGCTACGGGCTGGGGAACCGTCGTGATACTGATGTCATCCACGTAGAGCCAGGCCTGATGGTCTTTGACCCGGATCATGACGTATTTGGCGTCTGCCGGTACCTGAAGCGAGAAATGCACCCACTCCCCGTTCTCGGCTGCCAGTTCCGTGGTTCCGACAAAGTCGGAGAGTTGATTGGTATTCGTGGACCAGCCCACCTGGAAAGAGGAGGCATACGAAATGAGCGACGAGCTTCCCGGCTCAGGATTCTCAGCATGGTTCTTGAAATAGAACGAGACCACCTTCTCTGCACCGTTCCCTTGCAGCAGGGGGGAGCGAAGGCATTGGGCTTCCGGACTTCCTTCGTCGAATTCGAAACTATACGAACCTCCGTGTTTCGCACGTGTGGAGATGCCCGACCGGCCGGACCCGTTTTCCAGGCGCCAGCCCCCCATCCCGTTCTCGAAATCCTGCGAATGCGGGATGTCCACCATCGGACCTTCGGTCAGGAACTGGAAAGTCACAAAATTGCTGTATCCACTGGCGTAGTGGGCTTTGACGCGGAACACATAGGTCGTGTTGGCCGTCAGGCCGTTAAGGGTTACGCTTGTGCCGCTCACGGATGCCTCGGACGACCAGCTGTCGGCATTCTCCGTCCGGTATTGATAGACATACTCCGTGGCTCCGTCGGCTGCATTCCACTTCAGCGTAACGCGCTGATCGCCCAACTCGCTCACGGAAAGACCCGTGGGTCTGGCCAGGGAGGAGTATGCATCAAATTGGAAGTCATCCAGATACAGATCGGTATTCTGGGCATAGGATTGAATGGCCACGAAGCGGGTACCGGAAGGAAAGTCCTTGTCGTACTGCATCCAGTCTGATCCCTCAACGGTCAGTTCGTCTTCCCAGTGGAAATCGTTGATATCGCTGGTCGAAGTGGAGTAGCCCACTTTGAATTTTCCAATCTGTGAAGCCGAGGTGGAGCTCCTGCAATAATAGAACGACACCCTGACAGCGGTGTTTCCCGGCAGCCGGGGACTGATCAGATATTGGGGCGTTTCATCGCTGTAGGGCTGGAACTTATAGCCATAATTCCCCTCGTGTTTGGCTTCCCCGAAGATGCCGGTATAGTCAATGTTCAAGAGGTGATTGTGGTTCGCCTGGCTCCAGCCGGGCATTCCGTTTTCAAAACCGCAGAAGTGAGGCAGTGACACGGCCGTGGTGAAACGCAGGAGGGAAAAACTGCTTTCTCCGCCGGCATAAATGATTTTGACGCGGAACTGGTATTCAGTGAAAGCCGACAACCCGTTGAAGGATGCGCTCGTGCCGCTCGTGGAGGTCTGGCCTGACCAGGCTGCATCCGTGGACTTTTTGTACTGCCATTCATAGCGTTGAATGGTGGGATGCTCACCTGCAGGCGCCTGCCAGCTTACGGTCGCCGCATTGTCCGAAAGCTCCGTTACGGCCAGACTGACGGGATTGCGATAAGGGTTGGGAACGATGTTGATCCGGATGTTGTTGCGCATCGTTGCGCTGCTTCCAGTCAATTGCTGGTTGTTCCAATTGATGGGCGAGCCGGAAGCCACACGACGCATCTTGTTGTCGGCATAATGATACGAAAACGTGTTGCCGTGCGGCTGCGGCGAGGTGACTACAGGGACGTAGCAGCAGATCATCAGGTTGCTGTTGCCGTCATAATTGAAAGGCGTGTCCAGAATGATCGTCAGCCATTGCTGGCCGGAGACAGCGATATTCCCATCAAATACCTTGGTGAAGCCCTCCTTCGGATCCAGATCCGTTCCGGAAAAGGAATCCTTGTCCGTGTGCTTCATATAGATTTGGACTCCATTCATATTCAATGACATGTCATCCTTCCGGTGGAAGAAGGAAATGGCTTTGATGCTGCCGGCCGTTCCGATCTCTTCGGCTGTATAGATCTGTTGCGACAGGGAATAGGGATAAGAAGTATTACCCAAATAGAAAGGAATGAAGTCCGTACCGGTCGTACCGTTGCCTATCTGCACGGGCTCCAGGGCCGTGGCGGTGGTGACGTGCATATAGATGAGATCTCCGTTGTTGCCGGCATTCAGGCTATAACCCCAGTTGTTGAAGGTCGTGCTGTTGATCGAGCGTACTGCACCCGTCGGGGTGCTGTTGAAAAAGATGCCGGTAACGACACGCTTGTCCGAAAAGTAGTCGCGGGTGTAGTAAAGATAAATGTTCGTGCCGCCTGTGCCGTTGTTGACGTTGCCCTTGCTGGTTTTGAAGCTGGTCCCGCCATCGTAGGGAACGGGAAAGTAGGAACGACCTTCGTATTCTATCTTGTCGGAATAATTCTTGGCGATGATGAAACCCGTGATGGCGCCGTAGTTAAAACCGTCGTCGATGCTTTCCGTCTTGTAGAACAGATGGACGTAATCGCCTCCGGCCCCCTTGTTCAGGTCCTGGCCGATCATTTTCCAACCTTGCGGGATCAGCGTAGCCGTCCATGTTACTATTTCCTCCGCGCTTCCGCCGACCAGCATCACGTCCCGGATATAGGGCGTCGCCATGGCCGGCGTCCATGCTGCCGTCAGTCCTACAACCAGCAGCACACGGACGAGAAGCGGGTAAAGTAGTCTACGCATAATAAACGACCAAAAATACAACGCCATTTTGTTTTTTCATAAAAAAACATCATTTTTGTTGAAATAGCCGCATTCTAAAACAAAACACGTAACCTATGAAGAGAATTTTCTGCCTCACGCTGCTGTGCCTTTTGTCCATCAACGCCCTGGGACAGGGTATCCTCGACCGCTTCGACGATCCGGTAACAGGCAAAATCACTTTTATTGAGAAAGGAGGCCGCGCCATCGGCATCTCGGGTGCATACCGGAGCTTAGACATCGGCGGAGACGTGCTCGGAGACGGCTACGCCATCATGTCCCTGCTGAACATCGGCCAGGGACGCCTGTCCGTCTACAACGTCAGCCCGCGCTTCTCCTTTTTCGTGGCAGACGACCTCGCCCTGGGCATCCGACTGGACTACAGCGGATACACGCTGAACACCGACCTGCGCCTGGACCTTCGCAACGTCGTCAACCTGGGCGAGCTGGCCGGTGACGATCCGGAACTGAAGCAGGAACTGGACGATCTCCTGAACCTCCGCATCTCCAACCGCCACATGGTGCACAACGCCTGGGGCATCTCGACGGACCTGCGCAAATACATCTCTTTCTTCGGCAGCCGTACCTTCGCCATTTTCGGCGAAGTCCGCCTGTATGGCAACTACGGACGCACCATCTCCTGCCCGATTGACGAAAATGGCGCCTATGTGGAGACCAAACTGCGCACGTCGGACGTCTACTCCGCCGGCCTGAAGCTGGCCGCCGGCCTGTGCATCCGCCTGAGGGACAACAGCGCCGTGACCATCAGCGTCCCGCTCGTCGGCGCTACTTACAGCCATACCCAGCAGCACAAGGAAAAAACGAACAACAACGCCCATATCAACAATTTCAAGATTGCCCGCAACGTAGACTTCCTCTCCGTCCAGGTGGGATACAAGCACTACATCTACAGCAAGAAGAGAAAATAAATCCCACATCCCATGGCTGACCGGAACCCTCTTTCCGCTGAGAGCCGAGAGCAACGGCTGCAGTCCCCCGACCAGATTGGCAACACCCTCAAAGTCACGGCGCTGCCGACGTACCTTCTCGCATGCACGGCCCTGCTGCTGATGATCGCCTTCTTCGTGTGGGGATTCCTCGGAAGCGTTTCGGACAAGGTCTATTACAGCGGTGTGGTGTTCCCCCTCGAGGGCACGACGGACGTGTCGCTGCCCAACCGGGGCATGGTCCGCACCGTGTTCGTGCGCAACGGAGACCACGTCTCTCAGGGGCAGACGCTGGCCCTCATCTCCATGGAGGACAGCTACAGCATCCTGACCAGCACGGTGGACGGGACGGTGATCAGCACCAAGGACGACAACGAGCCTTTCGAGGCCTTCGAGCCCATCATCAGCGTGGTCGGCGGCAATGAACAGTCGCAGCGCGCCATGCTCATCGCCTACATCGACAATGCCGGCCAGCGCGATCTGCGCGAGGGGATGATGGCGCAGGTGTGGCCGGAGAATGAGAAACGGGACGAGATCGGCTATGTCAAGGGGAAAGTGGTGCGCGTCGACCGCTACCCCGTGACCGCGAGCGAGGTGAGCCAAACGCTCAAGAGCGAAGAGATGGCGCGCCGGCTGCTGGCCTCGGGAGAAATGATGTACCAGGTCAGTATCGAATTGTTCACTTCTCCGACGGACCCGACCCGCTACGACTGGTCCTTCGGCGAACCCCGGAACGTCAACATGAACGTGGGCACCTACTGCTCGGTGCTGAGTGAAACCCGGCGCCGCAGCATGTTCCAATACCTGTTCGAAGAAACCCGGACGCGCTTCCGGGGCGCCAAACTCCGTTTCGAATGAGTAAGAACAAGTCCACAGCGGCGCTCATCCGTCATTTCATGCGGGGATGCATGGCCTTCTACTGGGTCACGTTCCTGCTGTATTTTGTGGACATCGTCGCCTACCTGCTGGCTCCCTTCTTCCAACAGATCTACACCGACAACATCATCACCCGGAAGAATCCGGAATGGTTCGGGCCCCTGATGGCCTGCTACATCCTGCTGTTCCTGCTGGAACTGGGCGTGTGGATGTCCATGAACCTCCTTCGCAGAAGGCATTTTACCAAGATGGGACTCCTCAGCTCGTCCCGCTTTGTCCTGAGCATCCTGGAGCTGCCCATGCTGACGCTGGACCGTTTCACGTCCGGCGAGCTGGTGGCCCGCTACTCCAGCATCACCAGCATCACGCGCACGATGGACCAGTTCTCCATCGGCCTCATCTTCATCGTGCAATCCATCATCAGTGCCGCGCTGCTGATGATGTACAGCTGGAAACTCGGGCTGGTGGTGCTGCTGTCCATGTCCATCCTCGTCATCGTGATGCGCGTCACGGCTGAGAGCATGAAGAAAAAGGCCAAGGGAACGGAAGTCACCGACGCCCGCCTGCAGAGCGTGACGATGACGGGCATGAAGAACATGGAGACCATCAAGTCCATGGGCGGCGAACGCGCCTTCTACGGCAGGTGGGAAGAATCCTTCGTCCAGGCCCTCAACGTGCGGGTCCGCTCCACCATGAGCATGATGGGAACTGGCTCCATTCCCTTGCTGGTCCTGCAGCTGAGCAACGCCCTCATCCTGATCCTGGGCGCCTGGTATATCCTGCAGGGAGAACTGACGCCGGGTATGCTGCTGGCCTCGCAGGCCCTGGCCGCCAGCATTATCTACCCCATCAACTCGGCGGTCAAGTCCACCCAGAGCGTCTACCGCAGCCAGGCCGCCATGGAGCGCCTGGAAGAGGTGGAAGACGCCTGCCAGGGGCACAGCCTGGAGCTGTCCAGCCTGGAAGAGCTTCCGGAACATGCCAAGCTGCGGGGAGACATCGAGCTGCGGAACGTGACCTTCGGCTATGACCGCAACCTGCCCCCGGTCATCCAGAATCTCTCCCTGAAGATCAAGGCGGGAGAGCGTGTCGCCTTCGTGGGCTTCTCCGGCTGCGGCAAGAGCACCATCGCCAAACTCATTTCCGGGCTCTATGAGCCCTGGGAGGGAGAAGTGCTGCTGGACGGCATTCCCGTGCAGCAGGTGAACCGCGCCGTCAGGATCAACTCCCTGTCGGTCGTCAACCAGGACATCACCCTCTTCGAAGGCACCATCGCGGACAACATCAAGATGTGGGACGAGTCCATCGAGGATTTCTCCATGGTGATGGCCGCCCACGACGCCCAGATCCACGACGAGATCGCCGAACGCCCCGGCGCCTACCAGTCCGTGCTGACCGAGAACGGCAAGAACTTCAGCGGCGGGCAGCGCCAGCGCATCGAAATCGCCACCGCCCTGGCGAAGGATCCCTCCATCCTCATCATGGACGAAGGAACCTCCGCCCTGGACCCCAAGACCGAAGAACTGGTGATGCGGCACATCAGCAACCTGGGCATCTCCATGGTGCTCATCGCCCATCGACTGAGCACCATCCGCGACTGCGACTGCATCTTTGTGATGGAGAAGGGGCAGATCCTGCAGCAAGGCACCCACGAGGAATTGATGCAGCAGGAAGGCCTCTACCACGAACTCATGAAATACGCTTGACCCATGAACAATCTCTTCTTCGAACAATTGGTCCAGCGTATTGAAGGCGACCGCAAGGCAATGAACCAGGCGGCCGAGCTCTTCCGGGGCATGATCGACCGCCGGGTGTGGAGGAAACTCACCCTGAAACGGGAAATCCCGGAGAGCATCGACCAGCTGGAAGAACTGTTCTACCGGCACCAGATCTTTTTCCGGCAGGTCAAGTTGGAAGGCAAATGGTGGACGCGCTGCACGGGCAAGCTGCTGGCTTTCTCTGCCGATGACGACACGCCGGTCATTCTCACTCCCGGCTTCGCCGACTATACCTTTATCCATCCCCGGACGGGGCATCGCTGCAACGCCCGCACGCACATGGACCTCCTCAAGCCGGAGGCCTTCACCCTATGCTACCCGCTGCCCAAGGAAAAGCTCACCATCCGCTCCTTTCTGGCGCATTCCCTGCGCCAGTTGAGCGTTTACGACGGCATCTATGCCCTGCTGGCCTGCCTGGGCGTGGTGCTGCTCACGATGTTCACGCCGTACGCGTGCAAGCTGCTCTTCAACGAGGTCATCCCGTCGGGCGACGCCTCCCAGATTACTCCCATCGCCGTGCTCCTGTTCAGCGCGGCGGCCGGGTTAGTCATGGTCCAGATGTCCCGCAATTTCCTGGTGGTCAGAATGAAAGACAAGACCGAGTACGCCATGCAGTCTTCGCTCATGACGCGCCTGCTGTCGCTGCCCACCGGATTCTTCAAAAAGTTTTCCCCCGGAGAGCTTTCCAACCGCGCTCTCGCGGTGGTGCGCTTCTCCACCCAGCTCACGGAGGACATGCTGTCCACCATCCTCACCCTGCTGTTCACGGCAGTGATGTTCATCCAGTTCTTTACCTACGGCGGACCGCTGCTCTGGACGGGCATCCTGGTGATGGCGCTGTACATGCTCACCATCTATGTCCAGTACTCCTGCCGCAAGAAGGTGCAGGACCAGGCCAACGGGTACGCCTCCAAGCTGACCGGTCTGCTGTACAACCTGACGACCGGCGGCCAGAAGATCCGCACCAACGGGGCCGAGATCCGGGCCTTCCGGCATTGGGCGGAAGCCTACGAACCGTCCGACCCCGACGGCAGCCGCTATCCGGCGCTGTTCAACTACAGCAACTCCATCAGCTACAATTTCCGTATGGTGCCGCTGATCGTGACCATGCTGGCCGCCTGGCACTACGGACTGGGCCTGTCGGACTACATCGCCTATTGCAGCGTGCTCGCGATTGCCACCGAGGCCATCCAGCAGTTCCAGCGCATCACCAAGGTCCTGGCGCAGCTGGCGCCGGAAATCCGGCTGTGCAGCCCCCTCCTGGAAGCCGAATCGGAATCGGAGAACGGCTCCGTGTTCCTCAAGGACGTGAGCGGCAACATCGACATCCGCGGCTTGAAGTTCCGGTACGACGAGGAAATGCCCTACCTCTTCAACAACCTGAACCTGCACATCGGCGCCGGGGACTATGTGGCGCTGGTGGGCCCTTCGGGTTGCGGCAAGTCCACCCTGGTGCGCCTGATGCTGGGATTCGAGACACCCGAGAACGGCTCCATCTTCTACGACGAGCACAACCTGTCCGATATCAACAAGCCCAGCCTGCGCCGTTACTGCATGAGCATCTGCCTGCAGGACGGGCAGTTGATCGAAGGGACCATCCGGGACAACATCCTCTTCGGCAACGACGGCCACGACGACAACGACGTCTGGGAAGCCGCCCGGAATGCAGCCCTGGAAAAGGATCTCCAGGGCATGCCGCTGGGGCTGGACACCCGCATCTCGGCCGACGGCCAGGGCGTGTCCGGCGGCCAGCGCCAGCGCATCCTCATCGCCCGCGCCCTGATCCGCAAGCCCAAGATTGTCTTCCTGGACGAAGCCACCTCGGCCCTGGACAACATCAGCCAGCACATCATCACGGAGAACCTGGCCAAGATGAAGTGCACCCGCATCACCATTGCGCACCGTATGAGCACCATACGCCAGTGCAACCGCATCATCGTCCTCGCGGACGGCAAGGTGGCCGAGGACGGCAACTACGAGGAGCTGCTGGCCAAGGGCGGATTCTTCACCGACATCATCAAACGGCAGACGGTATGAGAAAGTGGTTTTTCGGCATCCTCCTCCTTGTGAGCGCTCCGTTCCTCTGCCCGGCTCAGAGCCTGGAAGAGGTGATCCGCCTGGCCCAGGACAGTACCCTCACGGCCTTCCAGAGCCGCTACCAGTTCGAATACCACCTGCAGCGCTACGCCCAGTTCGAGGCGCTCCGCAAGCCGCAGCTGGAGCTCACCGTCACGCCCAACTACCAGCGCCTGATCAGCGATCCGACGCGCAACTACGTGTACCTGCGCAACTACGACCGTTTCTCCGCCGCCGCGCAGCTTAAGCTGAGCCAGAAGGTCCTGAACTGGGGCGGTGACGCCTATGTGGAGAGCCAGGCCATCTGGAGCGAATATTTCGGCCGCGACGCTGCCGACCGGCCGCGGGACATCGTCGCGCTGCCCTTTGCCGTCGGATACCAGCAGCCCCTGCTGGGTTACAATCCCCACCGTTGGGAGAAGACGGTCGAAAGCCAGCGGCTGGAAGCGGCGCGCAAGCAGCTCGACTACGGCCTGCGCCGCATCGCGGAAGAGGCCACGGCCCGCTATTTCCGCCTGGCCTGCGCCCAGGGCACGCTGGACATGTGCCTGCGCAACAAGCAGACGGCCGACACGCTGTACGCCATCGCCAAGGAGAAGGCGAGCATCGCCATGGTCTCCCTGGCCGAACTCCGCTCCCTGGAGCTGCAGCGGCTCAATGCCGCCAATGCGCTCCTGAACGCCCGCAACGAGGAGCAGCTGGCCCGGGAATCCCTGGCGTCCTACCTCCGCACCGACGATCACTACCTGGACGGACGGCTCCCGGTTCCCGAGCACACCAGGATGGTCTATCTTTCCGAAGAAGACGCCCTCGACATGGCCCGCACCCACAACCCGGCCGTCCTGCAGAAACAGACGGAACTCAGCGAAGCGCTCCAGCAGCAGCAAAAGACCCGCCGGGAGCAGGGCGTGAAACTGGGCGTGGACCTGAGCATGGGCATGCAGCAGCTCAGCAACACCTTCCTGGGCGCCTACCAGCACCCGCAGTTCTTCATGCTGGGATCCGTGTCCCTGCGGATTCCGCTGATGGACCACGGCGCCGCCAAACGCGGAAATGCCGCCGCGGCCGCCTGGGTCGCCCGCGAAGAACAGGCCCTCCGGGAAGCGGAACGCGCGCTAGAAGAAGATGTGCGGACGACGATGGACAATCTCCGCTCCCACGAGCAGATGCTCGCCCACACCGCCGAGGCGGTGGCCCTGGCCGACGAGGTATTCGAACTCACGGCCGAGAACTACGCCAACGGCCTCTGCGACATCAATACCTACTCCCTCGCCCAGAACCGGCGGGACAACGCCTACAACCAGCACCTCTCGGCCCTGGCCGGGTACTGGACCACCTACTACCACCTGCTAACCCTCACCCAGTATGAATAGGCTTCCGCTTCTCATCTGCCTGCTCGCCGTCTTTTCGGCCTGCCAATCCCGCCCGTCGGCTTCCGTTCAGGAAGGCCCGTCCGACACCGCTCCGGAGCAATCCGCCGCGCCCCAGGCGCAGGGGGCCAACCTCCAGCGCACCATCGAAGCGGAAGGATTCTCCAGCAAGGGAACCATCCAGGCGGTCACCGAAGTGCCGGTGTACAGCCGGATCAACGAGCAGATCGTGAGCTTTGACATCGAACTGGGACAGCGCGTACGCAAGGGCCAGGTGGTGGTCCGGCTGAGCCCGGACGCGCTGAACGACAGGATCGCCAGCAACCGCGCGGAGCTGGAACGGGCCGAATTCCAATACCAGGCCATCCTGATGGGACAGGGCTACAAGCGCAACGAGCTGGAGCAGGCTCCCGAGGAAATCAAGCGGCAGGCCCGTATCAACAGCGGCTACAACACCGCGAAAGCCTCCCTGCAGCAGCTGGAGCACGAGCTCACCTACTGCACCATCACCGCCCCCCTCACGGGTGCCGTGAGCCGCGTGGAGACGACGCTGTACAGCGCAGCCACGCCCGGCGTGCCCCTGTTCTACATCGTGGACACCGAGCATCTGAAAGTATGTTTCGACGTGCTGGAAAACGAACTCCACAAGTTCCAGCCGGGGACGGACATCCAGGTGATTTCCATCGCCTACCCGGCCGAGGTGCACGAGGCCAGGGTGTCGGCCATCAGCCCCGTGGTGGAGAAGAACGGCATGGTGCATCTGGAAGCGGCGCTCAAGCCGCATCCGCACCTCATGCCCGGCATGACAGCCATCGTGTCGAGCAAATCCGCTGAATAAGGATTATTCCTCTGTCTCGAGCTGGCCGCGGAACGAAATCTGTTCCCGGTTCTGACTGCGGACCGAAATATCCGCCTGGCCATTGTCGAAAACGGTCACCTCGAAGGTGACGACATCCTCGTCGTTGTCGGTCGTGAACACGAAGACGCGGCGATCGGATTTGGCCTGCAGCTCCTTGTATTCATCGATATCGTCCACGAACGTAAGCACCTTGCCGCCACCGTAAGGGACGGAGGTGGAGACGCCCGCATAGGGCAGGTGCGAGTTGACCTTGTCGCCGTCGACGGTCAGCGAGTAGCCTTCCCCGCCGACGTTGCGGCTTGCACCGCGGGTGGGGTTCATAAAATCGACCTTGATCGTGTACTTGCGGGCGTCCAGCTTCTGCTGGACGAGCGCCGCGACGCGGGACTCTTCGGCCTTGCGCTCAGCGGCGCTCTGGCGCAACGCGCCACAGCCCGCCGCGAGGACGACCAGCACTATCAGGGCTCCCAGCCATTTTGTAGTATTGCGTCTCATCTGTGCTGCAAAGATAGCAATAATTTTAAAATCTGTAATTTAACTGCAAGTTGACCATCCAGGAGGAGAAATCCCCGCGCTGAGCCAGATCCATTTCGCCGGTGGAAACGGGGAACGTGCGGTTCCGGTTCTGGAAGACGAAACGGGTGTAGTCGGCCCAAAGGTTGACGTAGAAGCGGCCGGTGTTGTAGCAGACGGCGGCGCGGGTGGTGAAATTCGGCTGGATGCGGCTGAAGGACCGATACTTCTGCGCATCGTCCATCACATAGTCGAAGGTCTCGCTCCTGAACGCGTACTGGTGCGAGGTGATGGCGTTGAACAGGGTCAGCATCGGAACGGCCGTCAGGTTGAAGGTCAGGTTGCGCAGTCCGCGCAGATCGTGCTGGCTGACGGCGTCGCGGTGGTACGGCACCCAGTTGAAGGAATAGCCCGCTCCCAGCGAGAACTGGCTGGTCTCGAAGCGGGCCAGTCCGTTGACCAGGGAGACCAGAACCATGTCCGAAGCGTCCAGCTGGAAATTGCCATACATGTATTTCGCGGCGACGAGGAACGAGCCGGCGCTGCGGCGCTGGACCACGCGGCCGTTGTAGGCGGCGCGGTAGGCGAAACGCTTGCGGTTGAAGGCGTAGATGCCGTTGACCACGGCCGTGGAAATGGTGGCGATGGAGCGTCGGTCCACTTCAATGGAGGACCGGTATCCGGTGAGCGAGGTATTCGGATAGCCCACGGCGCGCATGGAAATGTCTCCGCCCAGCAACGACTGATAAGAGATGTACCGGGCGTCCAGGCAGAAGAAGTTGCCCAGCCATTTGAAGTTGAAAGACCGGTGATAGCCTTCCTGGCGGCCGATATGGCGGTTGAAACCCAGCTGGATGGGGCCATAGCGGCCATAGACGCCGACGGAGTGTCCGACATCGTTCAGGAGGTAGAGATTGATTGTGGAGAGGACATGGCCCCCGTGTTCGCCGGAGGTGAAATCGCCATCGGTGTTGATGCGGACCTGTTCGCCGGTCATGCTGTAGACCACACCCGCACCCCAACCTTTGAAGGGCTGGAAGATGCGGGTGGAATCCAGGCTCGGGTTCGGACCGCAGAGACGCTGCCACAAGTCGCCCAGGCGCTGCCCGAACGTCTGTGCGCCTGCCGGGAACGATCCCGCGGCCAGCGCCATAAGCGCCAGCAACACGATTGCCAATCTTCTCACGACGGGTTTCTATTTCAGGTCCTTGAGTCCCGTTTCGATCTGCCGGGCGAGGGTCTGCCAGTGGGCCTGGGTCAGCGCGTCGGAAGATTTGGCCTTGGCCGCACGCTTGCGTATGCCGTCCAGCTGGGCGAGCAGCAGGGCGCGCACGTCCGTATTGCGGGCCGGGGCGGTAGCGGCAACCTCCAGGGCTACCGTGATGTAGTGGCGCTGCAGGAAGCGGCGGTAGGCATCGACCTTGCCGCCCTTGGCGAGCTCGGAGAAAATCATTCCCTCGAGATCGTCGAGGTACTCCTCGGGCTTGTAATTGGCGGGGTCGGAGTCCGCGAACTGGGCCAGGCGGCCGATTTTCGCGACGCTGAGCAGGTTACCGGAACTGACCACGCCGCCGATCAGGCGGGACCAGTAAGTATCCGGACGGTCGGTGATTTCCCAGATGTAGGGCACGCCCAGCAGCCAGGACGGTTCGTGGAAGATGTTCTCGTCGAGCCATTTCAGGGCCGCTTTCTGGCGCTGCCTGGGCACGGGGGCGTACTTCACGACGTCGGGCTGCTCGATGCTGTGGTTGGTGATGAAGCGGCCGCCGATGTTGGCGGAGACGTGGCCCAGGTAGCGGTTGAACTGGCTCACGACGGCGTCGTACATGCGGGACACGTTGTCGTACATGTCGGCTTCCTCCTTGTTCCATTCCGGAATCTGCGGGAGAATGCGCTTGAGGTTCATGATGCCGTAGGTGCTGGCCGCCACGGCGTCGTCGCCGAGGTCCTCGGTCAGCGCGCGCGGATCGTTGTCACGGCCTTCGCCGCCGAACCACAGGCGCGGATTCGCCGCCAGGCGCTCGATGATGACCTTGTTCCAGTAGAGGTGGTCCTCCTTGGCGGTCTGCAAGTAGGTCGGCTTGTAGCCGAATTCGATGGCCCACTTGTCGTAGTCGTTGATACGCGGATAGAGGCCGGCCTTGCCGATGTTGTCTTCCGGCTGGGCGACGTAGTTGAAGCGGGCATAGTCCATGATGGACACGGTGTGACCATGCTCCTCCACCCAGGCCTTGTCGCGCAGTTTCTCGACGGGCGTCTGGGAGCTGGAGCCCATGTTATGGCGCAGGCCGAGGGTGTGGCCCACCTCGTGTGAGGAGACGAAACGGATCAGGTCGCCCATCAGCTCTTCGTCGAATTTGATCTTGCGGGCGCGCGGGTCCACGGCACCGGCCTGGACCTGGTACCAGTCGTGGACGAGGGTCATCACGTTGTGGTACCAGCCGATGTGGCTCTCCAGGATTTCCCCGGAACGGGGGTCGTGCACGTTGGGACCGTAGGCGTTCGCGATCGGAGACGCGAGGTAGCGGATCACGGAGAAACGGGCGTCCTCCAGGCTCATGCCCAGCTCCTCGGCATTCTCCGGCCATTCCTCGGCGTGGATGGCGTTCTTCCAGCCGGCCTGCTCGAAGGCCACCTGCCAGTCGTTCACGCCCGCGATGAGGTACTTGCGCCACTGTTTCGGCGTGGCCGGGTCGATGTAGTACACGATGGGCTTGACCGGCTCCACGAGCTCGCCGCGCTTCTGCTTCTCCACGTCCCCGGGACGGGCTTCGAGACGCCAGCGGGCAATGAAGCGGATGTTCTTGACGCCCTGCTGGTCGTCGGAGAATTCGCTGTAGCCGCCGGCGAAATAGCCCACGCGCGGGTCGAACCAGCGCTGCTGCATCGGGGTCTCCGGCAGCAGGAGAATGGAGGTGTTCAGCACGACGGTGACCGTACCTGCCTGGCGGCCTGCGGGGAGATTGCGGGCCTGTTGCTGTTGCGCGCCGCCGCCGGGACCGCCCGCGGGCGCGTTATAATTGAAGGTCTTGGTCACCGTGACCTCCGTGTTGATCGGATAGGTGCGGATGCTTTCGATGAAGGAGGCGTCGCCCTTGACGCCGCCGAGGTTGTAGCCGCGCTTGTCGCCCGGCGTCAGCGAGAAGACCTGGATGTCGCCCTCGAAGAGGCTGTTCACCTTGACGCGCGTGGCGCCTTCCGGGCTGTTCTTTTCCGGCTTGAAGGAGGCCACGATGGGATTCTCGGAGCTCACCTTCACGGCTTTGCTGATTTCCTGGTCCTCGGCGGCCTGGATGCTGAGCACGTGAGTGCGGAGCAGCAGGTTGCCGTTGGCGGCTTTCTCCCAGTAGATCATCTGCTCGTTGACCTCCTCGCCGCCGTACTCGCCGGCATCGACGGTATTGCTCACGAAGCGGGTCACGGCGAGCATGCGGCGGCCGAGCAGCGAGTCGGGCACTTCGAAATACCAGTCGTTCTCGTGCTGCGCCACGCCGAACAGGCCGGGGGTCATGGTCAGTTCGACGGCTTCTTCCTTCTTGTCGTTGTCCTTGGGGGCCTCCGGCGCCGGGCCGGGTTTACGGCCCTGGGCGCCCGCCACGAAACAGAAGGCGAGCAGCGCGGCCGTAACAAATGCGATTCTTTTTCTCATTTATGTTGCATGTTTGTACTTTCCGGTCCTAAGTTAGGGAATTTTCGCCGTTATGCGTCATTTTGTTTTATTTTTTGGTCAACGGGCGGACGGGCTCTTGCGCGGGCGGGATTCTCTTTCTAACTTGGCTGAAACGAAAGTTAAACCTATCGATATGAGAAAGATACTTGTTCTCCTCAGCGCGCTGGCCCTCGCCGCGTGCTCTTCCGTGCCGGAAAACCCCGTCCTCACCATCGAGGGCGGTCAGGTGCAGGGTGTCCTGCTCGACGACGCCCCCGGCGTCACCGTCTTCCGCGGCATCCCTTACGCCGCTCCGCCGCTGGGCGAGAACCGCTGGCGCGCGCCGCAGCCCGTCGTCCCCTGGGAGGGCGTGAAGGTCTGCGACAAATTCAATCATCCGCCGTTCCAGGCGGCCCACTATCCCGGCGGCTACACCACGGAGTGGGGTTATGGCGACGAAGCCCCCTACAGCGAGGATTGCCTCTACCTGAACGTCTGGACCAAGGCGCCCGGCCAGGTGGACAAGAAGCTCCCCGTGGCCGTGTGGATCTTCGGTGGCGGCCTCCGCGAAGGCTGGGGCTCCGAGCCGGAGTTCGACGGCAAGAACTGGGGCGCGAAGGATGTCGTCCTGGTGACTTTCAACTACCGCGTGGGCCCGTTCGGCTTCCTCGCCCATCCTGAGATCTCGGCCGAGGATCCGGAGCACGCCACCGGCAACTGGGGCACCCTGGACCAGATCGAGGTCCTGAAATGGGTCAAGAAAAACATCGCCCAGTTCGGCGGCGATCCGGACAACGTGATGATTTTCGGCCAGAGCGCCGGTTCCCGCAGCGTGAAGTTCCTGAGCGCCTCGCCGCTGACCAAGGGCCTCTTCAACAAGGCCGTCATCATGAGCGGCAGCGGTCTCGTGGATCCGCGCAAGCCCGCGCAGCCGATGTTCCCGGGCGGCCCGGCCCTCCCGGCGCAGCAGAACGCCACCCTCGCCGATGCGGAGAAATCCGTCAAAGAGGTGATGGACTGGGCGAACCTGACCGACCTGAAGAAAATGCGCGCCGCCTCCACCGAGACGATCTACGCGCTCGGCGGCATCTACACCTCCGTCACCGGCAAGCGCAGCATCCTCTCCGCCATGCCCATCAGTCCGTATATCGACGGCTACGTGCTCCCCGAGAGCTTCGACGAGGCCTGCATCGACGGTACGCTGGCGCAGGTGCCCTATATGATCGGCTACACGCTGAATGATTCCGGCAACATGGGCGACCAGATCCGCACCTTCTGCCTCAACCGCGAGGAGATGGGCGGCAAGGCCTACGCCTACCAGTTCGCGCGTCCGCTGCCGACCGACGGCCGGCCGAACGTGCTGCAGGGCGCTTTCCACTCTTCTGACCTCTGGTTCGTGTTCAAGTCGCTGGAGCACTGCTGGCGTCCCTGGACGCAGGGCGACTGGGATCTGTCCGAGCGCATGCTGACGGCCTGGTCCAATTTCGCCAAATACGGCGATCCGAACGGCCCCGACGGCGGCGAATGGACTCCGTACACGGCTGCCACCCCGCAGTTCATGGTGTGGAAGCTGGACGAGGCGGATGCCGAGGCCTCCGCGATGGGCGAGCCGCTGGTGCCGCCGCGCCCGGCCTTCGGCGCCCGGCCGTAGCCCCGCTCCGCCCGCTTGCGGCTGTGCGCCGTTTTGCACAAGTCGCTGATCCATAGCAGATTCCGGAAGTAACTAGGACCCCAGGTACCTGGTTACTTTTGTATTTTATTGATTGACTAATTGTTATGAAAAACAGTCGCAGGCACTGTTATTTATAAACAACTGATTTCGTGATTGTTCCGAAAGTAACCGGAGACTCAGGGATCCAGTTAGTTTTGTAATTGGCTGTGATTCTGGTTATTGCAAGAAACGGCTGGAGAGGAAAATTGGGTTGGGAAGTGGGTGAAAAAGGGTGTCAACTAAAATTTTAGTTAAATTTTTGGCGAATTTGTTTTGAAACTAAAAAATTAGTTATACCTTTGTATCGAATACTAGAATCAAAGCGTTATGGTCAGAAAGAAAATGAACGTCGAGGCGCAGCAGGAGCTGACGAAGGCGGAACTGGAGTTGATGCAGGTGATCTGGGACAAGGAGAAGGTCCTGGTCCACGATATCCTGGACGTACTCCCGGAGCCGAAACCGGCCTACAACACCGTGTCGACGATCGTGCGCATCCTGGAGCAGAAGGGCTTTGTGGGCCACAAGGCGTACGGCCGGACCTATGAGTACTTCCCCCTTGTGTCCAAGGAAGCGTACACGCAACGGTACATGACCACCGTGCTGGACAATTTCTTTGACGGCTCGCTGAGCCGCCTGGTGAGCTTCTTCTCCGAGCAGGAGTCCATTCCGGCCGGAGAGGTGAACGAGATCCTCAACATGCTGAAAAAATGAAACCCGCAGGGATATATATGTTGGAGGTGATTGTCTGCAGCGGCCTGCTGCTGGCGTTCTACCAGTTCCTTCTGGCGCGGAAGGTCCCGTACCGGGCCGCGCGCCACTTCCTGCTGGCGTCGGCGCTGCTGTCGGTGCTGATTCCGCTGCTGCGCCTGCCCATCCTGCCGGCGGAAACGGTGTACCTGCAGATCCCGGTGGGTGCGGAGCCGACAGGTGCCATCGCCCCGGCAGAGGAGGTCGCAGCGCCGGTCGCGGCCGCGGCGGCGTTCCCCTGGCAGGGGGTCCTCGCCGCGCTGTACGGCGCCGTGGCCTTGCTGCTGCTCGCAGTCCTCGTCCGCAACCTGGTCCGCATCCGCCGCTTGCGGCAAGCCTCCCGGCTCACGCCGCTGCGCGACTACACGCTCGCGGAGCACCCGCGCGTCCAGTCGCCCTTCTCCTTCTGGCGCACCATTTTCCTCCGGCAGGAGGAGCGCCCCGACGCGGGCCAGCGGGCGATGATCGTCGCGCACGAAGCCGCGCACATCCGCCACCGCCATTCACGCGACAAAGTCGCCCTCGGCGTCCTGAAGGCGCTCTGCTGGTTCAATCCCTTCTTCTGGATGATGGAGCGCATGCTCTCGGAAGTGCAGGAGTACGAGGCCGACGAGGACGTGCTGCGCGCGGGCTATTCTGTTGACAACTACAGACACTAAAAAACGCTTTACCATGATGAATCAAGCTCCGAGAGGTTCCCTCTCCTGGCTGCGCTTCGGCGCGGCGCTCCCCCTGTTTGCCGGGCTGCTGATTGCCTTCGGCGCCACCGCCCGACCTGTGTCTCCCGTGCCGCAGGGCCCCGATCAAGCCCTTGTGGAGCAGGATAAAGTCATTCGAATTGAAATTTCCTCTGGCTCCGAGCTTGTCCAGGTCGACGGTGAGACCGTGGCCCTGAAAGACCTCAAAGCCCACCTCGAGAATCTGATTGCCACCGAAGGCCCGGTCCAGTGCGTCGCCATTCGCGGCGACGAATATGCCAAGATGGGCATCCTTGACGATGTCAGGAACGTCCTGCGGTCGATCGGGCAACTGAAGATTATGTACTCTGCGCCGAAGGAACCGGCTGTCTCGCGCCGCTTGCCGCCGCCGGTCGGCGTGGGCGGGACCGTCACTCCGTCGGAAGCGATGAAAGGCGTCGACCGCAACAATGTTTTCGTCGTGCGGGTCAATTCTGCCGACAAGGTGTTCGCCGGTAATTCGGTGTCCGCTACGGATGCGGATCTGCTGGCGCGCAGCAAGGATTTCATCCGGGAGCGCGCACCCAGAGCCATCATTTCGCTGGGCATGGACTATGGTTCTTCTTATATGAAGTTCTACTCCATCCAGAAAGTGCTCAAGCAGGCGTTCGACGAGGTCCGCGACGAGCAGGCGCACAGCCGCTACGGCAAGGCCCTCGCGGAGCTGACACCGGAAGAGCTGGAGACCATCCAGATGGCGGTGCCGCTGAACATCACCGAGATGGAGATGAGAAACAACCCACAGCCGAGAGTTCGCTAGCTTGTGGGGACGGCCCCGGCGCTTCCCGCCCCGGGTCCCAGCCGGCGCCGTTTTCCGCAAATCGCTGATATAAAGGTTTTTCTGAAAGTAACCGGGTACTCTGGTCCCCGGTTACTTATGTAATTTACTGAGAGTCTGATTGTTGTCAAAAACACCCCGCTTGGCTGCCTTCCGGTGTATTTCCTCCGTCAAGGGTTTTCAGCCTCTCGCAGGTTCCCCGCCTTTCGCGCCATTGTGAGCTGTATCAAATTGTGAATTAATTACTTACTTGTTTATACTCTCCCGATTTTCGGGGGAGTACGATTCGTTATTTGACAGATTATCCGTTTGTTACGGCTCACAGCAATCTCGGGTGTCCTGCCAGGGGCTAACCGGGTCGTACAGCCGGTGGTTGACTGGGCCGTACTGCCGGGGGATGACTGGGCCGGGTCTGTTTTGAGGATGGAGATTATTCCGTACCTTTGTGTGTATGATTCCGGTCGACCTGCCTGTGATGGAGATCGCCGGCGCCGTGAACGAGGCGCTGGCGGTCTCGCCGCGTCTGGTGGTCACGGCGCCCCCGGGGGCCGGCAAGTCGACGGTGCTGCCGCTGACCATTCTGGAGGAGATTCGCCGATCGGGGTCGGCGAATGACGGAAAATACAACCCGGTGAATGACGGGAAATACAACCCGGCGAATGACGGAAAAAGCGAGTCGGCGGATAGCGGGGAAAGGAAGGCTGGCATCGCTGGAAAAATAATTATTTTGGAACCCCGGAGAATTGCCGCGCGGCAGATCGCGGAACGGATGGCCACGCTGCTGGGCGAACCGGTCGGACGGACGGTGGGCTACCGGATCCGTTTCGAGAGCCGCGTGAGCGCAGCGACGCGGATCGAGGTGCTGACCGAGGGCATCCTGACGCGGATGCTGGTAGACGACCCGGCCCTGGAGGGCGTGGGCGTCGTGATTTTTGACGAATTCCACGAGCGGAGCCTGCAAAGCGACGTGGCCCTGGCGCTGACCCGCGAGGCGCAGTCGCTGCTGCGGCCCGACCTGCGCATCCTGCTGATGTCCGCAACCATCGACACGGAAGTGCTGTGCCGGGAACTGGACGCCCCGCTGCTCGAGAGCGCCGGGCGGATGTACCCGGTGGAGATCAAGCATACGCCGGAAGAGGCCACGGCCGAGAACGTGGCAGAGCGCGTGGCGCACTGGGTGCGGGTGGCGCTCCGCGAGCATGACGGCGACATCCTGGCGTTCCTGCCCGGCGAGGGGGAGATCCGCCGCTGCGCGGAACTGCTGGGGAGCGTCGGGGCTTGTCATGGCCGACCTGATCGGCCATCTGAGATTCCCGGTCAAGCCGGGAATGACGTAACCATCTATCCCCTCTACGGCCTGCTGCCGCCGGAACAGCAACGGGCCGCCATCGCCCCGAGCCCGGCAGGAAGCCGCAAGGTGGTCCTCGCCACGCCCATCGCCGAGACCTCGCTGACCATCGAAGGCGTGCGGGTCGTCGTGGACGGCGGCTTCTGCCGGAGGCTTGTTTTCGATCCGCAGAACGCCCTGAGCCGCCTGGAGACGGTGCGCATCAGCCGCGACATGGCAGACCAGCGCAGCGGCCGCGCGGGACGGGTGGCAGCGGGCATTTGCTACCGGCTCTGGAGTCCGGCATCGCAGGCCCGCATGGCCGCGACGCGCGTGCCGGAGATCCTTGAAGCGGACCTGGCGGGAACCCTGCTGGATGCCGCCGCCTGGGGCGAAAGCCAGCTGGAGCGGCTCCCCTGGCTGACCCCGCCGCCCGCCGCGCACGTGGCCCAGGCCCGGCAGTTACTGGAGCTCCTGGGCGCCCTCGACGAGGCGGGGCGCATCACCCCGCACGGCCGGGCCCTCGCCGCCCTGCCCTGCCATCCCCGTATCGCCAAAATGCTCCTGGCCGCGAATAGCGTGGCATCGAAAACTGGCGAAATCGATGCAACCCCAAAAGAATTAGCTGGGGGTTGGATTGAAAAAGGCCGAAATCAGAGCCAGGATTCCCGCCTGATAATCCCGGTGCCAGGCCAAACGGCCCTGGCGGCGGAGATCGCTGCGCTGCTGGAGGAACGGGATCCGCTGGCGGCGCTGGAGAGCAACGCGTCGCTGACGACGCGCCTTGATGCCCTGCACCGCGCCGGACGCAGCGGCCGCTGGGGCCGCATCTCCCAGATGGCCGAGCAGTACCGGATGCTGGCGGAACGGGAGGAGATTCGCCGATCGGCGTCGGCGAACGAGGGAAAAGAAAAGTCGGCACCGAAAAAGCCCAAAAATCGATGCCAACAATCCTACCCTACCGGAAGAAATGGGGAAGGTCTCTTTTCAGAGCCTGGATCTTCCCCGCAGAATCGGCCACAGAACCCACCGGGAAGCTTTCTCGATGGGGAAGGTGTCAGGGCTGAAAGCAGACCTTCCCCGTATCTCGTCGGACGATTGCTGGCGGCGGCGTACCCCGAGCGGGTAGCGAAAGCGCGGCCGGAAGGCCGTGGCCATTTCCAGCTCGCAAGCGGCGAGCTGGCGGCCGTCAACCCGGAAGACGCCCTCTCCGCCTGCGAATGGCTGGCCGTGGCGTCCGTGAGTGTCCGTCCGGGCCGGGAAGGACGCATTTTCCTGGCGGCGCCGGTCGACCCCGATGACCTGCCGGAGCTGATCCGGACCCGCGACCGCGTGGTCTGGGACAGCAAATCCGGCGCCGCCGTGGCCCAGCGCGAACGCCGCATCGGCAGCCTGCTGGTGGATGCCAAAACCCTGTCGGAGGGCGTCCGGGACCAGCTCACGCGCGCCATCTGCGAAGCGGCGCAGAAGGAGGGAACGGCCATGCTCGATTTCTCGGAAGAGGTCGGGAACCTGCAGCGCCGAGTCGCCGCCGTGGCCGCGTGGCACCCGGAACTGGCGCTGCCGGACCTGTCGACGGAGGCCGTGCTGCGGAGCGCCCCGGACTGGCTGCCGCCTTTCGTGGGCCGCGCCACCACCGTCGCGGAACTGAAAAAGATCGACCTCTGCGCGGCCCTCTGGACCCTGCTGGACTACGCTCAGCAGCAGGCAGTGGAGCGGCTCGCGCCGTCACACATCGCCGTGCCGACCGGCAGCCGCATCCGCGTGGAATACCGCCAGGGCGCCGAAGCCCCCATCCTGCGCGTCCGCCTGCAGGAATGCTTCGGGCTGCTGGACACACCCCGCGTGGACGACGGCCGTCGCCCCATCCTGATGGAACTGCTCTCGCCCGGCTACAAGCCGGTCCAGCTGACCGCCGACCTGCGGAGCTTCTGGAGCAACACCTACTTCGAAGTCCGCAAAGAACTGCGCCGCCGCTACCCCAAACACGCCTGGCCCGACAACCCCCTCGAAGCCGATGCCATCCGCGGTCCCCAGCGAAAAAAGTAGCCAATTTCCTGAAACGTCCGTTTTTCTCAAAGGCTTCAAGCAGAATTAGTTATGAAAGTAACCAGGCCCCTGGAGACACGGTTACTTTCATAAAACACTATCTTTCAGCAATATGCGAAAAACAGTAGTGCGCGGGCGTTGTAGAAGGCGGGCGGCTGTTCATTCTGGACGGGCCATTTTGTTGGCCCGGGCAGAACAAAGCTGCCGACGCCGCGTGGGGGAAGCAAATCAGGGAGTAATGATTTTTTGCTATCTTTGCGGCACCATGTTTTACGTTTCCAAAAAGATACGCATCGCGGCGAGCCACCACCTGGAGGTGGATTACCCCACCAAGTGCGCCCGGCCGCACGGGCACAACTACGAGATCGAGGTCTTCTGCAAGTCTAAGGACCTTGACGTGAACGGGATGGTGGTAGACTTCAAGACCATCAAGGAACGCGTGACCGACCAGCTCGACCACCGCAACCTCAACGAAGTCCTGCCCTTCAACCCCACCGCGGAAAACCTGGCCCGCTGGATCTGCGAACAGATCCCGGACTGCTACAAAGTCACCGTCAAGGAAACGGAAGACAACACGGCAACCTACGAATTATGATTACGGAAGAACAAGCCAAACAGCACATTCGCGAACTGCTTGAATTCATCGGCGAAGACCCGAACCGCACGGGCCTCCTGGAGACGCCCGACCGCATGGTCCGGATGTTCCGCGAGATGTTCCGCGGCTACGACCCGGCCCAGGCGCCGGTCGTGACCACCTTCCCCAACGGGCAGGACGGCATCATCTACGACGACATGGTCGTGGACTGCGGCCCCTTCTACTCCGTCTGCGAGCACCATTGCCGCACCTTCTTCGGCGACTACTGGTTCGCCTACCTGCCCAACCCCAGGGGCCGCATCCTCGGCCTGAGCAAGATCGGGCGCGTGGTGGACTACTGCGCCGCGCGGCTGCAGGTGCAGGAGCGCCTGGTGCACGACGTGGTGGAGATGCTGACCGAAGCGCTCGGAGACGAGAATCCGCCTCGCGGCATGGCGCTGATGATGCGCGGCCGTCACATGTGCAAGGAGAGCCGCGGCGTGCGCAAGAGCGGCGTGATGACCTCGACCTACCTGACCGGCTCCTTCCGCACCAACCCCCAGACCCGCAACGAATTCCTCAGCTACATCGACAAGAGCGGCAATGTATAAGGTCAAGAAAACGATGAGCGTCGCGGCCAGCCACCACATTTCCTTCGCGGGCGGCACGCAGACGGAGCCCGACCACGGGCACAACTGGAAAATCACCGTGTACTGCGCGTCCGAGACGCTGGACGCCGACGGCATGGTGGTGGACTTCTGCGACATCGAAAGGCGCATCTGCGGCACCCTGGACCACGCCGACCTCAACGACATCATGCCCTGCAACCCCACCACCGAAAACCTCGCCCGCTGGATCTGCGACCAGATCCCGGGCTGCTACAAGGTCGAGGTGGAGGAATCCCCGGGCAACGAAGCCTCCTACGAAAAATAAGCATCAAGACCCTGAAGTAATCGCTGCGGCCACGAGCGCGGCGGTAGACCAGGCGGCCTGCAGATTGAAGCCGCCCGTGACGGCGTCGACATCCAGCGCCTCCCCGGCGAAATAGAGTCCGGGGCAGGCTTTCGATTCCAGCGTATTAAGATTGATTCCCGAGAGGTCCACGCCCCCGCAGGTCACGAACTCCTCCTTGAAGCGGGCGCGGCCGGCGACGGGATAGGCGTCGGCGATCAACGTGGCTGCGAGCCGAGCCGCGCCCTTGCTGCCGAGCTCCGCCCAGCGCAGGTCCTCCCGCAGCCCGGCACGCCCCAGCAGGTGGCGCCAGAGCCGGGCGGTGATGCCGTCCGGAGGCGTGCTGGCGGCTTGTTTTTTCGCATTCGCGGCCGCGGTGGCGCTGATCCATTCCCGGGCGGCCGCCTCGGGTGCATCCAGCCAGTCGACCAGCAACGTCCCGGCGTAGCCGTTTTCCGCCAGGTGGCGGGCGGCGTAGGAAGACAGGCGCAGCGTCGCGGGTCCGCTCACGCCCCAGTCGGTCAGCAGCAGGGTGCCCGCTGCGCGGAATTTGGTCCCGGCCAGGGCCAGCGACGCCTGCTCCACGACCGTGCCCATCAGGGCGCGCAGGCCGGCGTCGGGGATCTTCAGGGTGAAGAGCGACGGCACGGTGTCGGTGACTTTGACGCCATCCGGCAGCAGCCGCTCCAACTTCTCCCGGGACGTCCCGCCGACGGTCACCACGATCCGGTCGTAAAGAGATTCCCGGTCAAGCCGGGAATGACTGATGTCATGCCCGACCCGATCGGGCATCTCCAACCGGAACCCGTCCGGCTGCGCTTCAAGCCTCTCGACGGGCGCATTCAGCCGGACGCGCACCCCCGTTTCCCGCAGGCAGCGCTCCAGCGTCCGCACAATCTGCATCGCATCCTGGCTGACGGGGAAGACGCACTGGTCCTCCTGCACGACGAGCCGGACGCCCTCCGCCTCGAACCAGCGCATCGTGTCCTCGTGGCTGAATGCCGCCAGGGCGCGCCGCATCAGCTGCTCCCCGCGGGGATACACCTCGCCGAGCCGCGCCACGTCGCGGAAAGAATTGGTGAGATTGCAGCGACCTCCGCCCGTCACGGCCACCTTGGCCAGCAGCCTGGGGCCGGCCTCGTAAATCGTGACGTCAGCACCGGGCAGACGGCGCTTCAGGCCGATGGCGCAAAAGCCCCCGGCCGCCCCGCCGCCGATGATTGCAATCCGCAAAGGGTCCATACCACAAATATACGGTTTTCGATAAAATGTGTATATTTGCATGTTGTACTAAATTTAACCGTACTGAATGAAAAAGATTTTGAATGAGCTCTGCATGAAAGACACTCGTGCAGCAGAGGCCAAGGCCGCAGGGATCTATCCCTACTACCGCCCCATTTCCTCCGGTCAGGATCCCCTCGTCACCATGGCTGACGGCAGCAAAGTCCTGATGTTCGGCTCGAACTCCTATCTTGGACTATCCGATGACCCCCGCCTCAAGGAGGCCGCAATCAAAGCAATAGAGAAATATGGCACCAGCTGCTCCGGCAGCCGTTTCCTCAACGGTACCCTCGACATCCACGAGGAGCTGGAAGAGAAACTGGCGAAGTTCGTGGGCAAGGAAGAAGCCGTGACCTACAGCACCGGATTCCAGGTGAACCTGGGCGTCGTGGGTTGCCTCGGTTTCCGCGGCGGCTACATCTTCCTGGACTCCCTGGACCACGCCTGCATCATCGACGGCAGCCGTCTGAGTTTCAGCGAGGTGCGCAAGTTCGCCCACAACGACATGGGCGCCCTGGAACGCAAGCTCTTCCTGACCCCGAAGAACGCTCCGAAGCTCATCGTGGTGGACGGCGTCTACTCGATGGAAGGCGACATCGCCCCGCTGCCCGACATCGTGCGCCTGGCCAGGAAATACCGGGCTGCCGTCATGGTCGACGACGCCCACGGTCTCGGCGTGATCGGAGAGAATGGCTCCGGCACCGCCAGCCACTTCGGCCTGACGAAGGAGACCGACCTCATCATGGGCACCTTCTCCAAGAGCTTCGGTTCGCTGGGCGGCTTCATCGCCGGCGACAAGGAAGTCCTCACCTACCTCAAGCACAACTCCCGTTCGCTGATCTTCAGCGCCTCCATGACCCCGGCCGCCGTGGCCGCCGCCAGCAAGGCCCTGGACATCATGATCGAAGAGCCGGAGCGCCGCGAGAACCTCTGGAAGGTCACGCGCCACGCCCAGGAGGCCTTCAAGAAGGCCGGCTTCGACACGGGCCACACCCAGTCCCCGATCATCCCGCTCTTCGTGCGCGACACGATCAAGGCGATGAAGATCGTGCGCCTGGCCTACGAGCAGGGCGTGTTCATCACCCCGGTCATCGCGCCGGCCGTGCCGGAGAGCGACGTGCTCATCCGCTTCGCCCTCATGGCCACCCACACCACCGAGCAGGTGGACGAGGCCGTGGCCGTGCTGACCCGCATCTTCCGCGAACTCGGCATCATCAAGTAATATGATCATCCTGATCACCGGCATCACCTCCGGCTTCGGCAAGGCGATGGCCGCCCGGCTGAGCGCCGACGGCCACAAGGTCTACGGCACCCATCGCAAAGCGACGGAATTCCTGCCCGGCGTCACCTACATCAAGGCCGACGCCCAGAATCCGGCAGACTGCGAGGCGGCGGTGAAACAGGTGGTTGACGCGGAAGGCCGCATCGACGTGTTCATCAACAACGCCGGCATGGGCATCGGCGGCCCGCTCGAGTTCTCCTCGCTGGAGGACGCGGAGCGCCAGATGGACGTGAACTGGATGGGAATGGTGCGTTTCCTGCACTACGTCCTGCCCGTCATGCGTACCCAGGGCGGCGGCAAGATCCTCTGTTTCAGCTCGATCGGCGGCCTGATGGGGCTTCCGTTCCAGGGACTCTATTCCGCCTCGAAATTCGCCATCGAGGGTTATTGCGAGGCGCTTCGCCTGGAGACGAAGGCCTTCGGCATCCAGGTGGTCGTGATCGAGCCGGGCGACTTCGCCACCTCCTTCACGGCGCAGCGCAAGAGCGTTGCCAATCCCGAGGCGTACGCTGTGTACAAGGCTTACGAGAAGTCGCTCGCGAGCATCGAGAAGGACGAGACCACCGGCCTGAAGCCGGAATACCTGGCGGGCAAGATTGCCAAAATCGTTTGCAAGAAACGGCCGCGCTACCATTACATCATCTCGACGCTGGAGCAGCGCCTCTCCGTGACGCTGAAGAAGCTTCTGCCGCCGAGCTGGTTCGCGGCGATCCTGGGGAGCTACTATAAGTTGTAGGAGATTCGCCGGTCGGAGCCGGCGAATGACGAAAAAAGGCTGGTCCACAAAACGGATCAGCCTTTTTCCAGCCAATGCAGGAAGTCGCTCTCGCGGGAGCGCGTGACGACCGTGGACACGTCGCCCGGTTTGGGGTGTATCTCCACCGCGTAGCGGCCGGCGTTCACGACAGCGCTCCCGATGGCGCCGAGCGCAGGGATGCAGCTGCGGTTGATCCGGAAAAAAAGTTCCGGATCCAACTCCTCAGAGATGGCGTCCATCGTGGCGTCCACGATGTAGCGCTCACCATCGAAGGTCATCAGATAATTGCTCTTATCCTCCGAGAAGAAGCAAGCGATCTGGTCCGTCATCACGGGCACGATCCGGTTGCCCAGCCGGACGATCCAACGCACGCGATAGTGCCTGGAGGTCTTATTATCCTGCTGATTGTTGAAGACGGTATTGGGGGGGGTAACTCGCTGTAGGGCGAACACGAGCGCTCCGCCCAGTAAAAACGTCGTCACCGACGTCGAAATCACGTGAACCCATATACTTCCTTCCCCCAACCAGGGGTCCAGGAGCGCAGGCAGTGCATTGCCGATCAGGTACGCCAGCACGTTCACGAGCACCAGGACCACAAGGGAATAATAGATCTTGATGCCGCTCAGGCTACAGATGATGAACACCATGGCGAGCGTCAGCAGCGTCAGGGCCTGCGTATCCTCCACTCCCAGCGAGCGGCAGGCTATACAGGTCAGCGCGTGAAGGACGGTGAAGATGATCACCATCCAAACGGATCTTCTGGTGCGCAATTTATCCATAAAGCGGCGTTTCTGTCCGTCAAAGTTAAAAATTCATCCGGAAATACGCAAAATTCATCCGATTATTCTCCGCAGTCCGTCGCACGTGTGTATTAAAGAAGGGAAAAGCTTTCTATCTTGGTCGCAGAATAACACTAAAATGCAACCCAAGAAATACCTCACTTTCTGGCAGATGTGGAACCTCAGCTTCGGATTTTTCGGAGTGCAGATCGCCTATGCCCTGCAGAGCGCCAACATCAGCCGAATATTCGCAACGCTGGGTGCGGACCCGCACCAGCTCAGCTTCTTCTGGATCCTGCCCCCGTTGATGGGCATGATCGTCCAACCCCTCATCGGCAAGTATTCCGACCGCACCTGGTGCCGGATGGGCCGCCGCAAGCCGTACCTGCTGGTCGGCGCCGTCGTGGCTGTGCTGGTGATGCTCCTCCTGCCCAATGCGGGCAGCCTCAATTTCAGCAGCCGTCTGCTGTTGGGCCTGAACGGCGCCATGTGGTTCGGGCTCTTCTCGCTGATCTTCCTCGACACCTCGATCAATGTGGCCATGCAGCCTTTTAAGATGATGGTCGGCGATATGGTGGACGAGGAGCAGAAGGCGACGGCCTATTCGATCCAGTCGCTGCTCTGCAACGCCGGCAGCCTGGTGGGCTACCTTTTCCCGATTTTCTTCACCTGGATCGGCATCGCCAACACCGCCCCCAAGGGCGTCATCCCGCCTTCCGTGGTGTGGAGCTTCTACTGCGGCGCCGCCATCCTGATCCTCTGCGTGCTGTACACCTTCGCCAAGGTGAAGGAGATGCCGCCGGCAGAGTACGCCGCCTTCCACAGCATCGATCCGCAGAAGCAGGCCGAGGACGAGCAGAACAAGCCGGGGCTCTTCAAGCTCCTGCTGCACGCGCCGAAGACCTTCTGGACCGTGGGACTGGTGCAGTTCTTCTGCTGGGCGGCCTTTATGTATATGTGGACCTACACCAACGGCGCCGTGGCGGCGAACTGCTGGGGCACCACGGATCCCGCATCCGAGGGCTACCAGGCCGCCGGCAACTGGGTGGGGGTCGTCTTCGCCGTGCAGGCGGTGGGATCCATCCTCTGGGCCATCGTGCTGCCGAAATTCAAATCCCTGAGGCTCGCCTACGTCGTGAGCCTGCTGATCGGCGCGACCGGATTCATCTCCGTCGCGTTTGTGCACAACCAGTATCTGCTGTTCGTGTCGTACTTCCTGATCGGAGCGGCCTGGGCGGCAATGCTGGCGCTTCCTTTTACCTTGCTCACGAACTCACTGAGCGGCAGCCACATGGGATCGTACCTCGGGCTCTTCAACTGTACCATCTGCCTGCCGCAGATCGTGGCGGCGGCCCTGGGCGGCGTGGTGCTGAAGTGGGTCGGCGGCGTACAGGCGCACATGCTGGTGGTCGCCGGCGCATTGCTCGTCTGCGGTAGCTTCGCCGTGGCGCTCGTGAAAGAGAAAAACAACTAATCCATTTAATACTAACCATTTTCTAACATGAAAAAGATCCTATCCCTCCTTGCGGCCATCGCGCTCTCGGGCGTGATGTCCCTCACCGCGAGCGCACAAGGCTTCACGGTCCAGGGTGTGGTTGTCGACCAGATGGGTCCGGTGATCGGTGCGGCTGTCCTCGAGGCAGGCACGACCAACGGCGCCGTGACCGACCTGGACGGCACCTTCTCCATCAGGGTGTCTTCTCCCGATGCCACCGTCGAGGTAAGCTGCATCGGCTACACCTCTCTCAGTTTCAAGGCTTCTGAGATGCCGTCCACGATCACCCTCCACGAGGACAATGAGTTCCTCGACGAGGTCGTGGTGATCGGTTACGGCACAGTCAAGAAGAGCGATATGACCGGTTCCGTGGTCGCCATCAAGAACGACGAGATGAACCGCGGCGCCATCACATCCCCGAGCCAGGCCCTCATGGGCAAGGTATCCGGTCTGCACATCGTGCCGGCTTCCGGCCAGCCCGGTGACGGCGCGATGATCCGCATCCGCGGCGCCGCCTCCCTGACCGCCAGCAACGACCCGCTCATCGTCATCGACGGCGTGCCCGTGACCGGTGACGGCGGTGCCGGCATGGGCGATCCGCTCGCTTCCGTGAACCCGAACGACATCGAGAGTTTCTCCGTGCTGAAGGATGCCTCCGCGACCGCCATCTACGGCTCCCGCGCCTCCAACGGCGTCATCATCATCACCACCAAGAAGGGCAACGGCGGCCGGATCAGGGTCACCTACAACGGCAGCGTCAGCGCCAAACAGAACATCGCCACGCTCGATATGATGAACGGCTATCAGTTCCGCGGCGCCGTGAAAGCCTATCACCCGGAGTATAGCTCCCTGCTCGGCGAGGACAGTACCAACTGGCAGGACCAGATCTACCGCATCGGCGTGTCCACCGACCACAACCTCAGCGTTTACGGCGGCAACAAACTTCCGTTCCGCGTCAGCGTCGGCTACAACCTCGACCAGGCCACCATCAAGCTCGGCGACAACAACCGCGTCAACGCCGACCTGAGCCTCTCGCCGAAATTCCTGGATGACCACCTCTCCGTCAATGTGAACCTGAAGGGTATCTACCAGAAGACCGTCTGGGCCAACAGCGGCGCCGTGGGCGCGGCCGTTGCTTACGATCCGACCCACCCTGTCTACCGCGCCGACGGCACCCCCTGGAACTGGTACAACGCGAATGGGACGCCCAACACCATGGCTTCCACCAACCCGCTGTCCGTCCTGTATGACTACTACAACCAGGGCCAGACCCTCCGCAGCATCGGCAACATGCAGGTGGATTACAAGGTCCACGGCCTGGAGGATCTCCGTTTCAACCTCAACCTCGGCTACGATATCGCAGGCACGGTCGGCAATCAGTACAATGAGATCGGTTCCTACAGCTCCCTGCGCGCCACGCCGGACTATGCGGTCATCTACAAGAACTACAACCGCAACCTGTTGCTCGAGGCCTACGCCGACTACAACCATGAGTTCGACTGGTGCACACTCGACGCGATGGCCGGTTACTCCTGGCAGCGAAACTACGTCCGCTACGACAACACGCAGTACTATAACAAGGAACCGCGCTGGCAGGATGCCGACATCTACGAGGTCAAGCCTTTCGACGCCCGGGAATATGTGCTGATTTCCTTCTTCGGGCGCGTCAACTGGGCGATCCGGTCGAAGTACCTCTTCACTTTTACCGTCCGCGAGGATGCCTCTTCCCGCTTCTCCCCGAAGAACCGCTGGGGATTCTTCCCGTCCGCGGCCTTCGCCTGGAACATCGCCAACGAGGACTTCCTGAAGGGTGTCCGCAACGTGTCCGCGCTGAAGCTCCGCCTCGGCTGGGGCCGCACCGGCCAGCAGGACATCGGTGGCGACTACTACCCGTACGTCGCCCGCTACTACCAGGCCACGGACCAGCGTATGCGCTACAACATGGGCAACGACAACAGTAACGTCCTCGGCCCGGTGGCCTACAATCCCGACATCAAGTGGGAAACCACCGAGACCTGGAACGCCGGCCTCGACTTCGGCTTCTTCGGCGACCGCCTCACCGGTACCGTGGAGGCCTACTACCGTCGCACCTTCGACCTGTTGAACTCCATCAATTTCCCGATGGGTACCAACTTCACCAACATGCTGATCGACAACATCGGCGAGATGGTCAACAAGGGTGTTGAAATCACCCTCAACACCGTCCCGGTCGAGACCAAGGACTGGCACTGGTCCATCGGCGGCAACGTCACCTTCCAGGACACCAGGATCACCAAGCTGACGGCGAAGAACATCGCCGGCTACCTCGGCGTGACCACGGGCCCGAACCTCGGCGGCACCGACGGCTACACCTCCCTGCACCGGGTCGGCTTCGCCCCTTATACCTTCTATCTCTACGAGCAGGCCTACGACACGCTCGGCCGGCCGATCGAGAACGTGCTCGTCGACCGTAACGGCGACGGCACCATCTCCGAGTCCGACCGCTACGTGACCGGCTACAGTCCGAATCCCTGGATGTTCTTCGGCGTCAACACGCACCTGAGCTACAAGAACTGGGACTTCAGCATCAACGGCCACGGTTCCGTCGGCAGCTACGCCCTCAACCGCGTGGCCATGGGCTACAGCGCCGCCATCTCCGAGGACGCCTCCAAGAACTTCATCCAGAACTGGAGCAACACGTACCTGATCCCGGGCTGGTCGGATCTCCCGCAGACCGTCCAGAAATACTCCGACATGTTCGTCGAGAACACCTCGTTCTTCAAGATCGACGACATCAATCTCGGCTACACCTTCCACCTCAAGCGCTTCGCCGAGTCGATCCGCGTGGCTGCTTCCATCCAGAACGTGGCCACCTTCACCAAGTACCGGGGCCTGGATCCCGAGCTTCAGGGTGTCGACGGCGTGGACAACAACATGTTCCCGCGCCCGCGCCTCTACACGATCCGTCTCAACATCAACTTCTAATTGGCAACGGATATGAAAAAGATACTCAATATCACGCTTGTGGCGCTTGCCGCCCTGGTTCTCTCTTCCTGCGTCTGGGACCTCAACACCCACCTGCTCAACGAGACCGAAACGACGGCGGACGATGCCTATCAGACCGGGGCGGATTACCTGTCGGCCCTGACCTACATCAACGCTTTCTACAATTTCGTCAGCTCCAGCGACCCGGGATCCCCTGACATCAGCGTCAAGGATGCCGGCCAGAGCGAACTGGTCCGCCAGTATATCAACCTCAACGAACTTTCCGTCGACTCCTTCAAGTGCAGCTGGACGGGAGACAGCTACGTCTCCGAGCTTCAGAACAACCGCTGGACGGCCACGGAGAACGCCGCTACGATTGCTGTTTATACCCGCTGCCTGAAGGGGATCACCCTCGTCAACGAATTCCTGCTTCAGACCGCACCGGAACAACTCGCCGCCCGCGGACACGAGAACCTGGCGGGAGACATCGCCGGCTACCGGGCTGAAGCCCGATTCCACCGGGCCCTGTTCTATTATATGCTGATGGACCTCTTCGGCAACCCGCCGTTCCCGATGCCTGAAAACATCATGGGTGAGGCTCCCAAGCAGATCCAGCGCGCAGAACTGTTCACCTGGATCGAGACGGAGTGCAACGATCTCCTGTCCGGCAATGACATGCCGGCCAAGGGCGCCGTTCCCTATCCGCGTCCGACCAAGGGTTCCGTCCAGGCCCTCCTCGCCCGCATGTACCTCAACGCTGAGGTTTACACCGGCACGGCCCGGTGGCAGGACGCCAAGGATGCGGCCAAGGCCGTCATCGACATGGGCTATGTACTCCACCCGAAATACCAGGAACTCTTCATGCAGGACAACACCGAGAGCGGCGCTGCGGCCGACGAATTCATCTTCGCCGTCGAGTACGACCGCGACCATGCCCAGAGCTGGGGCGGCACGACTACGATGTGTTCCGCTTTCGTCGGAGGTGCCGCCAATTCCAAGATCAGCTCCCTGCTCGGCTTGAGCGATACGATCATGCCCGAAAGTTGGGACGGCTATCACGTGGCTCCCGACTATGTCGCCCGCTTCGAACTCAAGGGTGAGAACTGGGACGGCACCGGATTCGGCTACGACCGCGAGCGTTCCGACAAGCGAGCGTTCTTCTTCAACGAGGGCGAGCCCGAGTTCATCGCCACGACCACCAAGACCGGCTGGCGCTGCTGGAAATGGAGCAGCCTCAAGTCCGACGGCACGATCCTCGACCGTTCCAGCGCGAACTTCAAGTTCTCCTCCTGCGACTTCCCGATCTTCCGCCTCGCGGAAATGTACCTGATCTATGCTGAGGCGGACGCCCGCCTGCATGGCGGCGAGACGACCGATCCGACGGCCCTCGGCTACATCCAGGCCCTGCGCGACCGTGCCGGCGTGGAAATGCCGGATGCCGTCACCCTCGACTGGCTGCTCGACGAGCGCGCCCGCGAACTGATGCTGGAGGGTCACCGCCGCACGGACCTCATCCGCTACGGCTATTTCACCTCCGCTTCGTTCCCGTGGGCCGGCAAGGGCGGCGTGCCGAACGGCAAGGTTTCCCTGCCCGCCTACCGCACCATCTATCCGCTCCTTGTTTCGGATATCAATGCCAATTCGAACCTCAAGCAGAATCCCGGTTATTGATTGCAGTCACTTTAAATACACAGAAAGATGAAAAAAGCTATCTATATCATCCTGTTGGCCTTCATTGCCGTATTCACTTTCGCTTCCTGCGAACGGGAATATGCCATGAGCGAAGTCGGCACGGAGTCCATCGCCCCGGTTCTCCAGGGCGTCAGCGACCAGAGTATCGACGCCAACAATGCCAAGGTTGAATCCGTGATATTCAACTGGTCGCCCGCCTCCTTCGGCGCGCCGGTCCAGATCCAGTACACGCTCTACCTGACCCGTCCGGGCCAGGCCGACTACCTGATCGGACAGACCTTCTCGACCTCCGTGGCCGTGGAGAAAGCTTCCATCAACTCCGGCGCCGTGGCGCTCGGCATTCCGAAGAACGGCACCGGCACCGTAGGCGCCAAGGTCGTCGCCGAGGTCTACACCGGCCCGACGCCGTCCAGTTCCTTCGCCATGAAGAACACGTCCAACTCGATCAGTTTCGACGTCACGACCTTCGAGGCGGCGAAAGACTGGATCTTCCTCCCGGGCGTCTATAACGGCTGGGGCGACAGCAATGAAAAGGAAGAGTGGAAAGTATGGGAGACCGACGGCGGCAACAAGAAATACCGCACCCTCGTCCAGCTCAAGGAAGCGGACTGGGACGCCGGTAAGGGTTTCTGCCCGTTCAAGATCTTTGCAAACGGTGCCTGGCTTGGCTACAACGACGGTTATGAACCCGCCTGGGGCCGCATCTTCGTGAACGACGACGGCAACTGGGCTACACCCGCTTCGGAACCGATCAACTTCATCGAGGTCAACATGACCACCAAGAAGGGTACCCGCCAGCATGTCACCAAGGTCGGCCTCATCGGCTCCTTCTGCAGCTGGTCGGACGACCAGGAAGTCTCCTTCGTCTATGACAACGTCAACAACGTCTGGGAGACGCCCGTCCTGACCTTCACCGCCGGCGACGAGTTCCTTGTCCGCCTCAACGCCAACTGGGACGGCGAGAACAAATACGGCACCGCCACCTCGCCCAGCAGCTCGGTCGAAGGCGGCTTCGAGCTTGAGAACGGCGCCACGGCCGCCAACATCAAGTCCCCCGGCGCAGGCAACTACATCGTCCGGCTCTATGCCAACCGCACGCCGCTCGTGATTACCTATATCGCGCAGTAACCTTTTGACAGTACGCATTATGAAAAAGATCAAACACATACTGGCCCTTGCCGCCCTGCTCGTCGGTGGTGTCTCCTGCACCATCCTCCAGGAAGACGCCTTCTCGACGGATCCCGTCGCTCCCGAGTTCCTGGCCCACGGAGATATCCTGATGACCGAGAACACGATGGACGAGGACGTGAACTTCACCTGGACGGCCTACCGATTCCTCCCGGAAGGATTGAACTACACCCTCAAGGCGACGTATATCGAAGACACGAAGGTGCTGCTGACCCTTCCGCAGACTATCTACAAGACCACCAAGACGGATTTCAAGAACCTCCTGTACACCACCTTCCCGACGCTGCCCGTCAACGACACCTTCGTCCTGTCGTTCCAGGTTTCCGTTACCGACGATAACGGCAAGGAGTATGCGTCCAACGCGATGGGCGTGACCATCTACGCCTACGGCGACGCCATCGCCCCCGTCATCACGCCGGCCCAGGAAGAACTGGTGCTCGATCCGGCCAGGGCGATGGAAGAGGTGGCACTCCTCTCCTGGGAGCCCGCCCGTCTCGTCTATGGTGAAAAGGTGAAATACAATGTCTATCTGAGCACCGTGACCGAGGCCATGATGGCCACCCGCGCCCTTGAGCGGGGAGAGGTCCTGCTGGCCGAAGGCCTTACCGAGACCTCGTTCTCCATGACGGTGGACGCTCTCAACGAGGCCGTCATCGCCGCCGGCGGCGCCGAAGCGGCCGCCGTGCCCGTCAAATTCCTCGTGGAAGCCTTCTGCGACTCCATGCCGGAAGGCATCAAGGCGGACGCAGGGATGACCGTCACGACCTTTGTCGCCACCTTCGCGGAGGTCCTGTACCTCCCGGGCAACTATCAGGGTTGGACGCCGTCGACGGCTCCTACGCTGAAGCTCTCCGGCTCGGTCAAGGGCTATTACGAGGGCATCGTTGACCTGACCAACCAGGACGGCGGCAACACCCAGTTCAAGTTCTGCCCGGAGCCCGACTGGGGCAACGACTTCGGCGGCGCCGTGACCATCGGCGGCAAGGAAGGCGTCTATGTCCTCGCAGACGGCACCGTGGGCGCGAGCACCAACATCGAAGTCCCGTCCGACATCTACCTGATCCAGCTCAACAAGAAGCTGAACAAGCTCCGGATGATCAGCATCAAGAGCCTGGGTGCCATCGGCACCGCGTTCGGCAGCTGGGATCAGGAAGTCCCGATGGAATGGGACAAGGAAAACAATGTATTCACCGTGACCGCGGACATCGTCCCGGGTGAGTACAAGTTCCGCCTCAACAACGACTGGGACTTCTCCATCGACAACTCCAACGGCGTGAACGGCGGCGGCAGCAACTACGAGACCTCCCTGTCCGGCAACTACAAAGTGACCGTTGATATGGGCAGCCACCCGTACACGGTGAAATTCGCCAACATGTCCTTCCCGGAGAAGCTTTACGTCCCCGGCTCCCACAACGGCTGGGACCACACCGCAACGGTCCTCACCGGTGACGGCGAAGGCCACTACGAGGGCTTTGCCAAGATCGGCGGCGAGTGGGGCTTCAAGCTTACCAGCCTGCCGTGCTGGAAAGACGACGGCGCGACGGTCTGGGGCCGGAACGACGACGTGGCCGTGGTCACGGATGACGTGACCGGCACGATCATTTTCGGCATCATGGAGGACGGCGGCAATATCGAGGAGGGCACCACGACGGCCTACAGCTACATCCGGGTCGATCTGGAGAACCTGGAGGTCCGCACGGTCCCCGTGAACACCCTGGGCATCATCGGCGGTTTCAACGGCTGGTCCGAGGATTACGCGACCTTCACCTATGACGAACAGAACAACGTCTGGACCGCCTCCCGGGTCGAAATTCAGAAGGGCATCGAGTGGAAGATCCGCTCCAACCAGAGTTGGGACAACGACGACTTCTTCCGGGCCAACCTGGGCTTCGGCGAGGACAAGAGTTTCGACAATCTCGTCGAGCACGGCGGCAACATGTCGGTTGCCGAGAGCGGCATCTATGACCTGACTCTCTCCATCGCAACCCGCCCGTTCAAGCTGACCCTCACCAAGGTCGGCGAATCCCCGGATCCGGAACTCCCGGAGGAAATGTTCATGGTCGGCGAAGGTATCGTGGACTGGAGCACCTTCCTCCCGATGACGCCGTTCCATTCGCAGGCCGGCATGTTCTGGGCCATCCGCTACATCGAGGCGGGCAAGGGCTTCAAGTTCGCGCCGGAGGCCGGCTGGGGCAAGGATTTCTGCCAGCTGGACACCAACGAGGGCTTCACGGTCGACGGAGGCAATTGCTATGTCTCCGAGACCGGCATCTACTGCATCGGCATCGACATGGACGGCAGCAGGCTCATTGTCGAGCCCGCCAAGGTGTACGGCATCGGAACGGCATGGGACGGGGACTGGATCCCGGCCGATGCGGACAATCTCTTCACCGTTGATGGAACGACGCTCGTCGGCACCGCATCCAGTGACGGCACTGTCCGCACCTTTGTCCACAGCGCGCTCCTGCCTTCCGTGGACAACTGGTGGCATGCCGAGTTCGTTCCGCTGAACGGCGAGATCTCGTATCGCGCCACCGGCGGTGATCCCGCCGACGTCCCTGTCACGGCCGGCCAGAAGATCATTTACGACTTCAATGCCGGCACGGGCGTGATCGAATAATCGTTCTCCCGGCTCCATGACAAAAAGCGCCAATCTTCGGGTTGGCGCTTTTGTTTTTTTTGTATATTTGTAAATTTCCCTGCAGAAAACAATCATTTCGCCATGAAAAGATTCCTCATATTTTTGGCAGGGATGGCGCTGCTGGCCGCCTGCGAGAAGCCGACCGGAGCGGAGCAGCAGAACACGCTCTCCGTCTCCCCCAAATCCCTTTCTTTCCAGACCGCCGGGGAGTCTAAACTCTCCCTGACCGTCTCCAGCAACATCCGCTGGACCGCCACCGTGGCCAACGGCGGCTCCTGGTGTTCCCTGTCCGCCTATACCGGCGAAGGCAACGCCACCTTGGACGTCACCGCCGTCACCAACCTGACAGACCAGCCCCGTACGACCGAAATCACGTTTGCGGCGAGCGGCTGCTCTCCTGTCTCCGTCAGCGTCAGCCAGGTGGCGGGCGAGGCCCAGGACAAAACCGTCACGCAGACGCTCACGGCCGAAGACCTGTCCTGGGACGGGGAGAAACGCGCCAATGTCACTTACCAGCTGAACGTGTACAGCTTTGCCGACTCCGACGGAGACGGATGGGGCGACCTGCGCGGCGTGACGCAGCACCTCGACTACTTCGACGAGCTCGGCGTAAGCGCCCTCTGGCTGTCTCCGGTGCAGACTTCCATGTCCTACCACGGATACGATGTCATTGACTACAACGAGATTAATCCCAAGCTCGGCACGGAGGACGATTTCCGGGAATTAATCGACATGGCCAAAGCCCGGGGTATCAAAATTTATATGGACTATGTGCTGAACCATACCGGCAACGAAAATCCCTGGTTCAAGGCTGCCTGCGTCAATCCAGGCAGCCCGTATCGCAACTATTATGTGTTTGAAGACAAACCCGGCGAATCCGTCACCGGCGGGATGGGCCAATGGTACTCGTCTTCCAGCGGCGAGCTCGGCTACCACGGCCTGCTGCATTTCAAGTTGGACGCCACGAATGCCTCGCAGCCCAAACTGACCATCACGAAAACGACCGACAACGCACAGAGCGGAAACACGGACACTTCGGTCAAGTGGTTCATCTACGACAACAACGCCATCCGGATGTACAAGACCGGGAACAACATCTTCGAGATCACGCTCTCCATCAACAATGACTGGGGCGTCCTGGTCAAGGATGACGCCACGCTGTGGGACGACCACAAGTGGGGAGCCCGGGCGGACGACAAACTGGTCGAATTCGGCACGCCCAAAACCCTGGTCAAGGGAAGCGCCGCCAACGATCTCATCTTCGGGGGCACATCCGTCCAGTATTACGCGAGCTTCGACGCTTCGATGCCCGACCTGTATTACGGCCCGGCCGCCAGCGCCGCCACGTCACCGGCCTTCAAGGACCTTGTGGCTTCCGTCGACAAGTGGATCCAACTGGGCGTGGCGGGCCTGCGCCTCGACGCCGTGATCTGGATCTACCAGAAAAACACCACGGCCAACGTGGCCTTCCTCAAACAGTGGTATGACAGCTGCAACACCCTCTGGAAGGCCAACGGCGGCCAGGGGGATTTCTATATGGTGGGCGAGGCCTGGTGCGACAACGCGGAGGAGATGGCGCCCTACTACGAGGGGCTGCCGTCCAACTTCAATTTCTACTACTGGTACACCCTCAAGGACCGCATCGGCAAGGGCAAGGGCGATGATTTCGCGACGACGCTCGTTTCTTTCCAGAAACAGTTCAGAAAATACCGTTCCGACTTCATCGACGCCATCAAACTCTCCAACCATGACGAGGACCGCGCCGCCGAGGATCTCGGCCGGAGCCTGGCCAAGGAAAAACTGGCCGCCGCCGTGCTGCTGACCTCACCGGGCAAGCCCTACATCTATCAGGGCGAAGAACTCGGCTACTGGGGCAGCAAAGGCAAGGGAGACGAGTACGTCCGCACACCCATCAAGTGGACGCGCAGCGGTGCCGTGCCTTCCGCAGCCCTGAGCGGTAAAGTGGACAACAATATGCTCTCTGCCGAGATCAGCGTGGAGGCGCAAAATGAAAACGAGGCATCGCTGCTGCGTCTCTATCAATGCTTCTCGCAGCTCCGCAACGAATACAAGGCCCTCGCCGGCGGCGAAATGACGCCCGTAAATACGTCCAGCAGTGCCCTCAGCGCCTGGACCGTGACTTCAGACGGACAGACGGCGCTCGTGGTCCACAATTTCAGCGGCAGCAAGGCCGCGGCGTCTTTCGGCACGCAGGACCTCAGCCGCTGCGTGGCCCTCACCGGCACCGCCACCTTGAAGACTACCTCCCGGGGCGATGTGGTCTCCGACCGCGTCCTGACCCTGGATCCGTATTCGTCCGCCGTTTTCATCCTGCACAATTAAACAGAACGCTCATGATTCGGAAACAGTATATTCTCACCCTTCTCGCGGCGGCGGCTTTCTTGTGCGTCTGCTGCGGAAAAGCACCTCAAACCACCCCGGAGACCCCGCCTGAAGTGGAGCCGGAAAGCTTCTTCTGCAAGGGCGCTGACATCAGCTGGGTCACGGAGATGGAGAAAAACGGTTACAAGTTCTATAATGCCGCCGGGCAGGAGCGCGAGCTCACCGCCCTGATGAAGGAGCTTGGCTGCAACGCCATCCGCCTGCGCGTGTGGGTGAACCCCGAAGGTGGCTGGAATGGTCAGGCGGACGTGGTCGCGAAAGCGAAACGCGCCCAGGCGCTGGGCCTGAAGCTGCTGATCGACTTCCACTACAGCGACTCCTGGGCCGATCCCGGCAAGCAGAATGTCCCCGCCGCCTGGCAGGGGAAAGATGCCGCCGCGATGACCGCGGCCGTGAAGGCGCACACGCAGGAGGTTCTGCAGGCGCTCAAGAGCGCCGGAGTGGAGGTGGCCTGGGTGCAGGTGGGCAACGAAACCACGAACGGCATGCTCTGGGATAGCGGCAAGGTGGCCGGCTCGTCCGTGGGGCAGTTTGTCAGCTATTTCCATGCCGGGCGGGAAGCCGTCAAGGCCGTTTTCCCGCAGGCGCAGGTCATCCTGCACCTGGACAACGGCTGGAACCTCAGCACGCTGAACTGGTTCCTCGGCCTGATGAAGAGCCGTTCGCTGGAATACGACATCCTGGGACTGTCACTCTATCCCTCCTACTGGGAGAACGGCGCCTACCCCGACTGGACCCCGAAGGTGCAGCAGTTCGTGAACAACCTGCCGACCTTGTACCAGAATTACGGAAAGCCTGTCCTGCTGGTGGAGTTCGGGATGCCGGCCAGCGAGCCCGCCAAGGCGAAGGCGGCGCTACAATACCTGATGCAGAACACGCAGAAGCTCGATTACTTCCAGGGCATCTTCTACTGGGAGCCGGAGGCCGAACATGACCGCAACGGCTATGACTACGGCGCTTTCTCCGGCGGCAAGCCGACGGCAGCGCTGGACCCGCTTGGACGATAGGAACGAATTTCGCCGGTTAGAGCCGGCGAATGACGAATGATAATATGAAGAGATTTCTAGCAATATTGACCCTGGCCGCGGTGGCGATTTGCTGCCAACCGGCAGCTGACTATTCCAGCGTGCCTGAGGCCTCCGACGCGCAGATCCAGCGCGTAGAACCCCTTTGCTGGTGGACCGGCATGAATACGCCTCTGCAACTGATGGTGCAGGGCCCCGGCATCGGCGCCTTCGACGTGGCCGTCGAGGGTCGTGGCCTGAACGTGACGGCCGTCCACCCGGCGGACAACCCCGACTTCCTCTTCCTCGATATGGCGGTGAAGGCCCCGGGTGAATACAATCTCGTCTTTACCAAAGGGTCGGAACAGTTCAAGTACCCCTACGTCATCCGCGAGCGCGCGGCCGGCAGCCGGGAGCGAGAGAGTTTCACGACCGCGGACATGATCTATCTGATTATGCCCGACCGCTTCGCCTCGGCTACCGGCGGGAACGACGCCGCCTGGCCGGGCGAAGAGTATGACGATGGCTCCGCCCGCCCCTGGCAGGTGCCCGAAACGCCGGATGCGGTGGACCGCGCAGATCCCGTATGCCGCCACGGAGGCGACATCCAGGGCATGATCGACCACCTCGACTACCTCGCGGACCTCGGGGTGACCGCCATCTGGTGCACCCCGCTGCTGCTCGACAACCAGCCCCGGGAGTCCTACCACGGCTACGCCTGTGCGGACTACTATCACATCGACCCGCGGTTCGGTGACAACGCGCTCTACAAACAGTTCGTGGATGCCGCGCACGCGAAGGGCATCAAGGTCATCATGGACATCGTCACGAACCACTGCGGCACCGCCCACTGGTGGATGGGGAACGCCCCCTTCGCGGACTGGTACCACCCGGCCGAGCCGTATGTGCAGATGAACGCCCTCTTCTCCGTCTACATGGACCCGAACGCCTCCGTACGCGACCGGGAGCGCCAGGAGAGCGGCTGGTTCGTCCCTTCCATGCCGGACATGAACCTGGACAATCCCTACGTGCTGAAGTATTTCCAGCAGTGGGCCGTGTGGTGGATTGAATACGCCGGTCTGGACGGCCTGCGCGTGGACACCTACCCTTACAATGAGCCGGAGCCGATGTCGCGATGGTGCAAGGCCGTGACCGACGAGTATCCCAATTTGAACATCGTCGGCGAGTGCTGGGACAGAAATATTCCGCAACTCGCCTACTGGCAGAAGGACAACCCCAATGTGAACGGCTTCAACTCGAACCTGCCTTCCATCATGGACTTCCCGCTCGAAAGCGCCATCAAGACAGCCCTCTGCGAGGATTACGTCAACTGGGACGAGGGTATGACACGCATCTATACCGTCATTGCACAGGATTTCGCCTACCGCGACCTGAGCCATATGATGACCTTCTTCGCCAACCACGACCACGCCCGTACGGGCGACGTGCTCCGCGAAGACCCGGCCCGTATGAAGCTTGCCATCACCCTGCTTGCCACGCTGCGTGGCATCCCCCAGCTCTACTACGGAGACGAGATGATGTTCCTCGAGCGCAAGGATGTGCCGGGCCACGACGGCGCCAAGCGCATCGACTTCCCGGGAGGATGGCCGGACGACACCGTCCATCTCTTTGACAAGGACGGGCGCGAGCGGGCGCCCCGCGATTACAGATACGCAGCGGAGTTGCATGACTACACCGCCAGGCTCTTCAACTGGCGCAAGGGTTGCAAGGCCGTTCAGGACGGAAAGACCCTCCATTTCCTTTCACGTGCCAACACCGGGGCCACGAACATCACGGACAACACCTATGCCTATTTTCGCTACACGGACACGGACGCGGTTTTCGTATACATCAACAATACTTTCGAGCCCCGCGCGCTCGACTGGAACCACTACCGTGAATTCGTGGCGGGCCCCGTGGATGGCCGTGACGTGCTCACCGGAGAAAACATCACCCTCAGGGACGGTGTCACCATCGCGCCCAAGAGCGCTCTCGTCGTAGAATTCAAACGCTAATGAAAAGAATCTGTACCATCCTCCTGCTTGCAGCCCTTTCCCTGACGGCACACGCACAGCGAACCGAGACCTTGCTGCGCGACTGGACTTTCAACGGGAAGGAACAGGTGCGTATTCCCCACGACTGGGCGATAGGAGGACCTTTTGACCGCAGCATCGACCTGCAGGTGGTCGCCATCCTGCAGAACGGTGAGACCGAAGCGAGCGAGAAAACCGCCCGCAGCGGCGGACTTCCCTGGATCGGGAAAGGCTTCTATGACTGCACCGTCGAGATGGACAAGCAACCGGGAACGAGATGGACCCTGCTTTTCGACGGGGCCATGTCCAATGCCAGGGTCTATGTCAACGGCGCCTTCGCAGGCGAATGGCCCTACGGGTATAATTCCTTCTACTTCGATGTCACGGAGTTCGTGAAAGCGGGCAGCAACGCCATCCGCGTCGAGTTGGAGAACCTCCCGGGAAGCTCCCGCTGGTACCCCGGCGCCGGGCTTTACCGCAACGTCCATCTCATCCAGACCTCGGAAACCCGCGTTCCCGTCTGGGGAACGCAAATCACGACCCCTGAAGTTTCACCCGAAAAGGCGCTCGTTTCTGTCAGGACAGAAGTCGACGGCCCGCTTGCGGGCGTGACTGTACGCACCGATATCGTCCGCGACGGTCAGGTGGTTGCCCAATCGGCCGAAACCCCCGCCGCCGCTCGCTTGGAGCAGCTTCTTGATATCGGGCATCCGGCCCTGTGGAGCCCGGAGACTCCGAATCTGTACAAGGCTGTGATCATCCTGCGCAAGGACCAACAGGAAGTCGACCGTTACGAAACGGTTTTTGGCATAAGGAGCATTTCCGTGACCGCCGGGGGTGGCTTCCAGCTGAACGGACAGCGCCGGCAGATCAAGGGCGTCTGCCTGCACCACGACCTCGGCCCGCTCGGTTCCGCCGTGAACGAATCGGCCATACGCCGACAGCTGAGCATCCTCAAGGACATGGGCTGCGATGCCATCCGCACTTCCCACAACATGCCGGCGCCCGAACTGGTCAAACTCTGCAACGAGATGGGTTTCATGATGATGCTGGAGCCTTTCGACGAGTGGGACATCGCCAAGTGCGAGAACGGCTATCACCGGCTCTTCGACGCGTGGGCGGAGCGCGACATGGTCAACATGCTCCGCCACTATCGCAACGACCCTTGTGTGGTGATGTGGAGCATCGGCAACGAGGTTCCCTCGCAGGGCATCCCGGGCGGCATCGAGACGGCCCGCTTCCTGCAGGATATCTGCCACCGCGAAGATCCGACCCGTCCGGTCACCTGCGGCATGGACCAGGTCTGGACGGTCAACCGCAACGGCTTTGCCGCGGCCCTCGACGTCCCGGGCTACAACTACCGCACGCATTTCTTCCTGGAGGGCATCCGGATGCTTCCGCAGGGATTCCTGCTCGGCAGCGAGACGGCCTCCACCGTCAGCTCCCGCGGCGTTTACCATTTCCCGGTAGAGAAAGTCTTCAGCGCCACGACGCCGGACCTCCAGAGCTCTTCCTACGACGAGGACGCTAGCTCCTGGAGCAACATCCCGGACATCGATTTCGCCCTGGCCGACGACTACCCCTGGTATCTCGGGCAGTTCGTGTGGACCGGCTTCGACTATTTGGGCGAACCCCACCCCTACGACACGGACGCCTGGCCCAGCCACAGCTCCTATTTCGGCATCGTGGACCTGGCCGGCCTTCCCAAGGACCGCTTCTGGCTCTACCGCAGCGTGTGGAACACCGCCTCGCCCACCCTTCACATCCTCCCGCATTGGACCTGGCCGGGCAGAGAGGGGGAAACAACCCCTGTGTTCGTCTATACCTCCTGGCCTTCGGCCGAACTTTATATCAACGGCGTCTCCCAGGGCGTGCGGACCAAGCGGACCGACGCTCCCGCGACAGACGGAAGCCAGACGGCCGAAGTGGAAGACCGCTACCGCCTGATGTGGAAAGACGTCCGCTACGAACCCGGAACGGTCCTGGTGGTCGCATACGACGCCGACGGCAAGGAAGCCGGCCGCGACAGCGTAGTCACCGCCGGGGCTCCTGCCAAACTTGCAGCCGAGGCCGCTTTCGTTTCCGACGACCTTTCTTTCATTACCGTATCCGTGTTGGACAAAGCAGGCATTCCGGTACCCACAGCGAACAACCCCGTAAGCGTGCGGGTGCGCGGCCGCGGGCTGAGATTCAAGGCCATCGCGAACGGCGATGCGACCTGTCTGGAGTCTTTCCTGCAGCCTCAGATGCACCTGTTCAGCGGAAAACTCACCGTCATCGTAGAGCGCACCGGCAAGCCGGGGAAGGGCGTAGTCGTTCTCCGTAGCAAAGGACTCAAGAAAACAAAAATCAGCATGATATGAAAAGGATCATCATCGTAGCGCTGGCAGCGCTCACCCTCATTTCCGGAGCGTGCAGGCGCCATGATCTGCACCCAGCCTGGACCTACAACACGGTCGTCTACGAAGTCAACGTCCGCCAGTTCTCTCCCGAAGGGACCTTCAAGGGCGTCGAAGCCCAGCTTCCGAGGCTCAAGGACCTCGGCGTGGACATCCTCTGGCTGATGCCGATATACGAAATCGGAAAAGAGGAACGCAAGGGCAGCCTCGGTTCCTACTATGCCATTTCCGACTACACCAAGGTCAATCCGGAATTCGGCACGATGGAGGACTTCGAGGCGCTGCTCGCCGCCGCCCATGAGGCCGGCTTCCGGCTCATTCTCGACTGGGTCGCCAACCAGACCGCGCCCGACCATGTCTGGATGACCGACAAGCCCGCCGGGTTTTACGAGCGTGATTCGCTCGGCAACGCCGTCTGGGAATATGACTGGACCGACACGCGCAGTCTCAACTACGAGAACACCGACGTTTGGGCCGCCCAGGACGAGTGTATGCGCTTCTGGCTGGAAAAGGGCGTGGACGGCTTCCGCTGCGACGCGGCTGCTGAGGTGCCAGCCAATTTCTGGAAAAGCATTCTTCCCGGCATCCGGCAGAACTATCCGGACATTTACCTGCTGGCCGAGGCCGAGACGCCCGAGCTGACCGGCTCGTTCGACGCTACTTACGCCTGGAAGCTCCATCACCTGCTCAACGATGTGGCGCAAGGCACCAAACCGGTGCAGGATCTCCGGAATTATCTGGCCGAGGATGACGCCTGGATGGGCACCGACGGGTTCCGCCTGATGTTCACGTCCAACCACGACGAGAATTCCTGGTCGGGCAGCGAATTCGAGCGGATGGGCGATGCCGCCAAAGTGATGGAAGTGCTCTGCTTCACCCTGCCGAAGGGCCAGCCGCTCGTCTATACGGGCCAGGAGGTGGGAATCACGCGCCGTCTCGAATTCTTCGAGAAAGACCCCATCACCGACTGGAGTCCGAACGAATACACCGCTTTTATCCGGGAGCTCGTTGCTCTCCGGCACGCCCATCCCTGCCTGGCGGCGGGAGAGAAAGGGGCCCCGGCCGTCTTGATTCCCGATATGCCGGAAGACGTGTTCGCCTTCCGCCGCAGTCTGCAGGACGATTCCGTCACGGTCTATGCCAACCTTTCCGCTGCACCGGCCAACATCGTCATCGGAGAAAATAACATCACCCTGGAACCGTGGGGTTGGAAAATTTTATAACTTTACGTCATGGGTACGAAAAACCTGATACCTTTCCTGGCCGCCGCCCTGCTGGCTGCCTGTGCGCATCCTGCTCCTGCGCCGCAGCCGCAGGCGGAACTTGCCTCCCCGGATGGCGCGCTGCGCCTGGAATTCTTCCTGGACGCGGACGGCGTTCCCTATTACGCGCTGTCCCGCGACGGGGTTGACGTCCTGCTCCCCAGCCGCCTGGGCTTCAAGCTGCGCGGCACCGTGAAGGCTGAAAGGCTGGCCGAGGACAACACCGGGCGCATCCTCAAGAGCGACGCCGTCCCCCCGGTCGATTTCGACCGCGGATTTGAATTCGCGGGCACGGACACGGACTCCTTCGACGAAGTCTGGGAGCCGGTCTGGGGCGAGGAATCGCAGATCCGCAACCACTACAACGAGTTGCTGGTCCACCTGCGGCAGCCGGACGGCGGGCGGGCGCTGGACATCCGTTTCCGCCTGTTCGACGATGGCCTGGGCTTCCGCTATGAATTCCCCGGCGGGCAAAGCCTTGTGCACTTCGTGATCCAGGAAGAGCTCACGGAGTTTGCCTGTGCGGACGACTGGACTGCCTGGTGGATTCCCGGCGACTACGACACGCAGGAGTATGAGTACAACTGCACGAAACTGTCGGAAGTCGCGGCACATTTTCATGACAAGCTGCGCGACAACAGCAGCCAGACGCCGTTCAGCACCTCCGGCGTGCAGACCTCCCTGCAGATGAAGACGCCCGAAGGGCTGTATGTCAACATCCACGAAGCGGCGCTGGTCGACTATCCCTGTATGCACCTGCTCGTGGAAGGGCCGGCGCATACGCTCCGGGCTTGGCTTACCCCTGACGCCGAGGGCTGGAAGGGCAATCTGACCGCCCCGGCCAGGACGCCCTGGCGCACCGTGCAGGTGGCCGCTTCGGCTACGGACCAGCTCTCCTCCCGCCTGGTGCTCAACCTTAACGAGCCCTGCGCCCTGGAGGACGTGAGCTGGATCCACCCGGTCAAGTACATGGGCGTGTGGTGGGAGATGATCGCAGGCGCGGGCTCCTGGGCCTACACCGACGCGGTGGGCATCCACCTGGACGATTTCGACTACGCCCAAGCGACGCCGAACGGCCGCCACAGCGCCAATAACGCGCACGTGCGAGCCTATATTGATTTCGCGGCGGAGCACGGCTTCGACGCGCTGCTGATCGAGGGCTGGAACATCGGTTGGGAGGAATGGGCCAACTGCAACAAGGACTATGTCTTTGATTTCCAGACTCCTTACCCTGACTTTGATATTGACGCGCTGAACGCCTACGCGCACAAGAAGGGCATCCGCCTGGTGATGCACCACGAAACTTCATCCAGTATACGCAATTACGAGCGCCACCTGGAAGCGGCCTATTCGCTGATGAACCGCTACGGCTATGACGCCGTGAAGTCCGGCTACGTGGGCGACATCCTCCCGCAGGGCCTGCACCACTACAGCCAATGGATGATCAACCACTACCTGTACTGCATCACCGAGGCCGCGAAGCACCATATCATGGTGAACGCCCACGAGGCGGTGCGCCCGACAGGCCTCTGCCGTACCTACCCCAACCTGATCGGCAACGAGTCTGCGATGGGCACGGAATACCAGGCCTTCGGCGGCATCACGCCGGGCCATACGGCCATCCTGCCCTTCACCCGGCTCAACGGCGGCCCGATGGACTACACGCCGGGTATCTTCGAGCAGAACCTGAAGGACTGGTGCGGAAACGACTCGTACGTCAATTCCACCATCTGCGGGCAGCTGGGCCTGTACCTGACGATGTACTCGCCGCTGCAGATGGCGGCCGACACGCCGGAGCACTACAGCCGCTTTATGGACGCCTTCCAGTTCATCAAGGACGTGGCTGTGGATTGGAGCGAGAGCCGCTACCTCTATGCCGAGCCGATGGAATACATCATCGCGGCGCGCAAAGCCAAGGGCACGGGCCAGTGGTTCTGCGGCGGCGTGACAGACGGGGAGCAACGGCGTTTCGATGTGAAACTGGACTTCCTGGAGCCGGGCACCTATGAGGCGACCTGGTACGCCGACGCGGCGGATGCCCATTTCAGCACGAACCCTCAGGCCTACGTGATCACAAAGCTGCAGGTCACGCCGGACTCCACCCTTCCCGTCACGATGGCCCCCGGCGGCGGGTTTGCCGTCAGCTTTAGGAAATTATAGTCATTCCGGGCTTGACCCGGAATCTCAACCAAAGAGTATATGACAGTTACATTCAATATCGAATACCGGACCGCGTGGGGCGAGAGCCTCGCGCTGGTCCTTCTGGACAAGAAATACCCCATGGAGTGGGGCGAGGGCGCGATTTGGAGCGTGTCCGTCAAAGACTGCCCCGCCGCGGCGCTCAAGGACTACACCTACGTCGTGATGCGCGACGGCCTGATCGTCCGCACGGAGTGGAGCCACCACAGCGCCAAGGCGGCGCGGACGATCCAGGACCGCTGGATCGACTGCCCGATCCCGGGCTGCCCCTTCCCGCGCGAGCACCAGGCCGCGAAGTTCGACCAGCCCGGTTTCCGCGGAGCGGGCACGGCCATCCCGGTCTTCTCCCTGCGCACCGCCGACGACTTCGGCATCGGCGAATTCCGCGACCTGCGGCCCCTGGTGAACTGGGCGGCCGCCACGGGGCAGTGCATCCTGCAGCTGCTGCCGGTCAACGACACCACCCGCAAGGGACAGTGGGCGGACTCCTACCCGTACAGCCCGGTTTCGACCTTCGCGCTGCATCCGCTCTACATCCACCTGCAGGAGCTCGGCATCAAGGCCGACGCAGCCTTCAAGAAGCAGCAGGCCGAGCTGAACGCCCTGCCGGAGATCGACTACCCGAAGGTGTTCAAGGCCAAGATGGCCTACATCCGCAAGGCCTTCGAGGCGCGCGGCGCCAAGGACATGGCCTCCGCGGCCTATAAGAAGTTCGTGAAGGAGAATGCCGCCTGGCTGCCGGAGTACGCGGAATTCTGCGCCCGGCGCGACAAGCTGGAGCCGGAATACTACTGCTGGATGCAGTACCACCTGGACAAGCAGTTCTGCGAAGAAGTGGACTACGCGCGCGCCAAGGGCATCTCCCTGAAGGGCGACCTACCCATCGGCGTGAGCGCCGACAGCGCCGAGGCCTACTGGCACCCGGAGCTCTTCAACCTCGACTCCTCGACCGGCGCCCCGCCCGACTATTTCAGCACGGACGGCCAGAACTGGGGCTTCCCGACCTACAACTGGGAGGAGATGGCCAAGGACGACTTCGCCTGGTGGAAGGCGCGCCTGCGCAAGATGAGCTGCTACTTCGACGCGTTCCGCATCGACCACATCCTCGGCTTCTTCCGCATCTGGGAGATCCCGAAGGAGTTCACCTCCGGCATGATGGGCCACTTCAACCCGGCCCTGCCGTATTCGCCGGAGGAAATCTATGCCCTGCAGCTGCCCATCGAGGGGCTCTTCCATCCCGATCCGCGCCATCCGGGTATGTACCAGCCGCTGATCGCGCCCGCCTCCGCGAGCCTGCCGCAGTGGCAGCAGGAGCGCTTCGGCGCCCTCTACAACGACTTCTTCTACCACCGCCACGACGAGTTCTGGCGCCGCAACGCGGAGCGCAAGCTCCCCGAACTGCTGGGCGCCACGGGCATGCTCGCCTGCGGTGAGGACCTCGGCATGGTGCCGGACTGCGTCCCGGGCGTGATGGACCACGAGAAGATCCTCTCGCTGAAGATGCGCAGCATGGAGCAGGAAGGCGAATGGAAATACCTGTCCGTCTGCGCCACGTCGAGCCACGACATGGAAACCCTGCGCATGCAGTGCGACCACGATCCGGAGCCGTGGGAGGTGAAGTATATGCTGGGCGAATTCCTGAATTCGCCGTCGATGCTCGCCATCTTCCCGCTGCAGGACTGGCTGGCCCTGGACAAGGGCCTACGCCGCGCCGACCGCATGGCCGAGCGCATCAACCAGCCCGCCGACCCGCACCACCACTGGCGCTTCCGCCTGCATCTCGACGTCCGCGAGCTGCTGCACGCGAGCGAGCTGAACGCCACCATCGAAGGCCTCGTCAAGGACGGTGGCCGCTGAGCGCCTCAGCAATAACCTGAAATACAGCTTTTTACCCGGGCCGTATCCTCATTTATGGGGATGCGGCCCGGGGGCGTATTTTCACCAAAAAAGGGGATTGACCACCCGGCGGCACCGGTGTATCTTTGCAGCGGTTTTGTTCGTACGGTTACAGCGACAATGTCTATCGCTATTCCCACAGAGCGATGCGTATCCGGCTACGGAAAAATTTTACTATCTTTCCACCTCCGACCGCGAGGCGGTAATCGCTTTCATTGATGCAATCTAAGATTTTGAAGATACTCAGCTACGGCGCCGTGGCGGCCGTCATCGCGATGATGATGGCCGGCACGGTGATCGAGAAACTCCACGGCACCGACGCGGCAGCGCAGACGGTGTACCATCATCCCGTATTCTTCGCCCTCTGGGCGGTGACGGCCGTCGCCGGCATGGCTTACCTGCTGCGCTGCAGCGGGAAGCGCCCGGTCGTCGTGCTGCTGCACGTCGCGCTCCTGCTGATCCTCGCCGGTGCGCTCGTGACGCACCTGAGCGGCGTGAGCGGCAGCATCCACCTCCGCGAGGGCGAGACGCTTTCCGCCTTCGAGGCGGATGACGGGCACGACGTCCAGCTCCCATTCAGCATCCGGCTGGATTCGTTCGACATCGAGTATTATCCCGACTCCCGCATGCCGTCCGACTACATCTCCGCCGTGGCCGTCGACGGCGAGCCGGTCACCATTTCCATGAATCACATCCTCAAGCGCGGCGGCTACCGCTTCTACCAGGCGGACTACGACGAAGACGGGGCGGGAAGCATCCTGGCCGTCAGCCACGACCCCTGGGGCGTGGGGATCACCTATGCCGGCTACCTGCTGCTGCTCGCCTGCATGATCGCCTATTTCTTCGACCCGGATTCCGCGTTCCGGGCGGCGCGGGCGGCACTTCGCAAGCGCAGGGAGCCCGGCCGGAAGCGGAAAATCTGGACCTGGGTGCTCGTGGGCGGAAGCATCACGCTGCTGGTGCTCTGGCTGGTGAAAGTGTTCCCGAAGGGGAATCTGATGCCGGTCCTCCGCTCGCCGCTGCTGGTCATTCACGTGGTGCCCATCATCATCAGCTACACGCTCTTCGCCCTGACCACGGTGCTCGGCATCATCGGCGTGCTGCTGCCGGCGGAGAAATCGGAACGCATGCGCAACGTGAGCCTGTCGGTGCTGTATCCGGCCGTGTTCCTGCTGACCTTCGGCACCTTCCTGGGCGGCGTGTGGGCCAACATTTCCTGGGGCAACTACTGGTCCTGGGATCCGAAGGAGACCTGGGCGCTCATCACGCTGATGATGTATTCCTTCCCCCTGCACGGGGACGCGTTGCCGGTCTTCCGCAAGCCGCGCTTCTTCCATGCTTTCTGCATCGTCGCCTTCCTCGCGGTGCTGGTCACCTATTATGGCGTGAACCTGCTGCTGGGCGGCATCCACAGCTACGCATAGGCCGGCTTGACCTTCCGTCATTCGCCGGCTTGACCTTCCCGTCATTCGCCGGCTTGACCGGCGAATCTCCGGCACATATTTATATTTTAGCACCGAAAGTTTCTTTGTTTTGAGAAAAATACTAACTTTGCGAGCTATTTTGTGAATTATATTTAATTTACCATAATCATGCAAAGCAAAGGTGCTATCAGATTCGTCACGATCTGCCTCCTGCTCGCCTGCCTCTGGCAGCTGTCTTTCACCGCGGTGACGGCCATTCAGAACAAGAAGGCCGCCCAGCGCGCTGAGCAGATTGCCATGGCAGCCGACCTCAACGCCATCGCCGAGGCGGACCGTGCTTTCTATCTCGATTCCATCCGGAAGATCGAAACCCGTCGTTACACGGATTCCATCTCCGGCGAGAAAGTTTATTTGGGTTATTCTTTCAAGCAGGTTCAGAACCAGGAAATCAACCTCGGCCTCGACCTCAAGGGCGGTATGAACGTCATGCTGCAGGTTCAGCTCGAGGACCTCGTCCGCGCGCTGGCCGGAGGCAACCAGACGCCGGAGTTCCAGAAGGCCATTTCCCTGGCCAAGGAGCGCAGCGTCAATTCCCAGTCCGACTTCATCACCCTGTTCGCTGAGGCCTGGAAGGAGGTTGCCCCCGGCACCCGCCTCGCCCAGATTTTCGGTACGTATGAGATGCGCGACCGCATCAAGCCGGAGTCTACCGACGAGCAGGTCATCACCGTGATCAAGGAAGAAGCGGAGAGCGCCGTGGCGAACTCCTTCAACGTCCTGCGCAACCGTATCGACCGTTTCGGTGTCACGCAGCCGTCCATCCAGAAGATCGGCAACACCGGCCGCATCCTCGTGGAACTCCCGGGCGTGAAGGAGCCGGAGCGCGTGCGCAAGCTGCTCCAGGGCACCGCTTCCCTCGAGTTCTGGCCTACGTTCACCTACGACGAGATGGCTTCCTACCTCGACGAGGCCAACACCCGCCTGGCGGAGATCCTGTCCGCCGGCGAGACCGCCGCGCCTGAGGCCGAAGCCGCTCCGGAAGCGACCGACGCCGTGTCCCAGGAGCTGCAGGCCCAGAACGCCGCCTCCGAGGACGCCAACATGGCCGCCGCCCGCAAGGCCAATCCGCTCTATGCAATCCTGAGCCCCTCCGGCATGCGCGGCAATGCCTGCATCGCCTTCGCCGCCGCTGCGGATACCGCCCAGATCAACAAATACCTCCACATGCCGGAGATCGAGGCTGTGTTCCCGGCGGAGTTCCGCCCGATGTGGTCCGTCCAGCCGTCCTCCTACATGCAGAGCGACAATATCTACGAGCTCGTCGCCATCAAGGCTACGTCCCGTGACGGCAAGGCCCCGCTCGACGGCGGTGTCGTGACCGACGCCCATGTCGACTACGACCAGCGTCGCGGCGGCAACCCGGGCGTGTCCATGACGATGAACGCCGAGGGCGCCAACATCTGGGCTCGCCTGACCAAGGAGAACATCGACCGCCAGGTCGCCATCGTGCTCGACGGCACCGTGTATTCCTACCCGACCGTCCAGACCGAAATCACCGGCGGTTCTTCCTCCATCACCGGCAACTTCACCATCGACGAGGCCACCGACCTTACCAACGTCCTCAAGTCCGGTAAGCTTCCCGCCCCGGCTACGATCGTCCAGGAGCAGGTCGTCGGTCCGTCCCTCGGTGCCGAGTCCATCCGCGCCGGTCTCATTTCCTTCCTGATCGCGTTCTGCCTCGTGCTGCTCTACATGCTCTTCTTCTACCAGGGAGCCGGTATCGCCGCCGACATCGCGCTGCTGTCCAACGTCGTGCTCCTCTTCGGCACCCTGTCCGCCTTCGGCGCTGTGCTGACGCTGCCGGGTATCGCCGGTCTCGTCCTGACCCTGGGTATGGCCGTGGATGCCAACGTGATCATCTATGAGCGCATCAAGGAAGAGCTCAAGGCCGGCAAGGGTCTGGGCAAGGCCGTCGCCGACGGTTACAAGAACGCCTACTCCGCCATCATCGACGGCCAGGTGACCACCCTCCTGACGGGTATCGTGCTCTTCTTCTTCGGCTCCGGTCCGATCAAGGGCTTCGCTACCACGCTCATCATCGGTATCATCACCTCCATGTTCACCGCCATCTTCGTGACCCGCCTGATCTTCGAAGGCCGCCTCAAGAGAGGCAAGAACATCACCTTCGAGAACAACCTGACGAAGAACTTCCTCAAGAACACGCACATCAACTTCCTGGAGGGCCGCAAGTGGTCCTACATCATCTCCGGCGCCCTCATCGTGATCGCCCTCGGTTCCATGTTCATCAAGGGCTTCACCTATGGTGTCGACTTCACCGGCGGCCGCACCTACGTGGTCCGCTTCGACAAGCCCGTGACCGCCGAGGAGGTCCGTTCCGCCGTGAACAAGACCTTCAACCTGGCCGATCCCGAGTCCTCCGTCGAGGTCAAACAGTTCGGTGGCGACAGCCAGATGAAGATCACGACCTCCTACAAGTTCCAGGATGAGACCTCCACGGTCGACGCCGAGATCGAAGGCATGCTGTACGAGTCCCTGAAGGGCTTCTACACCGAGAACGTGAGCCTCGCCGACTTCACCTCCACGCTGGAGAACCCGAACGGTATCATCTCCTCCGACAAGGTGGGCGCCTCCATCGCCAACGACATCAAGCGCAACGCCATCATCTCCAT